>CAZTTG010000178.1:0-2402 GCA_964615935.1 uncultured Planctomycetaceae bacterium | reverse complement strand
GACTGGCCGCATTTGACCCGTCCCCAACTGGCCGCTTTTGACCCGTCCCCCGAGGCCTCAGCGCGGATCGAGCCGCAGGTAGTACATCAGGCTGATCGCCGCGAAGCCGTCCTGGATGCGGCCGGCGGCCAGCAGCTTCTCGACCTCGTCCCGGGTGAAGCTGCGGCTGACGATCTGCTCGGTGCTGTCGGGCTGGGGGTCGCCCTCGCGCACGCAGTCGAGGCCGACGAAGACGTGGGCGTAGTGGGCGCTGATGCCGTTGGTGGGGAAGAAGCCCGGCAGGGCGACCAGGCGGCCCGCGCGGTAGCCGGTCTCCTCCCGCAGCTCGCGCAGGGCGCAGGCCTCGGGGGTCTCGCCATCGGCGATGCGACCCGCCGGGGCCTCCCAGTGAGTGCGGCCGGTGGGGTGGCGGTGCTGGCCGATCAAGAGGATCGAGCCGTCCTCCAGGACCGGCACGACCACCACCGCGTCGGCGATCTCGAACACGTGGTACTCGTGCTCGGTCTGGCCCTCGAGTTCCAGGATGTCGCGGCGCAGGCCGCACCAGGGCGAGTCGTAGATGCGCTCGCTGCGCAGGACCGTGTGATCGGGAAAGGGATCGGGATCCGGCGGAGCGCCGGGCTCGCGGCCGCGGAAACCGCGCTGGGGGACCCGGCCGGGGCCGGACTGGGGGGGGCCCTCGTCGGGCATGGTGGGTGGGGTTCTCGGGGGGGGGGTGGGGCCGGATCGGGCGCCGGGAATCCCCCAGCGTAGGCGAGGTGGGCCCGGGTGGCAACGGAGGAGGGAACGCGCCTCGCCTCCTCAGGCGGAGAGCGCGGCCTCGTACACCTCGAGATACGCCCGCACCATCTCGGTCGTGCTGTAGCTCCGGATGGTGCGCTCGCGGTTCTCCCGCCCGAGCTGGACCCGCAGCTCGCGATCGCGCGCGAGCCGCGCCAGGCGATCGGTGAGGGCTCGCACGCAGACCCCCTCCTCGCCCAGCGGCACGACGAAGTCCTCACCCCGGCACACCATGACGCCCACGTCTCCGACGTCGGTGCCCACCGCCGGCAGGCTCGAGGCCATGGCCTCGAGCAGGGCCATGGGCATCTGCTCGGTGTTCGAGGTCAGGCAGAACACGTCCATGGCCCGGAAGTGGGCCCGCGGGTCGCCCTGGTAGCCGGCGAAGTGCACCCGGGGGGCGATCCCCAGGCGCCGGGCCTCCTGCTCCAGGGCCTCCCGCTCGGGCCCGTCGCCCACCAGGAGGACGTGCGCCCCGAGCTCCTCCGGCAGGGCCGCGGCGGCCCGCAGGAGGCGCGCCAGGTTCTTCTCCTCGCGCAGGTGCCCGACCGCCCCCAGGACCAGGGCCCCCTCGCCGATCCCCAGCTCGGCCCGCAGGGCGGGGTTCCCGTCGGCCTCCTCGAAGCTCTCCACGTCGATGCCGTTGGGGATGAAGAGGACCTTGCCGGGCGCGAGCTTCCAGTGCTCGGACGACACCCGCTCCAGGTTCTTCGAGATGACCACCACCCGGGCGATCCCCGAGAGGGCCAGCCTCCGGGCCAGGCTGCGGCGCAGCTTGGGGGCCTGCGCCTCGTCGGGGCGGAAGCCGTCCTCGTGGTGCACCAGCCGGGGGCCCAGGCCCAGGCTGCGCGCGGCCACGGCGGCGTCGATGGCCCCCCAGTTGTAGGTGAGGACCAGGTCGGGCGCCTCGCGGCGGATCATGGCCCTCGTCCGCGCCGTGGTCATGAGACTCCCCGCCCTCGGGGGGGCCTCGACGAAGCGCCAGTCGAGCGCCGGATCGAGGAGCTCGCGCCCCTCGGTCTGGCCGTCCATGGCCACGATCGTGTGCCGGTAGCGGCTCCCGAAGCCGGCCAGCAGCTTGGCGGTCCGGACCTGGGGCCCGGCGGGCACGAAGGTCGCGAAGAAGTGGAGGAGGTGCGCGGGGGGCTCGCGGGTCATGGGGCTCGCCGGTCAGGGCGAGGGACGGCCGTGCGCGCGCACGGCCATCAGGCCGTCCGGGTCGAGTCGCCGGGCGGCCAGGGAGAGGTCGGGAGCGCCGTCGTTCGTCTCCTGGAGCGGGAGATGGCAGGCGCTGCAGGCGCGAGCCCGGTAGGTCTCGAAGCCCCGTGCCAGGGGACCGACGGAGAGCAGCTCCCGGTTCGCCCGCTCGAAGAGCTCCTGCGGGCTCAGGGCGCTCGGAGCCCTCGCCTGCCCGATGCCGGTCGCGTCCAGGTGGACGAGCCAGGCCGTCAGGGCGTCGAGGTCGGCGGCGCTGGCCTCGATCGGTGGCATGCCCGCCGAGCCATGGGACATCACCTGCTCCAGGCGCTCTCGCAGGCCCGTGGCTCCGTGTACCGTCGCGGCGTTGGTCAGGTCGGGACCCAGGAAACCCCCGTAGCCGTAGAGCTGGTGGCAGGCCTGGC
>CAZTTG010000177.1:0-3750 GCA_964615935.1 uncultured Planctomycetaceae bacterium | reverse complement strand
CGTGTACCGCCCCTCCCTCTCGCTGGCCCTGCACTGGCGCTACGCGGCCATCGCGACGGGGATCGCCACCCTGCTGGCCGCCGGCGGCCTGGTGGGCGGGGGCTTCGTGAAGTTCTTCTTCTTCCCCGACGTGGAGGGAGACGTGGTCGCCGCGCAGCTCGCCATGCCCGCGGGGACCTCGGCCCAGGCCACCGCCCGGGCCGTGGCCCGGCTGGAGGAGTCGGCTCTCCAGCTCCGCCGAGAGCTGGAGGGAGAGGACGCCGATGGGCCGCGGCGGGTCGTCCGCAACCTCATGGCCTCGATCGGCGAGCAGCCCTTCCTCACCCAGAAGCGGGGATTCGCCGCGGCCGGCGGTCCGATCGTCGGCTCGCACTACGGCGAGGTGGTCATCGAGCTGGTCCCCGGCGAGGAGCGCGAGATCTCCAGCGCCGAGATCACCAACCGCTGGCGCGAGCTGTGCGGGCCGATCGCCGGGACCACCGAGTTGGGCTTCGCCTCGGCGCTGATGCACGCCGGGGACCCCGTCCACATCCAGTTCACCGGCCACGACATCGACGAGCTGCGCGCGGTGGCCGAGGCGCTCAAGGGGCACCTGGTCAACTACCGGGGGGTGTTCGACGCCAAGCACACCTACCGAAGCGGCAAGGACGAGCTGGTGCTCGACGTCGAGCCCTCGGCCGAGGCCCTGGGGCTATCGCGTATGGCCCTCGCGCGCCAGGTGCGCCAGGGCTTCTACGGCGAGGAGGCGCAGCGCGTGCAGCGCGGGCGGGACGAGGTGAAGGTCATGGTCCGCTACCCCGAGGAGGACCGCCGCTCGCTGCACGGCCTGGAGTCGATGCGCGTCCGCACCTCCTCGGGAGGCGAGGTCCCCTTCTCGGCGGTGGCCAGCTCCGACCGGCGCCAGGGCTACTCCACCATCGCCCGCGCCGACCGGCGGCGCATGGTGGACGTCACCGCCAACGTCGACCACACGGTGGCCAACCCCAACGAGATCATCGAAACCCTGGAGGCCGACGTCCTGCCGGGACTCCTGGCGGCGCACCCCGGCGTGCGCTACACCCTCGAGGGGCAGAGCCTCGACCAGATGGAGACGCTGATGACCGGGGGGCGGCTGCTGCTCCTGGCCCTGCTCGCGATGTACGGCCTGATGGCGATCCCCTTCCGCTCCTACCTGCAGCCGGCGATCATCATGCTGGCCATCCCCTTCGGCATGGTGGGGGCCATCGCGGGGCATTTCGTCATGGGGATGGACCTCTCCATCCTGTCCTTGATGGGGATCATCGCCCTGTCCGGAGTGGTGGTGAACGACAGCCTGGTGCTGGTCGATTTCGTGAACCGCAACCGCGGGACGGGCATGACGGTCGTGGAGGCGGCGCGGACCGCGGGCATCGCCCGCTTCCGCCCGGTCCTGCTGACCACGATGACCACCTTCGCCGGGCTGACACCCCTCTTGCTGGAGCAGAGCCTGCAGGCCCGCTTCCTGGTGCCCATGGCGGTCTCGCTGGCCTTCGGGGTGGTCTTCGCCACCGTGATCTCGCTGATCCTGGTGCCCTGCGCCTACCTGGTGCTCGACGACCTGAAGCGCGCCTGGGTATGGCTCTACGGGTCGGCGGCGGCGCAGCCGGCGGCGGGGGAGGCGACCCCCGGGACGTAGGCGCGGGGGGAGGGGACCCGGGCCGGCGCGCGAAGGCGTATGCTCGGGCGATGGCTCCGGACACGAGATCCCACCGCTCGGCCGGCCCGCGGGACGCGGAGCTCTTCGCGGCCGTCAGGGAGCCCGCGCTGGCCGAGGCCGCGGAGCACCTCTCGTGGCTCCTGAGCCGGGACTACGGCGACCGATCCTCGCTCGAGCTGGTGGGGAACCGCCTGGCCCTGACCAGCCGCCAGCGCGACGCGGTGGCGCGCTCGGCCTGCGCCGAGGCCGCGCGGATCGAGCGCGGCGCGAAGCGGGCGCGGCGAGAGGAAGTGGCCGGCCGCGCCCTCCTGATCGACGGCTACAACGTCCTCACCACGGTCGAGGTGGCCCTGGGCGGAGGGGTGGTGCTGCTCGGCCGCGACGGTTGCCTGCGCGACGTGGCCAGCCTGCACGGGACCTGGCGCCGGGTGGCGGAGACCGCCCCGGCCGTGGACCTCATCGGCCGGACCCTGGCCGAGCTCGGAGCCGGACCCTGCACCTGGCTCCTCGATCGGCCGGTCTCCAACAGCGGGCGCCTCGCCGAGCTGATCCGCGAGCGGGCGTCCGAGGGAGGATGGAGCTGGAGCGTCGAGCTGGAGGACCGCGTGGACGCGAGGCTGGTGGCCTCCGAGGCGGTGGTGGCCTCGGCGGACTCGCGGGTGCTCGACGGCTGCCGCCGCTGGTTCAACCTCGCGCGCCGCGCGGTCGAGACGCAGGTGCCGCGGGCCTGGCTGCTGGACCTCTCGGGGTCCGGCGAGCCGGAGGAGGGGCGGTCGAGCCGGCCTAGGGCTCGATGACGAACATCACCGCGTCGGTCAATCCGGTGGTGCTCGGGCTGGCGGGATCGCGGGTCCAGTACTGGGCCGCCGCCAGGGCGCCCGCGCTCAGGGAGGGATCGACGCCGGACTGGATGCGGCCGTTGAAGTCGTAGGTGTATTGGCCGGTGCAGTCGGGCGGGGGCGGGCTGCCGCCCGAGTGCTGGGGCCAGGTGCGCTTGATGGGCGGCTGGACGCACAGCCACCCGCCCTGGAAGGGGATGCTCGCCGGGGCGTAGCCGTAGAACAGCATCCCGACCTTGTTGTCGAGCACGTTGCCGGCGGTGATGTCGAAGGGGTTGGGGTCGGTGACGCTGGGGGTGCCGCTGGCGGCGATGGCCGGGGTGCAGCCGGCGGAGTTGACCTTGGCGGTGCAGTAGACCTGCACGCCCCCCGGGCCGTACTCGACCACGTACCCGGCGGGGTGCTCCAGAGGGTGGGCGTCGTTCCAGGCATCGGCGAAGCCACCGGCCGCGGTCAGGAGCTCCAGGTAGTTCTCGTCCCCGTGGGCGCCGGTGTTGTTGGGCTCTCCGGCGTACCAGTTGGCGTAGGACCAGGTCTCGCCGGTGACCCACTTCCAGGCCCCGAGCGGCTCGCTGTAGGCGGGATCGTTCACGTCCTGATAGCCGCCCACCCAGAACCAGTGGACGTCCGCCAGGCCGTAGACGAAGTCGTTCTCGGCCTGGTCGGTGAGGGTGGCCAGGTGCCCCGGCTGGCCCGACCAGGTGCTGCCGGCGGCGATGGCCTGGGCGGCATCCCAGGTGATGTTCGGCTGCTTGACCGCCAGGTAGTTGTGGCCGCCGACGGGATCCTGCGTGGGCGGGATCTCGGTGATGGTGAAGGTCCCCGTGCCGCCGGCCGCTCCCGGGTAGGTGCCCAGCCGCACCAGGTACAGGCTGCCGGCCTGGCCCACCCAGCAGACCTCGGTCTGGAGGGTGCCGCAGTCGTCCTCGCCGCAGCCGATGATCGTCCCGCCGCAGCCCCCGTCGTAGATCGCGATCTTGGTGTCCACGGTGGTCTGGCCGCAGGTGCTGAGCACGTACATGGCCGTGTTCGGCGCGGTCCAGGCGAACCACACGTCGTGGTCGATGTCCTGCAGGGTGAAGAAGTTGCACAGGGCGTCGGGGAGCCCGTCCATGGTCGCGTTCGTGTTGTGGAAGGCGAAGGGGCCCGCTCCGCTGATGCCCTGGGCCTGGGTGCAGTCGTCCGCTCCCTGGGAGAGGGCCGGACCGGCGGCGACCAGCAGCAGGCCGGTCAGCA
>CAZTTG010000176.1:0-4014 GCA_964615935.1 uncultured Planctomycetaceae bacterium | reverse complement strand
GATCGATCGTGTAGCTGAGGGTCTGGAAGGTGTAGAAGGAGATGCCCACCGGCAGCAGGAGCTGGTGGTGGGTGACGGACAGGTCCAGGCCGAAGAGCGAGAAGGTGTCCCGCGAGAGGTCGATGAAGAAGTTGTAGTACTTGAAGACCCCCAGGAGGCCCAGGTTGACCACCAGGCTGATCACCAGCAGCAGCCGGCGCAGCTTGGGGCGCTCCTCCACCCCCATCCGGCGGCCGATGAGGTAGTCGACCAGGGTCGAGAGGGCGATCAGACCCGCGTACTTCCAGTTCCAGGACATGTAGAACGCGTAGCTGGCGCAGAGCAGCAGCACGTTCCGGAAGGACTCCCGGCGGAACACGGCGGTGTACAGCAGCATGACCGCCGGCAGGAAGAGCAGGAACTCGGGCGAGTTGAAGTTCAATGCCCCGCCCCTGCTGGTTCCGACCCGGTCCGGTCCTCGACCTGCAGGACCTGCACCTTGGGTCCCAGCACGTCGGCGATGGCCCCCGCCACGATCTGGTGGCCGCTGGCGGTCAGGTGCAGGTAGTCCCGGAAGTGCTGCGACTGCCCCCCCACCTCGCGGGCCAGGTCCACCAGCGGCACCCCGGCCTCCTCGGCCACCCGCCGCAGGACCCGGTTGAAGCGCGCGACCGTGTTGACCCAGCCCTCCACCGAGAGGTGCATGTTGAAGCGCAGGAGGTTCAGCTCGTACTCCAGCGGCAGCTCGTCCAGGTTGGAGTGCAGGTGGCTGGTGGCGAAGGTGCACAGCACCGGCTGGGCGTCCAGCTCGCGCACGGTGGTCACGAACTCCCACACCAGCTGCTCGAAGCGCTGGTCACCCTCCTCCCCCAGCTCGTCGACCAGGAGCCGCGCCCTCGACAGGCGCGCCGTGAGCTGGGACTTGATGTGCTTGAAGACCGTGGTCTGCTCGACCAGGCGCGAGATCGCGTCGGGCTCCTGCGAGGGATCGCCCCCACCCCCGCCGATCTCGGGATCCGATTCCCCGCCCCCTCCGGGCGCCAGCACGGCGGTGGAGATCTTGTCGATGTCGTTCGACATCTGGTAGAGGATCACCGCGTCGGGCCGCCACCTCGGTCCCTCCGCGCGCAGCTCGCGCAGGTTGCTCGGGATCCAGTAGCCCGAACGGCTGGCGTTGAGCACCTGGTTGGGGATCCCGTGCTCGCTCAGCCGCTCCCCCAGGAGGTGGGCGAAGAGGTGGTGGGGCTCGAGCTGGAGGTCCTCGCCGTAGGAGGAGGAGGCCAGCCAGAAGCGGCTCACCCCCTCCTCCGCCCGGCGGGGGATCACCAGGCTCCGGAAGGGGAAGTCCTCGCGCGGCCCGAAGCGCTCGTCGTAGGAGGTGGCCTCGCCGGCCTCCACCCCCAGCAGCATGGCCTCCCAGCCCCGCCGCACCGCGCGCCACTCGAGCGCCAGCTCGATGAGGAGCAGGTACAGCCCGATCCACAGGATGAGCCGGAGGTGTCGCAGGGTCATGGCGGGGGTGGACTGGCCAGGGAGGGGCCGCCTCCCGGGGTGGGGAGGGCGAGAGGGGCGCCCATGGTCCACTCGTCGACCGCGGGGTGCCAGACCTTTAGGGGCTACGCGGGCCCTCCGGCGCCCCGCCCGAGCGGGCCCGGCACTCCTCCCGATCCCGGATCTGGAGGTCTAGAACCGCTGCACCTCGAGGCGCAACGCCCCCCATTGCCCCCGATCCAGCCAGGTGTCGGTGTAGATCGAGACGAGGCTCTGGCCGAGATCGGAGATCGCCGCCAGGGAGGAGCCGCGCAGGTTACCGCACAGGATCCCGCACCCCCGGAGACCGCACTCGGGGGGAAGGGGCGTCCCGGGCGGCGCCAGCAGCTGAACCTCGGCCACGGTCAGGGAGCTCCGACCGCGAAGCATGGGGCTGCCGTGGATGCGCGCCTGGAAGACCCGCCTCAGCTCGGTCCGCGCCGGGAGCTCGTCGAAGCCGTACCACAGGATCGCGCGGACTCCGCGCTCCACCGCCAGGCAGAAGAGGTCAACCGAATCGAGGCCCCCCTCGCCCGCCTCCAGCGCGCGATGCGGATCGATCAGGAGGAAGGTCTCCTCGAGCTCCCTCGCACTCCGCATACCGAGCTCCTCCGCGATCGTCTCCAGCCCATCGGCGCAAAGGGCGCGCACGGAGGCGCTGCTCCAGGAGAGCTCGCGGCTGCAGTCGCGGATGCTCTCGATGCACGCGGGGTCGAGGTCGCAGAAGAGGTATCCCCCCTCGACGTCGCCCAGCACCGCGTGCGCGAGCGCCGGCGAGCCGGGGTAGAGCTCGAGGTAGCCGTCGATCCGCACGGCCTCGAGCGCCTGGGCAAAGACCGACTCCCGCAGCGAGTCCGCCTCCTCGAGGTGCGCGAGGAAATGTCCGATGCCGCGGTCCCGCTCCGGCGAGGGAGCCATCGGATGCAACGCCGCGCCGCAGTGCGTCTCCCAGTAGGCCCTCGATCGTTCGATGGCCAGCACCTCCGCCAGCGCCAGGTGCTTCCAGACGTCGCCGAGGTTGCCGAAGTGCGGGTGGGCCACGGGCCCGAGCGTGGGTCCTGGGCCCGGGGGAGTCAAGGCTCGCCGCGGCCTCGCCCCGCCCTCAGGTCCCGGCCGCGCAGCCGGCCCCGAAGCGCGCCGGGCTCACGGCTCGGGCCAGGTCCGGATCGGCGGCCTCGCCGGTCAGGAGCTCGGACGCGAGCCTGCCGATCGCCGAGGCGACGCTCATGCCGTGGCCGCCCAGGCCCGCCACCCAGAAGAGGCCGGCCGCGTCCGGATCGGGTCCGATCACCGGGCAGTCGTCGTCCGTGAGGGTGCGCACGCCGGCCCAGAAGTGCGCCACCGGGGCGTCCTCGAAGCCGGGTAGGCGCTCGGCGGTCTTGGCGGCGACGACCAGCTGGACCGCCGGATCCCCGGCGCATCCGTCGGGATCGACCTCCTCCTCGTCGCAGGCGCTGAGCAGGAGCCCGCCGCTCTCCGGCCGGACGTAGAAGCCGGCCCGGTCGTCCCAGACGACGGGCCAGCTCCCGTCCACACGGGGATCGGGAGCGGTCACCAGGAGGTGACGCCGCATCGGGCGCATGGCCGCGCGTGAGCCGGCCATCCGACCCAGATCGCGAGCCCAGCCGCCCGCGGCCAGGACCGTGTGCTCGGCTTCGATCGCGGTCCCGTCGGCGAGCTGCACGCCGACCACCGAGCCGCCCGAGAGCAGGAGCCCGGCCGCGCGCGCTCCGGTGCGGATCTCGACGCCCCCGCGCCGCGCACCCCGCTCGAAGCCCTGCAGGAGGGCGGCGATGTCGATGCGGCCCTCGCCCCGGAGATGCCACGCCCGGCGGCCGAGCGGGACGAAGTGGGGCGCGATCCGCCGGAGCCGCCGATCGTCGAGGGCCTCGAGATCGCCCGAGGCGAGGAGCGGCTCCACCCACGGCGAAGGGGGCGCTCCCTCCTCGCCCTCCAGCACCACGAGCCCGATCGGATCCAGCAGCGGGTCGGTCGCGAAGCCCGCCGGGGGCTGCCGCAGGAAGCGCGCGCTCTCCTCGGCGAGTCGCCGCGTGGGCCCGGCGGCGATGGCCGTGCGCAGGATGGCGGCGTTCAGCCCGCTGGAGTGCCAGCCGAGGCCCTGCTCGCGCTCCAGCAGCACCACCTCGCGCCGTCCGGCGCGGGCCAGCCACCAGGCCGTGGAGACCCCGGCCATGCCCCCGCCGACGATGACGATCCTTCCCGATCCCATGACGGGGCGAGAGTCTATCGCCGCCCGGAGAGGCCCACGGGCCCAATCGGGGAATCCGCGGGGCGCCGCCGCCGCGTGCGGTGCCCGTCCCCGAGGGGGCCGGCGCCCGCGCCGCCGGTCAAAAGCCCGGAATCTTCCAATCGCGGCGCCCCGCCGTACGTTCTGTCCATGACCCGGTCCGGACGGGCCCGGACCCGGTGCGCCCAGCGACCCCCGAAGCCGAGGCAGCCATGGCGACGCGCAGCTTCTCGATCCTTTCCACCCTCCTCCTCTGT
>CAZTTG010000175.1:0-4173 GCA_964615935.1 uncultured Planctomycetaceae bacterium | reverse complement strand
ACCCCCGACACTCGGATTATGATTCCGATGCTCTAACCAACTGAGCTACTCCGCCCGCAGGGTCCGCCGGATTCCGGGATAGGATGCCATTCCCGTACTGCCTGACCCGGATCTGGGCACCGCGCATCGAGGAAAGGCCCTTTGGAGTTCCTATGCTCTGCCTTGACGGGATGGCGGGGCGCGGCTGCACTGGAGACCCACCAGCGATGCGCCCTCGAACTGGCAGCCCGGCTCAGCCTGGAGAGGCCCGTCCGGCCCACGGATCGGGCGTGAGGCGCGCGGTCTACCTCCTTGCCCTTCTCGCCCTCGTCGCGCCGGCGATGGCCGCTCGGGCACAGGATCCCCCCCAGCGGCTGGCCGCGCTCCTGGAGGGGGCCGAGCAGGCGAACGCGCGGGGCGACTTCGAGGACGCCCGCGAGGCCTGCCGGCTCGTACTGGACCTGGTGGACGGACTCGAGCCGGACCAGCTCGGGCTTCCCGTCTCGAACCTGTGCTGGGATCTCGGCTTCGCGGCCCAGGAGGCCGGGGACCTGCAGTCGACCCGCCGGGCCTGGCGGTGGGCCACGAGGATCCGCGAGCGCTTGCTGCCGGCCGACCATCCGGCCCTGCAGGAAGCGCGGGTCAACCTCGGCAACCAGCTCATGTACCTGGGCGAGCTGGACGAGGCCGAGGAGCTGATGAGCGCCGTGCTGGCGA
This sequence comes from uncultured Planctomycetaceae bacterium, assembly GCA_964615935.1. Taxonomy (GTDB): domain Bacteria; phylum Planctomycetota; class UBA1135; order UBA1135; genus CAZTTG01. Next base: position 3,477 of record CAZTTG010000175.1, on the reverse strand, counting down.
TCCGCGAGAAGACCCTGGAGGGGGACGATCCGGGGCTGCTCCGGGCACGCAGCAACCTGGCGACGATCCGCTTCAAGAAGGGAGACGTCGCCGGGGCGCGGGCGTGCTTCGAGGCCGTCCTGTCGGCCCTCCTCGAGACCCGCGAGGACGACGATCCCGACGTTCTCCGGGCCCGCTCCAACCTGGCCGCGGCCATGAGCGCCCAGGGGGACTTCGCGGGGGCCATCTGCCTGGGAGAACAGGTGGTCGCGGCTCGTGAGAAGGCCCTGTCCTCCGACCACCCCGACCTCCTCCGCTCCCGGCTGAACCTGGCCAACAGCATGCGCATGATGGGAGACCATCGGGGGGCGCGCGTCCTGCTCGAGGACGTCCTGGCGCAGCTCGAGCGGCGCCTGAGCGCGGACCACCCGATGCTGCTCGGAACCCGCGCCACCCTGGCCGACCTCCTCCTCGTGATGGGCTCGGCCGAGGAGGCCCGCGAGCTGCTCGAGGAGGCCCTGGAGGACGTCGAGAGGGCGCTCCCGGAGACCCACCAGAACGTCCAGCTCGCGCGGCGCGTCCTGGCCGCGGTCTACGTGAAGCTGGGGCGGGAGGAGGAGGGCCTGGCCCTCTACGGCCGCCAGATCGAGCTCCAGCGGAGCGTCGGCTCCCCGGACCCCCTGATCCTCGCCATCCTCAGCGCGGACATGACCTCGCTCATGCTCGACGCGGGCCGCTTCGAGGCGGCGCGCGAGCTGCTCGAGTCGGTCGGCGGCGTGTACCGGGAGCGCCTGCCCGCGGACCACCCCAAACGCCTGGATCGCTGCAGCTTCCTGATCTGGGCGGAGGTGGGCCTGGGCGAGCCCGCGGAGGCCACCGCCCACCTCCGGGAGCTCATGGCGGGCCTGCGCTCGCGGACCGCGGGCGCGCTGGGGCTCTCCCCGCGCGAGCAGTCCGAGAGACTTCGGGTGGCGGAGCGGTACGTGAGCTCGCTGCTCTCCTTCGCCGATCACCTCGACGGCGAGGACTTCCCGCGGCGGGAGATCTTCGAGCTGGTCGAGACCCTGCGCGCGCTCACCGTCACCGGTCCGGCCCTGCCGCGGGTGCTGGCCGAGGACCCGGAGCTCTCGAAGCTGCGCGCCGCCGCGCTGGAGGCTCGCGGTCAGCTGAACGACATGGTGTCCGGGACCCTGGGCGCCGATGCCTCGGGTCCGGCCGAGGCCGAGCGGATCGTCGCCGCCGTCCGCGCCCGGGACCGGGCCGACTCCCTGCTGCGCGGGGGCCTCGAGGAGCGGGGCGCGCAGCTCCCCGACGTCGAGCTCTCACGGCTGGCCGAGGCCCTTCCCGAGGGATCCGCCGCCGTCGTCTATCGCTGCTATCAGCGCGTCGGGATCGAGGAGGGCGCGGCCGGCTTCCGCGCGCGGCCCGCGCTCCTGGCGTGGGTGGTGCGCCCCGACGCTTCGCTGAGCCGCATCGAGCTGGGCGAGCTGGAGCCCGTGGCGCGCGCGGCGGGGGCCTGGCTCTCCACCCTGCAGGGGGAGGGGGCGGGCGAGCGGGCTCCGGGGATCGGGGGGGTCGCTCCCGCGCGGCCGCAGCCGGTCGGCGAGGAGGCGCGGCGCGCCGGCCTCGAGCTGCGCCGGCTCGTGCTGGATCCGGTGCTCGCCACCGCGGGCGAGGCGCGCGCGCTCCACGTCTGCCCGGACGGGCTCCTGCACCTCGTCCCCCTCGACGCCCTCCCCGCGGAGGACGGTGTCGTCGGCGATGGCACCTCGCTCTTCGTCGAGGTCTCCCTGGCGCGGCTCCTCGGGCCCGCGCCGAGCCCCGCGGATGGAACCGCCGGCCTCCTGGCGATGGGCGGCATGGCCTACGACGCCTCGATCCCCGCGGCTCCTCGCACGACGCAGGAGTCGGTCCCCGCGCCACCGGTGGGCGTCCGCTCAGGGGAGGGCGCCCGGCCGTTCGCGCCGCTGGCCGCCACGGCGGAGGAGGCCGAGGGCATCTCGGCGCTCTTCGAGCGGAGCTTCGATCGGCCGGCGACCCTGCTGCGGGGCGAGGGGGCCACCCGGGCGCGCTTCCGGACCCTCGCCCCGGGCGCCCGCTTCCTGCACCTGGCGACCCACGGCTACTTCGCGGACGAGCGCTATCTGCCGGCAGCCGCGGAGGCTCGAGCGGGTGCGGATCCGCCTCGCCCGGGCTGGGGAGACGAGATCGCCGACCTGGCCCCCATGACCCTGTGCGGCCTGGCCTTCGCGGGCGCCAACGAGGGCATGGACGAGCTCGGGCGCGTGCCCGGCATCCTGACCGCCGAGGAGCTGGCGGGCCTGGACCTGCGCGCCTGCGAGCTGGCGGTGCTCTCCGCCTGCCAGACCGGCGCGGGACGGCTGCAGGACGGTCAGGGGATCCAGTCGCTGCGGAGCGCCCTGCACGCCGCGGGCGTGCGCACCGCCCTCACCTCGCTGTGGAAGGTGGACGACGCCTGGACCCGCAAGCTCATGCTGGCCTTCTACCGCCACCTGTGGGTCGACGAGCTCCCCGCCCACGAAGCCCTCTGGCGCGCCAAGAGCGAGCTGCGCGTGCAGGGCGCGGATCTGCATCACTGGGCGGGTTGGGTGCTCACCGGGGATCCGGACTGAGGCGGCTCACCGGTGGCCGGGAGCGCGCGAGCTGCGCGGGCCGAACCACCAGGCCGCGACGCAGAGCTCCAGCAGCCCCCATGACCACAGGAGCAGGTCGATGCCGCGGGCGCCGAGCGCGAGGCCGCCCCAGAGCTCGAAGAGGGCCTCGACGAGCAGCAGCAGGACGAGCCAGCTCGCGAGCGTCAGGCCGAGCGGGACGGGCGAGCGGCGCGCGCAGCGGATGGACTGCGCGGTCGCGACCAGGAGGAGCCAACGCCACCATCCGCTTCGAGATTCCCGGTTCGGACAGAGCCTACGTCCATTTCGTGGCCTTCGGCCTCCCCGTCGGCACGCTGGAGAAGGCGTTCACGAGCGCACGCATCGAGATGTTCCGTCCCACCTACAACGACTTCGACGTCACCAAGAACGAACCCTTCACCGTGGGGGAGGCGTCCGGCCACACCACCAGTTTCGGTGGCCTCGCCAAGGACTCCGAGGTCGAGTGGTGCATCACGGAGTACTTCTGGACGCAGGGATCGTTCGGCTACCTCCTGAACATCATCGCGACCAAGGCCGAACATGATAAACACCTCGCCGCCGTCGAAGACCTGCTAGCGAGCTTCGAGTTGCTGAAGCCGGAATGAGCCTGGGAGGGTAGGCCGTCCAAAGGGGTTGGCGGTTTCAAGTTCCACGTTCTCGGGGGTGGTGGCGGCCCCGGGCGGGGTGCCCCAAGCCTATCGGGAGGCCGTGGAAGTGGGGAGATTGCCCCGGAATGGGGTCCACCAGGGGCCATTCTGGGCACCTGGGCACACCCTTGGCGCAGCAGGACCTCGTGTAGGTCGCCGTGGAGGTGCCCGACTCGGTCGTCCCGTCAGAACGGGAT
>CAZTTG010000174.1:0-4325 GCA_964615935.1 uncultured Planctomycetaceae bacterium | reverse complement strand
TTGAGGCCCCGAGGTTGCATGAATGATCGTCCGTAGGTCAGGAGCCCTGCATTGGGGGACGAATGGGGGAACGCGACGCCAGGGGGATGGCCCGCCGCCGGGGAGGTCGGCGGGGGCTCACGCTGATCGAGGTCGTCATCAGCATCCTGATCGTCGCCACCCTGCTGCTGGCCTCCACCGCCGCCCTCTCGACCAGCCTCATGGGCGTGGATCAGGCCAAGAGGGTGTCCGACGCGGCGGTCTTCATGGAGACGGTCATGGAGGACCTCTCCGCCCAGCCCTACGACAACCTGCTGGCCCTGAACGGCAACCAGGTGTTCAGCGGGACCGATGCCACCGATTCCCAGCACGTGATCGACCTTTCGGTCTTCCCGGCCGAGGTGGATCTCCTGCAGATCCGGGCTGCAATCACCGATCTGCGAACCCACCGGGAGGTGGGCTCCGTCACGAGCTTCCGGAGTCGAAGATGACCAGCAGCCCACCCGGGGGTCGAGCCGCCCGTGCCGGCTCCACACCAGCTCGTGGCTGGGCGAGTAGATCATCGAAATGGGGGCCTTGGAGCGGACGTCCAGCGAGACGTGCCAGGGGGCGCGCAGGGCCAGGGACTCGCTGCGCGGCAGGGCGTAGTCGACGCGGTTGCCGTCGGCGGCGAGCACGTGCTCGTAGGTGAGCCGCAGACGCTGGCGCCCGCCGGCGGGGACCGGGAAGACGCTGGAGCGGATCAGGTTCAGGCCCGCGAACTCGAGCAGCGCGGGGTCCTTGATGCGTGCGACGATCTCGTCGTAGATGCGCCGCGCCTCCTCTCGGGGCAGGAGCCTCGCCGTGGGCTCGGCCGCGCCGCCCTCGAAGGCGAAGTGGCTGACCGCCGCCCCCTCGGGGACCGGCAGCAGGAGCACCGCCTCGGCCTGCCGGCCCGAGGGGTTGTAGATCCCGATGTCCAGGGTGGTGCGGGCCGCCTGCTCGACGATCTCGACCCGCGCGTCGACCCGCTCCACCCCGATCGGCTGCCGGCTGCGGTCCAGCGCGAAGCCGCTGGCCTGGGGAAGGATCACGTGCGAGGCCCGGGACCAGTCCCGGGCCCACTCCTCGCTCCCCGCCGCCCCGAGCTGGGCCTCCGCCGGCAGCCCGCCGCCGATCGCCACCGCCAGCGCCGCCGCCGCCAGCCCCCAGGCCCCTCATCGCCCTGCGTCTCTCATCGTCGTCACCTCCGGTCCGGGTGTTGTTCCGTGCGCCTCCCGGGCGCCACTGGAACTTACGCCACAGACGCGCCCGGTTTGGTAACGCGGTGGTAACGGGGACTGGGCGGAGGGCTCCTATCCCTCCGAGCGAGGCGCTCGGGGGATGGGATTGCGCACCTGGGACGCCCCCAACCGCCAAAGCGAGCTCAGGGGGAGCGCCTTGAGTCGCGGCGAGAAGGAGACGGGCTCGCTGCCGGCGTAGAGGATCAGCCCTCGATGGAAGGCCTGCCCCGCGCATTCGGCCAGGGTCTCGAGGCCGCGGAAGTCAGAGCGGGACACGGAGGCCGCGCTCTTGACCTCGATGCCCACTAGACGCCCTCGATCATCCTCGAGGACCAGATCGACCTCGCGCCCGCCGGCGGTGCGGAAGTGGCTCAGGCGGCTGGCGGTGCGGCTCCAGCCGAGCTGCTTGAGGAGCTCCTGGGCTGCGAAGTTCTCGATCAGCGGGCCGATGAGCTCGGGGCGCGACCGGATCGCCTCCGGACCGAGTCGCTGCAGATGGGCGAGGAGCCCCGAATCGGTTAGGAACAGCTTGGGGGATCTCGCGAGGCGCTTGGAGGGGTTGGCGGACCACGCGCGGACCCGGACCACCAGGAACACGCCCCCCAGAAGGGCGAAGTACCGCTTGAGGGTGGTCTGCGGGATCCCCGCCGTGCGCGAGATCTCGGCGTGGTTGACCAGCCCGCCCACCCGCGCCGACACGAGCTCCAGGAGGCGTGGCAGGGAGGAGATGCCCTCGATCCGGGCAAGATCGCGCACGTCGCGCTGGAGGAGGAGATCGACGTAGGATCGAAACCAGGCCGCCCTCCGACGACCCTCGCGCTGCACTGCCTCCGGGAAGCCGCCCCGCAGCGCGCGATCGATGAGGTCCTTTCGGCCCTGGTCCTCGCCCTTCAGCGCGGGAAGCCGCTGCTGGAAGACGGCATCCGCGAAGCCCTCCCGGACACCGTCGATCTCCCCCTGGCTGAGCGGCCACAGGTTCAGTACCTCCATCCGCCCCACGAGGGTCTGGGCCAGGCGGGGAATGGCGAGGACGCTGGCCGAACCGGTCAGGAGGAAGCGACCCGGCCGCCGGTCCCGGTCGATCTCCCGCCTCAGGAGGGGGAGGAGGGCCGGAACCTGCTGCACCTCGTCCAGGACCGTCGGGCCCTCGAGGTCCGCCAGGAAGGCCAGCGGATCGGAATCGGCGGCCGAGCGCAGAGTTGGATCGTCCAGCGTGAGGTAGCGGGCCCGGAAGCTCCCCTCGGAGAGGGCCTGGGCCAGGGTCGTCTTCCCGGTCTGGCGGCCGCCGGCCAGCAGGACCGCCGGCGTGTCGCCCAGGGCCTCCCGCAGCCGCGGGGTGAGGTGCCGTGCGAACATGCCCGCAGGATCGGCCAATGCGGATGAGAATCAACCACGGAGTGGACGAATTTCATCCACCGGCTGGCCGCGTGGCCGCGGTGGGGATCCCCGGAGCCACCTGGGCGGCCTGGGGGCGGCCCTCAGCCCCCCCGCGCCCGCAGCCAGTCGCGCAGGATCACCAGGGCGCTCCAGCTGTCGCGCATCTGGCGGGCCTCGCGACCGCGGTGGCCGGCGTCGCGCAGGAGCTCCTCGGCCTCCTTGGTGCTGAGGCGCTCGTCCTGGGCCGCCACCTCGATCCCCGGATGGCGGGCGGCGAGCTTCTGCATGAAGGCCCGGACCTCGGCCGCACGGGGGCCCTCGCTGCCGTCCATGTTCAGCGGCAGGCCAACGACGAAGGTGGAGACCTCGCGGTCGAGGAGGAGGGTGTCGATGTGCTCGAGGATCTCCGGGCCGCTGCCCGGGCCGCGCCAGGTCTCGAGCGCGCAGCTCGAGATGCGCAGGGCGTCGGCGATGGCGAAGCCCGTGCGCTTCGCGCCGTGATCGATGGCGAGGATCGCGCCGGTCATGGCCCTGGCTACAGGAAGTCCCCGCCCTCGCGCTCGAGGCGCTCGACCAGCTCGCGCACCTCCTGGGCGCGATCGGCGGGGCAGACCAGCGTCGCGCCGCGGGCGTGCACCACGACCAGGTCCTCGACGCCGATCAGGGCGGTGAGCGATCCCGCCTCCCCGTAGACCACGCAGCCCCGCGCGTCCCGCGCGACGAGCTCCCCGCCGCCGCTCGACACGTTGCCCTCGGCGTCGGCCGGCAGGACCTCGGCCAGGGCGGTCCACGAGCCCACGTCGCTCCAGGCGTAGTCGATGGGGATCACCCGCACCGCCGGGGCCTTCTCCAGGATGGCGACGTCCACCGGCTCGGAGGGGAAGTCGGGGTACACCTCGGCCAGCTCCGCGCCCGTGCGCCAGCGCCGCAGGCCCTCCTCGACCAGCGGCATGTGCTCGGCGATGGCCCGCCGGACGGCGCGCGTGTGCCAGACGAAGATCCCCGAGTTCCACAGGAAGCCGCGCTCGAGGAAGATCCGGGCCCGCGTCGCGTCGGGCTTCTCCACGAAGCGCAGCACGCGGTGCACCGCCTGTCCCTCGCTCTCGCCCAGGATCTCGCCCACCTCGATGTAGCCGAAGCCGGTGGCCGCGCTGGTGGGGCGGATGCCCAGGGTCAGGAGCGAGCGGCCGTCGGCGGCCTCGCGGCAGGCGGCGCGCAGGCTGCGGCGGAAGGCCTCGGGCGGGGCGATGACGTGGTCGGCGGGCAGCAGCACCTGGATCGAGTCGGGGGAGCGGTGCTCGACCTCGAAGGCCGCCAGGGCCGCGCAGGGACCGGTGTTGCGGGCCTCCGGCTCGAGCAGGAGGTTGTCCGCGGGGAGCTCGGGCAGGCAGCGCCGCACCTCGGCCTCCTGCCCGGCGGCGGCGACCACCAGGGTCCGCTCCAGCGGCACCAGCTCCTCGATGCGCGCCACCGTCTCGGCCAGCATGGGCCGCTCTCCGGCGATCGGCAGGAACTGCTTGGGGACGTCCCGACGGCTGGCCGGCCAGAAGCGGGTCCCCGACCCGCCGGCCATCACGACCGCGTAGATCTCCGGCTCTTGCATGGGCTTGGGATCGCTCCGGTTGGGGGATCAGGCGCGGCGGGGGAAAAGGCCCTCTTCACGGGCCGTGACTGCCGTTCTACTGAACGCCGTAGTGGATCTCAATG
>CAZTTG010000173.1:0-4385 GCA_964615935.1 uncultured Planctomycetaceae bacterium | reverse complement strand
GCTAGTCCGTCGAGCCGAAGCAGAGCACCCGACCGTCCTCGAGGGTCACGAGGCAGCGGCCGGCGCGATCCACGGCCAGGCCCCACCGAACGGGCGGAGCGGGCAGGGGCTGGACCCAGAGATCCTCGCCGTCCTCGAGGTCGACCGCCCGCAGCTCCGCCTCGCGGGCGATGATCACGGCGTTCGAACAGGTCGCGACGGCCAGGGTGCCCGGTACGTCCCTCCCCCAGAGGGACTCGATGTCGGTGAGGTCCAGCTCCCCCCAGGTGTAGCTGAACCAGGACTGCTGGCTGCGATCGGCCACGCTGGCGGCCAGGCGCGCGCGGTCGAGGGCGGCGAAGCTCATCAGCCGGGTGTCGTCGATCAGGACGACGTCGCGATCGCCCGAGCTGGCGACGTAGAGCTTGCTGAGGACGTCCGGGTCGTACACGCCGTGGCGCGGATCCGAGTAGTAGGGCCGACCGCAGGCGACGACCTTGCCGCCGATCCGGTAGAGCTCCCAGCCCCGCGAGCCCCGTGCCTCGCAATCGGCGAGCTGATCGGCCTCGTTCAGACACTCGCCCGTGGCCTTGTCGTAGACCGCCGGCGAGACCGCCGTGCCGCCGGCGAGATGGAGCCGATCGCCCTCGAGGAGCAGGTGGCCCTGCACGCAGACCCCCGTGCGGGCGCGCTCGTCCAGGTGTCCCGAGGTGCCGTTGTGCCAGACGAGCTCGCCCGTGGCCGCGTCCAGGGCATAGACGTGGGTGCCGTCGTAGTTGACGATGCCGGCGGCGATGTAGGCGGTGCCGTCCTCGACCAGCACCCCGCTCGCGACGGGCCAGGTGGAGAGCAGCCGGCCGTAGACCGGGATCCGCCGCTCGACGGGGGCCGCCCGGAAGCGCCACAGGGTGCGCCCGCTCCGCGCCTCCAGGCACCAGAGATGGCCGTCGCCCGAGCCGACCAGGGCGCGGCCGCTCCACAGGGTCGGGGGAATGCGGATGCCCCCGCCGGTGTGGGCGCTCCAGCGGAGTTCGCCCGAGGCCGGGTCGAGAGCGCGCACGATGCCGTCGTCGCCGCCGAGGAGCACCAGGCCGCCGGCCGCGACCGGCGCGGTCGGGCGGCAGGGCGCGGGCGGGGTCCAGGTCCAGAGGGGCGAGCATCCGGGCGGGATGGCGGCGCGCGAGGTCGCGGTGCAGGCGTTGTTCGCGCGGAAGGTCGGCCAGTCCTCGGGCAGGACCTCGAGCGGCTCGATCTCCGCCTTCGGATCGGCTGCCCTCTCGAGGCGCTCGGACTCGACGGCCGGCGCGCGGAAGTCGAAGCCGCCCGCCGGCCCCAGGCAGGTCACGCCGTAGAGCGTGAGGTTGCAGTCGCACACCGAGGGCCACCAGTAGAGGCGGCCGCCCGCGATGGTCACGCCGTCCTGGCACTGGGCGCGCATGGGCGAGATCCACTCGGAGAGGCCACTGGCCACGTCGAGGCGCACCGAGCCGCCGCTGGCGCGGAAGAGCACGGCGTCCGGGCTCCCCGTGGGCCGCGAGCAGGCGCGCCGGCGGACGTCCAGCTCGGCCAGCACCTCCCCCGTGAGGGGATCGAACAGGCGGCTGGGCTCGGTCTCCGCCTGCCCGCTGATGCCGTAGAGCCCCTGCTCGCGCAGCACGAGCTGGTAGTTGTCGTAGGGGTGCTCCCACAGCGGGTGGCCGTCCTCGGCCGAGACCGCCAGGAGCTTGCCGACCTGGGGACCGGAGAAGTAGAGGGCCCGCTCGCTGCACTTGAGGTAGCAGGCCGTGCGCCAGTTGGTGACCCACCCCTGACGGTTCAGGGCGGGGCCGAGGGCCTCGAAGAGCTCGGGCGTCTCGTTGCGCCAGGCCTCCTCACCGGTCCCGGCGTCCAGCGCGACGAGCCAGGCACCGGGTCGAAAGAGGTAGATCCGCCCCGACTTCATGCACTGGGCGCGGCTGTCGGCGGGCGCCTCCTCGCGGTGGCTCCAGAGGACCTCCTCCGTCTCGAGATCGATCGCCAGGAGGCTCCGGCCGAAGCCCCAGGGATTCTCCTCCGCGTTGTAGCCCTTGGAGATCTCCCCCCACGACCACCCGTGCGCCTCGCTGCGGTGGCGCTCGACCGGGTCGTCGGGCTCGTCCTCGCCGATCAGGGCGTAGAGCACGCCGTCCTCGAGGGCCATCCACTTCCAGAAGGTGCCGCCGGCGACCTCGACCGGCGGGCGGATCTCGCCGCGCAGCCGGCCGGTGGCCGCGTCGATGAGCTTGCACGAGCGATCGTCGGCGACGTAGACGGTGTCGGGCGTGGCGATCAGCGTGTTGCGGTGGATCATGTAGCCCGGGGTCAGGCTGCGGGTCCACAGGATCGTCCCGTTGTAGCCGTTGAAGGCCACGAGCTGGTTCAACCAAGGCTCCTCGCGCCGCTTGAAGGCCACGTTGCCGAAGGCCTTGAACAGGCGACCTCCCGAGGCCACCGCGACCTGGGGCAGGGGCGCGTAGCGCGGATCGGCGAGGAAGGAGGTCAGGTAGGGAGCGCGGGCCACCTGGTCCTCGGACTGGGGGTTGTTGTCCGGCCCGTGGTAGGGGTGGGTCCAGTCGTCCGCTCCCTCGAGCGGAGGCTTCGTGCGGCGAGTCTCGCCGAGGATCAGGGCTCCGCCGGGCCGGACCGCGCGCAGCGCCTCGTCCTCGGCCACGGCCGCCGCCTCCCCCACCGCCACCAGGAGATCGGCGAGGTCGTCGGCGAGGTGCAGGCGCCCCGGCGATCCCCCTCCCACCCACACGCGCTGGCCAAAGAGGCCCGCGTCATCCACCGCCCGGACCGCGGCCTCGAGGTCCTCGGCGCGCGTGAGCTGGAGGTAGACCAGGAGCTCGCTCTCGCGAGCCAGCTCGATCGAGAGCCGGCCGGTGGCATCGCCCAGCACCAGGGCGAGCCCGCGCCGGATTCCGGTCTCCTCGAGGATGGCCCGCGCGCGCTGCTCGGGGCCGCGCGCGCTGGTCGCCGACTCCGCGGGCCGACAGGCGGCCGGGCCACCCGCGAGGAGCAGGATCGCGCACGCCAGGCGAGCCCTGCTCGAGCTCGAGAACGCGGTTTCGGAGCCGGCTGGGCTCCGCCTCTCCATGGCTCCTCGATCCATGCCTGGTCTCCTCCGGAGTCCGCGCGAAGGCCGCCCGGCCGATCGGGCCGGGGCGGTGGACGGACATTCTACGGCAGGGAGGAGGGGGATGCGGCGCACGCGCATTCCACCAGGGCCCCTCCACCCAGGGGACTGCGCCGCGCCCCCTCGGTCGCGATCCGATCCCCAGAAACCGCCCCGGGAGCTCGGCTCGGGCGCGACTCGCCCGCCGGCTGACCCCCCTCGCGCCCTGCCCGGCCGCTCAGAACTGGAAGTAGATGAACGCCGGCGCCTGCATGGTCAGGGCCGAGAACACCAGGAGCAGCAGGGTGTAGGCCCCCGCCTGGACCGGCACCGGCAGGGAGCAGATCCCCTTGCCCAGCCGCGCGATGCCGTCCTGGGGCAGGAAGTGCATGACCGCGCCCAGGAGGAGGATGGCGTAGCAGTAGGGATGCAGCTGCGTCCCCCCGCTGAGCTGCGCCAGCCCGGCCAGGTACTCGATCAGGTTCTCGAAGCTGGTGACGCGGAAGAGCAGCCAGCCGATCAGCACCAGGTGGAAGCACACCACGCGCCGGCGGACCTTCACCAGGAGGGACACCTCGCCCGGCCGGCGATCCGACTTGCGGGAGAAGGCCAGGAGCAGGCCGTGATAGGCCCCCCAGAAAACGAAGTTGAGCGCCGCTCCGTGCCACAGGCCTCCCAGCAGCATGGTGGCCATCAGGTTGAAGCTGGTGCGCCGCCTGGTGCCGCGGTTGCCCCCCAGCGAGATGTACAGGTAGTCGCGCAGCCAGGAGGAGAGCGAGATGTGCCAGCGGGTCCAGAACTCCCGCACGTTCTGGGCCAGGTAGGGCCGGTTGAAGTTCTCGGGGATCTTGAAGCCCAGCATGCAGGCGGCCCCGATGGCGATGTCGCTGTAGCCCGAGAAGTCGTTGTAGATCTGGAAGGCGTAGGCGTAGAGCGCCATCAAGAGGTCCAGGGAGGAGAAGTCCCCGGGGCGGGCGAAGACCCCGTCCACCGCCAGACCCGCCAGGAGGTCGGCGATGACGATCTTCTTGAACAGCCCGCGGAACACCCGCCACATGCCGTAGTGGACCCTCTCGGCCGTGATGCGGGGGGTGAGGTTGAGCTGGGGCAGGAACTCCCGCGCGCGCACGATGGGCCCCGCAACGAGCTGCGGGAAGAAGGACACGAAGACCGCGAACTTGAGCAGGCTCCGCTCGACCCCGATCTCCTTGCGATAGAGATCGATCGTGTAGCTGAGGGTCTGGAAGGTGTAGAAGGAGATGCCCACCGGCAG
>CAZTTG010000172.1:0-4430 GCA_964615935.1 uncultured Planctomycetaceae bacterium | reverse complement strand
CCCGGAACACCTGGTAGGGCACCAGCAGCCCGAAGCCGTTGGTGATCTCGATCAGGTCCATCCCGTCCGAACCACCCCCGCCGGCGGCGCCGCCGCCGCTGCAGGAGGTGAATGCCAGGGTCGTCAGTCCGGTCAGCGCGATTGCCAGGGGGAGTCTCATGGTCGAGTCGCCTTGCATCGATACGGGGGTGCGTTGGGGAGGGACGGCCCGCTCGGGGTAGCAGCCGCTCAGTTTACTGTGAGCGCGCGCGCGAACCCCTGCTGAAACCGGTCGCGACGGTCCTCTGCGCGAACCCATCCCCGTGGGATGGGACCGGCCCGCGCTTGGGCTCGAGGCCCGCCGACGACCTCGCGGGTGGCTCCGCGAGACCGTTCATGGTGCCACAAGCCCCGTGCCCTCCCGAAGCCGGGCCCTCCCCCTCAGGCGCCGAAACTCCCTTAACGCATATTCAGCAAGCACTTAGGGAGACAGCTCGAGGCACATCTCGCGCGCATGGGGACGCCCCGCGGCGCCATTGGGGCCCCGTGCGCTCGCCTCGGTGTGCGCTGTTGCACGTTCTGCGGGCGGCCTGGGTCGTCCCGGGACCCGGCCGCGGCCCTTCCGTCCGCCGTCGCGGGGAGCGGGGCGGACCCCTCGGCCGCCACCGGGGGCGGCGCTCGCCCGGGCCTCCCGCGACCTTCGCCGCCCGCGCGCCGGAGGCTATGCTCGGGCCATGCCCGCCTCCGACCTCGGCCCTGTCCCGGCTGATCCCGGGGATCCTCCCGAGACCCCGCCCTTCCTCCCGGGCGCGGCCCCTCCGGAGCGGGAGTTCGAGAACGCGCTGAGGCCGGCGGGATTCGAGGAGTTCGTGGGGCAGCTGCGCACGGTCGGGAACCTGCGCATCGCCCTCCAGGCCGCGGCCGCGCGCGACGAGCCGCCCGACCACATCCTGCTCTCCGGCCCCCCGGGTCTGGGCAAGACCAGCCTCGCCCGCATCGTGGCCCGCGAGCTCGGTAGCGGATTGCACACGACCACCGGACCGGGCATGGAGCGGGCGCGGGACCTGGTCGGCATCCTCACCCAGCTCGAGCGCGGCGACGTGCTCTTCATCGACGAGGTCCATCGGGTTCCGGTGGCCGTCGAGGAGTACCTGTACGCCGCCATGGAGGATTTCAGCGTCGACCTGACTATCGATCAGGGTCCGCACGCGCGCGTCCTGTCGCTCTCGCTGAAGCCCTTCACCCTCATCGGAGCCACCACCCGCGAGGGGCTCCTGTCGGCCCCCTTCCGCGGGCGCTTCGGGCACCTGGAGCGGCTGCAGCCCTACCCCGAGCGCGAGCTGGTGGCGATCCTGGAGCGCTCCAGCCGCATCCTGCGCTTTCCCCTCGACGAGCGCGCCGCGGGGGCCATCGCGGTGCGCAGCCGCGGCACGCCTCGCATCGCCAACCGCTTCCTGCGCCGGGCGCGCGACCTGGCCCAGGTGCGCGGAGCCGAGCGGATCGACGCGGACCTGGCTCTGGAGGCCCTCGAGCGTCTGGGCGTGGACGACAACGGCCTGGAGGACGCGGATCGCCGCATCCTGGCCTGCCTGGCCGCCACTCCCGGCCAGCCGGTGGGGCTCAAGACGATCGCGGCCGCCATCGGCGAGAGCGAGGACACCGTCGAGGAGGTCTTCGAGCCCCACCTCCTGCGCTCCAGCTTCATCCAGAAGACCGCGCGCGGGCGGGTCATCACCGAGGGCGGCTGCCGCGCGATCGACGTCGATCCGCGGTGCGCCCGGCCAGCCGATGGCGACCTGTTCGACTGAGCCGAACGCAGCGCTCCGGATGAGCCCCGGCCTCGAACCGCAACCGAAAGCGATTCCGTTCGTCCCCTGGGTGGGCGGCGGGCTGTGGACGGTCGAGCGGGTCGGGGACGACCCCTGCGCCCCCGCCCGCCCCGCTCCCCCCATCCGCCGCTGGCGGGCCCGCTCGGCCCCGCTCCTCGCGACCGCGGGTCTCCTCTCCGTCCTGGCCGCCTGCGCGCCGCCCCCCTTGCGTCGGGAGCCGACGGCCCCGGCGGCCCCCACCCACTCCACCCTCCGCCGTCCCGACACCGTGCCCGTGGGCCTCGCGGCCTGGGAGGGCGCCGGCCGGATCCAGGTGGATCGCGGGCGCGGGGGTGAGCTGGTCCTGAGCCGGGCCGGCGCCGTCGTCGTCGACTCCACCGGGCGATCCGGGTCGGCGCTCGAGGTCCGCGCCGGTGGGGAATCGCAGACCCTGGGGCTGGGGGATCGGAGGTACCCCGGGGCGCTGCGGTTCGAGTGCCATCCGCGCGGCGGCCTGCGGGTCACCAATCGGGTCGCCCTCGCGGACTACGTCGCCGGAGTGGTCGCGGCCGAGCTCCCGCTGTGGTCCGCCCTGCCCGCCGAGCTCGAGGCCCAGGCCATCGCCGCCCGCAGCTACGCCATCTCCGAGCTCGCGCGCTCGGGCGGGCCCCTGCGCGACGACACCGCTCGGCAGGCCTACCTCGGGGTCTTCCAGCCCGGACCGAGCGAGGGAGCGGTCCGGGCCGCCCGGCGCCTGGCCCGCGCGGTCGAGAGCACCCGAGGCGTGGTCCTGGCCTCCGCCGGGCGCGTGCTGGACGCCCGCTTCCACGCGGCCTGCGGCGGCCGGACGGCCGCCTTCGCCGACGTCTTCCCGGGTCAGGGGAACGCGCCGCTGCACCCGGTCGCCTGCGAGCCCTGCGCCGAGATCGGTGAGCGCGAGCGCGCGTCCGCCAGCTCGCCGGCCTACGTCCTGCGCGTCGCCTGGCGCTGGACCGCCTCGGCGTCGGCCCTGACCGAGCTGGCCCGATCCCTCGAGCTCGGCCCCCGCCTGGTGCGCCTCGAGCCCACCCGCCGGGATCCCGGGGGGCGCTGGCTGGAGGTCGAGCTCGCGGGCGAGCGCGCGGCGCGCCGACTGCCCTTCGAGGAGCTGCGCGCGCGGCTCGGCGCCGAGAAGCTCGCGGGCTCCCGCGTCCGGCGCACCTGGCCCCCGGCCGGCGAGCTCATCGGCGGCGGACTGCTCTTCGAGGGTTTGGGCCGCGGACACGGGGTGGGCCTGTGCCAGATCGGCGCCCGGGAGTACGCCTCCCGCGGGTGGAGCGCCGAGCGGATCCTGGCCCACTACTTCCCCGTCGCCGAGCGGATCCGGCTACGCTGAGCGCCCCGACGAGGGGCCCACCCATGGAGCGCTCCGGCTTCGCCTACCGAGTCATCGACCGCTGCCCGCGCACCCGCGCGCGCACCGGGGTCCTGCTCACCCCCCACGGCGAGGTGCCCACCCCGGCCTTCATGCCGGTGGGGACGCGCGCCACCGTCAAGGGGATGACGCCCGACGAGCTGCGGAGGCTGGGATCGACCATGATCCTGGCCAACACCTACCACCTGCACCTGCGCCCGGGCGAGGACGTGGTCGAGGAGCTCGGGGGCCTCCATCGCTTCATGGCCTGGAGCGGCCCGATCCTCACCGACTCGGGGGGCTACCAGATCTTCAGCCACTCCGATCGGGTGAAGGTCGACGACGGAGGCGCCGAGTTCCGCTCCATCATCGACGGCTCGCGGCTGCACCTCACCCCCGAGCGCGCCCTCGACGTCCAGCGCGCCCTGGGGGCCGACGTGGTCATGGCCTTCGACCAGTGCCCCCCCGACCCGACCGATCGAGGCCCCGTGGAGCGCGCCACCGAACGCACCCACCGGTGGCTGGAGCGCTGCGTCCGGCGGCACGTCGAGCTCGGCGGCGAGGAGCGCGGCCAGGCGCTGTTCGGGATCGTGCAGGGGGGGGCCTTCGAGGACCTGCGCCGAGCCTCGGTGGACGCGGTGTGCGCCCACGATCTCCCCGGCTACGCCATCGGCGGGGTCAGCGTGGGGGAGGACCGCGAGCAGATGCTGACCGCCATCGAGGCCGCCGCGCCGCGGCTGCCCGACGACCGGCCGCGGTACCTGATGGGCATCGGCACGCCCCGCGACTTCTTCGGGGCCGTGCGGCGCGGCGTGGACCTCTTCGACTGCGTCACGCCCACCCGCCACGGCCGCACCCACCAGGCCTTCACCTCGCAGGGCGTGCTGAACCTGCGCAACCGCCGCTTCGAGCGGGACCCCGATCCCCTGGACCCCACCTGCGACTGCGAGACCTGCCGCCAGTTCGCTCGGGGGTACCTCCGCCACCTGTGCAACTCGCGCGAGATGCTGGGCGCCCAGCTCCTCACCCACCACAACCTGCGCTTCTTCCACCGCCTGATGGAGCGCATCCGCGACGCCATCCCCACCGCCGCCCTGCCGGAGCTCGAGCGCGAGGTGCTGGCCGGCGGCTACGGCGACCCGCCGAGCTCCTGAGCCGGGCTAGCGAGGCTTCGCCTCAGACCGACCAGGCGTGTCGGAGAATCCTCGTCGGCGCGCCTGCTCCGCAGGCGGCGCCTCCGCCCGGGGATG
>CAZTTG010000171.1:0-4552 GCA_964615935.1 uncultured Planctomycetaceae bacterium | reverse complement strand
CCCCCCCCCCCCCCCCCCCCCCCCCCCCCCCCCCCCCCCCCCCCCCCCCCTCCTCGTGGGCGGCGTAGACCTCGGCCATGCCCCCGCTGGCCACGTGCTCAATCACGGTGTAGCGGTCGACGCGCGTGCCCGGCGTCAGGGTCGGGCCCGCCAGGAGCAGGGGACCCAGGGGCTCGGGGCCGGCATCGGTTCCGCCAAGGCCCGCGAGCATCTCCTCGACCTCGTCGCGCAGGCGATCGTCCCCGCCGCAGGCCTCCTTCACCCAGGCGGCGCGCTCCTCGCCCTCCAGGTCGGCCGCTCGGCTGTAGACGCTCCAGAGCCGGTCCAGATCAGGATTCGAGGAAGGCATGCCTCAGGAATCCGTTGGCCTTCTCGAGGCCTCGCTGCACGGTCCGCTGCGAGATGCCGTGGAGCTCCGCGATCTTCTCGGTGCCGAGGCCGGCGAAGTAGTGCAGGCGGGCGATCTCCTCCAGCCTGGGATCCTGACGCTCGAGGACCTCGAAGTGCTGGTCCAGCCGCAGCAGGGTGGAGTCGTCCACGGCCCCGACGACGCCCAGCAGGGTGGTGCTCATGGGCCGCTCACGTCCCCGATCGCGCCGCTGCGCCAGACGGCCGCGGGCGTGGTCCACCAGGATCTGTCGCATCTTCTTCGTGGCCAGGGCGTAGAAGGCCCGGCGGTTGGGCCAGTCGCCCTCGACCACCCCGCGGCGGATCCGCACGAAGCACTCCGAGACCAGCGCTACCGAATCGAGGGTCAGGCCGGCGCGCTCGCCGGCCAGGCAGCCCGCGGCCAGGCTCTCCAGCTCGCCGTACACGAGCGCGTAGAGGCCCTCCTCGGCGGCGAGGTCACCGCTCGTGAGACGGCTGAGGAGATCGGTGACCTCTCCGCCCGCCGGCGCGCCCCCCGCCGGCGGGGCGGGGACGGGCGGGTCGGGATCGGGGTGCCGGTCTTCCTCGGGCGAGCCGGCGGGCGGCTCGGGTTCCTGCGAGCGTAGGATGGCTTCCCTCCTGGCGGCCGCCGGCCCGGACCTCGGGCATGATCAGCGACCCATCCAGCGTCCTTCTAGCCGGGGCCGGGAGCGCGGTCAAGGCGGTCGGATGAAGCGGATACGGCTGCGGAGGCCGACTGGGGGGTGGCGGACGGCTCGACGATCGCCTTTTCTGGTCACCCTGCAGCGGTGACCGGTATCTATGAGGGCGGCAGGACATGGGACACCTCCCACAGATCACCGGGGCCGAGCTGCTCCTCTCGCAGACGGATTGGGTCCGACGGCTGGCGCGGGTGCTGCGGAACCGGATCCGCCTGGGACGGCGCGGGGAGCTGCGCCGTCGGGCGCGGGAGAGGGCGGCCGCGCAGCCGGAGCGCCTCGCCTCCACCTCCTACGTGGTCGAGCGCGCGGCCATTCACCGGGCCGTGGTCGACGCCGTGCTGGCGCTGGAGGAGCCCTACCGCTCGGCCGTCCTGCTGCGCTACTTCGACGGGCTCTCCGTGTCCCGACTCGCGGAGCGGTCGTCGATCCGGCCGGAGGCCGCGAGGAAGCGGGTCTCGCGCGGCCTGGCGATGCTGCGGGCCCGCCTCGAGCGCGAGCACGGGGGCCGCGCTCGAGGACCGACCGAGGCCCTCGCGCTGCTCGCCTTCGGACGGGAGGGCACCGGGGCCCTCGCCGGAGCACTCTCGATGGGGATGGTCATGAGCGCCAAGGGGAAGCTGATGGTGGCGGCGGGCCTGGTGCTCGCCCTCGCGCTGGTTCTGGTGAGGGGGAGCCTGGTGAACGGCACCGCCCATCCGCTGGACGAGGCCGGGAAGGGGGAGGCGGCGCTGTCCGCAGAGACCGAGGACGGACCCGCGGCGGCCGAGACCGCAGATGAGGTCGCGGCCGGAGCGCGCGTCCCCCTGGACAGGCCGGCCATGGACGCGGGCGTCGTTCTCCGGGTCGTGTCGGGCGAGGAGGGGGCCCCTCTTCCGGGCGCCGAGGTTCTCATCGCCACGCCGCGGACGAGAGAGGAGCTCGAGGCGCGGGTCGAGGAGCACTGGAGCGAGCTCGGGATCGCGCCCGAGGCGCGGCGCTGGCTGGGCCTGGTCTCGGAGAGCGCGGTCCCGCCCGATCCCACCGATCCCGAGCGGCCGCCCTTCCTGCCGGGCGCGACCGAGCTCCTGGGGGAGACCGACGGCGCCGGTCTGCTGGAGCTGGATCGACTCCCTCTCGCGGGCGGGGGTCTGGTCGTCCGCCATCCCTCGAGCTTCCCGATGCTCGTGCCCGCCGAAGGCCTCGCCGTGGAGCCGGGGGGCGAGGTCCGGGTGGTCATGCCGTCGCGGGGCGTCCTGCGCGTGAGGGTGCTCGACTCGATCGGCGAGCCGGTGGAGGGCGCCTTCGCGCGGGTGGAGCTCGACTTCTCCGAGGTCCCCTCGGCCGTGGCGCCCCGTCCACTCCTCGATCCCCTGCGCTGGCACGGCCCCGCCGCGGCGGACGGCCTCATCGTCGTGCGAGAGCTGCCGGCCGGGGCGCGGCTCTACGTCACGGCCCTCGGCCCCTTCTCCGGCCGATCCGGGGGGTGCCGGATCGATCCGGGCGCGGGCACGGGCCGGTGCGAGCTCGTGGTCTGGCGCCTGGGCTCGGTGACGGGCCGCCTGGTCTGGGGGAACGGCTCGCCGGGGGCCGACATCCCGGTCGGTTTCCGCGGCCCCTGGGCCCTCACCTCCCTCTCGCACTGGGGAACGACGAGCGGCGAGGACGGCGCGTTCCTCCTCGAGGACCAGGTGGCCGGACTGGGGGAGCTCCAGGTCAAGCACGCCCGCTGGGCTCCCTATCCCCTCCATCAGATTCCCCTGGAGATCCGAGCCGGCGAGCTGGTCGACGTCGGCTCGATCGAGCTGGCGGAGCTCGGGCGCATCGAGGGTTGCGTCCTGCTGCCCGGCCCGATCGATCCGGGCACCATGGAGATCGTCCTGCATCGGGATGGCGAGACGCGCTCGATGCACGGCGTCCTGGCCGAGGGCCGCTTCTCGTGCCAGGTGCCGTGCGGCGACTACGAGCTCACGCTCTATCAGCACACGAGCTGGTGGCGCCCGCGCCTCCTGAGCATGCCGGTGCGCTGCCCATCCCAGGGAGTGGAGATCCCGGTGGCCGACGTCCTGGGCGCCCTGCGCGCCCGGCTGCCGGCGGGCATGCCCGACGAGGTGCCGGTCGCGGTGCGGCTGATCGGCGATCCCCTGTGGGACATGCCGGGCTGGACCCTGAGCGGGGCCATGTTCCGATCGGACGTGTCCGCGCACGACGGCTTGCTCGAGGTCGGCCTGGTCTCCCCCGGGGAGTACACGGTCGAGATCTCCCTGGGCGACTTCGGCATCGCGCGCCTGGCCGCGGTGGTCGTTCGAGCCGGGGCCGCGACCGACCTGGGCGAGCTCGACATCTCCGCGGCCGAGCTGTCGGGACGGACGCTGGATGCGTCCGGCGCGCCGCTGCCGGGGGCACGGGTGATCCTCCTGGCGCCCTCATTCGATGGAGTGGGGCAGGGCGAGCGCCTCCGCCGCGAGACGGTCTCCGATGCCGAGGGCCACTACCGGCTGCGTCTGCTCGTCCCCCGTCGATGGACCGCCTGGGCCGAGGTCGGGACCGAGGCGGTGAGCGCGCCGGAGATCGTCGAGCTCCTCTCCGGGGAGAAGGCTCGACAGGACTTCCAGCTCCACGCGCCCGGCTACGTGGGGGGGAGGATCACCCGCCACGGCGAGCCGGCGCCGGGCGTCGAGGTGGGCTGGAGCTACGGCGGCCTCGGCGACCTGAAGCTCTCGATCGGGGCAGCGCCATCGGTCCTGTCCGACGGTGAGGGGCGCTATCGGCTGGGGCCCTTCCTGCCCGGCAGCTACAGGGTGAGGGTGAAGGGGAGCCCGTTGCGCATGCGGCCGGTTCGCTTCGAGCCGGGGCGGGACGTGCTCATGGACTTCGAGCTCCAGTCCGATCTGCGCCTCCTGCAGCTCGAGCGCCGCGGCGAGCCCCTGCGCCATGTCGAGCTGGTGTCCGCAGTCTGCATCGACGCGACCAGTCCCCTCTTCGGGGCCTCGAACTACGGGAGCCTGCGCGGAGGGGGCCGCGTCGAGATCCAGATCCCGCCCGCCGCGGTCGTCCTGGAGGCCAGGATCGGCGGAGCGAGCAACGAGGGCTACATGCAAGCCGTCGTCGATGGGGCTCGCCTGGGCGACGTCGCCACGGTCGCCTTCCCCGAGGGCGAGATCGAGCTGCGCCTCCCGCCGCATCGCGGGCACATGGAGCGCCCCGAGGTCCACATCCTGGCCGTGCCCGAGGGCGACCTGGTGTCCGCCCTGTCCTTTCGACCCGCCCCGGTGCCCCGCGCGGAGCTCGACGGAGCTGTGCGCTACCTCGGCATCCCCGCGGGCGCGCGACTTCTCGTCGAGGGGCCCGGCGCGGATGGAAGGATGGCCCGGAGGGAGATCCTCTACGAGGGTCCCGGCGTCCAGCGCGTGGACTGGCCGTAGGGGGCGCGGCTCAGACGCTATGGAGGCCCAGCCCCTCCGGGCTGGAAACGTGGATCGCTT
>CAZTTG010000170.1:0-4750 GCA_964615935.1 uncultured Planctomycetaceae bacterium | reverse complement strand
GGGGGGGGGGGGGGGGGGGGGGGGGGGGGGGGGGTTGGGCGCCGGGGCCTCGCCCTCCTCCCCGCCCCGCTCGAGGAGCCGGCGGGCCGTGTCGGCCAGGTGATCGATGTGCTTCTCGAGCGGCGGCTGGATGGCGTCCAGCCAGTGCGGCGCGCTCAGGAAGTACTCCATGGAGCCGGTGGGCTTCACGTCCTCGATGCGGAAGGGGACGATCATCACCCCGCGGTGGATGGCGCGCTCCACCTCGCGGCGCACCTGCGGCGAGTCGTTGGAGTGGGCGCTCAGGATCAGCACCATGACGGGGCACTCCTCGATCGCCGTGATGATCGCCTCGCCCCACTCGGTTCCGGGCAGGATGTCGCGGGGAGCCACCCAGCAGCGCACTCCCTCCGCCTCCAGCCGGGCGCAGACCGCGTCGGCGACGGACTTGTCCTGGGCGGAGTAGGAGAGGAAGACGTCGTGTGCCATCAGTCCGGTGTCGGCGGATCGAAGACCGCCGGAAAGTGCTCCTCGCGGACGTTCTTCGCCGCCGCCGCCCCCAGCTCGGCCAGGGTGAAGCGGTTCTCGGCCGCGCTCATCGCCCGCAGCCCCTCGGCCTGCCCCGCCTCGAAGCCCAGCTCCTCCAGCGCCTCCGGCTCGAGCTCGACGTCGTAGCGCAGGTAGTGGAGCGCCGGCTCGGACCCCAGGAGATCCTCGCTCAGATCGCCCACCTCGGAGTCGATCTCCCACGCCGTGGGGGAGCGGGAGAGACACTGCAGCACGAGCTGGTTCTGCATGTCGGCGTCGTGCATGAGCTGCATGGGCACGCACGCGGCCCAGTCCCAGATCTTGGCCTTCTCCAGCCGCTCCGGGCTCTCGTGAGTGTACCAGCTACCGCTCCCCACCGAGACCACCATGAGCTTGTCCTCGCCGATGGGCCAGCGGGTCGGGAAGCCCTTCAGGGTCGCCACCAGGAAGAGCTGCAGGGCGGGGTTGTTGGCGGTGGAGACGCCGCCGTCGAGGAAGGTGCCGACCTCGCCGTCCCGCAGCTCGATCCGCTTGGGCATGAAGTAGACCGGGGCGGCGGTGCTGGCGCGCAGCGCCTCGCGCACGCGGATGTGGCGGTTGGACTCGAAGAAGCGGCCCCTCGGGTGGTTGTAGAGGGGCCAGGTGCTCCCGGTGTCGCCGCGCTTGACGATGATGCACAGGCCGGTGGTGATGGAGGGATCGCCCAGGGCGCAGTCCCCGAAGATGCTCTCCAGCTCCTGGGCCAGGGGGCGCTCGTCGAAGCGCGCCTCCCACTGCTTCCACTTCTTCGTCCCGAAGACCTTGCCCCCCAGGGCCAGATAGCGCTGCTTGATGTCCGCGGCCTCCAGCCCGATCGCCAGGCAGCCGGCGATGATGGCCCCGGTGCTGGTGCCGCCGATGAGGTCGAAGTAGTCGCGCAGCCGCAGGTCCGGCCGCCCGGTGCGCTCGCGCAGGAGGCTCTCGATGCGCTCGAGGAAGCCCAGGCCCAGCGTCCCGCGGATCCCTCCACCGTCGAGGGAGAGAATCCGCTTGGGTCCGTCCGCCGTGAGTCGCTCGAGCAGGTCCATGAATGGCCTCAACGCGGTAGTGAGTAGACCAGCGTCGCCGAGACGCGCATCGGGTGTGCCAGGAAGACCATCCGCCAGTCGACGGTCTCCTCGATCATCCAGCGGGCGAAGGTCCGGGCGATGTCCGCGACGGCCTCCGAGCCGGCCTCCGGCGGCAGCTCCCTCAGGCGGTCGCGCAGCCCGTCGAGGTGCCGGGCCATGGCCTCCGAGCGCCGGCCGACGCGGTTGAACTCGCCGAAGCTGGCGATGGCCGCGAGCACCATCACCCAGGAGGGGAGCATGACCGAGATCATGCGCAGGACCCGGTAGCCGGTGGCGTCGCTGTCACGGCCGCCCAGGAAGTACAGCACCCAGGCGCCCACGGTCACCAGCAGCAGCCAGAAGGCCGCGCGCTGCAGCCGCACGTGGGTCTTGATGGTCCGGCCGGCGTTGCTCTCGTGGTAGTGGATCTGCCGGCCGATCCCCTGCTCGTCGATGAGCTCGCGGCAGGCGGCGACGTAGGGCGCGTCGAAGCGCGCGGCGGGCAGCCCGGCGGCGCGGATCACGGCCCGGGAGTGCCAGGTCATCCAGGTGCCGCGCGGGTCTCCGGCGACCTGGTGCACGGGCGGGCGGGAGAAGGCGAAGACGCCGGCCAGGGGCGCCAGGTCGCTCATCTGCCGGAGCTGCTCCGCCAGCAGGCGGTAGTCGATCGCCTTGGCGTGCCAGTGCCGCCAGCGCGCCAGGTGGGTGTTGCCGATGATGAGCAGGACGCAGGCGAGCTGCCCGTAGAGCCAGCCGCTGATCCAGGCCGGCCAGCCGGGGGCCAGGGCGACGGCCAGGCCGCAGGTGACGGTCAGGGCCTTGAGGGCCATGTTGGCGAGGTAGGAGCTGCGGTAGAGCGCCGCGTACCGCTGCGAGAGGGAGTCGGCCCACCGGAAGTGCCGCCGGAAGGGCTCGCGCGCGGCGGCGACGACCTCCGGCGCCTCCGCCCTCGGGGCCCCCCCGGTCCCGGTCGGGGCGATGCAGTCCAGGAACAGCGACCAGAGCCGGCCGAAGACGCGGCTGATCCAGCCCTCCCAGGCGCGCTCGCCGAAGTAGGTCCCGCGCAGGTCGACGTCCGATCCCGGCGAGGGCGGCGCGAGCAGCCGCTGCACGGTGGGGGCGATCCCCTCCGGCCCGAGCACCTCCAGGTCGCCGCTCTGCGCGTCGACGTACAGCCGGACCGCGTGGGGCGCCTGGGCCTCGACGTGCAGGCAGGGAACGCACGCCCGCAGGGCCTCCTCGAGGATGTCGCCGGTTCCGCCCCGCAGCCGCTGCTCGCTGCCGTCCCAGATGGCGACCAGGAGGTCGCACTGATCCAGGACCGTCCGGCCGACGGCCTCGTAGGCGTCCTTCTCCGAGCTCCGGCTCCCGTCCAGCTCGAGCACCGCGCTGGCGCTCGCCAGCAGGCTCCGGAACTCCTCGCGGACCTCCTCGTCCTCGAAGTCCCGCTCGTATTCCTCGCGCGCGAAGGGGAGCGGGCAGTGCAGCTCGAAGCCCAGCTCGAGGGCCTCCCTGGCCACCACCCGGTCCGCGCCTTCGGCCAGGGGCGAGACGACGCGCAGCAGCGGGGGCCGGTCCAGGTAGCCGCCCCGATCGGGTCCCGCCAGGACCGCCTCAGCCCCCTCTCGAGCGGCCTCCAGGGCCGCCCGAACGGTCTGGCGGAGCCTTTCGGGGTCCGCGTTCGCGAGCTCCCGGTGGCCCGTGACGCCGACCCGCAGGACGAGTCGAACCCGAGGCGGATGGGGCGTGTCCAAAGCGGGAGGATTCTACGGGCTGCCGGATTCCGAATCATCGGGTAATTGTGGCCGGGGGCGCGCTGGCGAGCCCTGTGCCGTTTCAGTAGCTTCCCCCTGTGCGGATCCTCTTTCTCTCGCAGCGCATCCCCTACCCGCCCAACCGCGGCGACAAGATCACCACCTGGAGGTTGATCCAGCGCATGCGGCGCCACCACCAGGTGACGGTGGTGGCCTTCGCCCACGATCGGGCCGACCTGGAGGCGGCCGAGAAGCTGAACCAGCTCGGCTTCACCACCTACGCCTTCTGTCACGACGAGCGCCGCGCGCGGCTGCGCTCGCTGCCCCTGCTGCTCACGCGGCGCCCGCTGACCCTGGGGGTCTTCGGTTCCAGCCAGCTCCAGTCCAAGGTGGACCAGCTCGCGGCCGACGCGGACCTGGGCTACGCCTACTCCTCTTCCATGGGGGCCTTCCTCCTGCCGCACCCGCACCTGGCCCGGGTGATGCACTTCGCCGAGCTGGACTCGGACAAGTGGCGCCAGTACGCCGGCCGCAGTCGCTTCCCCTGGAGCTGGGTCTACCGCCGCGAGTGGAGGCGGCTGGAGGCCTTCGAGCGCGGCGTGGCCCACGCCTTCGACGAGAACGTCTTCTGCACCCCGCTGGAGGAGCGCATCTTCCAGGAGCGCATCCCCGGCCCCTCCTCGATGGTCCTGCGCAACGGCGTGGACCTCGACCGCCTGCGGCCGGCGCCCGAGCAGGCCGAGCCCGCCCATCTGGTCTTCGTGGGCGTGATGGACTACCTGCCCAACATCGACGGCTGCCAGCACTTCGTCTCCGAGGTCCTCCCGCTCGTTCGCCAGCGCTTCCCGCGGGCGCGCTTCACCATCGTGGGCTCCAAGCCCGCTCCCGAGGTCCAGGCCCTCTCCAGCGAGCCCGGCGTGAGCGTCACCGGCTTCGTCGAGGATCCCCGCGAATACCTGCGCCGCGCCGCGGTCTCGGTGGCCCCCCTGCGCATCGCCCGCGGCATCCAGAACAAGGTGCTGGAGGCCATGGCCATGGGGCTGCCGGTGGTGGGCACGACCTCGGCCACCCAGGGGATCGAGGGCCAGCCCGGCCGCGACTTCCTCCTGGCCGACTCGGCGCAGGACCAGGCCGCGGCCATCTGCGGCCTGCTCGCCGAGCCGACCGCCGCCCGCGAGCTGGGCGCCCGCGCGCGCGCCTTCGTCGAGGAGCGCTACGACTGGGAGGTGGTGCTGAAGCCGCTGGACGAGCTGCTGGAGCGGCTGGACCGGGGGGGGGAGGCGGAAGATGATCCCAGCGAGGACGCGCCGCGGGCCACCTGAACATCCTGCTCATGAAGGCGGTACTGACCTTCCCTGGGAATCTCGGACACCCCAGATGTGCGGAAGCACAGGATGTCCG
>CAZTTG010000169.1:0-5073 GCA_964615935.1 uncultured Planctomycetaceae bacterium | reverse complement strand
CCGGGGGGGGGCGGGGGGGGGGCGTGCCGGGGCGCCCCCGGCCGCGGGGGCGCTCGCCGAGTAGACCGCCCACGTAAACCGAGCCCTCACCCCCCCCCAGCCAACCGCCCGCACTCCAGCTCCGCGAAGCGGTCGGTCATGCCCGCCAGGTAGTCGCAGATCGCCCGCTGCAAGCCCTGCTCCCGGGCCCACTCCCGGTACCACGGCGCCAGCTCGTGGGGGCTCTTCTCGTAGGCCCGGAACAGGCCCCTCAGGATCCGGCTCGCGTGCCGAGCCAGCTCCTGCAAGCGCGTGTGCCGGTAGAAGCGGCGGTAGAGGAAGCGCTGCAGCTCCTTCGCCTCGGCGGCGATCTCGGGGCTGTGGGCGATGACCCGGGCGCGCCGGCCGCGCGCGTCCTCGGGGCTCTCGAAGCCCGCCCTCGCCAGCCTCCGCTCGCTGGCTCCGATCAGGTCGTTGATGCAGATCTTGAGCAGCTCGTTGGAGATGCGCTTGACCCGCAGGTTGCGGTCCGAGGTCTCCTCCAGGAAGCCCGGATGGCGGAGGGCCACCGCCTCGCGCCCGCCGCGCCACACGGCCACCTCGGCCTCCAGGTGCTCCTCCTCGAACATGCCCGCCAGGAGCCCGTCCTCCAGGTCGTGGACGTTGTAGGCGGTGGAGTCGGCCAGGTCGACCACCTGGGCCTCGAGATAGGGCTGCCGCGGCCGCGGTTCGAACTCGGTCGGCCAGGAGTCGCCGCTCGCGTGCTTGAGGAGCGACTCGCGCACCTCACGGGTCAGGTTGAGGCCCGGGTATTCCGGGCTGCGCCGCTCCAGCAGATCCACCACCCGCAGCACCTGGCGGTTGTGGCGGAAGCCGCCGTGGTCCGTCATCAGGCGGTTCAGGGCCCACTCGCCGCGGTGCCCGAAGGGGGGGTGCCCGATGTCGTGGGCCAGGGCCAGGGCCTCGGTGAGCGGCTCGTTCAGGCCCAGGGCGTTGGCCAGGCTGCGCGCCACCTGGCCCACCTCCAGGCTGTGGGAGAGCCGGGTGCGGTAGTGGTCGCCCTCGCTGTTGACGAAGACCTGGGTCTTGTACATCAGCCGGCGGAAGCCGGTGGAGTGCACGATGCGGTCGCGGTCCCGCTCCCAGCAGGTGCGCAGGTCGTCCGCCTCCTCGCGCCAGGTCCGGCCGCGGGAATCGGCGCTCAGGAGGCCGAAGGGCGCCAGGTCGCGCGCCTCGCGCCGCTCCTTGGCCCGGCGGTCGAAGAGCACGCCGGGGCCGCGTCGGTGAATTCTCTCCGGGGATTCCATGCTGCGCCCCCCAGGGGGTGGACGGCCGGGGAGGCGGGAGGTTTCCGCTCTTCCTGTGGAATCCCGCCCCCCCGAGCGAGGATACTCCCGCGCTCGCTTCCCACCAACCGGCTCCGGCCCGCCGGGGGGTGCTGGAGACCCCGGGCCTCGACCTGGACCCATGAAGACCGCTGCGATCCTCCCCTCCCTCCTGCTCGGCCTCCTGCTCTCGGCCTGCGGCGACCCGCCGGTGCCGGTCGATCCGCAGGTGCAGCCCGCCGCCGACCCCCACGCGGGGATGGAGATGCCGTCCGGCGTCCAGCCCCAGCCGGGTGAGGTCCTCTTCGCCGGGCAGGCCGTGCTGAGCGGCGAGCTCGACGTGCGCCCGAACTCCTGCTTCTACGTCACCGTCCGCTCCTCCCGCGGAGCCTGGCTGGTCCGCCGATACGGGCTGGGCGATGCCGAGGTCGAGGCGGAGGGCGACCGGAGGGTCCTGGACTTCGAGCTGAACGTCACCCACTCCATGATGCCCCAGGCCCCACCCGCCAGCGAGGAGCTCGCGATCAAGGTCTCCTACGTGCCCTCGGGCTTCGTGGAGGACACCCAGGGCGGGGCCGAGGCGATCCAGCCCGTCACCCGGGGCGATCTCTCGATCCGGCTGGAGCTGGTCGCCGGGCCCTGATCCCCGCCTCTGCGCCGAGCCCCCTCGAGCCCCCGGGCCGCGCCGGCGGGCCGCGGCTATACTGTCCGCCCTTCATTTCCGGGAGACCCCTCATGCCCCAAGACATCGTCTTCAGCCAGAGAGCCATCGAGCTGCGGGAAATCGCGCGCCGGATCGCCGACGAGCACGTGCGTCCCGGCGCGGCGAAGTACGACCGCCTGCAGGCGTACAACCACGAGGCCGGACGGGCGGTGGCCGAGGCCGGGCTGCTCAAGACCTTCATCCCCGAGGAGTACGGGGGATACGGGGCCGGCGTGCTGGCCCTGGCGCTGGTCACCGAGGAGCTGGCCAAGGCCGACGCCGGCTTCGGCGTGGCCTTCGCGGTCAACGCCCTGGGGTCCTTCCCCCTCATCGTGGGTGGCACCCACGAGCAGAAGATGCGCTGGCTGCCGGAGGTCGCCGAGGGCCGCAAGCTGGTGGCCTTCTGCCTCTCGGAGAAGTACGCCGGCTCGGACGCCGGAGCCCTGGCGGTCACCGCCACCGAGGACGGCGACGACTACGTGATCTGCGGCGAGAAGAAGTGGACCACGAACGGCGCCGAGGCGGACCTCTACTCGGTCTTCTGCGTCACCGACCCGAGATCCAAGTCGCGGCGCATCTCGGCCATCGTGGTGGAGAAGGGCACCCCCGGCCTGGAGATCAAGAAGATCGAGGACAAGATGGGCATCCGCTGCGCGTCGGTGGTCGAGACCCACTTCGACCACGTCCGCGTGCCCAAGGCCAACCTGATCGGCGGGCGGCCGGGGGCGGGCTTCAAGCACGCCATGATGACCCTCGACAAGGCCCGCCCCGGAGTGGCCGCGCAGGCCGTGGGCGCCGCGCAGGGGGCCCTGGACCTGGCGCTGGTGTACGCCAACCGGCGGCGCCAGTTCGGCAAGCCCATCTCCGCCTTCCAGATGGTGCAGCAGATGCTGGCCGACATGGCCACCAGGACCGAGGCCGCGCGCTGGCTGGTCTACGCCGCCGCCGCCGCCATCGACTCGGGGGAGCGCAACGTCTCCAAGGTCGCCGCCATGTCCAAGTGCTTCGCCACCGACACCGCCATGCAGGTGGCCACCGACGCCGTCCAGATCTTCGGTGGCTACGGCTTCATGGAGGACTACCCCATCGCCAAGTACTTCCGCGACGCCAAGATCCTCCAGATCTACGAGGGCACCAACCAGATCCAGCGCATGGTGATCGCGCGCAACCTGGTCAAGGAGATCGAGGGGCTCTCCCACCTGGACGAGTTCATCCCCCGCGAGGTGCAGAGCACCTACCTCGACGAGGAGGAGGCGGCCCTCGCCTCGGAGGACTCGACCGGCGCCTGATCGCCGCGGCCCCGGCTGATTCCCGGATCCGGGAAGGGCGGGCCGGGCCTTTTCGCCGGGTTCTGCCAAACCCCCGGAGCCTTGGGGCGTTACCTGGGGTGCGGCGGGGCCCCGCGTGGCCTCTCCCGGGGTGCCTATCGGCCCCGGAGGGGCTCCCTGGCAGGGATCAGGGCCCCGACGACTCGCCCGGGGAGCCCCCCGGGCGGGCGGCCGGAGGCCCCGGCACGGGCGGGGCTTCCACGGCGGTGGACCGGACTACAGAGGTTTCACGTTCGCGGGTCCGGAACCACCGTACGGACGGGCCGCTTTTCCCGTTCTTCATTATGGAGTAGAAGCTCACCGGCAGGGGAGAACGACCGTGGCGGGCAGGATTCTCACCCAGGACACATTGGACGGATACCTCGGCCGGCTGGCCGTGGACGGCGACCGCTTCGCGGAGAGGGCCGCGGCCCTCGCGCGCAGGCTGGACATGGGCGGCGTGGATCTCGAGATGCGCGATCCCTCCGAGTGGAGGCGCGCCTCGCCGACCTACGGCGCGCGCACCCGGATCCCGCTGCACCAGCAGTTCCGGGCCGAGGTCGACACCATCGAGCCCCTCGACCGGGAGGCCGAGGCGCGCCTGGCGCGGCGGATCGAGTTCGCGCGCATCCGCCTGCAGGAGTGCCTTCAGCGCTTCGAGATGACCCAGGAGGAGCTGGTGGGGATCGGCTGCGCCAAGCTGACGAACGCCGAAGAGCCCTGCTGCGGGAAGCTCCCCGACGAGGTCTGCCGGCGCTGGGTCGAGCTCCACGCGCTGCGCACCGAGATGGTGGAGCGCAACCTCTACCTGGTGCTCATCAACGTCGAGCGCTACACGCACACGACGGTCAGCCCCTTCGACCTCATCCAGGAGGGCGCCGCGTCCCTCTTCCGGGCGGTGGACGGCTTCGACTGGCGCCGCGGGCTGCTCTTCCGCACCTACGCGGTGCACTGGCTCAACCAGGCCTTCCGCAGCTACCTGTACAACAGCAGCCATACCGTCCGCGTCCCGGTCTACCTCCAGAAGGCCATGAAGCACATCCACGACGCCCGAAACAGGCTCGGGGATGACAAGGCTTCGGCCGGCGAGATCGCCGGGGAGGCCGACCTCGCCGAGCACCTGGTGGCGGCGGCCATCGCCGCCTCTCGCGCCAGCCAGTCCATGGACACGGCCTTCGACGACGGCGACGAGGGAAGCCGGCTGCGCGACGTGCTGGAGAGCCCCGGGGAGGATGGCTCCTACCGCCCCGAGTTCGAGGACGTCTCCCTCGAGTCGAGCGTGGAGGGCGCCCTCGATCGCCTGAGCGAGCGGGAGCGCCTGGTGGTCCGCAAGCGCTTCGGCATCGGCGTGCCGCGCGAGCACACCCTGGCCGAGGTCGCGCGGGAGCTGGGGGTGAGCCTGGAGCGCGTGCGCCAGATCCAGGTGCGCGCCCTGGGCAAGCTCAACAACCCCGCCTTCCGCCGCCAGATCGACCCCTTCCTCAACTGATCCGGTGCGGGGTCCCTCGCCGGACCCCGCGCGGGCATCGGGCGCGCCCCTGGCCGGCGGTTTGCTTGCGCTCGCCGGGAGGCGAGCGCGGGCCCCGTCAGGGGCCCGTCCGCGTCACGCGAGCGCAGCGAGCATGTGGCGCAGCCGCGCGCAGGAGCGCGCGGCGCGATCACCGGCCTGCCCCGGCCCCCCTGGCTCGTCCATCCCCGGGCGGTGGCGCCGCCTGCGGAGCAGGCGCGCCGACGAGGATTCTCCGGCACGCCCGGTCGG
>CAZTTG010000168.1:0-5182 GCA_964615935.1 uncultured Planctomycetaceae bacterium | reverse complement strand
TGGGTGAGCCGAGGGCGCGCCGCAGGGTCCCCAGCCGGCGCTCCTTCCACAGGTCCTCGCTCATCCCCTGAGCCATGAACAGCAGCGCCATGAACAGGATCCCGGGCAGGAACAGGAGCCCTAGCCCCGGGGGCTCCTCGGCCTCCGATCCCTCCTTCACGATCGCCACCGTCTCGTACTCGATCACCGGCGGGAAGAGGTACTTCTCCAGGCGGCTCATGGCCCGGTTGATCGAGACGCTGAGGGTGGCCACGTCCGCGTCCATGGGCCCCGCGTCCGCCTCCCCGTCCACCATGTCCGCGATCTGCCGCAGCTCCTCCCCGAACACCCGATGGACGTAGAACGATCCATCGACGAGGACGCTCAGCATCTCCTCGACGATCCCCGGCAGGATCGTCTGCGCGGGGTTCTTCAGAAGCTCGAGGCGGGTGGGCTCCTCGCGCAGCATCGCCGCGCCGAAGCCCTCGGGGATGATCAGCAGCGCGCTGCCGTCGCCGGCGTGGATGCGCTCGAGACCCTCCTCCCGCTCCACCGCCTCGGCCTGCACCACCGAGTCGGCCCCCGACTGACCCAGGGCCCCCAGGAGGAGCCGACTCAGGAGGCTGTCGTCCTCGTCCACCACCAGCAGCTCGGCCCGGGGCGAGACCCCTTTTCGGCCGCCGGTCGCCAGGATGATCATGCCCCCGATGAGGAGCGGGATCCCCAGCCACAGCAGGAACGAGAGGGGATCGCTCCCCATCCGCCGCAGGTCCTTGAGGGCCGCGCTCCAGACGAAGGCCATGCCTACTCCCGGAGCTCCTTGCCGGTCAGCTTGATGAAGAGGCTCTCCAGGCTGGGCTGGGTCAGGGTGGTCTCGCGCACCTCGCCGCCGGCCGACTGCAGGGCGCCGAAGAGCTCGGGCAGCCGGCGGGAGGCGCCCTCGAGGGCGAGCCGCAGCGAGGCCTCGTCCGCCTGCACCACCTCGACCCCCTCCAGCTCGCGCAGGGCGCCCCGCACGGCCTCGGGGTCAAAGCGGCCCGCCAGCCGCAGCACGTCCCGCTCGCCGACCATGCCGCGGAGCTCCTCCAGGGTCCCCGAGGCGATGAGCTGGCCGTGGTCGATGACCGCCAGGCGGTCGCACAGCTCCTCGGCCTCCTCCATGTAGTGGGTCGTGTACAGCACGCAGGTCCCCGCCGACACCTCGGAGCGCACCAGCTCCAGGAGCCGCACGCGCGACTGGGGATCCACGCCCACCGTGGGCTCGTCGAGCAGCAGCACCTTGGGCCGGTGCACGAGGCCGCAGGCCAGGTTGAGGCGCCGCTTCATGCCGCCGCTGAAGCGCTTGACCGGCTCCCGGGCGCGATCCACCAGGCCGACCAGGTCCAGGATCTCGGCCACACGTCCCCGGAGCTCCTCTCCGCGCAGGCCGTAGGCCGAGCCCCAGAACCGCAGGTTCTCGGTCGCCGACACGTCCTCGTAGATGGCCAGCTCCTGGGGCACGAGGCCCAGCTCGCGCCGCGCCCAGGCGCCCTCGGCCGCGGTGTCCAGACCCAGGACGCGGATGCGGCCGTCGGTGGGAGGGATCAGGCCGCAGATGCAGCCGATGGTGGTCGACTTGCCGGCGCCGTTGGGGCCCAGGAGGCCGAAGATCTCCCCCGGCCGGGCGGAGAAGCTCACGTCGTCCACGGCGATCAGCTCGCCGTACTCCTTGCGCAGTCCCTCGATTTCGATCACGGCATCTCCAGGGGTCAAGAGGGGCTCCCCCGCCCACCGACCGCGCGGAAGGCCTCCACCAGCCGCTCGTCGTCCCCCTCCAGGAGCGTGCGCGGATCCAGGAGCAGGCGCCCCTCCTGGATGCGGGCGAAGACCGGGGGATCGCCGGCTCGCAGGGCCGCGGCGAGCGAGCCGACCGAGCGCTCCAGGGGACGGACCGCCGTCACGCGGGTGGGCAGGAAGACGTGCGGGGCGCTGCCGCTCCCCGGCTGGGAGGCCTCCTCGATCACCTCCACCTCGTAGCCGGGAAGCTCCGCGATTCCGCGGGCCAGGAACTGCGCTCGCAGCTCGAGCTCCTCCGGAGTCGCCAGGATCATCCCCCGGGCCGGCAGCTCGTCCCCGCGGCCGTCGAGCAGGAGCTCGAGCGTGCGCTCGAGGCCGGCCAGGGTGGCCTTGTCCAGGCGCAGGGCGCGGTACATCGGGTTGTCGCGCATCGCGGCCACCGCGCCTCGCCGGCCGACGACCAGTCCCGCCTGGGGGCCGCCGAGGAGCTTGTCCCCCGAGAAGGTCACGACGTCCACGCCGCCGGCGACCGCCTCGGACACGCGGGCCTCATCGGCCAGGGGCTCCAGCGGCCGGCTGCCCTCGAGCTCGAGCCGGCCCGAGCCCAGGTCGAAGGCCGTGGGAAGGCCCGCCTCGCGCCCCAGCTCGGCCAGCTCGGCCGCCCCCACCTCGGCGATGAAGCCCTGCTGGCGGAAGTTGCTGCGGTGGACCTTGAGCAGGAGGCCGGTGCGGTCGCCGATCGCCCGCCGGAAGTCCTCGAGGCGCGTGCGGTTGGTGGTGCCCACCTCGCGCAGGCTGACTCCCGCGCGCTCCATCACGTCGGGCATCCGGAAGGAGCCGCCGATCTCCACCAGCTCGCCGCGACTCACGATCACCTCGCGACCCGCTCCGAAGGTGTTGAGCGCCAGCATCACGGCGGCCGCGCAGTTGTTGACGGCGATGCCCTCCTGGGCCCCGGTGGCGCGCCGCAGCAGCACCCCCAGGCGATCGTCCCGCTGGTTGCGCTCGCCGCTGAAGCGGTCGACCTCCAGCACGCAGTACGCGCCGGCGGCCTCCGCCATGGCCGCGGCCGCCTCGGGGTGCACCGGGGCCCGGCCCAGCCCGGTGTGCAGCACGACCCCGGTGGCGTTGATCGCCGGCCGCAGACCCCGCCCCCGCTCGACGCGCACCGCCCGCTCGAGGTCGGCGAGGAGCTCTCCCCGCCCGATGCGCTCGCGCACCGCCGGAGCCTCCAGGCCCTCGCGGGCGATGCGCCCCCGCCAGGCGTCGACGGTCGCGCGCACCAGCTCGGCCAGGACCTCGCGGGAGAGGCCCCCCCCCATCCCGATCACCTCCTCGCTGAGGAGGAGGGACTCCACCGAGGGAAGCTGGCGAAAGGCTGCGGCGGCCTCGTTCGGTGCTCCGGTCATGCTCGCTAGTCTCCTCCGGCCCCACCCCGACTCACAAGCGCCAAGGGGGCAAATCCCGCCCGCCCCGGGGGCGCGCCGCCCCCCCGCTGGCCAGGCGGCGGGCGGCAGCTTACACTCGCCCCGCACCCCCATAACGAGGAAGCGAGACCCCTTGACCACGCGCTGGCAGCTCCGGGACGTCGACGACGAGAGCGTGCGCGCTCTGGCTCGCGATCAGGGGCTCTCCGAGCCCGTGGCCCGGCTCCTGGTCGGCCGGGGCCACGCCGAGCCGACCGAGGTGGCGAGCTTCCTGGAGGCCAGCCTGCACGCGCTGAACGACCCCCTCGATCTGCCCGACATGCCGGCCGCGGCCGGGCGGGTGGCGCGAGCGATCCGCGAGGGGGAGACCATCCTGGTCCACGGCGACTACGACGTCGACGGGCTGGCCGGGACCGCCATCCTGATGCGGCTCCTGCGACTCCTGGGCGCGCGCGCCGCCTGGCACGTCCCCAATCGCCTCCAGGACGGCTACTCCTTCGGCGAGCACTCGGTGCGGCGGGCGCAGAGCGAGGGAGCCGGCCTGGTGGTCAGCGTCGACAACGGCACCTCCTCGGTGGGGCCGATCGCCGAGCTTCGCCGCCGGGGGATCGACACGGTCATCACCGACCACCACGAGCCCCCCGAGGGCGATCTCCCTCCCGCGGTGGCGATCGTCAACCCCAAGCTCGCGAGCTCCCGCTACCCCTTCCGCGAGCTGTGCGGCTCGGGCGTGGCCTACAAGCTCGCCTGGGCCCTGGCTCGGGAGATCACCGGCGCCGAGCGGGTGCGGGAGG
Source organism: uncultured Planctomycetaceae bacterium (assembly GCA_964615935.1). GTDB lineage: Bacteria > Planctomycetota > UBA1135 > UBA1135 > CAZTTG01. The sequence continues at coordinate 1,206 of CAZTTG010000168.1, read as the reverse complement.
ACCTGCGCGCCTTCCTCCTCGACGCCACCTCGCTGGTGGCCCTGGCCACGGTCTGCGACGTGGTGCCGCTGGTCTCCGAGAACCGCGTGCTGGCCCGCTGGGGACTCCTGTCCCTGCAGGGGACCCGCCACCCCGGACTGGAGGCTCTGCTGGGCGTGTGCGGCCTGCTGAGGCGGACCCTGACCGCCGAGGACGTCGGCTTCCAGCTCGGCCCGCGCCTGAACGCCGCGGGTCGGTTGGGATCGGCCCACCTGGCGCTCGAGCTCCTGCTGTGCGATGACGGCGGAAGCGCCCGCCAGCTGGCGGTGAAGCTCGACTCGATGAACGTCGAGCGCCGCGCCATCGAGGGCCGGCTCCTGGAAGAGGCCCTGGAGCAGGCCGAAGCCTCGTTCCGCGACGCCGAGGCGCACCCCTTCCTGGTGCTGGCCGGCCAGGGCTGGCACCAGGGCGTGGCGGGCATCGTCGCCGCGCGCCTGGCCGAGCGCTTCGCCCGCCCGGCCCTGGTGATCGGCCTGGACGGCGAGGCCGGCCGGGGAAGCGCGCGCTCGGTGCCCGGCTTCGACGTGCTCCGGGCCATGGAGGGCGGCGCCGCGCACATGCGCGCCTTCGGGGGGCACGCCGACGCGGCCGGCTGCGAGGTCGCGGCCGATCGGGTGGACGCCCTGCGCGAGGCGATCTGCGCGAGGACCCGCGAGATGCTCGGCGGCGGCGGCCACCCGGACGGCGAGCTCCTGATCGACTACGACCTGCCGCTGGGCCGCATGACCCCCGAGCTGATGCGGGAGATCGACCGGCTGGAGCCCTTCGGCCGGGGAAACGAGCGGCCCGTGCTGCTCTCCAGCGACCTGCGCCTGGCGGAGCAGCCGCGGGTGATCGGCAAGGACGAGCGGCACCTGGCGATCCGGGTGCGCAAGGGAGAGGTGGTCTACCGGGCCCTGGCCTTCGGCAAGGCCGATCGCCGCTCCGAGCTCCGCATGGGCGAGCCCCTGCACGTGGTCTACACCCCGCGATGGAACACCTGGCGGGGCGAGACCAACCTGGAGCTCCTGGTGCACGACTTCCGCTGCGGCCGGCTGGGCATGTGAGTCCGCCCCCCGGGGAGCCGACGGGTTTCCTGCCCCCGACGGATGATTCCTCTGGCCGTGAGGCGTGGGCCGGAGCAACGGCAGATGTGAGCGGTCTACTCGGCGAGCGCCCGCGGAGCGG
>CAZTTG010000167.1:0-5398 GCA_964615935.1 uncultured Planctomycetaceae bacterium | reverse complement strand
GGAGGCTGTGACGAGGCCGCGCCCGCTCCGCGGGCGCTCGCCGAGTAGACCGCTCCCGTCTGCCGTTGCTCCGGCCCCCGCCTCACGGCCACAGCACCCACCCGCCGGGGCAGCACCCCCCCCGGCCTCCCTCACCCCGGAAACACCATCCCCAGAACCCGATCCCGCACCGAGGCCATGGGCACCCTCCCCCCCTCGGGCTCGGGCCCGCAGTCACCCCCGCCCTCCCCAAAGGGCCGGGATGCGATGAACACGGGCCCGTCCTCGGGATCGTCCGGCGGGCGTCCGTGGCTGCCGCCCACCAGGCTCGCGTCGAGCGGCACGACGTCCATCAGGTAGCGGAAGCCGAGGACCTTCCTGAGCAGCCGCGATGCGATCCGCAGCTTCGGCAGGGCGATCTTCGGATCGAGGAACAGCTCGCAGGGGTCGTACCCCGGCTTGCGGTGGATGTCCACGGTGCGCGCGAAATCGGGGGCGCGCTCGCCGTCGAGCCAGTAGTAGTACGTGAACCAGGCGCGCTCCTCGGCCACCGCCACGAGCTGTCCCGAGCGCGGATGGCGCAGACCGGCGGCGACCTGCTCTCCCTCGTCCAGGACCCGCCCAACCCCGGGCACCTCCTCGAGCAGGCGGCGCGCGACCCGCGCGTCCTCGGGGGACCGGGCGTACACATGAGCCACTTGGTGATCGGCCAGGGCGAAGGCGCGGCTGGCGAAGACGTCGAGCAGCTCGCCCGCGGGGCCATCGCGAACCTCCAGCAGGCCGGCCTCGCGCAGGGCCCGGTTGAGGTGCACCGGCCGATCCACCTCGGCGATGCCGTACTCGCTCACGGCGACCACCTCGGCGCCGACCGAATCGGCGACCTCGATCAGCTCCCCGGCGAGCTGGTCCACCTCGCGCACCGCCTGGATCGAGCGCGGGTCGTTCGGCCCGTAGCGCTGGTGCGAGTAGTCGAGGTGGGGGAGGTAGACCAGGGTCAGGGCGGGCCGGTGCCGCTCCAGCGCGAGCCGGGCGGCGTCGGCGATCCAGCGGCTGGAGGCCAGGCCCGCGCGAGGACCCCAGAAGTCGAAGAAGGGGAAGGGGCCCAGCGCGGCCTTCAGCTCGTCGCCGAAGGACGCCGGCCGCGAGTAGACGTCGAGGATCTTGCGCCCGTCGGCCGGATAGTAGGGCTTGGGGGTGACCGACCAGTCGACCGCGGCCCCCTGGTTGAACCACCAGAAGAGCTTGGCGCAGGTGAACTCCGGGTCGCGCTCCCGGGCCAGCTCGTAGAGCTTCCCGCCCGAGACCAGCCGGTTGGACTGGCGCCACAGGGCGGGCTCCAGGGTGGCCGGGTCCAGCCAGCCGTTGCCCACCGCGCCGTGCTCCGATGGCGAGAGGCCGGTGAGCAGGGTCGCCTGGGCGCTGCAGGTCACCGCCGGAAGGACCCCGTCCATGGGTGCCCGGGCGCCGCGGGAGGCGAGCCGGGCCAGCCGGGGCGCGTGCTCGCGCAGGAGGCGCGGGGTGAGGCCGACGACGTCGAGGAGCAGGACGGGCTGCATCGCGGGGAGGGTAGCAGAAAGAGCGCAACCGCGGCCGGCCGGGGCGATCCCCGGGCGGTGGGGGGCCCGTGGGATGGCCGCGCCCGGGCGAGCCGGCGCGGCGCGGAATCTCCCTCCACCCCGGGGGCCCCACCCTCCGAGAAAGCCCCCCGGCCACGGCCCGCCCGCACGAGGCCGCCGCGGCTGGCCGACAGCGGCGTCCGGGCGCATAATCCCCGCCGCCCGGGACCCTGCCCATGAACCACGTCCACACCGCCGAGGTCCGCCAGGACCAGCCGCTGCGCGTCGTGCCCGTCAGCCCCGGCGAGCGCAACACGCGCCGGGTGATCGCGCTGACCCTGATCACCATGGTGGCCGAGGTGGTCGCCGGGAGCGTCTTCAACTCCATGGCCCTGCTGGCCGACGGCTGGCACATGGGGAGCCACGCGGCCGCCCTGGGCATCACCTGGTTCGCCTACTACTGGTCGCGCCGCAACGCCCGCAACCAGCGCTACAGCTTCGGCACCGGCAAGGTGGGCGTCCTGGGGGGCTTCACCTCGGCGGTGGTGCTGGGCGTGGTGGCCCTGGTGATGGTCTGGGAGTCCGGCAAGGCCTTCTTCCGGCCGCGCGAGATCGGCTTCGACGAGGCCATGGGAGTGGCGATCCTGGGCCTGATCGTCAACCTGATCTCCGCCTGGATGCTGCGCGGGGAGCATCACCACCACGGCCATCACCACCACTCCGACCACAACCTGCGCGCGGCCTATCTGCACGTGGTGGCCGACGCCCTGACCTCGGTCCTGGCCATCGGGGCCCTGGCCGCCGGCAAGTGGCTGGGCTGGGTGTGGATGGACCCCGCGGTGGGAATCGTGGGCGCGGTGGTGATCGGGCGCTGGGCCCTCGGCCTGGTCCGCGACACCGGGCGCATCCTGCTCGACAGCAGCGTGCCCCTGGAGACCGTCGACCGGCTGCGCGCCGCGATCGAGTCCCGGGCCGACAACGAGGTGGCCGACCTGCACGTGTGGCGCGTGGCCCCCGATCGCTACGCCGCCATCGTCTCGGTGGTGACCCACGATCCCCAGCCGCCCGAGCACTACAAGGCACTGCTACCCGAGGAGCCGGCCCTGGCCCACGTGACCGTCGAGGTGCACCAGTGCGGCTCGGAGGAGTGCGAGCCGAAGAAGAGCGGCCCGGAATAGGCGCCGCCGCCCTCCCCCGGGGGGAAGGCGGCGGCCCTGGCGTTCCGATCCGGGGCGGCTGCGCCTCAGGAGTGCGAGGCCGCTCCCGCAGGGAGGGATGTCACGGGCAGATCGTGACGTCGAGGCCGTTCGAGAAGTTGAAGCCCGCGGAGCCCCCGGTGGGATCGCGGAACCAGCCCGACATGAAGATGTTCTGCCCCGCGGCGAGCCCGCTCAACGGGTTCTGGGTGAAGTCCAGGGTGACCGCTCCCGAGCCGGCTCCATTGAGCTGGAACGGCGGATTCAGCCGCTGGACCGGCGTCCCCACGCACAGGATCCCGTCGCCGAAGGGCTTGTTGTCCTGGCTGAAGCCGTAGAAGAAGAGAGCCGACTTGTTGGGCGGGGCGAGGCCGATAGTCAGGGCGAAGTTGTTGGTGCCGATGCTGGGAGCGCCGGTGTAGCCGATGGAGGCCGGCAGGCCGGTGGAGTTGGACGCCGCCTGGCAGTAGTTGGTGGGGGCGGCGCAGGGGTTGTGCACGTGCAGGGAGGGATCCCCGAAGAGGATCCAGGTCTGGAACATGTCGCGGCCCCACTGGCCGCAAACGTCCATCATGTGGCAGGAGCCGGCGAACCACAGGGCTCCCAGGCTCCAGTAGGCCTCGGCGCAGAACAGGTCGACGGTCTCGTCCTGCGCGTACATGGGCTCGTCCCAGTACTGGTTGATGGAGGACATGTAGGCCCCCACCGCCCCGGTGGGCTCGGCGCCGTGGGTGGCCCGCAGCCAGGCCTCGCCGAAGCAGGTGGAGTTGAAGGCGCCGTTGACGCAGGCCACGCTGTGGATGAAGGGCAGCCGGTTGTCGTTGGTCAGGGCGTTGACGTTGGTGTTGGAGAAGCCGGTGGTTCCCCAGGAGGTGGTGCTGCCGTGGCCGCAGTAGTGGACCGCGCGGCGACCGGAGTTGAGGCCGTTGGAGATCTGGCTGATGGTGCCGCTGGGATCGTAGATCCGGTCCACCAGGCTGAAGCCATAGGCCAGCAGGTCCAGGCGGATCAGGTCCATGTGCTGGTTGTCGTACTCGCCGAAGTGGCCGGGTCCCTGGTTGGAGGCGATGCCCATGCCCCGGGCGTGCCAGTCACCCAGGCCGACGCTGTGGTCCATCTGCTCGTACTCGACCGAGCGGAGGACCTGGGTGTCCACCTGGGCAATGGTGGAGGCCGAGAAGCGCCCCACCAGGATGTCCGGATACCAGTCGCCGTCCATGCGGGAGTAATCCGGGTCCGAGAGGCCGCCCGCGTAGCTGCCGGACTTGATCTGGGCGACGTCGCCCACCAGCAGCACGAAGGCCAGGTTGCTGGTGTTGTAGACGCCCTGGATGTGGGCCTTGATGGCGGTGAAGGTGTTGCCGATCGTCGCCACGTCCACGATGGTGGTGTCGCGGCCGGTCGAGTTCTTCCAGTCGATGAAGGGCTGCATGGCGGCCATGAAGTTGCCGTAGCTGATGATCAGCAGGTCACCCTCTTCACCGAGCGGGGTGTAGTCGACCTGCCCGGCGTTGATGAAGTGGTGCTGCTGGATCTGGCGGAAGCTCGCGACGGTGCGGTCGGGGGCGAGGGCGCGGTCGTAGACGTTGACCGTGCCGGGACCGGTGGCGACCGCGGAGAAGGTCACCTCGTCGTAGACCCGGAGCACCTGGGTGACCGGGTTGTACTGGAAGGTGTTGACCTCGATCACCATGCCGCGCACGTCGCGCAGGACGTAGGGATCGCGGTGCGTGACCACCTCGGCCGGGAACCAGGCGTCGCGCGCGTACTCGCGACCGAAGGAGTAGGGGACGCTGGCCGGATCCTGCGTGCGGAGGATGGCGCCCCGGGAGGGGGCGATCAGGACCCCGGGAATGTCGTGGTACTTGACGTCGTGGACGCGCACCGTCATGGCGGCGTCGTCGGGGATGATGATGCTGCGGCAGACGCGGGGAAGCTCGGGAGCCCCGATCTCGCGGATCACGCCCTCGTCGTCCACGGAGAGCTTGAGGTGGGGAGTGCCCGCGATGTCCACGGGCTCGGCCGAGAATCCGCCGAGCTCGCAGCGGACCAGGGTGTCGCCGATGGTTCCGTCCAGCACCGTGACCTGGGCCTCGCCCGCGGCCAGGCCGGGCAGGCTCAGGAGGGCGGCGGCGACGCCGATCGCGCCCAGGCAGCGGAGAGATCTTCGGATTGCAGTCATCGAGTGGGCTCCTAACGTGCAGGGGAGGGGATATGGGGGGCGCCCCGGCGCGGTCGCGGACGATCCGCCGAGGCCCGAGCGGTCGAAGCTGTGGGTCGAGAGAGACGTGCGGCCGGGAGCGGCCACACCAGGAGACTGTGGCGGTATGAAGGCCCGCGGGCCGGCCTCCGGGTCCCGCCGCGATACAGAGGACTATCCTAGCGGACGTTGCCCCATACGGTGTTTCGCGGATGTTGCCGCGCTCGATATGTCAATGGTACCCCGCCTGGGGGGCGCGGGGGTGGGGCGGGCAGTCCGCACGGTAGGACGGGTGGCGGGCCGAGGGGGATCCGTCTTCCGCGGCATTAACGCGCAGCTTACATGCCGGCTAACCGGTCCGGAGGGTCAGTGGGAGGATGTCCGTAGCTCTGTGAGGTTTGGACGGGGGCTGAACCCGTTGGTAGTAAAGGAGTTGAAGCAGCTCCACCACCAAGAAGGAGAGCCCC
>CAZTTG010000166.1:0-5431 GCA_964615935.1 uncultured Planctomycetaceae bacterium | reverse complement strand
GATCTGCTCGCCCATGACCAGCTCCCAGAGGTCTCCCTCGGGGCCGTCGTAGACCTGCTGGACGTCGGCCAACTCGATGCGGGTGAGTGTCTTCATGATCGGTCCCTTTCTGTGCTCGCTCGATCGACGCGACCGCCTGCCCCCGACGGTGGATCCGAATCCGGTCCACGCGGAGCGAGCCCGAGGCGGATCCCGGCCGTCCCTGCCGGCGCCTCGAGAGAAGGATCAGATCCCGGTCGACGAGGCCCTGGCGGGGGCGGGCCCGGAGAACGGAGCTCTCCCGGCTCGCGGCTCGGAGGGGGACGCCCGGCGCCCCCTGAGTCCGGTTCACAACCGGCGGGCGTTATTCATCGGGGGCGCCTCTCGCGGGATCGTCACGGGTTGCTGCCCCGCCCCGTGGCGGAGCGAGGACCCCCGAATCCTAGCGAGGCTTCGCCTCAGACCCACCAGGCGTGCCGGAGAATCCTCGTCGGCGCGCCTGCTCCGCAGGCGGCGCCTCCGCCCGGGGACGGACGAGCCAGGGGGGCCGGGGCAGGCCGGTGATCGCGCCGCGCGCTCCTGCGCGCGGCTGCACCACATGCTCGCTGCGCTCGCCTACCGGCGCCAGAAGCCGGGCACGAAGAGCACCACCACGGCGTAGAACTCCAGCCGCCCCAGGATCATGAACAGGGACAGCAGGAGCTTGATCGGATCCGCCAGCTCGCCGAAGTTCATCGAGGGTCCCACCCGGGCCAGGCCCGGACCGATGTTGTTCAGCGTGGCCAGGACGCTGGTGGCCGAGCTGACCGGATCGACCCCCGAGGCGGCCACGCACAGGGTCCCCAGGACGGCCACGATGATCCACAGGCCGAAGAAGCCGGTCACCGAGGCCACCACGCCCTCGTCCAGGGTCTGCCCGTCGATGCGCAGCGAGTGGATGGCGCGCGGGCGAGCGAAGCGCCGGATGCCGCGCAGGGCGGCCTTGGCCACGATCATGAAGCGCACCATCTTGAGGCCGCCCCCGGTGGAGCCCGCGCAGGCCCCCACGAAGGCCAGGAACATCAGCAGCATGCGGCAGATGGGCGGCCAGCGGTCGAAGTCGGCGGTGCCGTAGCCGGTGCTGGTCTGCAGGGCCACGGCGTTGAACGCGCTGTCGCGCATCGAGCGCCCGAAGTGACCGTAGTCCGGCAGATCGGAGTCGGGCGCTCCGTTGCTGCCCCCCCAGAACCACAGCACCAAACCGATCAGCACCGCGGCCCCCACCATCATGGTGCAGTACCAGCGCACCTCGGCCGAGCCGATGGCCATGCGCCAGCCCTTGCGCGGGCCCACCCGCAGGGTGGCGTCGTAGATGGCGAAGTTGATGCCCGCCAGGAACATGAAGACGATGATGTTGAGCTCCACCAGCCAGGAGCCGAAGTGGGCGATGCTGGCCGAGTGGTTGGAGAAGCCGCCGGTGGCCAGGGTGCCGAAGGAGTGGATGGCGGCGTCGAAGGGGGAGAGCCCCGACAACCACAGGAGCACCCCCTGGATCAGCGTCAGCCCCACGTAGATGCGCACCAGGGAGAGGGCGCTGTCGCGCACGCGCTGGTGCCCGGCCTCGCGCGAGATGCCGGGGACCTCGGAGCGGAACAGGCTGCGCCCCCCGGTGGGGAAGAGCACCACGAAGACCACCACGATGCCCACCCCGCCCAGCCAGTGGGTGAAGGAGCGCCAGAAGGCGATGGCCCGCGGCAGGGGGTCCATGCCGATGCTCGGATCGCCGTCGAGCTGCACCGCCGAGAGGATGGTGGAGCCGGTGGTGGTGAAGCCCGAGACCGACTCGAAGAAGGCGTCCACGGGCGAGGTCAGCACCCCCGAGAAGAGGTACGGCAGGGCCCCCACCGCCCCCGCCAGGAGCCAGGACAGCCCCACCACCGCCAGGCCCTCGCGGCGGAAGTAGTCCGCCTTTCCCTCAGGGGTGATGGTGGAGCCCCGGTACAGCCACACCAGGCCGCCCCCCGCCAGGGCGGTGACCACGGCCGTGTGCACGCAGGCCCAGGCCTCGGCCTCGCCGTAGTGGAAGCCGACCCCGGCGGGGACCAGCAGGAAGGCGGCGAGCAGCAGCAGGACGCAGCCCAGGAGCCATCCGACGGCGTGCAGGTTCATGGCTTGGCGGCGGCGCGGTCCCCCGGGGGTCAGTCCCGGCCGGTCTCGCTGATCCGGTGGAAGAAGCCCTCCACCTGCTCGAGGTTGTCGGGCAGGGTGAACAGGATCACGTGGTCGCCCTCGACCACCGAGCTCTCCCCGCTGGGGATCAGCACCTCCTCCCCGCGCACGATGGCGCCGATCATCGAGCCCCGGGGCAGGCCCAGGTGGCGGACCTTGAGGCTCTTCCTCTTGTTCTTGCCGTTGGCGAAGTGCGCCTCCAGCTCGAGCACCTCGGCCCGCCCCTCGCCGATCACGGCGATGGTGGACACCGACTCCGAGCGGACGAAGCGCAGGATCCGGTTGGCGCACAGGATGCGCGGGGAGATGGCGCGGTCGATGCCCAGGAGGTCGTAGATCTGGTGGTAGGAGGGCTTGTTGACCATGGCGATGGTGCGCTCGACCCCCAGGGAGCGGGCCAGCTGGCAGGCCATCATGTTGCGCTCGTCGTCGCCGCTGGTGGCCACGAAGATGTTGGCGTCGCCGATGCGCTCCTCCTGCAGCAGGTTCAGGTCGGTGGCGTCCCCCACCAGGACCATCATGTCGCCCTGCACCTCGGCCGCCAGGGCCTGGGCCTGCTCGGCGTTGGTCTCGATGACCCGCAGCGAGACGTCCTCCAGGCCCACCAGCCGCGAGGCGATGCGGCGGCCCACGTCTCCGGCCCCCATGAGCACCACGCTGCGGCGCGAGCGGGCGGGCGCCCCGGCGCGGCGCTCGAAGGCGTCCAGGTCGGACCCCCGGCCGATCACGTACACCTGGTCGTCCACCGCCAGCTGGTCGTCCCCGGCGGGCACGAAGAAGCGCTCGCGCCGCTGCACCGCGACGATCAGGGTCCCGCTGGGCACCGAGGTGTCGGCCAGGGGCCCCTCGGTCAGCTCGCTCTCCTCCTTGAGCCGCAGGCGCCGGAGCTGGACCCGCCCCTCGGCGAAGGTCTCCACCTCCAGGGCGTTCTGCTCGCGCACCGTGTTCAGGATCTCCTCGGCCGCCAGCGCCTCGGTCGACAACACCACGTCGAAGCCCAGGCTGCGCTTGTAGAAGTAGCGGTAGCCGGCCAGCCGCGAGTCGTCCTTGAGCCGCAGGATCAGGCGCCGGGCGCCCAGGCCGTGGCTCACCATGCACGCCAGCATGTTGACGTAGTCGTTGTTGGTGACCGCGATCACCAGGTCGGCCTTGGAGGCGCCGCATCCGGTCAGGAGCTCCGCCCGCGTGCCGTCCCCCACCAGGACCTGCACGTCCAGCGACTCCACCAGGCGCTGGGCCTTGGAGGCGTCGGAGTCGACGATGGTGACGCGGTGCTCCTCGCGCGAGAGGATGTCCGCGAGGTGGTGGCCCACCTCCCCGGCGCCGACGATCACGATTCTCATGGGGGCGACACCATAGGGCCGGGCCGGGGCGATGCAATCGCCGGGCGGGTTCGGGGCGCCGGCGGTCCGCGCGCCCCCCGGCCAGGCCGGCTCCGGGAGGGTCCTGCGATCGGGAAGCGGAGCTGGGAACTGTACTCAATGCGATCCCGGCGGGGGTGGATTCCCGCCCGGGGGCCCCGGTGAGGGCCCGCGGGGGCCCGCGGGGGGGCCCCAGGTGGGCCAGGGGTCGGCGATGTCGCGGCGCTCCTCCGCGTCCCGCCAGGAGAGGAGCCGGCGGGTGATCCAGTTGTAGAGGGGCTTGGCGGCGCGTCGCCAGGCCCTCGCCAGCCCGGTGCGCGGCATGCGCGGCTCGGCGGCGGCTCGCTCGATGCGGGCGCTCGGCCCCCGCGCGTGCCGGGCGTACCGCCGCAGGTGCTTCTGCACGTGCCGCCGGTCGTCCCGGGCGCGGCTCTCGAAGATCCGGCCCCTCCGGGGGTGGGTGCTGGCGAGCTGGAAGTCGATCAGGGCCGGGAGGCCGTCCTCCCCCACGATGACGTTCTGCTCCTTGTGGAGGTCGTTGTGGCACACGCCGCGCCGGTGCATCTCGCCCACCAGCCGGGAGAGCTCGTCGAAGAAGTCCTCGGGCAGGCTCGTGGTCCGGTGCAGGGGCTCGCCCGAGAGCCAGGACCGCACCAGCACCTCGCCCGCCCGCGGCCGTCGCCCGTCCGGTCCGGGGAGCTCCTGCAGCTCCCCCGCCGGCACCAGCCGGGGCACCCCCGCCAGCCCCTCGAGGGCCCGGAGCGCCCGGCGCTCGCGCGCCAGGAGGATCCGCGCCACCCAGCGCGAGCCGGGGAGGCGCCCGCCGCGGGCCAGCCGGCGAACCCGGACCTCGCCCTCCCCCTCGATCCGCTCCACGCGACCCAGGGAGTCGCTCTTGAGAACGCGCACCACTCGCGCCGCCGCCATGGCGCCATTCTCCGCCCGGGAGCGCACCGGGGTCAATCCGCGCGCTACTCTCTTCGCATGCGCATTCCCATCTACCAGATCGATGCCTTCGCGCCGGCGCCCTTCACGGGCAACCCAGCGGCGGTGTGTCCGCTCGAGGCGTGGCTGCCGGAGGAGGTGATGCAGGCCATCGCGGCCGAGAACAACCTCTCGGAGACGGCCTTCCTGGTGTCGGCCGGCGAGGGCTGGGAGATCCGCTGGTTCACGCCCCGGATCGAGATCGACCTGTGCGGCCACGCCACGCTGGCGAGCGGCTACGCGGTCTTTCAGTACCTGGACCCGGGGCGGGAGGAGGCCGTGTTCGAGAGCAGGAGCGGGCGCCTGCGGGTGGTGCGGGAGGGAGAGCTGCTGGCGCTGGACTTCCCCAGTCGGCCGCCGGAGCCGGCCCCGATCCCCGAGGGCCTCGAGCGCGGCCTCTCGAGGCGCCCCCTCGAGGTGGCCACCTCGCAGCGCGACCTGCTGGCGCTCTTCGAGTCGGAGGAGGACGTCGTCGCCCTGGAGCCGGACTTCAGAGCCCTGGCGGAGCTCGAGGCGTTCGGCTTCATCGCGACCGCGCCGGGCGAGGAGGTCGACTTCGTGTCGCGGTTCTTCGCGCCGAAGGGGGGGATCGACGAGGATCCGGTGACGGGGTCGGCGCACTGCGTGCTCACGCCGTACTGGGCGGGGCGGTTGGGCAAGTCCACGCTGCGAGCCCGGCAGGTGTCGCGGCGAGGGGGAGATCTCGTGTGCACAGAGATGGGAGAGAGGGTGAAGATCGCGGGGGAGGCGCGGGTGTATTTGGAGGGGGAGATCATCGTGTGAGGGTCAGGTGACTTCTCGGTGTGCTTGGCGCGGCTTCGCCGCACCAAGCGACACCTCGTCGGTCCTGGCGGGAGGCCGACGGGATTCCTGCCCCCACGGGCGGTTCCTGGTGCGGT
>CAZTTG010000165.1:0-5718 GCA_964615935.1 uncultured Planctomycetaceae bacterium | reverse complement strand
GCACGCGCGGGGTGTGGGCCAACAACCTGATGCACAACCTGCACCTGATCACCGGGCAGATCGGCAAGCCCGGGGCGACCCCCTTCTCGCTCACCGGCCAGCCCAACGCCTGCGGCGGCGTGCGCGACACGGGCTCCCTGTGCCACATCCTGCCCTACGGCAGATCGGTGAAGAAGGCCGAGCACCGCGCCCAGATGGAGAAGCTGTGGGACAGCAAGTCGGGCATCATTCCCGACAAGCCCGGGCTGCACACAATGGAAATGTTCCGGGCCCTGGGGCGGGACGAGATCAAGGCCATGCTCGTCCTGACCACCAACCCCGGCCACTCGCTGCCCAACGTCACGCCCCACCGCGAGGCCATGGGCAAGGAGCGCCCGGGCAAGCCCTTCGTGGCGGTGATCGACGCCTATCCGACCCGCACCACCGAGCTGGCCGACCTGGTGCTGCCGGCGGCCATGTGGTCGGAGAAGAGCGGGGTCTTCGGCATGTCCGAGCGCCGCTACCAGTACCAGCCGGCGATCATCGAACCGCCCGGCGAGGCGCGCTCCGACTTCGACGTCCTGCTCGACTTCGCCGGCCGCCTGGAGCAGCGCCGGGTGGTGAAGAAGGGCTACATCGCCGGCAAGCTCGAGTCCGCCGACGACGTCTGGGACGAGATGCGGCTGGCCTCCAAGGACACCGCCTACGACTTCATGGGCATGACCCGCGCGCGCCTGAAGGCCGAGCGCGGCATCCGCTGGCCGGCCCCCACCGAGGACCACCCCGGCACGGCGCGGCGCTTCGTCAAGGGCGATGACCCGCTGCTCGACAAGGGCCCCTACGCCGACAACTCCCTGATGGAGGGAGCCGTCAAGTTCTACGCGGCGCCCGACCACCGGGCCGTCGTCTGGCTGCGGCCGGTCGAGGGCCCCGCCGAGCCGCCGGACGAGGAGTACCCCTTCGTCCTCTCCACCGGGCGGGTCCTGGAGCACTGGCACACCGGCACCATGACCATGAAGGCCGAGGAGCTGCGCCGCGCCTATCCCGAGGCCTTCGTCGAGATCAACCCCGCGGACGCCTCCGAGCTCGGCATCAAGCGCGGCGACCGGGTCCGCATCACCTCCCGCCGCGGCGAGGCGGTGATCAAGGCCCGGGTGGTGGACATGCCCCGGCCGGGCATGGTCTTCGTGCCCTTCTGCTGGGACGACGAGGCCACCTTCATCAACCGGGTGACCATCGACGCCTATGACCCGGGCTCCAAGCAGCCCGAGTTCAAGATCTGCGCGGTCAAGCTGTCCAAGGCATGAGGAGCAGGATCATGATCCGAGGAATGTTCCTGGGAACGACCCTGGCGTGGCTGGCCGGGCTGGGTCTGGCCCCCACCGCCTGCCAGTCGCGGGGAACCGAGGAGGCGGAGCCCGCCACCCCGATCTCCGCCCCGCAGGCTCCCGTCCGCGCCGAGCCGGCGGAAGCCGCCGAGCAGGAGCCCGTCACCGAGCCGGTCGCCCCCGCGCGGCCGACCGTAGTGGAGGGGCAGACCGAGCCCGCGCGGCCGGTCGCCCCCTCGCGTCCGGTCCAGTCCCCGACCCAGGAGGCCGGCGACCGCCCGGTGACCTTCGCGGACTTCGCCTTCCCGCCCACCCTCTCGGACACGGCGCACCACGGGAAGTCCTGGCTCCGCGATGACTGCCTGCGGTGCCACGAGACCGGCGTGCAGGATGCGACCGTCGTCCGGCACGCGGACATGCCCGACGTGCTCCTGACGGCCAAGTGCCGGAGCTGTCACGTGCTGATCCCCGGATCGGAGCCCGCGAAGCCGAAGCCCAAGCCCCCCGAGGAGCAGCGCTTCGCCGACTTCGCCTTCCCGCCGATGATCCCGGCCTCCAACGACCACCGGGGAGCCTGGAATCGGACCGACTGCCTGCTGTGCCACGAGGACGGCACGCAGGGCGCGCCGCTGGTCGTGCACCAGGACATGCCGAAGCGGCTCATGAAGGCCAAGTGCCGGACCTGTCACGTGCAGGTGCGCGCCGTCGAGGCGAGCGGTCCGGCCCCGGGGAGGTACTCGAACGAGGGGCGGTAACCCAAGGCCCCTCACGGCGCCGGGAATGCGCGAGCGGTCCGACCGAGCCGGGCCGAGCCAGACGCGATCCCGACGTCACTGAGGGGCCCCATCCTCTCCCCGCGCAGCCGGACTGCCATGACTCGACCCTCACGACGGCACCTCATGCTGGGCTTCGGCGCCGCGGCGGGCGCCGGCCTCGGGGGTCTCTTCCGGCTCTCCGGCGCCCGCGCCGCGGGGCGCGCGCTGCTGCGGCCCCCGGGCGCTCTCCCCGAGGCGGCCTTCCTGGCGGCCTGCACCCGCTGCGGGCAGTGCGTCGAGGCCTGCCCCACCGGCACCCTGCTCACGGCGGGTCCCTCCGGTGGACTCTCGCTGGGCACCCCCTACCTAGTCTCCCGGCAGGTGCCCTGCGACCTCTGCCCGGGGCTCGACGAGCTCGCCTGCGTCGCCGCCTGTCCCACCGCCGCCCTCGGCCGGGTGGAGGACCTGCGCGACATCCGCATGGGCACGGCGGTCATCGATCGCGATCTCTGCCTGGCCCACAACGGGACCATCTGCCGCACCTGCTGGCACGCCTGCCCCTTCCCCGACGAGGCCATCCGCTTCGACGCGCGGCTGCGGCCGGTGGTGGTGGAGGAGGCCTGCATCGGCTGCGGACTGTGCGACTACGCCTGCCCCACCGAGACCAGCTCGATCCCCATCCGACCGGCCGGCGCGGCGCGCGAGGAGGGCGAGGGATGAGACGGCCCGCCCGCCTCCGGCGCTGGACCTGGGCGCGGCGCGCCACGGCGGCCGCCTTCCTGGCGCTCCTGGCCCTGGGCCGCTTCGAGTGGTTCCCGTGGTTCAAGGGAGCCACCACCGCGACCACCCTCTTCGGCGCGGTGCCCCTGGTCGACCCACTGGCGGCGCTGGAGGTGAGCCTGGCCTCCATGAGCCTGCACGCGACCCTGCTCCTCGGAGCGGCGATCCCCCTGGCGGCGGCCGTCCTCCTGGGCCCGGTCTTCTGTGGCTGGATCTGCCCCCTGGGGCTGGTGCTCGACCTCAACCAGGAGCTGCGCCGGCGGCTCCCCCGGAGGCTGCGCCGCAGGCTCGGCCGCGGCGGCAGCCTGCCGCGCTGGACGCGTCACCTCGCCCTGGGCCTGGCCCTGGGATTCTCGCTGGCGGCGGGGATCCCCGCCTTCCAGCTCCTCTCCCCCATCAACCTCCTCGCCTGGTCGGTGATCTTCGGACTGGCCTCGGCCCTGTGGGTGATCGCCCTGATCGCCGCGGCCGAGTGGTTCGCCCCGCACGCGTGGTGCCGCTCCCTGTGTCCCCTGGGGGCGCTCTACGCCGGGCTGGGCCGCTTCGCGCTCCTGCGGGTGCGGGTGAGGTCCGAGCACGTGGCCCGGCGGCGCTGCCGGCTGTGCACCCTGGGCTGCCCCATGGGCATCCGGGTGATGGAGGAGCACGTGGTGGCCTGCCGCTCGGCCCTGGACCACCCCGACTGCACCCGCTGCGGCGACTGCATCGACGCCTGCCCCGAGGGGGTGCTGCGGCTGGGCTTCGCGAGCCCCCGCGAGAGCGCCGAGGGCGCGGCCGCGGCGGGGCGCCATCGATCGACCGCGGAAACGGGGCCGGAGGCCCTTGCCGCGGATCTCCCGAATTCACGAGGATGCCACCCATCGATCCCCTCGGCCGGATGATCCCGCCCGGCCGACCACCGGAGTCTCTCTCATGAAAACGACTGCTCTCCGCGTCCACCCTTCTCCGAGGAGGACGCCCTCCGCGCTCCTGGCGGCCGCCTTGCTGGGCGCCTTCGCCCTGCCCGCCTGGTCGGACACCGAGGAGACCACCCCTGCCGAGGAGGAGGCGGACGCCTGGACCTGGGAGGCCTTCGAGGAGGCCGTGGTCGGCGGTCGCTTCTGGTTGAAGCTGCGCTACCGCGCCGAGTTCGTGGACGACGCCTCCAAGTTCAACACGGCCGAGGCCTCCACCCTGCGCACGGTCCTGGGGTACGAGACCGCGCCCTTCCACGGCGTGACCGGCCTGCTGGAGTTCGAGGGCGTCAACTCGGTCTTCCGCTCGATGCCCTACAACCCGGACCCGGGCGCGACCTCCAACTACCCCCTGGTCGCCGATCCCGAGGGCGCCGAGATGAACCAGGCCTACCTGAAGTACGCCGGGCTCGAGGACGCCACCATCGCCGGCGGCCGCCAGCGCATCACCCTGGACAACCACCGCCACGTGGGCAACGTCGGCTGGCGCCAGAACGAGCAGACCTTCGACGCCGTGTCGGCCACCTGGTCGGGCGTGGAGAACCTGGAGGCCTTCTACGCCTACATCGGCAACGTCAACCGCATCTTCGGGGACGACCTGCCGGCCGGCGATGCGCCCATGAACTCCCACCTGGTCAACCTCGGCTACGAGATCCCCGACGTCGGCAGGCTGACCGGCTACCTGTACCACCTGGACTATGCGCGGGCCAACAACTACGCCGACTCGACCCTCACGGTGGGAGCTCGCCTGGCCGGCCAGCACAGCTTCGACGGCTTCGACCTCAAGTACGCCGCCGAGTTCGCCAACCAGACCGACGCCGGGGACAACACCAATCAGCTGGACGAGGAGTACCTCCACGGCGAGCTGGCGGGGACGGTGTCCGGCGTGACCCTGACGGTGGGCGCCGAGGTCCTGGGCGGCTCGGGCGCGACCGGGGACCAGTTCCGCACCCCCCTGGCGACCGGCCACAAGTTCAACGGCTGGGCCGACATGTTCCTGGGCACCCCCGGCAACGGGCTGCAGGATTTCTACGTGGGGGCCAGCGGGTCGGTCGGCAAGGCCAAGCTGGGCGCCGTCTGGCACGACTTCACCTCCGAGACCGAGAGCCACGACTGGGGTACCGAGCTCGACCTGGTGGCCAGCTACCCGGTCCACGACGGGATCAGCGTGGGGATCAAGCACGCCAACTACGAGGCCGACGAGTGGAAGGCGGACACCACCAAGACCTGGCTGTGGGTCAGCTTCGCGAAGTGAGGCCCCCCCCGGCGACGCGGATGAAACTGGAGCGCGGCGCATGAGCTCCCGAATCAAGAGCCTGCTCTTCCCCCCCGAGCCTCGGGACCTGCCGGGGCGGCGCTTCCTGAAGATCACGCTGCGCGCCGCCCACGTCCTGTGCACGGGGATCCTGGTCGGGGTCTGCGTCGCCGACGCGACCCCGGCCCTGCGCACCACCTGGCAGGCCATGGCCGGGGGCACGGGGCTCCTGATGCTCCTGCTGGACGTCTACGAGACCGGCGTCATCCTCCTGCAGGTGCGCGGCCTGGTGGTGATCGCCAAGCTCCTCCTGATCGCGATCCTGCCCTGGCTGGCGGCCTGGGACGCCTGGATCCTGGCGGGGGTCGTGGTGGTCTCGGTGATCTCCAGCCACGCCCCCTCGGCGGTCCGCTACTTCATCCCCGTCGGGGGGAAGGGGCTGAAGGGGGCCTGCACCAAGGGGTGAGGGGCGCGGGCCGCCTCTCCGCCCCGCCGGTGGGGGTCCTCCCGGCCGGAGGTGACCGGCCCGCGCCTCGAGGCTAGAGGTCTTGGGTGCCCGTTGCGTGGGCGAACGAGTCAAGTTAGGCGCCCAAGGCCTCTAGCGCTCGCCGGAAGGCGAGCGCGGGCCCCGTCAGGGGCCCGTCCGCGCCACGCGAGCGCAGCGAGCA
>CAZTTG010000164.1:0-5881 GCA_964615935.1 uncultured Planctomycetaceae bacterium | reverse complement strand
CGGGCGCTCGCCGAGTAGACCGCTCACGTCTGCCGTTGCTCCGGCCCCCGCCTCACCCCCAGAGAAAACGTCCGTGGGGGCAGCGATCCCCCCGGCCTCCAACCAAGACCCCCCTCACCGCCCCAGCTTGCGATCCGCCGACCGGCGAGCCCGACGCAGTGCATCGGCCATCGACCGCCCCGAGGAAGGCGGTGCCGACGCTCCCTCCCCCCCCCCGGCTCCCGGGCCGCGGGAACGATGGGCTCACCATGGGAGACCGGAGCATCAGCCGTCACCGGCGCGACCCTCCGCACCGATACCCTGCGGGCCGCCGCGCGCACGCGTCGGACGGCCGGCGCCACGCGCAGCAGCTCCCACAGGAGCAGCCTTCGCCCCGCGATCTCCAGCAACAACAACAGGAGGGCCGCCAGCGCCAGCTCCCGCGAGATCGGCCGCCACGCCCGGCTCTGGCGCTCGCCGCGAAACAGCCCCCCCGCCACCGCCAGGGGCTCGCCGCCCGAGAGCTCGGCGATCTCCCTCATCGTCCGCTCCCCGCGATGGGGATCGGGGCTGCGCTCGAACTCGGGCGAGTACGGCAGGGCGATGGGAGGCAAGCTCAGGAAGCGACCGTCGGCCAGCCGCACCGTCCCCAGCGCGATCCCCTCCTGCACCAGCGGCCAGCGCCCCTCCCAGCGGTGCTCGGCGACCCGCTCGAGCACCAGCTCGTCGACGCCCCCGCCCGGGGCCAGCATGCGCGCCTCGAGCCCGCCGACGGGGGCGCCCTCCGCCTCCGGATCGGCCTCCACCGAGATCACCGCCTGCATGCCCTCCCGCCGGACGGTGGCGAAGAGCTCCCGCGGCTCCTCCTGACCGAGGAGCCACCGCACCGCCGTGACGAAGAAGGGCGCGAAACCCTCCCAGGCGACCACCTCCCCGCCGTGCTCGCCTCCGATCTGCCCGGCAAAGGCGGCGGTGCGGCCGATGCCCTGGTAGGAGAAGGCGAAGAGCGGCGTGCGGTACTCGTCGGTCGCCACCACCCCGCAGACCGCCCCCGGCCGCAGCCAGCTCAGGTTGTAGCCGGCGATCTGCGGGAAGGCCTCGGCCGCCAGCTCGCCCAGGCCGAAGAGGTCGGGCAGGACCCGCGCGGCCGTGGGCTCGGTGACGAAGGTCGAGCGGGCCACCACCATGGTGTCCTGCGCGAAGAGCCGCGGCAGCTCCGTCGGATCGCTGGTGAAGTACACCTCGCCGCGGCCCCGGTGCGCGACCTCCTCGAGGAAGGCCGCGTCCTGGTCCCCCGGCGTTCCCAGGGCGATGACCGAGACCGTGATGCCCGCGCGCTCGAAGCGCTCCAGCAGCTCCGGCACGCCCTCCTGCTCCTCGGAGTCGGCCGCGTCCGCGAAGAGGATCACGTGGCGCGTCTGCTGCTCGGCGCGGTCCAGGAGCTCGCCGGCCTTGGCCAGGGCGGTGCGGACGAAGATGCCCCCGCCCTCCGACCGGATGCGGCGCACGCGACCCACCATGGCCTGCGCGTCCACCACCGGGGTCAGCTCCTGGATCACGTGGGCGGCCGAGTCCACCGCCACCACCCCCACCGAATCGATCTGCGAGAGGAGCTCGATGACCGCCGAGGCGCCCAGGTTGGCGAGGTCCATCTTGGTGCCGCCCCCCGCCACTCCCACGCTCATGGAGCCCGAGCGGTCCAGGGCCACGACCACCGCGATCCCCTGCTTGCGGCTCTCCTGCCTCATCTCCATCGAGACCGGCAGGATGCGGTCGATCCCCGAGAGGTGATAGCCGCCGATGCCGAAGCTGGCGCGCCCACCGCTCATGAGCAGGCCCCCCCCCGACTCGGTCACCATGTCGCGCAGGGCCACCATCCCGCGGGCCACACGCTCCGCGGCGACGTTCTCGAGGACCACCGCCCGGAAGGCCGACAGGCCCAGCCGATCGAGGGGAGCCGCCTCGGGCGCGTTCACCACCGCCGGGATGCCCGCGCGCCGCAGCGCCCGCACCAGGGTGTCCTCCGCCCCGTCGTCGTTGAGGACCAGCACCGCTCGCGCGCCCTCCACCCGCAGGGCGCCCAGACCGACGTTGTTCTCCGGCCGGCGGTCCCCCTCGCCTCCGCCGAGGCGCACCCGGTAGTCCGCCACCCCGGCGTGCTCGATCGCGTCGCGGAACACCAGCCGGTTCAGCCCGGCCTCGAACACCCGCCGACCCGAGCTGAGGATCCGCCCGGCGCGCTCGAGGGAGAACTCCGACTCGACCCGCCGATCGGAGCGCACCCAGGTGCTGAACTGGAAGGGCTCGCCCACGGCCGCGGTCTCGGGCAGGTCGAGCCGCTCCACCGACAGATCGCCGCGACCCGAAAGGTTCAGGGTCAGGGTGTCGATGCGGACCCCCCGCGCGAAGGCCCGCCGCGCCGCGGGCAGGGGATCGGCGCCGTTGCCCTCGCCGTCGGAGATCAGGAGGATCCCCCCCGAGCGCCGCTCCTCGATCAGGGAGAGGGCGGACTCGAGGGCTCCGCCGAGGTCGCTGCCGTCTGGAAGGACCTCCTTCTCGAAGCCGGTGAAGCGCCCCTGCGCGGCCGGCAATCGCTCGACCGCGACCCGGGCGCCGACCGCCACCACCCCCACCCGATCGCCGGCGCGGCGCTCGTCCTCCGCCAGCCGGACGAGCTCCATCGCGGTCTGCGTCGCGTCCGGACGCATCGAGCGCGAGCGATCCACCACCACCACCAGGTCGCGGCCCGCGACCGGGCGGGAGAGATAGGGCCCGGCCAGGGCCAGGGCCGCGAGGACCAGGACCAGCAGGCGCACGAGCTGGGTGATCGTCCGCGGGTCGCGCGCCCGCCACCACACCCACAGGGCGGGCAGGAGGAGCAGCAGCAGCTCGGGGTGCAGGAAGCTCATGCTCGGACGCCCCCTCCCGCGCTCGCACCCGCGACCGGATCCGGCCGGCGGCCGCGAGCCAGGGCCAGCCAGTCCGCGGAGAGCAGGACCAGGGCGAGGAAGAGCAGGACCATCTCGATCCAGCCGAGCTCCGCCCGCACCTCCGCCGGCTCGCCGACCGCCGGCCGGCGCCCGGAGCGCAGGCCCTTGAGGTCGGACTCGCCCGCGTCCGCGAAGCGGACCCCCAGCCGGCAGAGCTCCCGGCCGGCCGCGCTGAGCGCATACAGGCCCGGGTCCTCGGGCGCGTCGAAGACCAGCGTGCCGCGGCCGCGCACCTCGACCTGCGAGCCGTCCCCGGCCTCGAGGACGAAGGGGCCCTCGCCCGCGCCGCGGAAGGTGAAGGCCTCCCCCACCGCGAGGTTGGTGCGCGCCGGCCCCGGCAGCTCGGCGCGCCGCAGCTCGGCCAGGTTGGCGAGCAGGATGGGCCAGTCCGGCGAGCGCTGCAGCGAGGAGCGCCGCGGATCGACGTTCATGCGCAGGACCACCCGCTCGCCCTCGCGCCGCTCGGTGAGGAGCGGCTGGCTGCCGGCCGAGACCAGCGGCGCGTCCGGCAGGCGCAGGCCCGCGTCGGCGCTCCACACGATCCCCTCCAGGGTGACGCCCTCCAGGAGGGGGTGGCGCTTCTCGACCAGGAAGGGACCGATGAGCTCCCGGCGCCCCTGGTCGCGTCCCTCCTCCAGGGACAGGCACCAGGTGGCGCCCGATCCCACCACGCCCTGCGAGATCACCAGGTGGGCGAGCTCGACGCCCCCGGCCGCGATGCTCTCGGGGACCAGGTCCAGCCATCGCCCGACCGCGGAGGCGCCCTCCGCCTGCTCGGCCAGGCCCAGGAAGCGGGCGAGGTCCTCGGGGAGCTCGGCCCACAGGGCCAGGGTCCGCGGCGGGCTCGGAGCCAGCCAGGCGCGGCCGTCCAGCTCGAGCGCGTCGGGCGGGAGCTCGGCGAGCACGGGGGGCGCGTCCGGGGGCAGGTCGAGCTGGATGTGGACGCGCTCCCCCGCGGCGAGCTCGAGGGTGCGGCGCTCCAGGAGCTCGCCCCCGGCGGTGAGGCGCAGCTCGGCCCGCGCGGAGCCGACGGCGAAGCTCGCCGCGGTCAGGAACACGCGATCGAGCGCCTCGCCCGTGGCGGGATCCCGCACCCGGGTGCGCGAGGCGCGGGTCAGGGCGAGGTTGTCGGCCGGCCGCCCGACCGCGACCACCTCGATCCGCTGGGGGTGGTCCTCGGGCCGAAAGCGGTCGGTCAGGAGGAGGAGCGCGCCCTCGCCCGCCAGCTCCTCGGCCAGGGCGATCGCCGGGCCCGGGTCGTGCCGCCGGGCCCCGGGCCGCCAGCGCTCGAGCGCCGCCAGGGCCTCGCCCGGGAGGGCCGCCGGGCCGACCAGGAGGTCCGGGCGCGGGCCGGTCCGCACCAGGGTGACCCGCCCGCCGCGGGGGAGGGCCCGGATCCGCTCCCGGACGAGGTCGGCGGCGCGCTCGGCGGCCGAGCTTCCCCCGACCCGGGCGGACATCGAGGCCGAGGAGTCCAGGACCGCGACCAGGTGCCCGGCCCGACCCGCGCCGCAGCCCCGGGGCCCGGCGAAGGTCAGGGCCAGGAGCAGGGCCAGGCCGAGCTCCAGCCACAGGGAGGGGCTCCGGGGCAGGCGCTCGCGGCGCCGGCCGGCGCTGGGGCTCCGCTCGTCCATCCGCCACAGGAAGAGGGCGCTGATCGCCCGCGGCCGGAAGCGGCGGCGGAAGAGGTGCAGCGCCAGGACGGCGGGGACCGCCGCCAGGGCGAGGAGGCCGAGGGGGTTCGCGAACAAGGCAGAGCTTCCGGAAGGGGCTCGGCGGGGCATTCCGCCCGGACCCTTGGGACGTCTCCCGAAGGCCGTGGCCGACCCCCGTGCATGCGCACGGCGGCCTTCGGCATTTTCGCGGCGGCCGGAGCCGGCTCAAGAAGGAGGGCCGAAACGAGGCGCGGGCCCCCCCCCCCCCCCCGCCCCCGCGCGCGGCGCCGGCAGGGAAATTTATCCAGGTCAGCAAGGGGCATTCACACGCCTGCGGCCTGGTGACCGGCGGGACGGTGAGGTGCTGGGGTCCGGTCAGCGGCAACTACGCGGCCCCCTCGGTCAAGTTCATCCAGATCAGCGTGGGTATCCTCGAGGAGAACATCTGTGGGGTGACCAGCAGCGGAGCGGTGAAATGTTGGAGCTGGAAGAACCAGTTCGGCCAGGCCAAACCGCCAGCCGGGACCTTTAGCCAGGTCAGCGCCGGCGCGACACATAACTGCGGCGTGACCAAGGCCAGCAAGGTCACCTGCTGGGGGGACAATACGGAAGGCCAGCGCCAGACCCAGGCGGGGACATTCTCCCAGGTCAGCGCCGGGGCCGGGCACACCTGAGCGCTCACGACGGGAGGATCGGTCAAGGGCGGGGGAAGGAAAAAGGACGGCCAGGCCAAGGCGCCCACAGGCTCCTTCACACAGGTCAGCGCCGGCGGCGATCAATCCTGCGCCTTGACCAAGGCAGGCGCGATCAGCTGCTGGGGAAACAACACTTTCGGCCAGACCAGCGCGCCCAAGGGCATGTTTTCCCAGGTGAGCACCGGGCTGGGCCACACCTGCGCGCTCACCACTGCCGGAAAGGTCAAGTGCTGGGGGAAAAACAACTTCGGTCAGGCAAAGGCTCCTGCGGGGGATTTCGTCCAGGTCACCGCCGGGGACTACTCCAGCTGCGGTCTGACCAAGTTGGGGGCGATCGCGTGCTGGGGCGGGACCGCGACCTGGCATTCGCCGTGAGCCCCCGGCAAGTCATCCATTTCTGAAGCTGTAGCTGCAGCTGCAGCTGTGGCTGAGGCTGAGGCTGAGGCTGAAGGATGTCCTGGGATTTGCGATGACACGTCAGGTCATGCGCCTGCATCACCCCTTGGCCAATGCCCGGATGTAATCCTCACTCGTGTTCAACCGCACCAGCCTCGCGTACCGC
>CAZTTG010000163.1:0-6468 GCA_964615935.1 uncultured Planctomycetaceae bacterium | reverse complement strand
CAATGAGGTGACGCCCGATCCGAAGTTGTCCCCCGCGACCAGAGCACCCGTCAGCCCCCCCTCCGTGGCGCTGATCTTCTGGTGGCCCAGGACCTGACCCGGGGTCCCCTGGGCAGCGCAGGGGAGCGCCGCGAGGGCTGCGAGAACCACGGAGATCTTCCAGGGGGCACCCTGCAGGCGCCGCGCGGCTCCGGGGTGGATTCGATTCGGTTCCATGACTTGGCTCCTTGGCTGCTGGTTGTCCGCGGCCGGTCAGGCTGGGGCCGGCTCACCCTGGGACGCGCAGGTTCAGGCGTGATCCCTCCGGGGAATCCGCGGTTTTCCCGGCACTGGCCGGGATCCCGTCGCCGGGGCAGTCGGCCCCCGCGCCCCGCCAACGCTCGTGGCCCGGGCCCGTACCCGGAACCCAGGCCCCGGCCGGGGCGCCCATGGGCCTCCCGGCGGGGCCCCCGCTACAATCCCGGACTCGCCCGCGACCCCTCCCCAGACCGCGATGAGCCTCCCGATCCGAACCGCACCCGCCCGCCTGCCCGCTTGCCCGCTCGGACCCCCGGGCGACCGACCGGCGCGGGGCCCCGGGGTGAGCCAGCCATGCCCGCGGACAAGGAAGACAACGGCGAGCTCCTGCCGGCCGAGCTGATGGCTCGGGTGCGCCAGATCCAGATCCGGACCCACCGGATGATGGACGACGTGCTGTCGGGGGCCTACCGCAGCACCTTCCGGGGCACGGGGATCGAGTTCGAGGAGGTGCGCCCCTACCAACCGGGCGACGAGGTGCGCTCCATCGACTGGAACCGGACCGCGCGCTCGGGCGCGGCCTTCGTGAAGACCTACGTGGAGGAGCGCGAGCTGACGCTGAACCTGCTGGTCGACACCAGCCGCTCGATGGACTTCGGCAGTCGGGCGCACACCAAGCGCGAGACCGCCGCCAGCCTGTGCGCCCTGCTGGCCTTCGTGGCCGTGCACCAGCAGGACCAGATCGGCCTGACGCTCTTCGGCGACCGCGCCGGCCTGCACCTGCCCCCGCGCAAGGGGATGTCCCACGTCGCCCGGGTGGTGCGCGAGGTGATCGCCGCCCGGCCCACTGGCGGGGGCACGAGCTTCGCCGAGGTGCTCGAGCACCAGGCGCGCACCCTGCGCCGGCGCTCGCTGATCTTCCTGGTGAGCGACTTCGTCGAGCCCGAGGGGGCCGACGAGTCCTATGGCTGGGGCGATCACCTGGCCCGGCTCGCGCGCCGGCACGACGTGGTGGCCGTGCGGATCGGCGATCCCTTCGAGGAGGAGCTGCCCAAGGCCGGCTGGATACGCCTGCGCGACCTGGAGAGCGGCCGGGAGGTCGAGGTGGACACGCGCTCGGCCTCGGTCCGCGAGGCCTGGGCGCGCGCGGCCGCCGACCGCCGAGCCCACCTACGCGAGGTCCTGGAGCGCGCCCGCGTCGACCTGGTGGAGATCTCGACCGAGGGCGACGTGGCCGATCCCCTGGTGCGCTTCTTCAAGAGCCGCCGCCGGGGCCGGGGGGGGAGTCGATGAACGCCATCGCGATCGCCCTGCTGGTCCTGGCCCAGGCCGGCCCCGCGCCGGCGGCGGTCTCCGCCGAGCTCGTCCTCGATCCGGCGAAGGCCGAGGTGGGGGAACCGGTCCGCTGCCTGCTCGAGGTGCGCCATCCCGACGGCGCCCGCCCCCGGCTCGCCGGGGAGGGCCTCGTCCTCGATCCCACCTGGGTGCTCTTCGAGGAGCGCGGCCGCCTGACCGAGCCCAACCCCGCTCGGCCAGGCGGCGCGATCAGCCGCTTCGAATGGAGCCTCGCCTCGCTGGAGCCGGGCTCGCGCGAGCTGGGCGAGCTGGCGGTCGAGCTCGAGGTGGCGGGCGAGATCCAGCGCGTCTCGCCTCCCCCCGCTCGACTGGAGGTCGCGAGCCTGATCGGCGAGGGCGAGATCGGCCCCCACGGTCTCATGGGCTTCCGCGAGGTGAGCGAGCCCGAGCGCGGCGCCGCGCTCCTCCTCGCGAAGGTGGCCGGCGGCCTGATCCTCGCCACAGCGGCCCTCCTCCTGATTCTGCGCTGGCGGCGGCGCCGGGCGGCCCGCGCTCCGGCCGAGGAGCTGGGGCCCGACCCCCTGGAGGAGCTGCGCCTCCTGGCGAGCGACCTGCCCCGGGACCCCGAGGACGTGCGCGAGCTGCACTTCGCCCTCACCCGCCTGGTGCGGGCGGCCGGCGACCGCCGGCGGGCCAGCGACCGCTCCGGCCTGACCGACGAGGAGTGGCTGGCCGGGATCGCGGACGACGGGCTCTCCCCGCGGGTCCAGGAGGGCATCCGCGCCCTGTTCGACGCCTGCGAGGCGGTCAAGTACGGCAGCGAGGATCCCTCGCCCTTCGCGGTGCGCGAGAACCTCGAGCGGGCGCGCGAGCTGTGCGCCTCGCTCTCGGAGGCGGAGGTGGCCGCATGAGCGCCCTCCCCGCGCTCGCCGCGCTCCCGCCGGCCGAGGAGGTCGAGAGCACCGCCGAGGCGAGCTGGCACCTGTGGGGCGACGCCTACCTGGCCGAGCCCTGGTTCCTGGCCCTCCTCCCCCTGGCCCTGGTGCTGCTCTTCCTGGGTCGCGCGGGCCGGGGGCTCGAGGCGGGGAGGGTGCCCGCCCTCCCCGGGGGGACCCTGCCGCGGACCCTGCGACAGCGCCTGGGCTTCGTGCCGCCGCTGCTCTCGGCGCTGGCGCTCGTCGCGGTCATCGTCGCCCTGGCGCGGCCGCTGCGCGGCAACGTGCTGACGACCACGGTGTCGGAGGGAGTCGACATCGCCCTGGTGCTCGACTGCTCGAGCTCCATGGCCCACAAGGACATGGAGGCTGGCCGCTCGCGGCTCGAGGTGGTCAAGGAGGTGGTGGGGGACTTCGCCGAGCGGCGGATGACCGACCGCGTCGGCGCGGCCGACAACGTCGCGCTCTTGACCTTCGCCCGCTACCCCCGGCTCCTGTGTCCCTTCACCCTGGACGTCAGCGCCCTGACCGGCTTCCTGCGGGGGGTCGAGATCGTGCGCTACCAGGACGAGGACGGCACCGGGATCGGCCGCGCCCTGGCCAAGGGGGTGGCGCTGCTGCGGGAGACCGACGCGCGCTCCAAGGTGTGCGTCCTGCTCACCGACGGCGAGAACAACGTCCACGACATCGAGCCCGAGACCGCCGCCCGGCTCGCCTCCGAGGAGGGGATCCGCGTCTACACGGTCCTGGCCGGCGAGTACCAGTACGTCAACATGCTGGGGCAGGTGTATCCGACCGGGCGCAAGCTCGACACCCGCCAGCTCGAGGAGATCGCCGAGGTGACGGGCGGGCAGTTCTTCCCGGCGGGGGACCGGCGGGCCCTGGAGGAGGCCTACGCGGACATCGAGGAGCTGGTGCGCACGCCGCGCTCCGAGCGGCGCTTCACGGAGACCTTCGACCTCTACCCCCCGCTGCTCTCCCTGGGGCTGGCGCTGTACCTGCTGGCGTGGGCTTCCCGATCGACCTGGGCGCGGAGGCTGCCGGGATGATGGTCCTGGATCTGCTCGGCTTCGACCTCCTGCGGTCCGCATCCGGGGCCTGGCTCCTGGCCGCGCCCGCGCTCCTCGCTCTGGGCTGGCTGGGGCTGCGGTGGCGGCGGGCGGAGACCGAGCACCTGGTGGCCGAGCGGCACCTCGCGCGCTTCCTGCCGCGCACCTCGCGCAACCGCGCGCGCGCCCGCCTGTGGCTCGCCGGCGCGGGGACGATCCTGCTCGGGATCGCGCTCGTCGGCCCGGTGCGCGGCTACACCGAGCGCGAGGTGCGCCGCCGGGGCCTGGACCTCTGCGTGTGCCTGGACAGCTCGCGCAGCATGCTGGTGCGCGACCTGCGTCCCGACCGCCTCACCCGCGCCCGCCGCGAGGTGCTGGGCCTGCTCGAGCACCTGCGCGGCGACCGCGTGGCCCTGCTGGCCTTCTCCGGCGACGTGCGCGAGGTCGCGCCCCTGACCCACGACCGCACGACCTTCGCGGCCCTGCTCGAGACGGTCAGCCCGGAGGACAACCAGGTGGGCGGCACCGATCTGGGCGCGGCCCTGGAGCGGGCCCTGGCCCTCTTCGACGGCCGCACCGGCGCCCACGAGGCCATCGTCCTCCTGACCGACGGCGAGGACCTGGAGGGACGCGGGCTGGAGATGGCCCGCGAGGCCGCCCGGCGCGGGGTGCGCCTCTACGCGGTGGGCATGGCCACCGAGGCGGGCGGCAAGATCCCCTCCGAGGAGGCCGGGGGAGGCGAGGGCTTCGTGCGCGACTCGGCCGGGAGCGAGGTCGTCTCGCGACTGGAAGGCGGCAATCTCGCCGAGCTGGCCGAGATCACCGGGGGCGCCTACCTCTCGGCCGCCAGCTCGCCGGTGCCCCTGGAGGAGATCTACGCCGGCCGCATCAGCCGGCTGGAGGGCCGCGAGATGGGGCAGGGGATCGACCGGGTCCCGCACGATCGCTACCAGTGGTTCCTGGTGCTGGGCCTGGCGTGCATGCTGCTGGAGACCGGGATGCGCGAGAAGCGCGCGAGGGGGAGGCGGCCGTGAGAGCGACCTCGAGGCGTTCCCTGCTCCTGCTCGTTCCGCTGGCGCTCGGCGCGCAGGCGCCCGCTCCCCCGACCCCCGCGGAGGAGGAGCGCGAGCCCCCGCGCTGGGAGGGCACCGCGAGCGAGGGCGTGGCCGAGATGGCGCGCAGGGTCGAGCTCGGCGAGGAGGCGCGGGCGCTGGAGATCGGCGAGGCCCTGCTCGCGCCCACGGCTTTCCTGCGCTGGCGGCGCGACGCGAGGGAGTGGAGCGGCGGCTGGAGCGAGTGGCCGCTCGCCCCGATCGACCCGCTGCTCGAGGACCTGGGCTGGAACGGACCGCCCGAGCCGGTCCAGGCCGAGGTGCACTACGCCCTGGGGCTGGCGCACCGGGCGGCGGCGGATCCGGCCGCCGCGAGGGAGGCCCTGGGGCGCTCGGCCGCCCTGGCCGGGCCCGGCGAGCTGCGGCTCGACGCCCTCTACAACGGGGGCGCCCTGACCCTCGAGCTGGCCGAGGTCATGCGGCTGCGCATCCCCGAGGTCGCCGAGGCCGAGGGGCTGTCCCCCGCAGCGGGCGCGGCGCCGCCGTCCCCGCCCGGTGGGGGAGCGCCGGGGGCCGCGCCCGAGGAGCCCGATCCGCTGGACGTGGCGACGGCCCTCTATCTCGCCGCCCGCGACGAGCTCGCCCTGCGCCTGCGCGCCGACTGGCGCGACCGCGCGACGCGGGTCAACCTGGAGTGGATCGGGCGGCGGCTGGACGAGCTCGAGGAGATCCGGCGCCAGCGCGAGCAGCAGCAGCAGGACCAGCAGCAGGACGAGCAGGATCAGCAGGACCAGGAACAGCAGGACCAGGAACAGCAGGAGCAGGACCAACAGGACCAGCAGCAGCAGGACGAGCAGCAGGAGACCGAGCCCTCCGGATCGGAGCCGCCCCAGGAGGGCGACGAACAGCAGGAGGAGCGGCTCCTGACCCGCGAAGAGGTGATGCGGCTCCTCGACCTGTTGGAGGAGATCGAGAAGGAGGGCGAAGCCCTGCGAGCCCGCCTGCAGCAGCAGCGACGGGTGCCCGTGGAGAGGGACTGGTGATGACGACGACTGGACGATTCTCGGCGATCCTCGCGCTCCTCCTGTGCGCGCTCGCGCTCGCGGCCCCGGCCGGGGCCCAGCGCCGCGGCCAGACCCACGTGACGGCCAAGCTCACCAGCGGCGTGGTCAAGCTCGGCGGGGGGGTGTCCCTGGTGATCACGGTGGTGAACGCCCGCTCGGCCGAGGTGGGCGAGCTGCCGCGCGTCGACGGCCTGCGCATCGGCGAGCTGGGACCCCCCTCGACCAGCCGCCAGATGCGGATCGTCAACGGGGTGAGCTCCTACACCGAGAGCAGTGAGTGGCGGGTCGCCATCCGGCCCGATCGCGCGGGCGACTTCGAGATCCCGCCCATCCAGCTGCGGGTCGACGGCCGGGAGGTCCTCACCCGAGCCCTGCCCCTGACGGTGGTGGAGGACCTGCGCGGCGAGACCCTGGGCTTCTTCGAGCTGGTGACCTCCAGCTCGAGCGTCTACGAGGGGCAGCCGCTGGAGGTCGAGCTGCGCTTCGGCTGGGACCTCTCGATCGACCCCGGCATCGGCC
Organism: uncultured Planctomycetaceae bacterium; assembly: GCA_964615935.1. Classification (GTDB taxonomy): domain Bacteria; phylum Planctomycetota; class UBA1135; order UBA1135; genus CAZTTG01. The sequence goes on along the minus strand of CAZTTG010000163.1, from coordinate 316 downwards.
GCTGCAACCTCTCGCTCCCCTGGTGGGGCGAGCTGCCCGGCGTGCTGGAGCTCGAGGGGGCCACCGATCCGCGCGCCCGGCTGGTCACCATCGATCTCAACCGCAGCGACACCATCGCGGTCGAGCAGCTCGCCCCCGTGAAGCGCGGCCAGCGCGAGTATCGCTGCTTCCGCCTACGACGTCGCTTCATGCCCACGCGCTCCGGCGGCCTCGAGTTCCCCACCAGCTTCATGGCCTTCGTCCAGGTCATCCAGCGCGGGCGCGGGGGCTTCTTCGCCCGCGAGCCGGACGTGACCGAGACCTACTACGTGCCGGC
>CAZTTG010000162.1:0-6709 GCA_964615935.1 uncultured Planctomycetaceae bacterium | reverse complement strand
GCCTCACTCTTGTTTATACGCCTTGCCAAAACTACGTCAGGACGGACCTACACCCTTAATTTCGGGAATCCCTGCCGATCCCACGCCCACGCGCCGGCCGAAAAGGGCGAAACTCTAGTCTAGGCCTGGAGCTCGGGGCCAGGTCCCGACGTCGAGCTCCCCCTGAGTCGGCCTTGATGCGGGGTGCGCAGCACGATCGTCCGGTCGCTGCCCGAGAGCCCGGCCCGGAACTGCTCGTCCAGGGCCTCGTAGCGCGTCCGCTGGTGCCCCTCCAGGGTGAGCCAATCGGGCAGGCCCGCCTCGTGCCCGAGCCGCCAGGGCTCCTCATCGGAGGCGGGCCGGTCCTCGACCTCCCCGTCCACCGGAGGCGCCTGGCCCCGAATCGGCCCGATCAGGGCGCCGACGACGACGAGGGCGGCGGGCAGCGTGATGTAGCGGAGGGGCATGGTCGGGAGGCGGTCGCAGGCATCGAGGGCCGAGGTGAATAGCGGGGCGCGGGCCGCGTCCAAGGCGCGGGGCCGAGCGGCCCGTGCGAATCCCCCTCCCGGGCTTCTCGTCCGCCGGACGCGAGGATAGCCTCCACGCCCCGCCGGCCAGCGACCGGCTGGTTCCCAGGAAGATGCACCGTTTCGCAGCGACCCTGCTGTTCTGCGCGCCCCTCGGCTTCGGCTGCCGGGAGGGTACGCCCCCGGGGGGATCCCGCTCGGGGGAGCTGATCGTCTTCGCGGCGGCGAGCACGACGGACGTCATCACCCGGCTCGCCGAGGGATACGGGGAGGCGCGCGTCAAGACCAGCTTCGGGCCCTCCAGCGGCCTCGCCCGCCAGGTCGAGGATGGCGCCCCGGCCGACGTCTACGTCTCCGCCAGCCGGCGCTGGATCGATCACCTCCGGTCGGCGGGTGAGCTCCAGGAGCCGCCGCGGGTCTTCTGCAGGAACCAGCTCGTCTGCATCGCCGCGAGGGGCTCGGCCCTGGCCGTCGCGAGCGCCGGGGAGCTCGCCCCTCAGCTCGCCCCCGGCGACCGGATCGCCATCGCCGACGCGGGCGTGCCCGCGGGCGAGTACGCGCGCCAGAGCCTGGAGGCGACCGGAGACCTCGAGGCCCTGCGAGGGCACTTCGTCGGTCAGGACGACGTGCGTTCGGTCCTGCGCGCGGTCGAGTCGAAGGAAGCCCGGGCGGGCTTCGTCTACGCGACCGACGCGCGGGTGGCCGAGGTCGACGAGCTCTTCGCCTTCGATCCGGCCACCCATCAGCCGATCGAGTACCACGCCGCGATCCCGGTCACGGCGCGCTCCGCGGCGGCGGCGCGTGCCTTCCTGGACCACCTGGACTCCCCCCGCGCGCAGGAGATCCTCCGGGCGGCGGGATTCGCCCCGGCGGACTGAAGGTGCTGAGCCCGGCCGAGATCGACGTCGTCCTGCTCGCGGTCCAGGTCGCCCTGTGGGTGGTGCTGCTGTCCTCGGTGCCGGGCATCGGCATCGCCTGGGCCCTGGCGCGCTGGCGTTCCCCCCTGCGCGCGCCGGTGCAGGCGGTGGTGATGCTCCCGCTGGTCCTCCCGCCGGTCGTCACGGGCTATCTCCTGCTGCAGCTCCTGGGCCGCAGCAGCTTCCTCGGACGGGCCTTCCACGCGCTGACCGGCGGCCACATCGCCTACACCACCGGCGCCTGCGTGGTGGCGGCCGCCGTGGTCGGCTTCCCGCTGCTGGTAGAGAGCGTCCGGCTCTCGGTGCTCGGCGTCGACCAGCGCCTCGAGCGGATCTCGCGCTCGCTGGGACGGGGCCGCCTGGCCACCTTCCTGCGCGTGACGCTGCCGCTCTCCCTGCCCGGCATCATCGCCGGCGCGGTGCTGAGCTTCGCCCGCGCGCTGGGCGAGTTCGGCGCGACGATCATCTTCGCCGGGAACATCGAGGGCGAGACGCGGCAGATCCCGATGGCCGTCTACACGCTCCTCAACCTGCCCGGATCCGGGCCGGCGGTGGTGCGGCTCACGATCGTGAGCGTCGCGCTGTCCCTGGGAGCGCTGCTGGCCGCGGCCTGGCTCTCGCGGCTGCAGCGCCGGAGGGCCGGCCAGTGAGGGTCGAAGCGCGCATCCGGCACCGCTTCCGCGGCTTCGCCCTCGACGTGGACCTCGCCTCCTCGGGCCCCGTGCTGGGCGTCTTCGGGCGCTCGGGCAGCGGCAAGACCACCCTGCTGCACGCGCTGGCGGGGATTCTCCGCCCCCAGCGAGCGGAGGTGCGCGTCGGAGGGGAGCTCCTGTGCCGCCGTCCGGGGCGCGTATGGGTTCCGCCCGAGCGCCGCCGCCTGGCCATCGTCCCGCAGGAGGCGCTGCTCTTCCCGCACCTCTCCACCCGGCGCAACCTGACCTATGCGCCGGGTGCGGCCGCGGAGCTCGAGGGCCCGCGCGGGCGGCAGATCCTCGAGGTCCTGCGCCTCCGGGCCCTCCTCGACCGCAATCCCGGCACGCTGTCGGGGGGAGAGCGGCAGCGGGTCTCGCTGGGACGCGCCCTGCTGTCGCGGCCGCGCCTGCTCCTGCTGGACGAGCCGGCCTCCTCGCTCGACGCCGAGCTGGCGCGGGAGGTGATGGCTCTGCTGCTCGAGGCCAAGCGCGTCCTGGAGGTCCCGATGCTCTTCGTGACCCATCGCCCCACCGAGCTCCTGGCGATCGCCGACGACTGCGTCGTGCTCTCCGAGGGCCGGATCGTCGCTCAGGGCCCGCCCCTCGAGGTCCTCTCGCGCCCGCGCGCGATCGGCGTGGCCAACCTGCTGGGCATCGACAACCTCCTGCGGCTGGAGGTGCAGCGCCACGACGAGGAGGCGGGGGTGACCCGGCTGGCGCTGGGCGATGGCCTGGAGCTCGCCGTGCCGCTGTGCGCCGCAGGAATCGGAGCGCAGCTCGACGTCGGCTTCTATGCGCAGGACGTCATCCTGTGCCGACACGCGCCGACGGCGATCTCCGCGCGCAACGTCCTGCCGGGGCGCATCCTGAGGCTGGAGCGCCTGGACCGCGAGCTGCTGGTCTCCATCCGCATCGGCGAGATCGAGCTGCGCGCGCGGATCACCCCCGGCGCCGCGCGGGAGCTCGAGCTCGAGCGAGGTCAGCCGATCTTCGCGCTGATCAAGACGGCGGCCTGCCATCACCTCAGCGAATCGGCGCCGCGCTGATCGATCAGTGCTCGTCGCAGCCGGAGCAGGTCGAGCCGCAGGCTCCGTCGTGGCCGTGAGCCTGGGCGATCTCCTCGGGGGTCGCCTCGCGCACCTCGCGCACGGTCACGTCGAAGTGCAGGGTCACGCCCGCCAGGGGATGGTTGCCGTCGAGCCGCACGTGGTCCTCCTCGACGGCCATGATCGTGACCATCTGCACGCCGCCCGGGGTCTGGGCCTGAAGCGTCTGCCCCACCTCGAGCTCCATGTCCTCGGGGAAGCGATCCCGAGGGATGTCCTGGACCATCTCCTCGTGCCGCACGCCGTAGCCCACCTCCGGAGCGACGGTCACCTGGAGGCTGTCCCCGGGGGCCTTGCCGTTGAGCTCCGACTCGAGTCCGGGGATCATGCGCCCGATGCCGTGGAAGTAGGTCATCGGCTGCCGGCCCTTCGACGAATCGAGCTCCTCCCCCTCGTCATTGGTGAGGACGTAGTCGATGGCCACGATGGTGTTTTCTGCGATATCCATGCTTTACCTGGGCGAGCGGGAACGTCTGATTCCGAAGGTCTGATTCCGCGGGGTAAGGGGGGGCGGAGTATAGGGCCCGCGCCGCGACTCCTCGGCCCCGATCGCGATCATTATCGAGGAAATCCGCCGCGGGGGCCGCTCCGCGGGGGATGGGCCTCCGCCGACCGGCCCTAGCCTCCTTCGGCCCGCTGGCGCAGCTCCACCGACTTCGCGTGCCACTCCTCCCAGGCGGCCATGTCGTCCGCCAAGAGGAGGAAGAGGTCGGCAATGCGCTGGTGGTGGGTCGCGATTCCGTGGAGGGCCGCCCGGCGCTCGTCCGGGCCCTCGGGCGAGCGCCGGCACTCCTGTCGGAGCTCGATCTGGCGCTTCTCCGAGGCGATGGCCTCCTCGAGGTGGCCATAACGCGCGTGGAGATCGGTCAGATAGCGCATGAAGCTGGGAGGGGAGTATCCCCGGTAGGCCTGCCGCCGATCCATCTCGCCCGCCCGCTGGGCTCGTTTGTGCCCTGGGACATGCTGGCCGTCTCCAGAGGGGGACGGGTTGGCCCCCGAATCGACCGGATCCCATCGTAGCAGGACGTTGTCCGGCCTGGAGCCGTTCCACACAATCACACCATGGGAACCTGGACCGTCCTGGGCGACGTCCTGCTCCTCCTGACGGGGGGCTTCCTCCTCGGAGCGCTGGCCGAGCGGTTGCGGCAGAGCGCGATCCTCGGCTACCTCGCGGCCGGGATGCTGCTCGGGCCGTACGGCCTGCACTGGGTGGAGACCCGGGAGGAGGTGAGCCTGCTCGCCGAGCTCGGGGTGGCGCTGCTGCTCTTCTCGATCGGCCTGGAGTTCTCCTGGAGCCGCTTGCGGAGGACCGGTGCGGCGGGGCTGGGGGGCGGGAGCCTGCAGGTGGTGGTGACGGTCCTCCTGGGGGGTGGCCTGCTGGCGCTCTTCGGGATGGAGCCGCGGACGGCGATCGCCATGGGCGCGATCCTGGCCCTGAGCAGCACCGCCTACGTGCTGCGCGTGCTGGCAAGCCGGGCCGAGATCGACAGCCTCCACGGGAGGACCGCTGTGGGCGTGCTGCTCGCGCAGGACGTCGCGGTGGTGCCCCTGGTCATGCTGGTGAGCGTGCTGGGCGGCGGCGGGAGCGGCGGGGAGATCCTGATGGAGCTGGGCCAGCTCCTGGGCTTCGCGCTCCTCCTGGTGCTGGCGATCTGGGTGGTGTTCACCCACCTGGTCCCGCGCCTGCTCGGCGCCGAGGTGCTGCGGCGCAACCGCGAGCTGCCGCTCCTGCTGGCGGTCGCCTCCGCTCTGGGCTCCGCCCTGGGGGCCCACGCCCTGGGCCTGTCGCCCGCGCTGGGCGCCTTCCTGACCGGGATGATGCTCGCCGGGACGCCCTTCGCCCCCCAGGTGCGGGCGGACGTGAGCGCGCTGCGCACCCTGCTGCTGGCGCTCTTCTTCGGCTCGATCGGGATGCTCGGCGACCTGGGCTGGATCGCCGGACACCCGCTCCAGGTGGCGCTCTTCGTCGGCGGCGCCGTGATCGGCAAGGGCCTGGTCGTCACCCTCGCCCTGCGGGTGATGCGCGTGCCCTGGCCGAGCGCCCTCGCGGCGGGCATCGCGCTGGCCCAGATCGGCGAGTTCTCCTTCGTGCTCGCGGACCTCTCGCGGGGGAACCTGCTCGACGGCGACCTCTTCCAGCTGGTCGTGTCGGTCACCATCGTGACGCTGGCGCTGACGCCCTATCTGGTCGCCGGGGCGCCCCGCATGGCGGCGTGGCTGACGCGGCGGCGGGGCCATCCGGCGCCCTCCGCAGCGCCGGGGGACGAGCCGGATGCGGGCGGCCACGTGCTGGTCATCGGCTTCGGGCCCACCGGCCAGGCGGTGGCCGACGCCCTGGCCCAGTGCATGGGCGACGTGCAGGTCATCGACCTGAACCCCCGCCTCCTGGCCGAGGCGCGGCGCCGGGGCTACCGGACCCACCTGGGCGACGCCGCGCACCCCGAGGTGCTCGAGCACGCCGCGGTGCAGGGCGCCGTGGCCATCGCGGTGACCCTACCCGATCCGACCGCGGCGCGCCGCGCCATCGAGCACGCGCGCGCCCTGGCTCCCGGAGCCCGGATCTTCGTGCGGGCCCGCTACCACATCCATGTCGACGGGCTCCGGCAGGCGGGCGCCCACGCCGTGGTGGACGAGGAGGAGCAGATGGGTCGGGCGCTCGCCAGCGAGCTCGTCGGTGAGCTCGAGGGCCTGGGCTGCGGAGCGGACGAAGGAGAGGCGGAATAGCGCCTCCGGAGCTCGCGCGCGAGCCGGGTCTCAGTCGGCCGCGGGAGCGGGCTGCCCCTCGCAGAAGGCCTTGAGGCTCGCGAGCTCCTTCTCGAGGGCGTCGCAGCTCGTCCTGCGCATCAGCCGGCCGAAGAGGAGGAAGATCACCCTGAAGAGGCCCCTTGCCGGACACGCTGGATCGCTGGGTCACGCGCGTGCGGCCGGACAGATCCTCGAAGGAGTACTCGGCCTCGATGTCGAATGCCTTGCCGATCATCCGGACGGCGCTGGCGTGAGGCGGATCGTGCCGCGTCACGACCCCCTGGAACTCCATCCGCCTCCCGTGGTCCTCGGTCACCGTGCGGAAGGTCGTGCCCACACCCTCGGGCTTCTCCTCGAGGACCTCGTTCTCGACGACGACGATGCTCCACTCGGCGACGCAAGCGTTGGTGTGAAGAAAGACCTCATCGATCGGTCGGTCGATCTCGACGCTGCCCTCGTTCTGCATGTCTGCCTCCGATCTCGAGCGGCTGGTCTCGCGGCCTCGGCCGCGGAGAGGGGGCGGAAGGCAAGTGTAGCAACCCGGAGGTTCCGGTCCCCCTGCGGAGTCTCTCGGCGTCGCTGGCAAGGCGCGCCGCCGACGCGTATTCGCTGTAATACTCGGAGAGGTAAGCCCCGGTCGCCCGAAGGACGATCGCGGCGATCCGGTGGATCGCCGCGAAGGGGATCCCGCAACGCCGCCAGCGGCGTCGAGAGGCCCGCAGGGGGACCGGAACTTCCGGGTT
>CAZTTG010000161.1:0-6844 GCA_964615935.1 uncultured Planctomycetaceae bacterium | reverse complement strand
GCTGACCGTGAGGCCCTCGGAGGGGTTGCTGAAGCCGTCCAGCAGGTCGCGGGTCCACAGCGGGGTGGCGTCGTTGGGGTCCCAGCCGTCGCCTCCGTCGCCGAAGCACACCACGCCGTCCGGCCCGGTGGCGGCCAGATAGCGTCCCTCGGTGTCCATGGATACCGAGCGGGCGTCGAATGCATGGTGCCAGACCTCGGACAGGGTCAGGTTCAGGGGGTCGCACTGGTACAGCCGGACCGTGCCGTCGACGTGCGCGGCCGCGGCGTAGAGTCCCGCCCGGTCCACCGCCACCTGGCTGATCTGACCGTGGTGGGGCGGCGCGTGGACGCCCTTGGGGAAGCTGACGTTGTGGCCGCCCTCGTCGTTGTACAGATAGATGTCGTTGGGAGTGGCGACCACCACCGCGTAGCCGGTGCGGCTGGCGGCGATGCACTCGACCCGGGCGCCGTCCGGGATGTCCTCGACCCAGTCGACGCACCCGTCGTTGAGGTCGATCCGGTAGAGCTTGCCCGCATCCGTGCCGGCATAGGCCACGTCCCGCTCCATCTGCCCGAGGGCTGCCGGAGCGAGAAGGAGCAGGGTGGCGGCCGCGATCCGGCCGGGGATCCTCGATGCGTTGGCGATACGTGACATGACCTGAGTCCTCCAGTTTGGGGGCGGGCGACGCCCGCGGGTATTTGGTTGTTCCGGGTCGGGAGACGGCCTTCGTCTCCCTCTCGATTCCCTGAATGCGCTCCCCTTCCGGAACGGGACGAGAAACAGCCGAATGCCAAAGCGCGCCGCGCAGGGGCCCGAAGCGGTATCCTCTTCCCCGCTCCTCCTCGCCCCCGGAGGCCGCACGGCCCCCCGGTCCTGGCGCCACGAATCGATCCGGAGTGCTCCCCATGATCCCGCGCCCCACCCCCCGAGCCCTGACCCCCCTCCTGGCCCTCCTCGGGCCGGCCCTGCCCGGGGACCTCGCGGTCCGGGCCGGCCCCCAGGAGGAGGTCCCGGTCATCCGCACCCAGGACGCGGCCCGGGCCGGGCCCGACTTCCCGATCCAGGGCGAGTACGTCGGGAGCCTCCTGCGGGACGGGGACCCCGAGATGTTCGGCGTCCAGGTCATCGCCCTCGGGAAGGGCTCCTTCGAGGCCCGCGGTCTCCGCGGCGGGCTCCCGGGCGCGGGCTGGGATCGGAAGGCGAAGCTGGAGCTCGCCGGCCAGGCGCGCGAGGGGGGCGCGGTCCTGGAGTCCGCGGACGGCGCCGAGGAGGAGCTGCGCCTCTCGATCCGCGCGGGGCGGATGACGGTCCACGGCCCGGAGGGAGCCGAGCTCGGACACCTGGTCCGGGTCGTGCGCAAGAGCCCCACCCTGGGCCTGGCGCCGCCTCCCGGGGCGACGGTCCTCTTCGACGGCTCCAGCGCCGAGCACTTCGTCACCGGCCGCGGCGAGCCGGCGCCGATGACCGACGACGGCGTCCTGCGCCAGACCCGAGGCAGCGGCGGCCTGTTCACCCGGGCCGAGTTCGGCGACGGCCGCCTGCACCTCGAGTTTCGCCTGCCCTTCGAGCCCGAGGGCCGCGGCCAGGGCCGGGCCAACAGCGGCTGCTACGTGCAGGGCCGCTACGAGGTGCAGATCCTCGACTCCTTCGGGCTGGAGGGTCGTGAGAACCAGTGCGGGGGCGTCTACTCGAGCGGGCTCGATCCGCGGGTCAACATGTGCTTCCCGCCCCTGAGCTGGCAGACCTACGACATCGACTTCACCGCCGCGCGCTTCGACGAGAGCGGTGAGGTGATCGCCCACGCGAAGCTCTCCGTGCTCCACAACGGGGTCGAGATCTACCGGGACCTCGAGATCGACCACCTGACGACCGCCGCCCCCTTCGGGCGGGAGGGCCCGGTCCCGCTGCCCGGGCTCAGGCCGCACTTCCTGCAGGACCACGGCCACGAACTGCACTTCCGCAACGTCTGGGTGCTGGAGGGGTAGCCGAATGAGTTTCCAGTGGAGTCTCGCGCTCGCCTGCCTGGCGGTCCTGGCCGGGCCCGCCCCGACCCAGGAGCCGGCCGGCGAGCCCCCGAGGGGCCCCAACGTCGTGCTGATCCTGGCCGACGACATGGGCCAGGCCTCGGTGGCCGCCTACCACGCGAAGAGCGGCCTGCCGACGCCCCACCTCGACCGCCTGGCGGCCGAGGGGATGTCCTTCGCCGACGCCCACTCGGGCTCGGCGGTGTGCTCGCCCACGCGCTACGGCCTCCTGACCGGCCGATACGCCTGGCGCACGCGCCTCAAGGCGGGGATCGTCGGCAAGTGGCAGCCGCCCCTGATCGCCGACGAGCGCCTGACCCTGGCCGAGCTGATGCGCGCGTCGGGCCGCCGCACGGCCTGCATCGGCAAGTGGCACCTGGGGTGGCTGTGGCCCGACGCCGAGGGCCGGCCCACGACCGACCCCGCGGCCATCGACTGGGCGCGCCCGATCCGCGGCGGACCCCTGGCCCACGGCTTCGAGCGCTACTTCGGCGACGACGTGCCCAACTGGCCGCCGTACGTGTGGATCGAGGACCGCAGCGCCCAGGGGGTCCCCAGCGGGACCATGAAGGCCGACCCGGCCAACGGCGTGTCGGCCGGGCCGGCGGTGCCCGGCTGGAGCCTCGAGGCGGTGCTCCCGACCCTGGCCGAGCGCTGCGCCGCCTGGATCGGCGAGCGCGCCCGGAGCGAGGAGCCCTTCTTCCTGTTCTTCTCCATGACCTCGCCCCACACCCCGATCAGCCCCTCGGAGCGCTTCCTGGGCCAGAGCGGGGTCAGCCGCTACGCCGACTTCCTCATCGAGACCGACTGGGCGGTGGGCCGCGTGCTCGCGGCCCTGGACGAGCACGGGCTCACCGAGGACACCCTGGTGATCTTCACCGCCGACAACGGCACCTCCCCCAAGTGCCGCTTCGACGAGCTGGCCGAGAGCGGCGTCGACCTGCGGGCGCACTGGCGGGGGCACAAGGCCGACGTGTGGGAGGGCGGCCACCGGGTGCCCTTCATCGCGCGGTGGCCGGGCGAGGTCGAGCCGGGCAGCGCCTGCGAGGAGCCGATCTGCCTGACCGACGTCATGGCCACTCTCGCCGATTCGGTGGGCAGCGAGCTGCCCGAGGACGCGGCCGAGGACAGCTCCAGCCTGCTCCCCCTGCTCCGCGGAGAGGCGCCGCCCTGGCGGGGCGAGCGCGCGATCGTCCACCACAGCTCCAGCGGCCGCTTCGCGATCCGATCGGGCCGCTGGAAGCTGGCCTTCTGCCCGGGCTCGGGCGGCTGGTCGGAGCCCAAAGGACAGAAGGCTCGTGATCTGGGCCTCCCCGAGTGGCAGCTCCACGACATGCAGGCTGACCCGGGGGAGCTGAAGAACATCATCGATGAGCACCCCGAGCTCGCCGAGGAACTCCGCTCGCGGCTGCGGGAGATCGTCGAGCGGGGCCGCTCCACGCCGGGCCCGGAGCGCGAGAACGAGGGCCCCGCGCACTGGTCCCAGCTCCCCTGGTCGAAGTAGCGACCGCCTCGGGCGTTGAGCCGGCCGGCGGGAGTTGGTAGCAAGGCCGGCTCGCACCCCGCCCCCGAGCCCCTGCCCGGAGCCGCACAGCATGAGCGCAGAGCCCCCTCGCCCCGACGCCGAATCCCCGCCCGCGCGCGACGATCGCTACCCCTCGGGCATCCCCTTCATCGTCGGCAACGAGGGCGCCGAGCGCTTCAGCTACTACGGGATGCGCGCCGTCCTGTACATGTACCTGGTGGCGCTCTTCGTGCACTTCAGGGAGGAGGGCATCGTGCCCGAGGCCGAGATGGCGGCGGCTCGGGCTCAGAGCACCGCGGTGACGCACCTCTTCTTCGCCGGGGTGTACCTGTTCCCGCTGATCGGTGCCGTGCTCTCGGACCGCCTGCTGGGCAAGTACAACGTCATCTTCTTCGTCTCGCTGATCTACTGCGCGGGACACGGCGTGCTGGCCCTGGCCGGAAGGCTGGGATCCATGGGCCAGTACGGGGGCGCCGAGCTGGGCATGTACGTGGGCCTCACCCTGATCGCCATCGGCTCGGGCGGGATCAAGCCCTGCGTGTCGGCCAACGTGGGAGACCAGTTCACCAAGAGCAACAGCCACCTGGTGACCCGGATCTTCCAGATCTTCTACTTCATCATCAACTTCGGCTCCTTCTTCTCCACGATCCTCACTCCCATCCTGTACTTCCGCTACGGCCCCGAGGTTGCCTTCGGAGTCCCCGGCATCCTGATGGCGATCGCCACCTTCGTCTTCTGGCTGGGCCGGAAGAAGTTCATCCTGCAGCCCGCCGAGCCCGGCGGGAAGCTGGGGGCCATCGACTTCTCCGCCACGGTGCTGCTCTTCAGCCCGATCTTCGCCCTGATCTACGGCTACAAGGTGATGTGGGAGCACTTCGAGGCTCCGGAGGGCGTGACCGGCCTGGCCCAGATCGGCCCCATCCTGATCTACTACTGGCCGCTGCTCCTGGGCGTGACGGCGGCCATGGGCCTCGGCGTCTGGCTGTTCCTCCGCCGCCAGAGGCTCCAGCCCGACGACGGCTTCCTGGCGGTGCTGGTCTACTCGATCCGCAACCAGCGGAAGCGCGAGCCGGGGCAGGGCTTCTTCGATCCGGCCCGCGAGCGCTTCGGCGAGGAGGCCGGCGATGGCCCGCCGGCGGTGCTCAAGATCATGGTGGTCTTCTCCATGGTCAGCTTCTTCTGGGCGCTCTTCGACCAGCACGCCTCGACCTGGTTGGAGCAGGCCAAGGCCATGGACCTGACCTTCACCGTTCCCCGGGCGCTGTGGTACGGACTGGTGGGTGGGACCGTCCTCGGCGCGGCCTGGGGCGTTTCATGGTTGATGCTGCACGTCTCGAACGTCCACATCCAGCGGAAGATCAACCTGGGAGTGCTGGGGGTGATCGGCGGGGGCCTCCTGGTCTGCGGCGTCCTCGACCTGATCTGGCGGGAGATGCTCACTTTCGAGATCGAGTACGCTCAGTCCGCCGCCATCAACCCGCTCCTGGTGATGATCACCATCCCCCTGCTCAACGTCGCCGTGTGGAGTCCATTGCGGCGCCGAGGCATCGAGGTGCGACCGCTGCAGAAGATGACCCTCGGCATGTTCATGGCGGCGGCGGCCTTCGTGATCGCGGCGATCCTGCAGGCGCGCATCGAGGCCGCCGGCGAGGGTCAGATCCACGTGCTCTGGCAGGTGATCCAGTACCTGATCATGACCACCGGCGAGGTACTGGTCTCGGTCACCGGCCTGGAGTTCGCCTACACCCAGGCGCCGCGGCGCATGAAGTCCACGATCATGGGCTTCTGGCTGTTCTGCGTGACCCTGGGCAACCTGATCGTGGCCTTCCTGGCGCCGCTGCAGGAGACCTACGCCCTGTCCGAGTTCTTCTGGCTCTTCGCCGTCCTGATGGCCGTCGCCGCGGTGATCTTCGCCGTCCTGGCCCGCTTCTACCGCGGCCGAACCTACCTGCAGGCGGGCTGAGCGCGGCCCCTCACCGGCTCCCGATGCCCAGGTGCCTGCGCAGGGCGGTGGCGAAGTCCGCCATCGAGTCGAAGCGCTGGTCCTGCGCCTTCTCGAGCGCCTTCAGGCAGATGGCCGACAGGTCGTAGGGCAGATCGGGCCGGACCCAGCGCGGATCGGTGGGCTTCTCCTCCAGGATCCGGCGGCACACCTCGTGGAAGCGCCGGCCGTCGAAGGGGCGCCGCAGGGTCAGGGCCTCGTAGAGGGTGGCGCCCAGGCCGAAGACGTCCGAGCGCGGGTCGATCTCGCGCCCGCGGGCGGCCACCTGCTCGGGGCTCATGTAGTAGCAGGTGCCCACGATGTCGCCCAGGTGGGAGATGCTCAGCTCGTCGGTGATCCGCGCGAGGCCGAAGTCGGTCACCTTGGCCCGGCTGTCGGCCGTGATCATGATGTTGCCGGGCTTGATGTCCCGGTGGATCACGCCCCGCTCGTGGGCGGCGCCCAGGGCATCGGCCAGGTCCGCGAACCAGCGCGCCACGCGCTTGAAGTGACCCGCGGGCAGCTCCGGCTGCCGGACGATCTCCTCCAGCCGGCTGCGCAGGGTGTTGCCGCCCTCGATCAGCTCCTGGACGATGTAGCGGAAGTCACCCTCCTGGCCGACCGAGAGGACGGCGACGATCCCCGGGTGGTCCAGCCGGCGGGCGGTCCGGCCCTCGAGCTCGAAGTAGAGGAGGCTGCGGCGGGTGATCCGGGCGGCGTGGATCAGCTTGAGCGCGACGCGCCGCCCTCCCTCGACCTCCTCGGCCTCCCACACGTCCGCCATGCCCCCGCGGCCGATGAGGCGCTCGAGGCGGTAGCCGCCGATGCGGCACCCCGGCTCGGCCTCGGCGCCCTCGATCGCGGCCGGCGGAGGGACCTCCCGCGCCGGGACCGGGGGAAAGGCCCCGGGCTTCCGGACCTGCCCGTCGCCGGCCTCCCCCGGCGGTCCGTCGGAGGGGAGGGGCTCCGCGGGCCGCATGCCGAAGCCGGTCCAGGCGCTCCACAGACGGCGGAGCTCCGCCTCCTGGACGGGGTGCTGGCGCACCCAGTCGTCGAAACGGATCCCCCTCCCTCGAGCTCGGAGCGCGAGGAAGTCGGCGAGCAGCTCGTCGGGGCTGGGGGTGGATTCGCCCAGGCGGTCGGGAGCGCTTTCGGGTGGCATCTCCGCGATCCTCGCGGCATGACCTTGCGGTCTCGCAGAGTCTAGCCCGCTTTCGTGGCCGGGTTTTATCCGGATCGCCGCAAATCCGGTCCGGGAATCCTAGCGAGGCTTCGCGTCAGACCGACCAGGCGTGCCGGAGAATCCTCGTCGGCGCGCCTGCTCCGCAGGCG
>CAZTTG010000160.1:0-7146 GCA_964615935.1 uncultured Planctomycetaceae bacterium | reverse complement strand
CCCCCCCCCCCCCCCCCCCCCCCCCCCCCCCCCCCCCCCCCCCCCCCCAAGAATCTTGGAACGGGCTCGCGGCCCGGGTCAGGACTTGCAGACCTCGAGGGCCTCGGCGACCGCCACGTAGGCCTGCTGGATCTGGCTGGAGAGGGAGCCGGCTCCCTCGATGGCGTTCGAGCGGCCCAGCTTCTCGAGCTCGAAGCACAGCACCGACATCCCCATCGCGCCGACGTTGGCGCAGCTCGACTTGAGGGTGTGGGCGGCTCGCTCCATGCCCTCCGGATCGGCGGCCTCGACCGCCTCATCGAGGGCCTGGAGCTGCTTGGGCGTGTCGTCCAGGAACAGGTCGATCAGCTCCGCCAGGAGCTCCGGCTGGTCTTCACCACCGAGCTCGCGCAGCGACTCGATGACGCTCATGTCCAGGACCGACTCCGGATTGCGATAGCTCACGTCCAACCTCGATCGCAAGGGCTGTGGGACTTCCCGGGACGCAGTGACAGGGTCCGTACCCCGGGAGCTGGGCAGGCTGACACCGAGGCTCTGCATCGATCCGGAGCCGGCCCCAACTTGTGTCAAACAGACAGATCCGGAGCGGGCCGGAGGGATCCGTGGAAGGGGGGAACCGGAAGGATCTTCCGGGCCCCTCGCGGGGCTCCCGAGGCGTGCCTCAGCGCCGCCCGGACCGGGGCCGCCGCCGCCACCGGCCGGGCCCCCCGAGGGGAGGCTCGGGGCGGATCACCACCCGCCCGTGAGGACGAAGGCGCCCCAGGTCGATGGCCGCCCCGCTCCGTACCGCATCCGGTTCCGGTCCAGCATGTCGAGCTGGGCCCGGCGCAGGGCCTCCAGCGGCCCAAAGCCCTTCAGCCACAGGTTGGCGTAGAAGGCCTGCATCAGCTCGCTGGTCGACTCGTCCCGGACCGACCAGAGGGAGCTGATCACGGTCTCCACCCCGGCGGCCTGGAAGGCGCGGCGCAGCCCGATCAGGCCCTCGCCCGACTGCACCCGCCCCAGCCCCGTCTCGCAGGCCGAGAGCACGACGAGCTCCACCCCGGAGAGGTCGAGCCAGCCCACCTCCTCGGCGGTCAGGTATCCGTCGTCCAGGCTCTCCGCCGGGGGGAGGACGGCCCCCGCGCACACCAGGCCCGACAGCAGGCCCGGGTGCTTGCCGAGCAGGTGGCTCGCCTCGGCGCTCAGGCGCAGCTCGCGCCGGCCCGCCTCGTTCCGGGCCTCCTCCCACATCGAAGGCAGGCCCTCCGGCTGGAAGAAGCCGTGCGTCGCCAGGTGCAGCACCGCGTGCCCTGAGAGCTCCGCCTTGAGGCGCCCCTCGGTCGGGAGGGCACCCTGGAGCAGCAGGCGCCGGCCCTCCTCGCCGAAGGCGTGCTGGTGGAGGTCGTGGACGGCCTGCGACTCGTACCCGGTCGCCGGCAGCCGGGCCCAGTACGCCTGGATTCCCCCTCGCAGCTCCGGATCGGCGGGGGCGGTCGCCGCGACTCGCCCGGCCGGGTCGGGGCGGGCGCTGAAGTCCACCGCTCCGACGCACAGCAGCGAGTCCGAGGTCCGCTCCTCCACCGGCTGCGAGCGGGCGAGCGAGCTCAGATCCTGCTGGTAGACGAAGGCGTGCCGCTCCAGGAGGAAGCTCTCGTCGGCGAGCTGCAGGGTCTCCAGCGGCAGGGTGCCCAGGGCCCCGTCGGGCGAGACGAAGACCGTGGCCGCGCCCTCGACGTGCGGCGCGATCGGATCCCAGAGCAGGCCGCGCAGGCGCGCGACCGACCGGGCCTCCACGGGCTCGCCCAGCCGGATGCCGCGCTGGGCGACCAGCGCGTCGAGGAAGGAGCGGATCGCGGCGTCGATCTCCGCGCTCGGGCCGAGGTCCAGGTGGACGGGCTCATGGAGCTCGGGGCGCGTGATCCACACCCAGAGCCGGGCCTCGCTCCAGCTCCCCGCCCCGGCGTCCTGGTCCTCGGCGCTCGGCGGAATGCGCACCGGATGGTTGAAGAAGTCCAGGACCGCCGAGTCGGGCGGGAGGCACGAGCGCAGATTCTCGAAGGCGACCCGGGCCTCGCCCGGCGAGGCATCGATGGCGCGGAGGAGCCCGAGCTCAAGGCGGTTGCGCTCGCCCAGCAGATCCTCGAGCCGCGACCGATGAGCCCGGCGGTCGGGCACCTCGGTCCGCAGCGCCAGCGCCGACAGGCGCGATTGGCAGGCCTGCAGCTCCTCCAGCCGCTCTCGCTGCTCGGGCGGCATCTCGGCCGCGAATCGGGCACGGCTCGTCCGGAGCTGGCGCACCACCCGGCCCTTCCAGTCCAGCAGATCCTCGTAGGCCTCCAGGCGCTCGGCCCGATTGGGGAGGCCGCCCGCCAGGGACAGCCTGAGCGCGAGCTGCCGGCGAAGCTGGGCGAGGTAGCGGTATCGCTCCCCTTCGGTGAGCGCGCCGAGGGTCCGGATCGTGTGGGCGCGGCGGTCGTCCCGCCCGCGCCCGGCGATCTCCCAGGCCTCGCGCGTCCGGTCCAGATCGACGAGCACGGTCGCGAGGCCGATGAGGCCCGCCGCGGTGTCGGGATGGGCGGGGCCCAGGATGTCCTCCCGGGAGGCGAGGGCCCGCTCGAAGCAGGAGCGGGCCTCCTCGAGGTCGCCCTGCGCCATGAGCACCTCCGCCAGGTTGCACGAAGCCGTGGCCGTGAGGCGGTGCTCGGGACCCAGACCATCGCGCCACGCCGCCAGGGCGCGCCCGTACAGGAACCGGGCGGTCTCGAGATCCCCCTCGAGCTGGCTCAGGATGGCCAGGGTGTTGAGGCTCAGGGCGGTCTCGGGGTGGGCGGCCCCGAGGGTCTCGAGCTGGATGGCGAGGGCGCGCTCCTGGAGCGGGCGGGCCCCTTCGAGGTCGCCGCGCTGCCCGATCAGCGCCGCCAGGGAGGTCAGGCTCGATGCGGTCAGGGGATGTTCGGGACCCAGAACCCGCTCGCGGATGGCCAGGGAGCGCTGGAGGAGCGGGCGGGCGGATTCGGGGTCTCCCTGGCCACGAAGCAGCGTGGCCAGGTTGTGGAGGCTGGTCGCGGTCAGGGAGTGCTCGGGGCCCAGCGCCTCCTCGCGGATTTCGAGGGCGCTCTCGAGGAGCGGGCGGGCGGCGTCGAATTCCCCCTGGACCCGGAGCAGCTCGCCCAGGTTGTTGCAGCTGGTGGCCGTCGTCAGGTGGTCCCGGCCGAAGATCCTCTCGCGGATGGCCAGGGCCCGTTCGTGGTGAGCCCGGGCGGCGTCGTGCTCGCCCAGGAGACTGAGCAGCACGCCCAGGTTGTTGAGGCTCGTCGCGGTCTGGGGGTGATCGGGTCCGTTGACCATCTCGGTGATGGCGAGCCCGCGCTCGTACAGCGGACGGGCGGCCTCGTACTCGCCCAGGGTCTTGAGCAACACCGCCAGGTTCTCGATGGTCTGGGCGGTCGCGGGGTGCTCCGGACCGAGGGACTTCTCGGCGACGGCGATCGCGCGCTCGTACATGCCGCGGGCGGCGGCGTAGTCCCCCTGGGCCTTGAGCAGCATGGCCAGGCTGTTGAGGGTGCGGGCGACCTCGGGGTGATCGGCCCCGAGGGTCTTCTCCAGGATCGCCAGGGCCCGCTCGGCGAGCGGGCGCGCGCCGCGCAGGTCGCCCTGTCTCCGCATCACCTCGGCCAGGTAGCCCAGGATCGTGGCCGTCTCGGGGTGCTCGGGTCCGCGCGCCTTCTCGACGATGGACAGGGCGCGCTCGAGGAGGGCGCGGGCGGCGGCGTGCTCGCTGCGCATGTAGTGCACCATCGACAGCTTCGCGAGGCCATCGGCCGTCTCGACCGCCCCGGGTCCGCAGACCTCCTCCCGGATGGCCAGGGAGCGCTCGAGGGCGATCCGGGCGGGCTCGTGGCTGCCGGAGCCGAGGTGGGCGATCCCGAGGCGCTCGAGGGCATCTCCCAGGGCCTCGCTCGCCGGCCCGGAACGCTCCTCGATCGCGCGCGCTCCGCGCTCCGCGTCCTGCAGGTCGGCGAGGGCGAGCTCCCGCGGCGAGAGCGCGGGCGGCGCTCCCGGTCTCAGCGCCATCTCGAAGGATCCCCGACCCCCGTTCGTCGCGCAGACCGCCAGGTGGTAGGTCCGCCCGGCCTCGACCCGCTCGAGCGCCAGGCGGGCGTGAGTCCACAGCAGGCCGTCGTCGTCCTCGGCCAGGTCCTCCCCGCCCGGATCGCGCAGCACGAGATAGGCGTCGAAGGAGTACGAGCGGAGCTCCACGTGCCAGGGGCCCGACTCCTCCACCTCGATCCGGTAGATCCGGCCCGCCGCCGGCAGCTCATCGCTTCGAGCGTCCAGCAGCTCGGTATGGATGGGGCCGTCCCCCTCCACGATCTCTCCCTCGACCGCGAGGGGTCGGCCGGCCTCCAGGCGCAGGAGCTCGGGCGGCTCCTGCGGATGAGGCGCGGCAGCGCACAGCAAGGGGGCGCACAGGCCGATCGTCACGAGCATCGTCGTCTCCCTCCCCCCGACGAGCGTACGGCGCCCGCCCCGATTCCGCACGGTCCCGCCGCGCCTTCCGCCCCGAGCCCCGAGCCCCGAGGCCGAACCTCAGCCCCGCCCCAGGAGGTGGCGCAGGGCGCCCTCGAGCCTCGGATGGGCCCACTCGAAGCCGCTCGAGCCCGTTATCAGGACGCGCGTGGTGTCTCGTGCCCGACGCCGGGGCGCCCGGCTACTTCTGGAAGATGTGCACCGCCATCCCGTGCACCGCCTCGGCCGCCTCCATCAAGGCCTCGGGCAGGGTCGGGTGGGCGTGGATGGTGCGGGCCAGGTCGGCGGCGGTGGCGCCCATCTCGATGGCCAGCGCCGCCTCGGCGATCAGCTCGCCCACCTCCGGGCCCACCATGTGCACGCCCACGACCTCGTCGGTTTCGGCGTCGGCCAGGACCTTGCAGAAGCCCTCGGTCTGCATGAGGCTCATGGCGCGGCCCGAGGCGGCGAAGGGGAAGCGGCCCGAGCGGACCTCGCGCCCGTCCTCCCGGGCCTGCTCCTCGGTGAGGCCCACGCTGGCGAGCTGCGGCGTGCAGAAGACCACCCCCGGCACGCAGCGCGGGTCGTAGACCTCGTCCCGGCCGGCGATGACCGCGGCCGCCACCTGGCCCTGGCGGCTGCCCTTGTGGGCCAGCATGGGCTGGCCGACGAGGTCGCCGATGGCGTAGACGCCCTCGAGGGCCGTGCGCATGCGGCGGTCGACCGGCAGGAAGCCCTGCGGGTCGAGGCCCAGGCCGAGCGCCTCCAGGCCCAGGCCCGCGCTCACGGGCCGGCGGCCGACGCAGCAGGCGATCTGGTCGCAGTCGATGGTCTCCTCCCCTCGCGGGGTGCGGACGAGCACCCGGAGTCCGCCGTCGCGCTCCTCGAAGGAGAGCGCCGCGGTCTCGGTGAGGAGCTTCACCTTGCGCTTCTTCATCGAGCGCTCGATGACCTTGACGCAGTCGCGGTCCTGACCCGGCAGGGCGCCGGCGGTGAGCTCGACGAAGGTCACCCGGCTGCCCAGACTGCGGTACATCAGGCCCAGCTCGAGCCCGATGTAGCCGGCTCCGATCACCAGGAGGTGCCCGGGGACGCGCCGCGGGGAGAGGGCGCCGGTCGAGGACCACACCCGCTCCTCGTCGACCTCGAAGCCGGGGATCGGGATGGGCTCGGAGCCGGTGGCGAGCACCACGTCGTCCGCCTCCAGGATGCGCTCGCCGGACTCCTCGGCGACCCTCACCCGGCCGCGGTCCAGCAGGGTGGCGGCGCCCCGCACGAGCTCGCAGCCGTTGCTCTTCAGGAGGCTCGCGACGCCGACCGCCAGGCGGTCCACGATGCCCTGCTTCCAGCCCACGAGCGTCTCGACGTCCAGCTCGGCCCCGCTCACGCGGATGCCCATGGCGTCGGCGCGCTCGATCTCGTCCATCAGGCCGCCGGCCGAGATCAGCGCCTTGGAGGGGATGCAGCCCACGTTCAGGCAGGTGCCGCCCAGGGCGCCCTTCTCGACGACCGTCACCCGCTGGCCGAGCTGGGCCAGGCGGATGGCGCAGACGTAGCCGGCCGGACCGGCGCCGATGACGACGACCTTGCGGGCGGGGCTCATGGGCTGCTCCTCCTCGATTCGGGCCCGGGGCGCGCGCGGACGATCCGCTCCGCGAAGAGCTCGCCGGCCCGGTAGCTGGAGCGCACCCGGGGGCCGGAGGCGACGTAGCGGAAGCCCAGGGACTCGCCCAGGGCTCCGAGCTCGTCGAAGCGCTCGGGCGTCACGTACTCGACCACCGGCGCGTGGTTCTGGCTGGGGCGCAGGTACTGGCCCAGGGTCAGGAGGTCCACCTCCGCCTCGCGCAGCCGCTCCATGGACTCGACCGCCTCCTCGCGGCTCTCGCCCAGGCCGAGCATGAGGGAGGACTTGGTGAGGGCGCCGGGATCGATGGCCTTGGCGCCGCGCAGGGTCTCCAGGGAGCGCTCGAAGCTGCAGCGCGGATCGCGGATGCGGCGCTGCAGCCGCGGCACGACCTCGACGTTGTGGCCCAGGACGTCGGGCCGGGCCTCCATCAGGGCGGCCAGGGGCTCGCCGCGCCAGTCGGGGATCAGGGTCTCGACCACCACCGAGGGAGCGCGCTCGCGGATCCGGCGCACGCACTCGGCGAAGTGGCCCGCGCCCTCGTCGGGGAGGTCGTCCCGGTTGACGCTGGTGAGCACCGCGTAGCCCACGCCCATGGCCTCCAGGGCGCGCGCGACCCGCTCGGGCTCCCGCGGATCGGGGGGAGGGGGCGCCTCGGCGGTGCGGACCGCGCAGAAGCGGCAGCGCCGGGTGCACTCGTCCCCCAGGACCATGACGGTCATGGTGGCGTGCTCGCCCCGCCAGCACTCGCCCAGGTTGGGGCAGCGCGCCTCCTCGCAGACCGTGTTGAGCTCGAGCGAGCGAGCGAGGCGCCTCAGCCGCTTCCAGCCCTCGCCGCTGGCCAGGGGGACCTTCAGCCAGGGCGGCTTGCGGCCCTCGGCGCGGGAAGGCGGCCGATCCTGGGAGGTGCCGGGGGGGGGTGCGGGGTCCATGGCGTGCCCTGAAGGACCCGTTAGCCTAGCGAGGCTTCGCCTCGGACCGACCGGGCGTGCCGGAGAATCCTCGTCGGCGCGCCTGCTCCGCAGGCGGCG
>CAZTTG010000159.1:0-7557 GCA_964615935.1 uncultured Planctomycetaceae bacterium | reverse complement strand
GAAAACCAGAGTGTCCTTACGGGCACCGGGGGTTCAAATCCCTCCCTCTCCGCCACCCCGCTTCTTCGGCCGGCGAGCCCGGCAGTGGACTCGGTCCCCGGCGGTGGGCCCGGATCGAACCGGGTCAGGCCGGGAACGGAGCAGCCCTAAGGTCAGGGGCCCAGGCGCTGGGTGCCCGAGTCCACTGGCGGGCTCGCCGCTTCGCCGCTCCGGACTAGGCTCGACAGGCGATGTCCTACCTGGTCCTGGCCCGCAAGTACCGCCCCAAGACCTTCCGGGAGGTCGCCGGGCAGGATGTCCTGGTCCGCGTGCTGGCGGGCGCCATCGAGGAGGAGCGGGTCGGGCACGCCTACCTCTTCTGCGGCCCCCGCGGCACCGGCAAGACGACCACCGCCCGTCTCCTCGCCAAGTGCCTGAACTGCGAGCAGGGACCGACCGCCGAGCCCTGCGGCACGTGCGAGCGCTGCAAGGCCTCGGACGAGGGACGCGAGGTCGACGTCATCGAGATCGACGCCGCCTCCCACACGGGGGTGGACAACATCCGCGAGCTGCGGGACCAGGTGGGCTACGCGCCCATGCGCGCGCGTTTCAAGGTCTACATCATCGACGAGGTCCACATGCTCTCGACGGGCGCCTCCAACGCCCTGCTGAAGACGCTCGAGGAGCCGCCCTCGCACGTCAAGTTCTTCCTCGCGACCACCGAGCCGGAGAAGCTCCTCGACACCATCCACTCCCGCTGCCAGGTGATGCGCCTCTCCCTGATCCCCGAGGAGGTCATCGCCACCACCCTGGGCGGCATCCTCGAGAGCGAGGGCGTCGAGCCGGGGGAAGGCGTGCTGGAGGAGCTGGCCCTGGCGGCGCGGGGCTCGATGCGCGACGCCCTGACCCTGGCCGATCAGCTCCTGGCCCTGGTGGGGGACCGACCCGCGGTCGAGGACGTGCGGCGGCTGGGCGCGGCCAGCGGCGGCCAGCGCATCGACGAGATCCTCTCCCGGGTGGAGGCCGGCGACCCGCCCGGCGTGCTCGAGGCCCTGCCCGAGGTCGAGGGCGGCGAGCCCGAGCTGCTCTCGGCCATCCTCGACCACCTGCGCGGGGTCCTGCTGGCCGGGCTGGACCCCCGATCCTCCCGGCTGGCCGAGGCCGACCCGCGCGAGCGCGAGCGCCGCAGCGAGCGGGCGAAGAGGCTGGGGCCGGAGCGCATCCAGCTCTGGCTGGAGGACCTCCTGGGCGCCCGCGAGCGCATGCGGCACCTGAAGCACCACGCGCGGCTCATCCTCGAGGTCGCGCTCCTGGACCTGTGCCGGGAGGAGGCCAGCCTGCCCCTGGCCGAGCTGGAGCAGCGCCTGCTGGACCTCGAGGCCCGCCTCCAGGACGTCTCCGAGGAGCCCCCAGCCGGGCGCGCCCCGTCCCGGCCCCCGCCAGCCCCGCAGCCGCGCTCGAGGCCCGAGCCCGCCCCCGCCTCCCCGCGCTCCGAGCCGGATCCCCCGGCCGCCGAGCCGGAACCCACTCCCCCCGAGCCGGAGCCTCCGCCCACCCGGCCGGAGCCCCCGCCGCCCCGACCGGCGCGGCGGACTCCCGCCACCTCGCCGCGGGCCGTGGCCAGCAGCTCACAGGCCGCCTGGAGCGCCTTCCTGGCCGAGCTCGGCCGGGGCGACGAAGGTCTGGCCCGGATCCTTGAAAAGAAGGCCCGTCTGGTCGACTACGGTGAAGGGGGCGCCCGCCTCCAGCTCCGCCGGGCCAGCGCTCGGGACCGGGAGCGGATCCGGGACGAGGCCAGCCGGAAGGCCTGCGAGCAGGCCTTCTCCGCGGTCGCCGGGCGGGAGGTTAGAATCGCCTGGGAGGACACCGCGGGCCGGCGGCCCGGCTCGGACGATCCCTTCACGAACGCCGTGTCCGAGCTCTTCAACGGCCATATCGAGGACGACTCATGAACGGCTCTCCGGGCGAGATGGGAAGCCTGCTCAAGCAGGCCCAGCAGATGCAGAAGGAGGTCGACCGCGCCCAGGCGGAGCTCAAGCAGCGCACCGTCGAGGGCCTCGCCGAGGGCGGCGCGGTGAAGGTCGTCGTGACCGGTCACCGGCTGGTGACCCGGGTGGAGATCTCCGACGAGGCCTTCGCCGCCGGAGACAAGGCCAGGCTGGAGGAGCTGATCGGGAAGGCGCTGGAGGACGGGCACGCGAGGGCCACCCGGCTCGCCGAGGAGACCATGCGCCGGGTGACCGGCGGCGTGTCCCTCCCCGGCTTCTTCTAGATCGCACAGGGGGGCGTCTCCACCGCTCGGCCAGCACGCATCGGACGCTGCCATGCCTTATCCCGAACCCCTCGAACGACTGGTCACGGCCCTGCAGAAGCTGCCCGGGGTCGGCCGGCGGACGGCCGAGCGGCTGGCCTTCCACCTCCTGCGCGACCCGGCCGCGTGCGAGCTGCCGGCACGGATCGAGGAGGCCATCGGCGGGACGCGCGTCTGCCGGCGCTGCTCCAACGTCACCGAGGAGGACCCCTGCCCCGTCTGCTCGGACGAGAAGCGCGACCCCTCGACGGTGTGCGTGGTCCAGGAGCCGCGGGACGTGGAGGCCCTGGAGCGCGCGGGGGTCTTTCGCGGCCGGTACCACGTGCTGATGGGCACCCTGAACCCCGCCGACGGAACCGAGTCGCGCCACCTCAACCTGAAGCGGCTGGTCGAGCGGGTGCGCGGCGAGGGGGTGGAGGAGGTCATCCTGGCCACCGACCCCGACGCCCAGGGCGAGGCCACCGCCCTGCTCGTCCTGGAGGCCCTGGAGGAGGCCGGCTGTGGGGCCAGCGTCACCCGGCTGGCCCGCGGCCTGCCCGCCGGCAGCGCGATCGAGTACCTGCACCGCGGCGTGCTCGAGGACGCCCTGGAGGGCCGCCGACCGCTCCGGCCCGCCGGTCCGTCCGCCTCAACCTGAGGGCCCACCAGGTCGATAGGCGGGGTCCAGCGCGCCGGGCGCCCCGCATGAACGATCGACCGGGCCTCTTCCAGTCCCTGCGACAGGAGATGCGGCTCCAGCCGCGCCTGCTGCAGTCCATTCAGGTGCTGCAGCTCCCCGCCCTGGACCTCGAGTGCTGGCTGCGCGACGCGGCCGAGGAGAACGTGGCCCTGCGGCTGGAGGAGCCCCGGCCGGGCGAGTACGAGGACGGCGGGCGGGCCGGCGGCGCCCGGCGGGGGACGCGGGAGGACGCCGAGCGGCACGACGCGATGCTGCGCAACCTGCCGGACCGCGCCCGGAGCCTCCACCAGAGGATCGAGGAGCAGCTCGGGCTCCTCGACGCCGATCCGCGGCAGGTGGCCTGGGTGCGCTTCCTGATCGGCTGTCTCGACGAGGGGGGCTACCTCTCCGCGCCCGACGAGCTCCTGCTCGAGATGGCGCGGGCGGCGGGGCTGGAGGGCGGCGAGGTGGAGCTCCGCTCGGCCGTGGGCCTGCTTCGAACCCTCGAGCCCCGGGGCATCGGGGCGCGCGACGCGGTCGAGTCCCTGCTCATGCAGATCGACGCGGACGACCCCGAGTACGGCCT
This sequence comes from uncultured Planctomycetaceae bacterium, assembly GCA_964615935.1. Taxonomy (GTDB): domain Bacteria; phylum Planctomycetota; class UBA1135; order UBA1135; genus CAZTTG01. The sequence goes on along the minus strand of CAZTTG010000159.1, from coordinate 4,023 downwards.
CATGCGGCGCCTGCTGGAGGACTTCCTGGAGGAGCTGGCGCGCAACAAGCTCCCCCAGGTGGCGCGCTCGATGGGGCTCGGCCTGGATCGGCTCGCGGAGCTCCTGGATCGCCTGGGGAGCCTGCAGCCGCGCCCCGCGGCCGAGCTGGACGGGCCGACCAGCCCCGCCCTGAGGCCCGACGTGGTGGTGCTGCCCGCCGAGGGCGGCCACGAGATCCGGCTGGAGCGCTGCGGTCTGCCCTCGGTGACCATCGACCCCGAGGTCGCCGCCCTGGCCCGGGACCGCGAGCAGGACCGCGAGGTGCGCGGCTATCTGCGCGGCAAGGTGGATCGAGCCCGCCAGGTGGTCGAGGCCGTCGAGCAGCGCCAGCACACCCTCGGCCGGATCGCGGCGGCGGTCTTTCGCCACCAGCGGAGCTTCCTCGAGCGCGGTCCCGGACACCTCTCGCCCCTGCGCATGAGCGACCTGGCGGAGGAGCTCGGCGTGCACGTCAGCACCGTCAGCCGCGGGGTCTCGGGTAAGTGTGCCCAGACCCCCTGGGGGATCTTCCCCCTGCGCCACTTCTTCCAGGCCGGGGTGGGGGCCGAGGGCGCCCGCGGCCCGGGGGGCCCGCCGGCCGGAGCCGCCCGGGAGGACGCGCGCGAGGCCGTGCGAGGGATCCTCGCGGCCGAGGATCCCGCGGCGCCGCTCTCGGACGACGAGGTGGCCGCGGCCCTGGCCGCCCGCGGGCTGCGCCTGGCCCGACGCACGGTGGCCAAGTACCGCGAGGAGCTGGGCATCCCGAGCTCGTATCGCCGCCGGGTGTACCGGCCCCGGGACGGGCCGCGGGATTGACCGGTGTCTCCCTGAGGAGATCGCCGCTATCCTGCCCCCATGCGCAACGTGCGCGCCAGGATCGCCTACGACGGATCCGCCTTCTTCGGCTGGCAGCGGCAGGACGGCTTCGAGTCGGTCCAGGAGACCCTCGAGCAGACCCTGGCGGACCTGTGCGGTGCGGCGGTGATCGTCCACGGCGCGGGCCGGACCGATTCGGGGGTGCACGCCCTGGGCCAGGTGGCCCACTTCCACGTCGCGACGCGGCTGGAGGACGAGCGCCTGCGGTGCGCGCTCAACGCCAACCTGCCCCGCAGCGTGGTGGTGACGCGGCTGGAGACCTGCCCGGCGCAGTTCCACGCGCGCTATGGTGCCCGAGGCAAGCGCTACGGCTACCTCACGCTCACCTCGCGCTCGCGCCCACCCCTCGGCCGCGCCCTCGCCCACTGGGTGCGCGAGCCGCTGGACCTCGCGGCCATGCGCCGCGCGGCGGGGCACCTGAGGGGGCGGCGGGACTTCCGGGCCCTGGCGAGCTCGGGCTCGCCGCGAAAGAGCACCGTCCGGACCCTGAGCTCCATCCGCATCCTGGCCCGCCGTCGGGCCTTCGCCGTGATCGTGCAGGGCGACGGCTTCCTGTACAACATGGTGCGGACCATCGCCGGCACCCTGATCGACGTGGGGCGCGGCCACATGGAGGCCGATGCGCTGCCCGAGATCCTGGCCTCGGGCGATCGCCGGCGGGCCGGGCCCACCGCGCCGGCCTGCGGCCTGTACCTCGCCTCGGTCCTCTACCCCGAGCCGGTCTTCGCGGGGCGCGACGCGGGGCCCCGCGGGGCCGCCGGGCTCTTCCCCTTCTGAGGGCTTCCCGACCCTGGACCGACCCGGACAGGGCGCCGCCCTGGCCCTCACGGGAGAGCCCCGGGCTGGCCGATGGATCGGGGTGAGGAGACCGGCGCCCGGCGGGGCTCCGGGGTCCTCGCGGCTGGCCCGGATCCGGGCAGCCGGGGGCGGGAGACGGGGTGGTAGGCACATTCCCGACCGCCCCTCTTGACCGGATCACGGGCCGAGCCCAAGTTGAGAGTAAGGCTCCGATTCTGCGGATGATCGGTCTGCGACAACTCGACTCGAAGGCGCTGGGAGACGGTCCGGTGCGAACCTCGGTTCGCATGCGGGGCGACGTCTCCGCCACCTTGCGGAGGAGCCGCGAGCCCCGGCAGGGGGGACCCTCGCGGAACGGGTCGGGAGGCTTGGAGAATCGGCATCCTCCGCGGGCCCGGCCGCTGGCCGGGAAGGAGTCGGGTGGGCTCAGGGCGCGTCCGGGGCAGGTCCGGGATCGTCCGAACTGCGATGCCGCAGGAGTCACCACCCCCCTGGCTACCCTCCTGCGAGGGTCTTCCTACGTTCAGCTAAGGAAGGATCATATGGACACACAAGTGTCGATTCCGTACCAGGACTACCCTACCCGGGTTCGCGACGCCGTCTCCGAGAAGCTCCAGGGTCTGGAGCGCTACTACACCCGCACCATCTCCCTCAAGGCGATCCTGGCGAAGGACAACCTCGATCACCGGGTCGAGCTGATCGCCAACGTGGGGAACGGGGTCACTCTCGTGGTCGACACCCGCAGCGACGCCCTCACGGCGGCCGTGGACGACGCCGTTCACCGGATGGGGAGGGTCCTGAATCGACACAAGACCAAGGTCGTCAGTCGGAATCGACGCGGAGGTCGCACCGGACACTGACCCACCGGCGCCGGGTCCTCGCGATCCGGACGCCGGGGCGGGTCCCCTCCGAGACAAACCCGCCCGGGGTACCGACCCCGGGCGGGTTTCTCGTATCCGGGGCGCTCCCCTCGGGGTGAGGCGGCGCTCCCCCCCCCCCCCCCCCCCCCCAACCGCCCCCCCGCCCCGGGCGAGACCACCGCCCCCCCCCCCCCCCCACCCCCGCCCGGGGTTCCGACCCCGGGCGGGTTTTTCGCGTGGGGGGGGGGGCCCTGGGGGGGGGGGGGGGGCCCCCCCCCCCCCGCTTCGAGGCGGCGCCGGGCGAGGGGGATCGGCGCGGATCCGGCCCCTCCCTGGTGGCGCCCCGGGGGCCGGGATCGGGCCCGGGCGGTCCTCGACCCTCGGCAGGGGGCCTCGCAGTATGCTACGCTCCCTCCCGGAGCACCCGTCGCGGCGCCCCCTCCGGACCGAGATGCGCCGATGAGTCCATCCACGCCATGAGTTATTGGAAGCAGTTCAAGCCCAAATCGTGCAGCGTCCATTTGAAGGCCGACAGCAAGGATGAGATCCTGGCGGAGATCGTCTCCAACATGGCCAAGGGGGGGACCCTCCCCGAGGAGCTGACCGAGGCGGCCCTGAGGGCCCTCCAGGACCGGGAGCGGCTGGCCTCCACCGGGGTGGGCATGAACGTGGCCATCCCGCACGTGAAGCTCGCCGGCCTGGACAAGGTCGCCGCCAGCCTCTCGGTGCACACCACCGGAGTCGAGTGGGCCGCGGTCGACGGCGAGCTGGTGAACATCTTCTTCGCCATCCTGCGCCCGGAGGAGGCCAACGATCAGCACGATCCCGAGCGCCACCTGGACATGATGCGCTGGATCGCCCGGCTGGCCCGGGATTCGGACTTCCGCAGCTTCGCCATGCAGGCCCACACCAAGCGCGAGCTGGTCGACCTGCTCAAGGAGATGGCGAACGTCTAGCTCCCGCTGGAGCCCGACCGGGGCTCCGGACGAGGAGAGCTGCCCCGAGACCGCCCGCCGGCCCTCCGCAACCGGGCCGGCCGGCCCCACCCCCCTCCAACACCCCGTGGAACTCCGTCGACGAGTCCGCATCCGCAACACCAGCGGTCTGCACGCCCGGCCGTGCCACGCCGTGGCCAGCGCGGCCCTGGAGTCTCGGTCCGAGCTGCGGGTGACCTGCGGCCCGCTGGAGGTCGACGGCCGCAGCATCCTCGAGCTGATGACCCTCAAGGCCTGCTGCGACTCGACTCTGGAACTGGTGGCGCGGGGTCCCGACGCGGAGGAGCTGATGGTGCGGCTGGTGGAGCTGATCGAGAGCGGATTCGAGGAGGTCTACTAACTGGCGGGGCTCCGCCCCCGCCCGCCCACGCATGCCGCAGATCCGCCTCGGGGCGCCAGCATAGCCGGCGGCCCCGCCCCCCCGGGGTTGGCGAGCCCCGGGGGCCCCGGCCGGCCGGGGGTCCCGCCCCCCCCG
>CAZTTG010000158.1:0-8166 GCA_964615935.1 uncultured Planctomycetaceae bacterium | reverse complement strand
AGTGGCGCCGTTTTGCCACGCGAGGTGCGCGAAGCGCACCGAGCATGTGGCGAGATAATCGGTCGAACCGTCCAAAGCTCTAATCCGTGGGCCTCGCCTCACGGCTGGCGGTATCGCCCGTCGGCGCTGTAATCCCGTCGGCCTCCCGCCTGGCGGCGCGGCGGCCGCGCCCGCGCCGGGGGCGCTCGCCGAGTAGACCGCTCCCATCTGCCGTTGCGTCGGTCGCGGCCTCACGGCCACACCCCTACCACGGCAACGTCAGAATCACCCTCGCCGCCACGTCCTCCCCCGACACCGGTCCCAGCTCCCGGCTATCCGGTCCCGGGCAGTCCGGATCATCCCCCAACACCACATACCGGGTGGGCGGCCCCGACACGACCTCCTCCACCCGGCCGAGCCGGAGCTGCTCCGGCCCGATGTGGAAGAGCACTACGTCCCCCTCTCCCAGCCTTCGCCAGCGCTTGTCGGTCAGCACCCGGGTCCCGGGCGGAAAGGCCAGGAGGGGCGAGCAACCTTCGTCGGGAAGCGTGACCCTCTCATACCGCCAGCTGAGGTATCCCAGCCCGCCGATGACGACCAGGACCAGGACGAGCCGCAGGTGCCGCACGAGCCGCCGCGGGTCGAGGGCCGCCTTCATCCGCGGCCCCCTCCCTCCCCGGCCTCCTCGAGCGACTCGAGATAGGCCCGCGCGGCCGGGCTGGGGTCGGCGGCCCCCAGGACCCCCGAGAGCACCGCCAGCCCGCGGGCGCCGGCGGAGAGCGCGGGCCCGGCGTCCTCCGGCCGCAGGCCGCCGATCCCCCACAGGGGGAGGGCGCTCCGACGCGCGGCCGCGCCGAGGCCCTCGAAGCCGATGGGCTCGAGCAGGCCCTCCTTGGAGGGGGTGGGGCGCACCGGACCGCAGAAGAGGTAGTCGGCCCCCTCCCAGCTCGCGGGCTCGTCGGGAGCGTGGGCCGAGAAGCCCACCGCGATCGCCCCGGGCAGGATGGAGCGGGCCTCGCCGGGGGCCAGGGAGCGGAAGCCCAGGTGGACCGCGTCGGCGCCGAGGTGGGCGGCGAGATGGACGCGATCGTGCAGTCCCAGCCAGCCCCCCACCGCGTCGAGGCGCTCCCGCAGGCGCGCGCCGAGCCCGGCCAAGGGAGCGTCGCCGAGCTCGGGCTCGCGCAGCAGCACCCCCCGCAGCCCGCCTTCCAGGCCGCGAGCCACGGCGCGCTCGAGGGCGAGCGCGCGCGCGGCGGGATCGAGGTGCAGGTTGCCCGGGGTCAGGGCGATGAGGCGCGGGGGCAGGGCGCGCTCACTCATCGGACAGCTCGATCAGGAAGCCCAGCTCGCGCAGCAGGGCCTGGGTCCGCCGCCGGGAGAAGCGCGAGGCGAGCTGGACGCGGTGCTCGTCGATCTCCTGCCCCACGTAGACCTTGGCCCCGGGGTCCTGCTGGAAGCGGCGCAGGAGGTCGGGATCGTCGGCCGAGAGCACGCCCTGCTCGTCGAGGGTCATCAGCCCCGCCCGCCGGGCCCAGTCGCGGATGGAGAAGAGCACGTTCTGGGGGACCGGCGTGCGCGAGTGGGTGCGCAGGGTGTCCAGGATGCGCGAGAGGTGCATCCCCTCGGAGAGCGCCCGGCAGATGGAGCGCTCGCTGACCCGGAAGTGCAGGGTGGTGCCCTTCTTGTCGCGCACACAGAAGCGATCCAGCTCGTGGACCAGCTCGGAGTCGTCGCCGGTGGGGAAGAGCACGACCTCGAAGTCGGGGGTGACCACGATCGAGCCGAGGATCGGGGGCGCCGGGGGCCCGTCGTCCTCGACCCCCAGGATGCGCGCCCCGATGCGGGTGAGGCGCAGGGCCACCGGCCGGTCGGAGCGGTCGTAGCCCAGGTCGATCAGGCCCAGCAGGTACAGCCGCTGCCGGATCCAGCGGGCCAGGTTCCAGGCCAGGCGCTGCAGGTCCTCCATGGGCACGTAGCGGCTGGCCTGGGAGTGCTGGGAGAAGTACTCGTCGACCGCCAGCTGATCCAGGCTGGCCAGGTAGGTGTTGCGCGCCAGGAAGGGCAGGTACATGAGGTCGTACCAGATGTTGGGCGTGACCCGCTTCAGGAGGCGCATGAAGATCCGGCGCATGCGGCCCTGGTGGTAGTAGTCGCCCGCCAGGCCCTGCTCCTCCATGACGTAGTCCAGGAGCGCCCCCAGCTTCTCGTCCAGGGACTGCTGCTCCCACGGCCGGCCCAGGGCGGTGACGGCGAAGGTGCGCTCGCCGGTGCTCTCGATCAGCCCGGCGCCCCGGCAGTACTGGTAGATGAAGGCCAGGACCTGCGAGCGCTCCAGCTCCCGGCCGGGGTTGGGGATGAGCTCCTGCAGGATGCGCTTCTCGGTGGTCTTGAAAATCTCGCCGCGCACCGTGAAGCGCACGTTGTGCTCCATGATGAAGCCCAGGAAGCGCGAGATGTTGGAGGCCAGGTCCACCCCCAGCGAGGCCTCGCTGTGGGGCGCGTCGGGGTCGCCCGGCACGGCCACCCGGCGCAGCCAGGCCAGGGCCACCTCGTTGAAGATGACCAGGGTCTCGTCGGCGTGCTGGATGCCGTAGCGAGCCAGCTCGACGCGGTCCACCGTGCCCACCAGGGACTCCTCCAGCTGCTTGCGCCAGCGCCGGGCGTGCCACTGCGGCTGCTCGGTGTCCATGCGCTCGAAGAGGCTGCGCGGCAGGAGCCCCCCGAACTGCAGGATCCCCTTCTCCACCAGGCCCCGCAGGCCGTCCGGCAGGCGCTCGATGCGCGCCACCGCGGCCGCCTCGTCGGAGTACATCTTGTACATCTCGCGCACCCGCGTGGGCGGGGTGGTGCGGGCGCGCCGGGGGTCGTCGTACATCCGGTCCAGGAAGCCCCGCAGGGTCAGGGCGTCGAAGAGCCCCCGGCGCTGGTCGCGCTGCAGGCGCAGGATCCCGTCGCCCAGCTCCCGCGGGATGGCGAAGGCCCGGCCGCCGAAGCTCTGCAGGCGCGTGTCGCGGCCCTCGCACAGGAGCCCGTGTCGCTGCAGGACGGCCAGGCTGGCCTCCAGGTCGGCGGAGGACAGGTAGGAGAGCAGCTTGTTCCCGGCGAGCTCCTCGAGGCTGCACTGGTAGCCGGGCGCCTCCAGGTGGAAGGAGAGGAGCTGCCCCAGGCGCCGCCCCAGGCTGCCGATGCGCTCGCCCAGGACCTGCGGATCGACCATGCGCCGCGTCAGCCGCCGCCGCAGCTCGTCGGGATCCGAGGGGAGGCTGCCAGCCGTCTGGGGCGTCCAGAAGCGGTACAGATCCTCGAGGTCCGCCCGCTCGCGGGCCTCCAGCACGTCCGCCAGGCGGGGCTTGGGGGCCGGGGGCTGGCGGCGGGTGGAGGACTGGCGGCTGGCGCTCTTGCTGCTCTTGCGCCGCCGGGCCTTCTTGCGCTGCTGGCTCACCGCTCACCTCCCGGCGCCGCCCCGAGCGGCAGGTTTCCGGCGTCCGCGATCTGGTACGAGTAGCCCTGCTCGGTCAGGAAGAGCTGGCGCTTCTCGGCGAACTCCTGGTCCCGCGAGCCCACCGTGACCACCGAGTAGAAGACCGCCGCCCCGCCGTCCGTCTTGGGCCGCAGGATGCGCCCCAGGCGCTGGGCCTCCTCCTGCCGGGAGCCGAAGGTGCCCGAGACCTGGATGGCGATGTTGGCCTCGGGCAGGTCGATGGCGAAGTTCCCGACCTTGGAGACCAGTAGCACGCGGTCGTCGCCGTCGCGGAAGTTGGCGTACAGCCGCTGGCGCTCGGACACCGGCGTCTTGCCGGTGATCAGCGGCGCGCGCAGGTGGCGGGCCAGGCTCTTGAGCTGGTTGATGTACTGACCGATCACCAGGATGCGGCCCTGCGGGTGCCGCCGGATGAGGGCCTCGACCACGCGCACCTTGGCGGGGTTCTCGGAGGCCACCCGGAACTTGCCCCGGGCGTTGGCGCGCGCGTAGGCCGGCTTCAGCTGGGGGTCCAGGGGCACGCGCACCTCGCAGCAGGTGGCGGCGGCGATGAAGCCCTGGTTCTCGAGCACCTTCCAGGGCACGTCGTAGCGCTTGGGGCCGATCAGGCAGAAGACCTCGTCCTCCTTGCCGTCCTCGCGCACCAGGGTGGCGGTGAGCCCCAGCCGGCGGCGCGCCTGCAGGTCGGCGGTCACCCGGAAGATGGGCGCCGGCAGCAGGTGCACCTCGTCGTAGATCACCAGGCCCCAGTTCTCGCGGCCGAAGAGGGTGAAGTGCTCGAAGGAGCCGGTGCGGCTGCGCCGCCAGGTCAGCATCTGGTAGGTGGTGATGGTCACCGGCCGCACCGCCTTGTGCTCGCCGGTGTACTCCCCCACCTCGTCCTCCGAGAGCCAGGTCTTGTCCAGGAGCTCGTCCCGCCACTGGCGGACGGCCACGGTGTTGGTGGTCAGGATCAGGGTCTTGGCGCCCACCAGGTTCATCACCGACATCCCCACGATGGTCTTGCCGGCGCCGCAGGGCAGCACGATGACGCCGTTGCCGCCCAGGGTGCTGCCCCCGGCGTGGAAGGCCTCGGCCGCCCCGCCCTGGTAGCGGCGGAGCTTGAAGGGGCGCCCCGAGAGGGTCTCCTCCCGCAGGCGGATCTCGACCGGGTCGCCCTCCAGGTAGCCGCCGCGATCGTCGACCGGATAGCCGATCTTGATCAGCACCTGCTTGATGGCCCCCCGGGAGAGCTCGCCCAGCCAGACCCGATCCCCCGAGTCGACCTCCAGCAGCTTGCGCACGTCCCCGTGGCTGAGGATGTCGTCCATGGCTTCCTGGGAGGTGGCCACCAGCTCGAAGCGCTCGCCCCGGCGCTCGATGCGGAGCTGCCCGTAGCGCGCGATCCACTGGTCGATGTCGGTGAGCACGTTCCTGGGCACCGGGACGCAGGAGTACTCCTCCAGGGTGTTCTGGATGTCCTCGGCGGTCAGGCCCAGCGCCGCGGCGTTCCACACCGAGACCGGGGTGATGCGGTAGGTGTGCAGGTAGTCCGGGCTCTTCTCCAGCTCGGCGAAGGCCGCCAGGGCGTCGCGGGCGCTGGCGAAGCTGGGGTGCTCCTCGGTCAGGGGGGACCCGCTGTCGTCCTTGACCGGGCGGCCATCCTCGCCGATGACCGCGTGAACCGTGTGCAGCATCAGCGAACGATCGCTCTGCACGATCAGGGGGGCGTCCGGACGCAGGCTCATGCTCTTCCTCTCCGGCGGCCGCCGACCGCCATGGTCCCCTCGCGGGCGCTCCCCCGCGCTCTCCTCCGGTCCCGGCCGCGGCCGCGCAGCCACGGGCCGGTCACCGAGGCCGGATCTGTGGCCAGCTCCGCCGGCGTTCCGCGGGCGATGATCCTCCCGCCCGCCTGGCCCCCGCCGGGGCCCAGCTCCACCAGGCGGTCGCAGATCGACAGGAGGCCCGTGTGGTGCTCGATGAGGATCACCGCGTGGCCGCTCTCCGCCAGGCGCACCAGCACCCCGGCGAGCTGGGAGACGTCGGCCGCGTGCAGGCCGGTGGTCGGCTCGTCGAGGATCAGGACGCTCCGGGGCGCGTTCGAGGCGCCCCGCAGCTCGGTCGCCAGCTTCACCCGCTGGGCCTCGCCGCCCGAGAGGGTGGTCGAGCTCTGGCCCAGGCTCAAATACCCCAGTCCAACGTCGGCCAGGGTCCGCAGGATCGAGGCGATGGGGGGCTGCTGGGACAGGAACTCGAGGGCCTCGTCCACCGACATGTCCAGTACGTCGGCGATGGAGCGCCCGCGGTAGCGCACCTGGCCGACCTCCGGGGCGTAGCGCCGCCCGCCGCACTCCTCGCAGGTGAGCCACAGGTCCGCCAGGAACTGCATCTCCACCCGGGTGGCGCCGCGACCGTCGCAGGCCGGGCAGCGACCGCGGGTCGAGTTGAAGGAGAAATGCGAGGCCGTGAGGCCCCGCTGACGCGCGTCGGGGGTGCGCGCGAAGAGCTCCCGCAGAGGCTCCATCAGGCCGGTGTGGGTGGCCGGCACGCTGGCGGGGGTGCGGCCCAGGGGGCTGGCGTCCACCACCACCGTGCGCAGGGAGCCCCCGGGGGCCCCGGTGAGCCGCCTCCACCGGCCGTCGGCCGGCTCGCCCCGCAGGGCCGGCACCAGGGTGTCCAGGACCAGGGTGCTCTTGCCCGATCCCGAGGGCCCGCACACCCCGGTGATCTCCCCGAAGCGGGCCTCGAGGCTCACCCCGCGCAGGTTGTGGAGCCGGGCGCCCCGGAGGACGAGCGACTCCCTCCGGGCCGCCGGCGCGCGTGGAGCGCGCCGCAGCTCCAGCTCGCCGCGCAGGGCGGCCCCGGTCAGGGAGCGGGGGTGCCGGCGGATCTCCTCGGGCGTGCCGCAGGCCACGACCTTCCCGCCCAGGCGGCCCGCTCCGGGCCCCAGGTCGACGATGCAGTCGGCGCGGGACATCAGGTGCTCGTCGTGCTCGACCACCACCACCGTGTTGCCGCCGTCGCGCAGGGCCAGCAGGGCGTCGCACAGGCGGTCCACGTCGCCCGGGTGCAGCCCCACGGTGGGCTCGTCGAGCACGTAGCACACCCCCACCAGCTTCGAGCCCAGGCTGGCCGACAGGCGCACGCGCCGGGCCTCGCCGCCCGACAGGGTCGAGGTCGCGCGGTCGAGGGTCAGGTAGCCCAGGCCCACGCGATCCAGGAGCGAGAGGCGCGAGCCGAGCTCGGCCAGCACCGGCTCGACCGCCTCCCGCGTCGCGGCCGGCAGCCGCACGCCGCCCAGCCACGCCAGGCTCTCGGAGACGCTCGAGCGCAGCACCTCGGGCAGCCTGCGGCGCCCCACGGTGACCGCCCGCGCCTCGGCGCGCAGGCGCTCGCCCCCGCAGGACGCGCAGGAACTCTCCTGCATGACCCCCTCGAGCATGGCCGCCCACTCGGGATCCGTCGTGCGGGCGTGCCACCCGTCGATGTGGCCGCACAGGCCCGGCCAGGGGGCGGTGAAGCGCTCCTCCACGTCGGCGTGGCGAAAGCTCTTGGCGAGCTCGACCCCGTACTCGGGCCGCGCCCCGGTGCCGTGCAGCAGGAGGTCGCGCCGCCTCGCGCCCAGGGACTCGAAGGGGACGGAGAGATCGACGCCGTGCACCTCGGCCACGGTCCGCAGGAGGTGCTCGTAGTAGCCCTTCCCCTTGGTCAGGTAGCGCCCGAACTTGCCCTCGATGGCGCCGTCGAGGAGGGAGCGCTCGGGGCGGCTCACCAGCAGCTCGCCGCGGCATCGCAGGTGGACCCCCAGACCGTCGCACTCGGGGCAGGCGCCGGTGTGGGTGTTGAAGGAGAAGTGGCGCGGCCCCAGCTCGCCCTCCAGCAGGAAGCCGCAGCGGGGGCAGGCGCCGCGGGTGCTGAACTCGGTCCGCGCGCCGCCCTGCACCAGGACGCTCACCCGCCCGCCGTTGATCGCCTCGGCCTGCTCCACCGCCTCGGCGATGCGCGAGCGCGAGCGCGCCGAGAAGGACAGCCGGTCGAGCACCAGGTCGACCCGCGAGGCCTTCTTCAGGCGCGGCAGGCGGGAGTCGAGCCGATGCTCCGCCCCGTCGACGAGGCAGCGCAGGAAGCCGGCCGAGCGCCACACCTCGGCGCGCTCGCGCAGGGCCGCGGTGGGCCGCGCGGGCTGCTCCAGCCCCGGGCCGAAGATCGGGGCCAGGATCCAGCCCCGGCCACCCGCGCAGTCGGCGGCGGCGCGGGCGGCGATGCGGCTGGGGCTCTGGGCCTCCAGCCGGGCGCCATGCTCCGGGCAGCGCGGGACGCCCGCCCGCGCCCACAGGACCCGCAGGTGGTCGTGGATCTCGGTCGTCGTCGCCACCGTGGAGCGCGGGTGCCCCCGCGAGGTGCCGGCCTCGACCGCCACCGAGGGTCCCAGGCCCTCGATCCGGTCCACCGGCGGGCGGTCGCGGCTGCCCAGGAACTGGCGGGCGTAGGTCGAGAGGGACTCGACGAAGCGGCGGCGCCCCTCGGTGTGCAGGGTGTCGAGGGCCAGGCTGCTCTTGCCCGAGCCGCTGGGGCCGGTGAGCACGGTCAGCGCGTCCCGAGGGATCTCGACGTCGACGTCGTCGAGGTTGTGGGTCCGCGCGCCGCGGACGCGCAGCGTCCGGGGCGCGGGCGGTACCCGGCGCGCGGGGCCGCGCGGCCGGCCGGTGCGCCGCCGACCGCGCGTC
>CAZTTG010000157.1:0-8369 GCA_964615935.1 uncultured Planctomycetaceae bacterium | reverse complement strand
ACCGTTCGCAGCTGCCGCCCCTTCGGGGCTTGACCATTGCACCCATATCAGCCCGATAGGGAACTTTCTTCGCCTTCGGCCGGGATCGCCCCCGCAAGCGGGTCCGCCGCCCGTTTTTTCGGCGCCCTCCTAAACCCCGGCCCGGCGCCGCGTCGAAGGGAGCCCCACGAGCTGGGGTCCGCCTCCTCCCTCCTGGAGGGCACCGCGGAGAGCCGCTCGGGCTGCATACCCAGCCCGTCACTCGACGGGGGCATTCGTGTTCCGCAGAGGCAAGAGCGTCATCGGTCTGGACCTGGGGGCCCAGGTCTTCAAGGCAGTCGAGATCACCCTGGAGGGCCCCGAGCCCGTGATCACCGGTTTCGCCCGGGTGGAGGTTCCCCCAGAGGGGGACCGCGGAGAAGCCCTGGCCGAGGTCTTCAACCAGGGGCGTTTCCGCGGCCGGAGCGTGGTCACCGCCGTCTCCGGGCAGTCCGTGGTCGTGCGCTACATCCCGATGCCGAGGATGAGCCAGTCGGAGCTGCGTCAGGCGATCCTGATGGAGGCCGATCGGTACATCCCCTTCGAGCTGGACGACACGGTCATCGACTGCCAGGCGCTCCGGCGCCGACCCGGAGGGCAGTCGGGCGAGGGGGAGGCGGCCGGGAGCGAGCAGCAGATGAACGTGCTGCTGGTGGCCTGCCGCTCGGGAACCCTCGAGGATCAGGTCCAGCTCATCCAGGAGCAGGGGCTGAGCCCGCAGGTCATCGACGTGGACCTCTTCGCCCTGGCCAACGCCTGGGAGCTGTGCGGCCTGAGCGACGAGGACCTGCGCCCGGAGGGAGCCGAGGAGTCCACCGAGGAGCGCGGCCTGGCCCTGGTGGACGTGGGCGCCACGCGGACCTCGATCAACGTGATCACCGGCGGCGAGACCTGCTTCTCCCGCGAGATCGGCATGGGTGGCCACGACATGACCCAGGCCGTGGCCCGGCGCCTGGGCGTCGAGATCTTCGAGGCCGAGGCCATCAAGCGCGCGGCCGGCGAGCAGGAGGCCGAGGTGACCCGCGCCATCTCGCCCGTGCTCGAGGACCTGACCAGCGAGATCTCCCTCTCGCTGGACTACGTCGAGCACCACGAGGGCCTGCGCGTCGACGAGATCCTGCTCTCCGGCGGCGGAGCCCTGGCGCCCGGCGCCGTGACCTACATCGAACAGGCCACCGCCCGAACCACGCGCAACTGGAACCCCCTGGAGGGGCTGCGCATCGCCGTGGATCGGGTGGACGTGGAGGAGCTCGAGGCCTGGGCCTCCTCCCTGGTGGTGGCCGTGGGCCTGGCCTCGCGGGTGCGTGCGGCATGATCCGAATCAACCTCCTGCCGGAGGAGTACCGGCGCAAGAGCCGGACCCCGGTCAAGCTGATGCTGACCGTCACGGCGGCCGTGACGGTCAATTCCCTGCTCCTGGCCTGGTGGTCCTGGCTGGCCTTCGGCTTGAGCGCCGAGGTGGAGTCCGAGCGCGGGGTGCTGCAGACCGAGATGGACGGCCTGACGCCCCAGGTGAACTACCACGCGGCGCTGGACGCCGAGAGCAAGCGCTACATCGCCCGCGAGAGCGCGCTGGGCAAGATCACCCAGGGCCGGGTCAACTGGACCCGCAAGATCGACGAGCTGGTGGACGTGGTCCACACGGGCGGTGAGGGCGTGCGGCACTACGTCTGGTTCGACGATCTGACCGTCCAGATGATCCACGACCAGCGCCGCGACTCCTTTGGCAGCCTGTCGGCCTCGGGGCACTCGGGCTCGGACAACTTCGCCCAGGTGGCCAACTTCCTCGAGGACGTGGAGACCTCGGTCTTCCTGGACGGCTTCCACCCGCCCGCGCCGCCCGAGGGGACGCAGACCATGCGCGACGAGGATCTGATGCCCGCCGAGGTGTGGAACTTCCCGCTCTCCCTGCTCCTGCGCAACCCGGAGGAAGCCAAGTGAGCGGCCGGCGACAGTGGTTCATCGCCCTCGGCAGCGGGGCCCTGCTGGCCTGCGCCCTGGGCGGGCTGATCTGGTACCAGAAGGGGAGGATCACCCAGGCCCGCGAGGAGGTGGCCACCCTGAGGACCGGCATCGAGAGCTCCCGCAAGCTCCTGACCGGCACCAACTCGCTCGAGCGGGAGGTGATCATCCTGCGCGAGACCGAGGAGTCCGCCAAGCAGATCCTCCCCGACGAGGAGGCCATCAACGCCCTGGTGGTGCAGCTGCGCCAGTTCGAGCAGGACTCGCAGGTGCGCATCAAGGGCCTGAAGTCCAACACCGTCGACGCCGGCGCCAAGGCCCGCAGCAAGGAGCCCTTCGACAAGGTCTCCTACACCCTGGACCTGGAGGCCGACGCCTTCCAGCTGCTCGACTTCTGCAGCCGCATCGAGGACCACTCGCGCTTCATGGCCATCCGCAGCTTCAAGCTGGGGGCGGCCACCCGCCGGAACGTCGAGGATCTGGGGGTGGCGTGGCACAAGGTCAAGATGGACGTGGAGACCTACGTCTACGAGCCGCAGAAGGTCCCCGATCCGGTCAAGGTCGAGGGCTACGACCGCAAGCGGGAGCTCCTCCTGGGCGAGATCAACCGCCGGCGCCAGGCCCTGAGCGTGGACTCCTACGAGTACCACGGGCAGCGCGGGCGCCGCGACCCCTGGGTGGACCCCCGGGTCCCGGTGGACGACGGCACCGAGAACGGCCTCACCATCGAGCAGCAGCTGGCCCTGGTGGAGGACTTCGTCGACCGCATGCGCGAGGCCCAGGTGCGCTGGGGACGCGTGGAGGAGGCGGTGAACATCATCGTCGAGATGACCGAGCGTCAGGAGCTGGAGGAGCACCTGCTCGCGCTCGAGGAGGACCTGCGCCGCACCGAGGATCAGGGCGCCATCCGCTTCGTGCCCTCCCAGCGTCGCCTGACGCGGGACGTCATCGAGCCCCTGGCGGTCCTGCGCGAGGCCTTTCAGGAGAGCGAGGGCAACCAGGGTCCCAGCCTGGAACAAATCGCGGAGCTGCGCGGGACCATGATCTCGCACGTGATCCGCGGCGAGTTCACCATGGCCCTGGATGCCTTCAAGCCGCTGGAGCCGCGCCTCGACCAGGCCGAGAAGGACCCCGACCGGCGCCTGGCGGTCCTCGAGCTGCGCGACCTCGCCGATCGCTGCCGGGTGGCCCTCGAGTTCACCGAGATGGACCTGGAGATCGGCGGCTTTGCGATCATGGAGGGCGCCGAGCCGAAGGCCCTCATCGACGGCCGGACCTACGGCGAGGGAGACCTCCTGGGAGAGCAGCTCCTGATCCGCGCCATCCGCCCCTACGAGATCGAGTTCATCTACCGCGGCGTGGTCCTCGTCCGCAACTTCTAGGCCCCAACACCGGTGTGCCCGGCCTCGGCCGGCACGGAAATCATGATCATGAAGGGAACCGTTTGGGCCGCCCTGGCCATTCTGGCCGTCGCCGCACCGGGAGCTCGGGCTCAGAGGCTCGGGCTCGAGGCCCGGGTATCGCTGCGGGTCGAGGAGCGACAGCTCTCGACGGTGGTCCGCACCCTGCGTGAGGCCTCCGGGGCCAACATCGTGGTGATCGGCGATGCCGCCGAGAAGAAGGTCTCGCTGGACCTCGACGACGTCCACTGGCGCCAGGCTCTCGACCTGGCGGCCGAGGACGCCGGCTGCGTGGTGGAGGTGCGCGTCGGCGACGTGCTGGCCGTGCTCGAGCAGACTCCGGTCATCATCGAGGCCGACGACGAGGACATCACCAAGGTGATCCGGCTGATCGCCGCAGCAGGAGGGGCCAACATCGTGGTGGGTCCCGAGGTTCAGGGTACGGTCACCGTGCGGCTGCGGGACGTGCCCTGGCGCTACGCCCTGGACGTGACGGTCAAGACCCTGGGCTACACGGTGGTCGAGGGGGAGCGCGGGATCCTGCGAGTGGTCGATCCGCTGAGCCTCCAGGCCCAGATGGAGACCCGCAGCTTCCAGCTCCGCTACCTGCGCCCCGAGAGCCCCTACCTGCCCGAGATGAAGTCCGAGTTCCTGGCGCCCCTGGAGCGCCAGCCCTCGACCGCGGCCATCACGGAGAGCTTCACCGTGCTCAAGGCCCTGTCCAAGGCCCTCAGCAGCGGGGGCGAGCTCGACTACATCGAGTCGCAGAACGTCCTCATCGTGCGCGACACCCAGCAGGTGCTGGACCGCATCGAGACCATGCTGGCCCGCCTGGACGTCGAGCCGGCCCAGGTCTTCGTGGACGTGAAGCTCGTGTCCACCCTGAACACCGACATCCTCAACCTGGGGGTGGACTACGGCGACAGCGGCCCCTCGATCTCCGCCTCGGGCAGCCAGATCCCGATCACCCTGCCCTTCGGCCTGGGTGGGGGCGACTGGGAGGACCTCCTGATCGCCCACCAGTCGGGGAACGGCCCCTGGGTGGACCCCAGCATGAACTTCGGCCCGGTGGTGATTCCCGCCACCGAGTTCGGCGCCCTCTCCTTCACCGGGGTGCAGGCCACCCTGCGCATGCTGCAGCGCGACACCCAGAGCGAGGTGATCCACGCCCCCTCCCTCTTCGCCATGGACGGCCGGGAGGCCACCATCTTCGTGGGCGAGACCGTGCGCTACGCCGAGGCCAAGACCGAGCAGGGGCAGGCCGGCGGCGCCTCCCTCTCCCTGATCGAGGCCGAGGACTCCCCGGTGGACGTGGGCTTCCAGCTCCTGATCGTGCCCCACGTGGTGCCCGGCACCAACTCGATCGAGATGGACGTGATCCCCAAGGAGACCAGCCTGTCGGGCACCGGCTCCTCGGCCCTGGCGCCGCCCGGCTTCGACGTCTTCACCATCGGCGCCGACGGCCTGATGGGCACCATCGCCCTGCCGCGGACCCGCTCCTCGACCATCGTCACCACCATGCTGCTCGACAGCGGGCAGACCGCGGTGATCGGCGGCCTGACCGCCGACTCCGACGTCACCACCGAGTCCCGGGTGCCGGGCCTGTGGAAGCTGCCCGTGCTGGGGAAGCTCTTCCAGCACAAGAGCCGCGACCGCCAGCGGCGCAGCCTGCTGGTCTTCATCACGCCCACCATCGTCCACTCGCCCGAGGACACCGAGGCGCTGCTCCAGCGCGAGCTGGCCCGGCGCAACCGGGATCTGCAGGAGGAGCTCAGGGCCATGATGCCCCTGCCCGAGTCCGAGGACGCCGGCGAGCCGAGCTCCTGGGAGGACGAGGCGATCGAGATCGAGACCGTCCCGGCCGAGCCCGAGGAGGGGCCGGCCGAGGGCGAGGAGGCCTGACCGACCGCAGCCAGGCGCGATTTCGCCACATTTTCCCTTTGGGGTTCGACTCGGGGGGCGTAAGGAGCCACCATCCTCGAGGACCTCGGTCCGACCCCCGCCCCCTCCGGGGGCAGCGGAGGCCCCTCTATGGGCGCGACCGGCGCGTTGCCGCGACCGGCCCGCCGGACCGAGAACCCCCTGAGATCAGGCGGTCTGCCGGCTCCTCTCGACCTCTGTCGGGATCGGATCGCGGAGACCGACCCGACGTTCATATGCGAGGTCCAGAGCCCGGGACGGGAGTCACGACTCCCATCCGCGCGGTCCACTCCGGACGCGCGCGCCACGTCGCCCCGCCCTCCCCCGGGAGGGCCCGCACGCTGGCCGCTGCGCGTCCCCCGGAGCGGACCCGCCCATCCCCTGGGGCTCGGCCCGGCCCGAGCCGGGCCGCTCGCGCGCGGGACGATCGTCCGCGCGCGAGCAGACCGTTGCGCAGCCTTCGATCGAGCATACGCAGAACAACATGGTGGAACGCTACACCGCGGACCCGACGCAGGGTCCGGAGCGGGGAGTCGAGCAGGACTCCATTCATGACGAGGTTTCGATAGCAGCCGGCCGCGGAGGGACCGCGGCGCCCGAGTTCGGCGCGGGCCTGGAGGAGACCGTGGTCGAGAAGACCCCCTCCAAGCGCACCCCCAAGCGCCGGTCGCGAAAGAAGAAGAAGAAGACCGCCACCGGGGGCGGCGAGGACGGCGCATCCAGGCCGGCCCGCGCGCGCCGCGGGGCCGCGGCCGAGGAGGTGCCCGAGGACGATGCCAAGGGCTCCGGGTCCAGGGGCGGATCGGCGACGCGCCGCAAGCGCGGCCGCCGCAAGGCCGCTTCCCGCCGCACGACCGCGGCGGCCCGGGAGGGCGAGGAGCCCGCGGCCGAGCCCGCCCCGGCCGCTCGCGAGGACCCCGAGGCCGAGGGGAGCGCCCCGCGCCGCAAGCGCAGCCGCCGCAAGGCCGCCTCCGGCCGCGCGGCCCCGAAGACCAGGGCGAGCGAGGACGCCGAGCCCGAGCCGGCCGCCCGCAAGAAGCCCGAGGCCGATGACGAGGAGGCTCCGCGTCGCCGCCGGCGCCGCGGGAGCCGGGGAGGTCGCCGGCGCTCCAAGAAGAAGGCCACCGCACCCGTCGAGGTCGAGGCGATCCCCTGGGAGGACGACGTCCTTGAGGACCCCGCCCCCGCCGAGGAGGAGCCGGCGGCCGCGGAGAAGCCCGCCGGTCGGACCCGCCAGCGCAAGAAGAAGACCGCCGCCCGGTCCTCCGAGGAGCGGGCCCGGCCCGAGAAGGCGCAGACCGCTAAGAAGGTCACCAAGACCACCGCCGGCGCCGCCGCCGCGGTCCCCAACCTCATCCTGGTCAACGCCTCGGAGCGCGACGAGACCCGCGTGGCGGTGGTGGAGCAGGGCCAGATCGTCGACTTCCAGATGACGGTCCACCGCCACAAGTCGCTGGTCAACGACATTTACCGGGGCCGGGTGGTCAACCTCGAGCCGGCCATCGGGGCGGCCTTCGTGGACTTCGGCCAGGGTCGCAACGGTTTCCTGCACACCTCGGACGTGCTCTCCATCTACGGCGACAAGGGCTGGACCCTGCAGGGGCTCCTGAAGGCCCGCATCGACCCCGAGGAGTGGGACGGCGAGAGCAGCCAGCCCGACGTCTCCCTGGACCTCGACGACAGCGAGGAGACCAGCCCTCCCAAGGGCACCAGGAAGGCCTCCAAGAAGGTCCACCGCAAGCCCGGCGGCCGCCGTCGCGCCCGGCCCCGGCTGCCCATCACCGACCTCCTGAAGAAGGGCCAGTCGGTGGTGGTGCAGATCACCAAGGACGCCATCGGCGACAAGGGGCCGACCCTGACCACCTACATCTCGATCCCCGGGCGCTACCTGGTGCTGATGCCCTCCATGGCCCGCACCGGGGTGAGCCGCAAGATCGAGGACGAGCGCGAGCGCCGGCGGCTCAAGCGGATCCTCAAGGGCATGGAGATCCCCGAGGGCATGGGCGTGATCGTGCGCACCGCGGGGGTCGGCCAGACCAAGAAGGACATCCAGCGCGACCTCGACTACCTGCTCCTGATGTGGGATGACTTCGGCCGACGGCTCTCGCTGGGCCGCGGACCGATCCCCCTCTACGAGGAGTCCGACGTCGGCCTGCGCACCATGCGGGACCTCTTCACCCCGGCCACCGAGAAGGTGCTGGTGGACGACCAGGGGGTGTACGACCGCATGGTCGAGTTCACCCACAAGCTGATGCCCGACCACGTCGAGCGCATCGAGCTGCACGACGGCCAGCGGCCGCTGTTCAACGCCCACGGCATCGAGCAGGACTTCGAGCGCATCTTCACGCGGCGGATCGAGCTGCCCTCGGGGGGCTCGATCGTGTTCGACCAGACCGAGGCCCTGGTGGCCATCGACGTCAACTCGGGCAAGACGCGCGGCGACGGCTTCGACTTCGAGGAGGTCGCGCTCAAGACCAACCTCGAGGCGGTGCCCGAGATCGCCCGCCAGATCCGGCTGCGCGACCTGGGCGGCATCATCGTCAACGACTACATCGACATGATGCGCATGCAGAACCGGCGCACCGTCGAGCGCGCCTTCCGGGACGCCCTGGCCGGCGACCGGGCGCGCTCCAAGATCGGGCGCATCTCCCAGTTCGGGCTGCTGGAGATGACCCGCCAGCGCCTGGGCGCCGGCCTGGGTCGGATGCTCTTCGCCACCTGCCCGCGCTGCCGGGGGACGAGCCTGGTCCGGACCGTCGAGTCCCGGTCCATCGCCATCCTGCGCCGGCTGGGCTCGGCCCTGACCCTGAAGGGCTTCACCAAGGTCGAGATCCGCGCCCACCCGGAGGTCATCGAGCACCTGCGGCGGGGGTGCGCACCCGAGCTGCAGCGGCTCGAGAAGCTGCACGACCGGGAGCTCATCTACACGGCCGTGGGCGACCAGGTCGAGGACAGCGTCTTCCGCTACCTGCGCGCCGACGGGCGGGAGGTCCGGCCCGGCGGCCGCCGCAAGCGCTAGCGAGGCTTCGCCTCAGACCGACCAGGCGTGCCGGAGAATCCTCGTCGGCG
>CAZTTG010000156.1:0-8397 GCA_964615935.1 uncultured Planctomycetaceae bacterium | reverse complement strand
AAGACGTCCACCAGGTAGATGCCCCACAGGGACCCGGGCGTCGGCTTGGCGGAGGCCAGGAAGCTGCTCTCTCCCAGGGGGAAGGGGTGCAGGAAGCGGGGCCAGGAGCCGTCCACCAGGTTGTCGAGGACCACCGCCTCGACCTCCTCGCCCCAGCCGGGGATGCGCTGGACCGCCCCCTCCGCCTCGTGGCGACCCAGGGAGGGATCGAAGAGCACCAGCTCTCCCATCCGCCGCAGCCCGTGGTGGCCGCTGACGATGCCGACGAAGCGGCCGCCGGGAACGGGTCGGGCGTAGAAGAGCGAGTTGGGCCAGAAGGAGTTGCTGCCGTAGTAGGCCGTCTGGCCGGTCCCGTCGGGGTTCATGTGGAACAGGATGCGGGAGTTCGAGTGCGGGAGGTCGGCGTACTCCCACCGCTGGTACATGACCCGACCGTCCTCGAGCACCACCGGGCTCCAGTCGTCGTCCTGGTCGAAGCACAGGCGGCGCACGCTGCCGCCGTCGGAGTCCATGCGGAACAGGTTGGCGACGCTGCAGGTGCCGTTGACGCAGGGAACGCCCTGTCGGACCGCGGTGGAGGCGAAGACGACGCCGCCGTCCGGCAGGTAGCAGGCGTCGTAGCTGTCCACGTCCGGCTCCTCGCCGCGGGTGAGCTGTCGCAGGCCCGTGCCGTCCACGCCGATCTCGAAGACCTGCCAGCGATCGTGCGTCCCGATGGAGGAGAAGAGCAGGCGCTCTCCGTCGAAGTGCAGGTCCACGTCGCCGACGAAGGCGCCGTCCTCGGGCGGGAACACCGTCTCGAGGGGCACGCCGGGATCGCGCAGGTCCATGACGGCGATCCGGTTGTCCCAGCCCCTCTTCGGGAGGACCGAGTTGCCCTGCCAGTTGGCGGGCAGCCCGGACTCCGCCCCGGCCAGGTCGCCGCGCGCGCCGGCCACCCGACGCACGAGCAGGAGCAGGCGCTCGAAGTCGATCGTCGGATCGGCCAGGAGGACCTCGCGCTGAAAGGCGAGGATCCCCTGGGCCCGCTCCAGCGCCTCGATCCGGCGCTCGCGCACCCCCGCGATGGCCTCGGGGAGGCTCCGCTCGATCGCCGGCAGGCGGTCGAGGTACTCGCTTCCCGGATCGTAGCTCGCCGGGAACCGGCGGCGCAGATCGCGGATCGCGCGCTCCAGGGCGGGCGGGTCCACGAGGAGGATCCGCTCCTCGGCCGAGGCGAAGGCCGCGGCCAGCGAGGCCGCCTCCTCGAGGAGCTCGAGCCGGCGGAGGCCTCCCTCCGCCCCCTCCACCGCAGCGAGCCGGCGCCAGCGCTCGCGCAAGGAGCCGGCGCCCGGCCCGAGCCCGGCGATCAGCTCCTCCAGCACCTCCGCCTCGACGTCCAGGCGCGCCCCGGCGCGGAACCACGCGGCGCCGAGCCGCCTCGTCAGACGGCTCCGCTCGGGATGGGCCGCGGCGATCTCCTCGACGAGTGATCGCAGCCGGCTCTCCTCGCCCGGACGGTCCGTCACCGTGAACCGGACCGCGCCCCGCGTGGCCGCATCGGCCTCCACGCCGATCCACGCCTCGAAGCTCGAGTAGAGCCCATCGAGCTCGTAGCCCACGGCGCTGTCGGCGTGGGGCAGCAAGCCGTGCTCGAAGCGCCTCGATCCGATCCGCAGGGGCTGGCCCCCGATGTTCCGGTTCCGCAGGAAGGAGCCCCAGCCCACCTCGACGTGGATCGGCTCCAGGTCGGAGAGACGGATCACGCCACCCTTCCCGGTCCGCAGGATCGGCGCCGCCCAGGTCGACTGGGCATGGCGGTTGTCGGGCACCCCCTCCGCGATCAGCCACAGCCGGTCGAGTCCGCCGACGTCCACGACGATGTGCCGGGCCTCCTCACCGCCTCGCATCACCTCGCTGACCAGGGGCTCGAAGTCGGACGGCTCCGACGCCGCGAGGAAGGCCTCGCGGCCGTCCCACATGGTCCGGGGCCAGCTCGGCCGCGGGTCACACGCGGGCTCCTCCCCTCGAGCCGACAGGAAGAGGCTCAGGGCCGCGAGGGCGAGACCGGCGCGCAGCGGAGCGATCATGATCGCGGGTGCCATGCCGCATCCTGCGCGCGCTGGCCTCCACCGACAAGGGCATCGCGGGCGAATCCGCCGGCGGTCCGTGCCCTCCCGGGTGATAGGATGCCAGAGGCCGCCCTCTCGGAGCCCGATCCCATGTCCACGATCCCGCTGGTGCTGTCCCTGATCGCCGCCGTCTGCGGCATCCCGCGGCAGCAGCCCGAGCTCGCCGGCGAGACCGCGATCCACTCGGTCACCGACATCTCGCACGAGTTCACCTTCTACTTCGATGGCCGCTTCGCGCGGAACTACGTCCTGCCCCTGGGCGGCGCGGACGCGCGGAACTGGGCGAGCCTGCACGCGTGCGAGCTGGAGAACGTCAACCTGCTGGTCCTCCAGTCCGGCGCCAGCCCGTGCCCCTATCCGCCGCGGGACCGGGCCGTCGTGCGCGCCTTCCTCGAGGCCGGCGGCGGCGCGCTGGTGCTGGGCGACCACGCCCTCTTTCGCGGCGAGGCGGAGTACCGCCTGAACGAGCTGGCGCGCCACTTCGGGGCCGATTTCGCGCGGCCGGGGGCGGTCGCGCCGCTGACGGCCGATGCGGAGCTCGGGTCCGGAGCCGTCGAGACCTGGGGCGGTCGCACGCTGGAGCTGTCCGACCCATCGGCCTGGCGCATCCTGGTCCGGGACCGCGAGGGCCGCTGCGTGGCGGCGCGGCGCGCGGTCGGCGAGGGCCGCCTGCTGGTGGCCTCCCGGGCCCTCTTCGGCCGCCAGCCGGACGCCTCGGACCCCATCAACGCGGCGCTGTGGCAGCCGCTCCTGGCGGAGCTCGCCAGCGGCAAGCGGGTCGACCCGAAGCGTCCGCCGCGGGGCACCATGCCCGAGAACCTCACCGAGGAGGTCGGGCTGAGGATCCAGTGCTCGGATTACCTCCAGCCCTCGGCCGAGGCCATCGTCGACCTCTATGGCCGGTGCCGTCCGCGCCTGGAGGAGATGCTCGGCGTCCCCCCGCACCGGGGCATGCTCGAGACCCTGATCCTGCTGCCCACGGGAGGCGGCGGCTTCTCGAGCGGCGCCTCGATCGGCCTGGGCGTGTGGTGGGGCGGCTTCCCCGAGGAGCCCTACGGGATGGTGGAGCTGCTGGGCCACGAGGGCACGCACTCCTGGGTCCTGCCCTTTGCCGAGCCCATGTGGAACGAGGGTCTGGCCACCTACGTCGGCATCCTCCTGGGCCGCGAGATGGGCTTCGCCGAGCAGGCCGACGCCGCGCTCGCGGGCTGGCTCGCCCGCGCCCGCGAGCTCGATCCGGACATGGACCGCTACGACCTCGCCGGCTCCGCCGAGGTGCCCCACGCGGTGCGCATGGCCAAGCCCATGTGGATCTGGAGCCAGCTGGCGGAGGAGAGGCCCGACGTCCTGCGGCGCTACTTCCGCGCCAAGCGCGAGCGGATCGACCCGGAGGAGCGCAGCGAGTACACGGCCGACGACTGCGTCGCCGTCCTGAGCATCGCCATGGGCCGCGACCTCTTCCCCTGGTTCCGATCCCTGGGAACCGGCGTGGATCTGGCCCGGACGAACGTCGAGCTGCGCTGAGCGGCCGGGCGCGGACAATCCGCGAATGGGAGGGCCGCCCGGCGAGTAGTATCCTGAGCCCGGCCCACCGGCGCCCTCCCCCATGTCCCCCGACAGCCTCCTCTCCCTGATCGGCCCGCTCCTCGAACCCCAGGCCGGGGGCGGCGGGAGCTTCGGCGGCGGGGGCGGCGGCGGTGGAGGCGGCGGGGGCGGTGGCGGTGGTGGGGACGGGCTCGGGTATCTCATCTACTTCCTGATCCGGTTGGCGATCGAGGTGCCGGTGCTCGGCGTGCCGCTCCTGATCGCCGTCGTCGTCATCCTCATCGTCGGCACGCGCAAGGGCTGGTGGAAGCACCAGGAGCGGACCATCCGACGCGCCCGACCCATCCGACGCCAGCGCACCTCGCGGGTCTCCGCCGACGTCCTGCGCGCCTCCGATCCCGACTTCGACGAGGTCCGCTTCCTCGCCCGCGTCCGCACCGCCTTCCGCAAGGCCCAGCAGAGCTGGTGCGATCAGGACCTCGAGCCGCTGCGCCCCTTCGTCTCCGACGGCGTCTTCGAGCGCTTCTCGCTCCAGATCGAGGAGCAGATCGAGGACGGCTGGCGGCAGGGGATGGAGGGCCTGGACCCGGGGCCGCCGACGATCGTGCACGTCGAGAGCGGCCGGCACTTCGACACCCTCGCCGTGCGCATCCCCTTCCGCGCCGACATCCATCGCCTGGATCGGGAGAGCGGCAAGCGGATCGCGGGATCGACCCTGCCGCGGAACCGCTTCGTCGAGTGCTGGAGCTTCGTGCGCCGGCGCGGCGCGCGGACGATCTCCGGCGACGGCCTGATCGAGGGGCATTGCCCCAACTGCGGCGCGCCCATCGCGATGAACCAGTCGGCCCGCTGCGGGAGCTGCGAGTGCCTGGTGCGCAGCGGGGAGCACGACTGGGTCCTCACCGAGATCACGCAGGAGAGCGAGTGGCGCGTGGAGGCCGAGGCGGAGATCCCCGGCCTGGCCGCCTACCTCGAGCGCGACCCCGGGCTGAGCGTCCAGCTCCTCGAGGACCGCGCCTCGGTGGCCTTCTGGCGCAAGTGCGCCGCCGATCGCAAGGGCAGCATCGACCCCCTGACGCGCATCGCCGGCGAGGCGTTCTGCGAGCGCTACGGCGAGAGCCTGGCGGCCGGTCCAGGAGGGAACCGCTCCATCGTCGCGGACTGCGCGGTCGGATCGGTGCGCACCCTGGGGGTGATCGCGGGCCCGGAGGTCGACCGCGCCGTGGTCGAGGTGGTCTGGGACGGGGTCCCCGTCCGCGCGGGCGAGGGGGGCGGACGCCGTTCGGGCGAGCGGCGCCGGCTGAGCCGTTCGCTCTACGTCTTCGAGCGCTCCGCGGGCGCCACGACCCGCATCGACGACGCCTTCACCACGGCGCACTGCCGCACCTGCGGCGCGCACGACGCGGGCGGCACCGCCCCGAACTGCCCCTACTGCGAGGCCCCGCGCACCGGAGATCGCTCCACCTGGCTCCTGGGCTACGTCCTCCGCGCGGGGCAGCCCGAGGCGCGGGAGCTGCAGGGAGAGCTCGCCGCGGCCCGGCGCACAGCGCCGATGGCCGCATCGGGCGCCGCGGCGCCCCCGCCCTCCACCAGCGGCCTCCTCTCCTGGGCCGCGGCCCTGGTTCACCACGACGGCCGCGTCGACGCCCACGAGCGCGATGCGCTGCGCTCGCTGGGGGAGCGGCTCGAGGTGCCCCCCGAGCGGATCGAGGCCCTGCTCGCCGCTCCCGCGGACGGCAGCGCGCTCCTCGCCGATCCCCGGGATCCCGCCGAGGCCCGCGCCTGGCTCGAGGCGCTGGTCGAGCTGGCCCTCGCCGACGGGAAGATCCAGTCCGGCGAGAGGTCCCTCCTGCTGCACGCCGCCCAGGCCCTGGGCCTGGAACGCCGCGAGCTGGATCGGACGATCCGATCCGCGCGGACCGGACTCTACGCCGAGTCGCGCGCGGCCAGGAGCGGGAAGGCCTGATCCGGCCCCCCTGGCTCGTCCGGCCCCGGGCCGAGGCGGCGCCTGCGGAGCAGGCGCCCCGAGGCGGATCCGCGGCATGCCTGGGCGGGCAGGGGCGGAGCCCCGCTAGTTCCTGAGCACCGCGGCGACGCGGTCCACGGCTTCCTGGTTCCAGACGGCGAAGAGCCCGTCCTCGTCGAGGCTCGTCCTGACCTCGCAGATCTCCGACTCGTTGATGATGATCTGGAGGTCGAGGTTGCTGCCCTGCTTCTTCAGCAGAGCCATGTGGTCGCCGTAGCGGATGAGCTCGGCGCCCTCCTCGATCATGGCCGGGTTGCTCGCCCACATCTTGTACATGGGGAGCATCGACCTGACCATCGGCGAATCGATGGTCAGGTTTACCTCGAGATGGCCCCGGCCGTCCGTCTCCCGGTACTTCCGGCTGAAGATGTTGCCGAAGCCGGCCATGCCGCCGGCGAAGGGATTGGCCTGCGCCGAGCTCTTCCGCTCCGGCACGACCTCCATCCCGGCCGGCGTCGGCAGGGCCGCCAGGACCTGCTCGCGCCGCTTCTCGCGCGCGACCTTGGCGCTCGTGCTCTCGAAGGTCAGCTTCTCGAACTCCTTCGAGGAGAAGAAGTCCGGTCCACGCAGGTGCTGGTCGCGCTTCTCGCTGTTCGTGTCGATGCTGTCGGCGGCGATCTCCACGCGGATGCGCGCCCCCTCGGGCCGGTCCGGATCGAACTCGATCTCGCCGCCCACCTCGTTGAAGCGGCCGTAGAAGCGGGCGGCGCCGAGGTGGACGACGCTGAGCAGCACCGAGCTGTGCAGTCCGTCGACGGTGTAGGCGGTTTCGCCCGGGGCGGCGGAGGGCTCGGGGCGGCTGCCGGGGAGGACGAGCGCGGCGGCCAGGGCCAGGCCGCCGAGGATTCCAGCTGGCTGGTACATGGGCGTTCCTTCGGTGTCGGGGGAGGGCTCGGATCGAGGAGGCCACTACGCCCTCGCCGGTCGCTCGTGAGGCGGAATCACGAGGGCCGCGGCAGGCTGAGCACTGCCCGAACCGGGATCCCTGGCCCCGGGGCCGCACGGCCGATTCCCGTCGCCGGGAATCGGGGATTCCTGATGAAGGGATGCGGAGGTCCTTTGCGCGTCACCCCCTGGAAGAGGCGGCTGCGATCCGGGCTCTCCATACCTCCCATCTTGTTCGAGCCACCCTCTCGGGTCCTCCGGATCTCCTCCTGGCGGCGGAGGTGCCGGGCCCCGGGACTTGCTGGAGAAACACGATGCTCCGCCACGCTCTCCCCACCCTCCTGTTCCTCACCGCTCCGCTCCTCGCCCAGCACCGCGATCCGAGCCTCGTCCAACCCGCAGGCGTCCCCCTGCAGGACACGGGCGTGCTGGATCTGGGCCGCCGGGCCTGGAGACCACCCTCCCCCGGGGGCCTGGAGAGCCCCTCCACGGTCGTCTACAACAACTCCTGCACCTGGTTCGGAGGGGTCTCCTACCTCACCGCGCAGGACTGCGAGGACGTCTACGACGAGGGACGCGTCCCCAGCACCTCCGATCCGGGCGCGCCGACGGGCGCCCTCGACGAGCAGCAGATCAGCCGCTTCGAGATCGCCTACTGCACGGCCTTCCCGACCGGCTCGGTGAGGATCGAGGTCGCCTTCTGGGATCACAACGGGGGTTCCTGCCTCGGGTCCATCCCCCAGGGGCCGCTGCCCAACGGGGCCAAGGCCTACTACGACCTGTCCAACCTCGGCCTCCCCGGTAGCCCCACGGGAGGCGGTCAGCTCTCGTGCTGGACCGTGACGATCGACCTGTCGAACACCTTCAACGGGGGATTCTGCCTCCTCTCGGACGGGGATGGTGCCTACGACGACAACGACTCCGATCGCTTCAACTGGGCCTTCGCCCACGACATGGACAACTCGCTCTTCGGCATCGCCTCGGGTCCGGTCCTGGCCGCCGATCCGCTGGTGTCCTCCTTCGGCTCCTGCACCTACAACATTCCCTGCGGCACCGACGCCAACTGGGGGCACGCGTGCGGGACGGGGCTTTCCACGTCGGACGAGTACTGGATGAACGTGGACGGGACCCGCGTGGGCGGGCCCCCCAATCCGCTGGCCTGTCCCACGGGCTCGCTGCTGGGCTCCAACTGCTACACCTTCGGCTATCCGGCCACCCCCTTCGCCAGCCTGTGGCTGGTGATGGAGTCCTCCGGGGAGTGCCAGGGCGGGCAGTGCGCCGTGTTCTACTGCGGCTACAGCGATCCCAGCACGAAGACCTCCTGCGGGCACATGCAGTGTCCCAGCTCGAGCGGGTGCCAGGCCCGGATCTCCACCAGCAATCCCCAGGCCTGTCCGGTGAGCAGCGCGAACGACTACCAGGTGACCTTCAGCGGCGCCGAGGTCAACAAGCCGTGCATCCTCTTCTACGGCTACGGCCGCTTTGACACCGCCTTCTCCAGCGGGACGCTGTGCGTGAGGCCGCCGCTCAAGCGCACCGCGCCCGCGAGCACCGGCTACCAGGGATCCGCCTGCACGGGCAGCCACGCCCTCGTGATCAACGACCCGGCCACCGTCGACCACCCCCCGGGCAGCACGGTGAACTTCCAGGGCTGGATGCGCGATCCGATGGCGTCTCCGGGCACCGACGTCACTGACGCCGTCGAGCTCACCTACCAGTAGGGCGACGGGCGCTCGGTGTCGGGGCCCCCTACACAGCCCCCCCCCCGAGGAGGGTGCCCCCCGCCCAACCCCCACCCCTGCCCCCGCTCCTCCTTTTCGGCATTTTTGT
>CAZTTG010000155.1:0-8765 GCA_964615935.1 uncultured Planctomycetaceae bacterium | reverse complement strand
CCCCTGACGGGGCCCGCGCTCGCCTCCCGGCGAGCGCTAGAGGCCTTGGGCGCCGCCCAGGGTCCCGCGCAACTCCTTGAGGTCCAGGTCCTCGGCGACGGGCGCCGCTCCCCGGCCCACCATCAGATCGCGCAGGGCCTGCGACTCCCCGGCGGGGTGGCGGATCCGGAGCGCGAAGCTCCCGTCCGGCCCGGGCGCGAGGACCAGCCTCAGGCCCCCCTCCCCGAGCTCGAGGTCCTCGACGTGCCGCAGCAGGCTCGCCAAGAGGACCAGCCCCTGGAGCTTGCCCTGCGCCTCCTGCTCGGCCGCCGCCTGGGAGGCCCGCGACAGGAGCCGGATGGCCGAGTCCCGGCTCACCGGCAGGTCCAGCACGATCCGGTCGCCCTCGAGCCGCACCCAGGGCTCGTCGGCGTGGGCCTTGGCGAGGTACAGCGCCCGCGAGGCCTCGTCGAGGAAGGGGTAGCGCTCGGCCACGTACTCCATCGCGGAGCGCCCGGTCTCGTGCACCCACGTCTCCAGGTTGTGGCGGATGCCGAAGCAGCACGCCTCGTTCAGGAGAGCGATGCCGTCCCCGATCCCCTGGATGCGCACCCGCTGGAAGAGGCCCAGCCGACGGCTCTCGTCCAGGAACAGCCCGGCGTCGAGGACCTCGATCCCGTTGACGAAGGCCCGCACCCGGCGCTCCAGCTCGGCATCGAGGGCCTCGCCCTCGGTCTCGGGCCCGCTGTCGCCGTCGAGGTCGAAGTCGAACATCGGATCCAGGAGCACCAGGCGGCGGCGGCCCTCGGCCATGGGCTCGAGCGCCCTTCGAGCCCGCCCGAGGTCCTCGCGCCGCTTGCTCTCCGGATCCTCTGGCGGGGAGGTCTCCGCCCACGGGTCGCGCGCGCCCAGCCCCTGGGTGAGGATCAGGAGCTCCAGCCGATCCCCCCAGGAATCGCACCGGAAGAGGATCTCCTGCTCCTCGAAGCGGAACTCCCCGCAGGAGCTGGCCCCCAGGATGGTGAGGATGCCCAGGAGCCCCAGTGCAGCAACCCGGAGGCTCCGGTTCCCCAGCGGCGTCGAGAGGCCCGCAGGGGGATCGGAGCCTCCGGGTTGTTGCACTCGCGCAACGGGGCTCCACCTTCGCGTGTCGATCATCGCCATTTCGCTCTCCAGGGGGTCGTGCCCCGGCCGGTGAAGCCTCCCCGGGGGGCGCGGGGTTCAGCGAGGTCCGAAAAAGCGAGGTCCCGCCAGGCAGGTCCGCATCGAGGCCTACCGGCTGCGGACTAGGAGCTCGCGCTCGATCCCGCAGCGCCTGAGGGTGGCCTCGGCCTCGCCGAGCCAGCGCCGGCCGTCGGTGGTGTAGCCGGCGGTCGGCGCCAGGCCCGGCTGCAGCCCGCCGAAGTAGTCGTTGAAGGCGTCCATGGCGGTCTCGCGAGCGTACTTGGCCAGGCAGGAGCCCAGGGCCACCGCGAAGGAGCGCTCCTCGCCGCGTTCGGCGAAGGCGATCCGCATCCGGCGCGGGA
The DNA here is from genome assembly GCA_964615935.1 of uncultured Planctomycetaceae bacterium. Lineage (GTDB taxonomy): Bacteria > Planctomycetota > UBA1135 > UBA1135 > CAZTTG01. The sequence goes on along the minus strand of CAZTTG010000155.1, from coordinate 7,260 downwards.
CGGCGCCCGGGGCGGTCCGGCGCTCGGTCAGGACGTACTCCGACAGGGTGGGGGTCTCGCTGCGGATCTCGACCGAGGCCTCGGGCAGGGACCTCGCCAGGAGCGAGCCGTAGCGCATGCGCTTGCCCTGGCGGTCCACCAGGGTGCGCAGCCCGGGGGCCGCGTGCCGGATCCACAGGCGGCGCAGGATCGGGGTCAGCTCGAGCCACAGGGTCTCGCCCTTGTTGCCGGTGCGCTCGAAGGAGGCGTTCAGGAGCGCCGCCGGCCGCACCCGGACGCCGGCGTCGAGCAGCTCGACCCCACGGCGGCGCATCTCCCGGGCCAGCCGCTCGACCCGCAGCTCCAGCGCCCCCCGCTCCTGGTGCACCGGAAGGGGGCGGCGGGAGCGCGCGTACCAGGGCAGGCGCTCCATCCAGGCGGGCTCGGGCGCCAGCTCGGCGGGGGTCTCGAGGAGGAGCTCGTCGCCGGATGCGGGGGGACGGCGATCCCCTCCCAGCAGGGAGAGGAAGCCCAGGGCGGTGGTCTCCAGCCGCCGGCGGCCGCGCGGGTTGCGGGAGTGGACCACCTTCGAGTCGGCCACCACGACGCGGTCCCGGTCGCGGCGCGCCTCGCGCGAGACCACCGACTGCAGGTGCTCCCACAGGTGCGGCGCCTCGGCGGGGGAGCGGAAGGCGCAGAAGCCGAAGGTCAGGGGGCCCAGGATCGGTCCCAGCCCGGCCTCGTCGATCCCGGCGAAGACCCGCAGCCGGCGGGGGTCGGACACGGCCGCGGCTCTCAACCGGGCGCCGGCTCCCGCCGGCTCCGATTCCGGATCAAGATCACCAGGACCCCGACCACGGCCGCGATCGATATGAGCTGGGAGGTCGAGATCGCGCCGCCGAACCACACCCCCCGAACCTCGTCGCCGCGAAACAGCTCGATCAGGAAGCGCATGACCGCGTAGACCGCCACCAGGACCAGCGCGGTCCAGCCCGTGTAGCGCTCGCGCCGCAGGAGCCACAGGCCGAGGAATCCCATCCACAGCCCGTTCAGGCTCATCCACACCTGGGTGGCGTACAGCGCCCGGCCGGCGTTGTGCTCGCCGAAGAGGCTCCCCTCCGGCAGCGGATCGGGGACGTGCAGGACGATCGGCAGGCCCCAGTCCGCCAGGCCCGCGGGCACGACGCTCCCGTAGTCGTCGCCCACCAGGAGGCAGCCGATGCGGCCCACGAAGAGGCCGAAGAAGCAGGAGGCCAGCCCCAGATCGAGGGCCCGGGAGTACTGGATCCGGTTCCGCCGGCAGCCCCACAGACCGGCCAGGATGCCCCCGAAGAACCCGCCGTACATGACCAGACCGCCCTCCCAGAAGGCCAGCACGTGCAGGGGGTCGGAGAGGAAGTGGCTGCCCGTCTCGGAGCCGCGCAGGACCTCGATCAGCACGTAGAGCAGACGCGCGCCCACCAGGATCCCCACCAGGACCCAGATGGGCAGCTCGGCCCAGCGCTCGGGATCCGTGTCGGGGTCGTAGCGCCGGGCCAGTCGCCCGAAGACCCAGGAGCACAGCAGGAAGCCCAGGGCCACCATCGGCCCGAAGCTCCTCAGCTCGAAGCCCAGACCCGGGATCTCGAACAGGACGGGGTGCATGCGGGCGCGATTGTAGTCCGACAGGTTTCCCATTCCACGCTTGTCCTGCGGCCGCGGGGCGTGAATAAGGGTCCCATGGGCGAGGAGAGCGCCGAGCCGCGGGTGGGGGTCGAGAGGGTCCGCTGCGCCGCCTGCGGCGGGGACGCCCCGCGCCCCTACCGCGCGGGCGCCTACCGGATCGCCGAGGTGGCCTTCGACCTGGTGCGCTGCGCGCGCTGCGGCCTGGTGTACGTCGATCCGCGCCCCGACCAGGCCGCGCTGGCGCGCATGTACGACGACCCCGACTACTTCACCGAGGGCTACAACCTGGGGGTCGAGACGGAATGCTACTTCGAGCGGCAGGAGGAGCTCCTGGCCCTCTACGACGGGCAGGTGGCCGAGCTCCAGCGGGAGACCGGGCGGGAGGCCGGCGGGGACCTCCTCGAGCTGGGGTCGGCCGGCGGCTTCCTCCTGGAGGCGGCCCGGCGCCGCGGCCTGCGGGCGCGCGGCGTGGAGCTCTCCGAGCCCGCCTGGCGCTTCTCGGTGGAGGAGCTGGGCCTGGACGTGTTCCGCGGCCAGCTCGAGGACGCACCCTTCCCGGCGGCCAGCTTCGACCTGGCCGTGGCCGACAACGTGCTCGAGCACACCACCGATCCGCTGGAGGTCCTGCGGCGGCTGCGCGAGCTCCTGCGCCCGGGCGGTCACCTGCTCCTGGTCGTGCCCTCCTACGTGAACTCGGCCTGGTACCGCGGCCTGCTCCGCGCGCAGCGCCTGATCCCCCGGCGCCTCCTGGGGCGCCCGCTCCTGAAGCTGCTCAAGTTCGACGCCGAGGGCGACGGCGGCTCTCCTCCCTACCACATCCTCGAGTTCGACCGCCCGACCCTGCTGCGCCTGGTGCGCGCGGCGGGATTCGAGCTGGTCGGCGCCCGGGGCTCGGTGCCCCTGCCGGCCCACCTATTCAAGATCGAGAGGCCCGGCGCGAGGGAGCGCTTCCTGCGCGGGGCCTTCCGCGCGGTGGACCTCCTGATGCGGCTGCGCCTGGCGCCGCCGGCGCGGCTGCGCGTCCTGGTCCGTCGGCCCGGGTAGCCCCTCCCGGGGCGGCGCCCTACAGCCGTCCGATGGCCGACAGCCAGCGCAGCCTGAGCACCGCGGTGTAGCCCTGCAGCAGGGTGCGCAGGTTCAGGGTGGAGTCGCCGGCGGCGCGGTTCAGGAACTCGATGGGCACCTCGGCGATGCCGATGCCCGCCCGGGCGGTCTTGTACAGGAGCTCCTGGACGATGGCCGGGCCCGGGGAGAAGGTGTCCTCCACCCGGATGGCCTCCAGCGTGCTCCGGCGCCAGCACCGGAAGCCGGAGTTGCAGTCGCGCACCGAGAGGCCCAGCAGCAGCCGGATGTAGCCGTTGGCCAGGACCGTGATCCACTGGCGCGCCAGGCCGCGGTGGGCGTCCTGGCCCCCGTCCACGCCCCGCGAGCCGAGCACCAGGCCGACCTCGTGGCCCTCGCGCTCCAGGCGCTCGATCAGCTGGGGGACGTAGCGCGGATGGTGGGAGTAGTCGGCGTCCATCTCGACCACGACCTCGGCCCCCATCTGCAGGGCCCGCACGAAGCCCTCGCGCCCGGCGGAGCCGCGACCCCGATCCGCGGTCCGGTGCAGGAGGTGCAGCCGCGGCTCCCCCTCGGCCTCCCGCTGCACCAGCTTCCAGGTGCCGTCGGGCGAGTCATCGTCGATCACCAGCACCTGCAGGTCGTCCGAGAGCGACAGGAGCTCCCGGCAGAGGGGCAGGATGTTGTCCGCCTCCTCGTAGGTGGGCAGGGTGCAGACGATCCGAGGCCGTCCGCCGCCACCCGATTCCGGCGGTGCCTCGGGGCTTTCGTCCACGCGGTGGGACTCGGTCATCGGGGGAGGGAGCCCTGGAGGGGAGGGGGGAGACGGGAGGGGGCCAGGCCACCCAAACATACTTGCCCCTCGCCAGGGCGGCAACTCGGCGCTCCTTCGGGATGGCCGCGGTCGCTCCTACTTCCGGGTGGGGGGGAGCCGGGGCCGCGTCGGGCGGCTATCCTGTGCCCACGGCCGGCCGCCGCGCCGCCCGCCGCCGAGGGGACTCGCTCCACGCTCGCCCCGCGAGCCCCCGACCGTCGCCGAGACAGGCTGCACGAGACCATGAATCGACCGCCCCCTACCCGGGTCTACATCGAGGGACGCTACCGCAAGCTGTCGCGCGACCTGCCGCAGACGGTCTTCTGGTGTCCCGAGTGCAAGGGCCATCCCCGGCGCCGCAAGAAGTGCGAGCGCTGCGAGGGCTTCGGCAAGCTGACGCGCGACTCCGTCCAGGAGCTGGTCGGCTGGGTGGCGGGCCCGCGCTTCAAGACCCGCAAGAACAAGTTCCACGGGGCGGGCCGCGAGGACGTCAACGTGCGCATGCTCGGGGAGGGCCGCCCCTTCGTGCTGGAGATGATCGCCCCCAAGATCTTCGACGTGGACCTGGCCGAGCTGGAGGCCGAGATCAACCGGCGCAACTCCGGCCGGCTGGAGGTGCAGGGCCTGCACTGGAGCGAGAAGGCCCGGGTGGTGGTCCTCAAGGAGACCCGGCGCGCCAAGGAGTATCGGGCGCGCGTGCGGCTGGGCGCCACCCCCTCGCCCGAGACCCTGGCCGAGGTGGTGGGGCGGCGGCTGGCCCTGGTGCAGCGCACCCCCGACCGCGTCGCCCACCGGCGCGCCATGCTCGAGCGCGAGCGCTGGATGGCGATCGACTCCATCGAGCCGGCGGAGGGCGACGAGTGGATGATCGTCCTGCGCGCCCAGCACGGCACCTACGTCAAGGAGGCGGTCAGCGGACTGGGAGGGCGGACCTCGCCCTCCCTGGACCAGCTCCTGGGGGTGAGCTGCGAATGCGTGGAGCTGGACGTGATGGAGATCCTCGACGAGGAGGGGAACCGCCCGTCGGAGTCCGACCAGGCTGTGCGGCTGGATCGCTGAGAGACCGGCGCCCCGCGCCCAGGGGCGCGAGGCGCCGGATCCGAGGGGGCCCTGCCGCCGCCCCGTGGATCTGGGGATCTGGGATCACGGCATCCAACCGTTGTAGGCGCACTGCAGGTTGGTGAGCATCGCCTCGCCGCCGTCGGGCGTGAACAGGGCCTGCTCGTTCAGGTAGATGCAGTAGCCCGGGAGGTTGAGCAGGCTGGCCGCCTCGACCGCCAGCCCGAAGGAGTGCCACGAGCCCGGATCGGTGGGCGGGCTGTAGCCGCTCACCGCGTTCACCGGCGCGCCCACCACCGGCTGGTCGAAGGTGATGGTCGGCCGGATGAAGTTGGGCGGGAACTGGATCCAGACCCAGCCGTAGACCGGGAAGAAGAAGGGGGGGACCAGCGTCCCGAACTGGGTCGAGTACGCCCAGTAGAAGCCCCCCGGGTTGATGAAGGGGCCCGTATAGCCGGTGGGCCCCATCCGGGTGCGGGTGCGCACCAGGGTGTAGGTCCCGGGGTTGGGGAAGATCATGCCCCGGACCATCTGCCCGGGCGTGGTGCCGCAGCCGATGGGGCACCCCAGGCCGTAGGTCCGGGTGTCGTTCCCGTAGCCGCCGATGTGGATCATCCGGGAGGTCTCGTCGAAGCCGATGTCGGGCGCGTCGCCCGCGATCCGCACGTTGCCGTAGACCTCCCCGTCGAAGTCGAAGCTGCTCTCCGGCGCGAGGGACGGCTCGTCGTAGGTCCTCCCGTTGCCGGCCGTCAGCGTGCCGTAGGAATCGGGGCCGATGCCGGCGTCGACCAGGATGGAGTCCGGCAGGATGCGCCAGTCGCGGCTGACGGACATGCCCTGCCCGTAGGCGCTGCTCAGGAGCTCGCCCACGAAGGCCGGATCCGTGCCGCCGGCCCCCGGGATGGGATTGACCGCCGGGGCCGGCAGGGGGCCGCCGATGACGCGGGAGCAGAAGAGTCCGGTGATGTCCCGCTCGCCGGGCACGGTGCCCGGGAGGCTCGGGTCGAAGGCGTTGGAGGGGCCGGTGGCCGAGCCCACCGAGACCGTCACGTCGGTCAGGTCCAGGCCGATCATGGGCGTCCGCGCCGTCTCGGCGTAGCGGAAGAGGTTGTTCTGAACATTGGGCGAGCCCACCCCGCGGAGCTCCGGGTTGGGATCGTTGCCCCAGGGGGCGTACTCGCTGAAGGGGTAGTTCACGTCGCAGATCCCGACGGCCTCCGGCTTGGCGGTGATCTCGCCGGTGGGCGACATCCAGCCCTGGATGAAGGTGTTGTTCAGGATGTGCATCAGGTTCTCCTTGTAGCCCCCCGCATTCCAGTCGTACTCGCTCACCATCAGGACCCCGAAGTCGGGCCCGGGCACGTCGGCATCGCTCATGTGGAGCATGTCGAACACGCAGTTGGACACGCGGCCGCCCAGGGGGGCCTCCCGCACGTCGTAGACCTGCACGTCTCCACCCTGGAAGGTGAAGCCGTCGATCATGGCCTCGTCCTCCCCGTCGTAGGACCAGATGAAGCTGACCAGCACCTCCTTGTCGAGGGTCACGCCGTCCACGCCGGCGGGGCCGCCGACGGGGTAACGGACCTCAGTCGTCTGGGTGCCGTCGCCGCGGATGATGCAGCGCTTGGCGCCGACGCCCTGCACGTGCACGTAGTCCTCCATCTCGATCGGGAAGACCTCGCCGTTCCCCCCGACCGAGGCGGGGCCGTAGATGCCCGGGTTGGCGTGGACCAGGCCGGGCGTCTCGATCCAGGCCGAGCCCCAGACCGCCCAGATCGCGGCCTGGATCGTCCGGTAGGGCATGTCGGGGCATCCCACCGCCCCGGCGGCGTCGCTCCCCATGTAGGGATCGACCCAGGCCTCGACGAAGGGGGCTCCTCCCACCACGGGTGGCGTGGTCGTTCCGGTGCCGCCCGGGCCGGACATCTGTGCCCGGGCCGGGGAGGCGCATGTCATGGTGAGCGCCGCGGCGACGGCCGCGGCGGCGAGGAGTCTGCTGTGGTGTTCTTGTCGCATTGCGTCTCCTGGGGTTTCTTCCGGCGGCCGGCTCGCATGGAACCGGCCGCGGATCGCGGGAGTGAGAGGCCGGGGGGTGCGCCGCTCCACCGGTGATCGGAACTCGCCGCGAATGCGGCGACCGGCGGTCGAAGCTCGGTGCGAGCGCCGGGACCATGCGGCCGAATCGCCTCGCTCCGGCTCTGCGAAAGGGTGGTGGCGGCGAGTCGATTCTTGGGGTTTTGCGCCACTCTGGAGCCGGAATTCGCGACTTATATTCGTCCCCGGAAACCGCGTTCGAATGCCTCGAGCAATCTGCTTTACCCCGGCTGCGAGAGTCTCCTTTCCCCTCGTCGGCGGCGATGTGATTCACACCGGCGCAGTGAACGACATTCCCCCGGCATTTCGCCGGGGCGGACCTTCGCAAGCGCGCGCGCTTCCCCTGTACCTCGCTCGAGGGGGAGGAGCGCGGGGCCGGCGATTGGCTGCCCTTTTCCGCTGGTCCGGGGTAGCCTGGGGAGCGACCCCCGAGGCCCGATGGACCGCGCGCCCGCGGACTCCCGCCATGAGAATCCTCCCCGCCGCCTGGATCGCCCTGCTCCTTGCCGCCTGCTCGGGCTCCTCCCCCGGTGGCGCCGCCCCCCCCCCCCCCCCCCCCCCCCCCCCCCCCCCCCCCCCCCCCCCCC
>CAZTTG010000154.1:0-9308 GCA_964615935.1 uncultured Planctomycetaceae bacterium | reverse complement strand
CTGGAGCCCATCCCACCATGTCGTAGACGCACTGAGGCGGAGTTGCGTGCGGAGTTCGAGGCCAAGCGAGGCCAGATTCTCGCTGGACTGCTCGATCTTCTAGCGAAGGTGCTCGCTGTACTGCCTGACATCGAGTTGAGCGAGCCGTCAAGGATGGCGGACTTCGATCGGGTGCTGGCTGCTGTGGATCGCGTTCTCGGCAGCAACGCCTTAGCGCAATACCGGGGCCAGCGTGATCGGGTTGCACGGGATGTGGTCGAGTCGGACCCCGTAGCCCTCGCAGTGCTTGGCCTCGCCACCCAGGCGGGCGAGTGGTGCGGGACCGCGACGGAGCTTCTGGAGCGGCTTACACCCGATAACAAGCCCCGAAGCTGGCCGGACAGTGCTCGGAAGATGGCAAGCAGGATACGGCGCGCCGTCCCAGCCTTGGCTCGGCTCGGGGTCGAGGTGCTCCCACCGTCCCGCGAGAACCGAGGTGCTGGCCGGGACCGCGCTAGGATCTACACCATCCGAGCCCTCGGAGATGAGGCGGATGAGACCGTCCAGACCGTCCAACCGTCCGAGACCGGCGCGGACGGGGCCGACGACCGCGATCAGGCGCGGACGGTCCAGCATGACCTACCGTCCGACCGTCCGCGCAACCGTCCGCCCAAGAGCGGCCGCGAGGAGGCCGAGAAGGGGGGTTCGGACGGTGTGGACGATGTGGACGGTACAGACCCCATCTCCTCCGATGCGGGCGGCACCCGTCCTGTGGGGGCCTGCTTCATGTGCAGCGGCCGGCTGTGGTGGCGCCTGCGGGACGCGGGCCACGGTGCGCCGGGCGGATGGCTCTGCGCCCGATGCCACCCACCGGATCGGCCCGAGGGCGAGGTCGAGGAGCGGGAGGCGGGGCCGTGAGCGGCCAAGAGCAGCAGCGCCTCCTCCGCTCCAAGGAGGCCGCGATCTACCTCGGGATCAGCGAGCGCAAGCTGTGGACCCTCGGCAGGGGCGGGGAGATTCCCCGCGTGTGCTTCGGGAGGACCGTGCGGTATGACCGAGTGGATCTGGACGCTTGGATCGAGAAGTCCAAACGCAGGCGTGGACGCGGGTTAGCGGGAGGCCGGAAGTAGCTTCCTGTTTCCCCAGCTTGACACGCGGAACAGCCGGGGCCGTAGTTCGTGGGATCACACAATTCCGAACGAAGGAGCAAGGAGGGCAGCCGTGGGTACGGTCTACAAGCGCAAGAGACGTGATGGTAAGCCGCTTCGCAACTACTCGATCGTGTACCACGACCAGAACGGGAAGCGAATCACCGTAAGTTCAGGTACATCTGACAAGCGAGCGGCCCATCGAATACTGGCGGAGAAGGAGGCGGAGGTCGCGTTGATCCTCAGTGGCGCGGTAGACCCCCTCCATGAGCACTACCAGGAGCAAGTCTGCAAGCCCGCCCAGGAACACCTGGATGGCTACTTGACCTCCTGCAAAGACAAGCAGGCCGCGTTCGGCCTCAAGCAGAAGAAGAGACATCTGGACTGGTTGCTTGAGGCGACGGGGGCGGCCAGATTGACGGACATCCTTCCCGACGTGGTCGATGCGCGGTTGTGTGCCCTTTCCGAAGCGGGAATCTCCGCGAGGTCGATCAACCTGAAACTCGAATGTGCTCGGGCCTTCTTGACCTGGTGCGTCAAGAACGGCCGACTGCGCAGCAATCTCCTTGTCGTGATTCCCAGACGGAATGAGGTTCTGGACAGACGACGGGTGCGCCGAGCCCTCACGGAGAAGGAGACCAAGAGTCTGATGGCGGTTGCGCGAAGGAAGGCCCAGCAGAACTCACAAGCCAAGTTGCGGCCCCTCTGGTACCTCTTTGCGCTTCTGGCCGGACTGAGGCGAAGCGATCTGGAGCGGCTGACATGGGGTGCGGTCGATCTGGAGGCGCGGAGGCTGACCATTCGAGGGGGCAAGGCGAAACGGCGGGTGGATGAGCTGCCGCTGCACCCCGAACTGGTGAAGGAGATCCGTAGTACGAGACCTCGGAACGTGCTTCCGGCAGCCCGAGTCTTCCCGAAGCCGGTCTCGAACGGGACCCGCCAGAAGGACTTCAAGGAGGCCGGAATCGTGCTGGTGAACGACCGGGGGGAACACGCCGACCTTCATGCCCTCCGAGTCACCTACGGAACCCGACTGGCGCTCGGCGGGGTGCTTCCGGCCGTCCACCAGCGGCTGATGCGGCACTCGACGGTTGAGCTGACGATGCGGTACTACACGAAGCTGGGGCTGACCGATCTCGCGGAGCACGGAATCGACCTCCTGCCAGGGATCGAAACCCCGAAGCGGGCGCGGACGAGAACCCGCCGGCGGGGGGCCTGAGGCGTTGTATGCGCTGGTGTATGCAGCTAGCGCACACAACGGTGCTTTTTTGTACGACTTGGTGCGAGTCGAGGGCGTGGGCCGAGGAGACTGGCCAAGCCCCCTAGCGCTTGCTGCAAGTCGCGCTGTTGCAGCCCCTTGCGTCGCCCTGCGAGTCAGCGCATTGGCGGAGGCGAGAGGATTCGAACCCCTGGTGCCCTCGCGGGCACGGCGGTTTTCAAAACCGCTGCTTTCGGCCACTCAGCCACGCCTCCGCTCGTTGAGGTGATGGTAGCGGGGGCGGCGGAGGGTGCAAGGACCGCGGCGATGGGGACGAGAGGGGCCGGGCGCCTAGGCCATGTCCTCGGGGTCGGGGAGGGGATCGGGGCCCGAATCGTCGGTGCGGACCTGCTCGAGGATGGCCTCGGAGACCCGCAGGGGGGCGCCGGCGCGCAGGGCCAGGGCGATCGCGTCCGAGGGACGGGCGTCGATGCGGACGGGCTCGCTGCCGTCGCTCTGGACGACGAGGCGCGCGTAGAAGGTCTCCTGGCGCAGGTCCACGATGTCGGTGCCCACCACGCGAGCGCCCAGCTTCTCGACGATCGAGATGGCGAGCTGGTGGGTGAGGGGGCGCAAGGGCTTGATGCCCCGCACGATGCGGTGGATCTCGGCCGCCTCGGGCGTGCCGATCACGATCGGGAAACCGCGACCGCCACCGCGCTCCACCAGGTAGATGTGCTGGCTGTCGGCCCCATCGCGCAGGACGATCCGGCCCAGGTGCACCTCGATCATCTTGGAGTCGTCCATGAGACCTCTCGGTCCGGCGCGCGGTCCGCACGCGCAGGGCGCACATTCTAGGGCCTCGAGGCGCCGAAGGGCAGCCCGCCCCGGACGGCCGCCGGGCGGCGCCACGCGAGGGGAGTGGACCGCATCGGAGCGGCGACCCACAATGGGCGCCCGCCCCCTCGCGATCGCCCCCTCGCGACGAGGGACGCGCCTCGCCCGAGCGAAGGCTCCACCGTGACCGCAGCGAAGACCCCCGCCGCCAACCCCGTCCTGACCCGCATCTGGCGGGGCGACCGGATCGAATCGCGACACCGCGGCTCGTGGGTGCTGGTCGACGCCGCCGGGAGCGCCCTCGACGGAGCCGGCCAGTGGGAGGAGCCCGTCTGCGCGCGCAGCTCGGTCAAGTCCATCCAGGCCCTGCCCCTGGTCGAGAGCGGCGCCGCCGAGCGCTTCGGGCTCTCCGATCCCGAGCTGGCCCTGGCCCTGGCCTCCCACAACGGGGAGCCCTGCCACACCGAGGGCGTGAGCGCGCTCCTGGAGCGCATGCAGCTCACCGTCGGGCACCTGCGGTGCGGGCCCCACCGCCCCTTCGACCCCGAGACCGACGCCCGGCTCCACCGGCGGGGCGAGGAGCCCACCGCCCTCCACAACAACTGCTCCGGGAAGCACGCCGGCTTCCTGGCCCTGGCCCTGCACCTGGGCGCCGATCCGCGGCGCTACCTCGATCCCGAGAGCGAGGGCCAGGAGCTCGTGCGCCGGGCCCTGATCGAGATGACCGACGCGCAGGAGGAGCGGCTGCCCGGCTCCACCGACGGCTGCAGCGCGCCCACCTTCCACCTGCCCCTCGACCGGCTCGCCACCGGCATCGCCCGCGTGGCCAACCCCGAGGGGCTGCCGGCCGAGCGCCGCGCCGCCTGCGAGCGGATGGCCCGCGCGGTGGCCGAACGGCCGGAGCTGATCGGCGGCACCCGCGGCCGGCTGTGCACCGACCTCGCGCGCGCGACCGGCGGCCGCGTCTTCCCCAAGATCGGCGGCGAGGCCGTGTACCTGCTGGGAGTCCGCGGGATGGACCGCGGACTGGCGATCAAGATCGACGACGGCAACCCGCGCGGCTTCAACGCGCTGATCCTCGAGCTCCTGCGCCGCTTCGAGCTCATCACCGCGACCGAGGCCGAGGCGCTCGAGGAGTGGCGCGGCTCGCCGCTTCGCAACTGGGCCGGCCTGCCGGTCGGCCACACGGAGGTGGTGGCGTGAGCGACCCGTATCGTCCCCGACCCGCTCCGAGCCTGGCGGCCGACGCGCACAAGGGAGACGCCGGCCGGCTGCTGGCGGTCTGCGGCTCGCAGATCATGCCGGGAGCCTCGGTGCTCGTGTGCCGCGCCGCCCACCGCGCCGGCGCCGGGCTGGTCACCCTGGCCTGCCTCGACGACAACGTGCTGCGCGCGGTCCCGCCCGCCTCGCCCGAGACCGTCCTCCTCGACGCGCGCGGCGAGGCCGGGGGCGCCGCCTCCTGGCTCGCGGACCGGCCCGACCACGCCCTGGCCGCCGGCCCCGGCCTGGGCGCCACTCCGCGCACCCGCGAGCTGGTCGAGGCCCTGCTGGGCCCGGCCTGGTGCGGTCCCCTGGCGCTGGACGCCGACGCCCTCAACGTGCTGGCGGGCGAGGCGGAGCGCCTGCGAGAGCGCGCCGGAGCGCTGGTCGCGACCCCGCACCCCGGGGAGGCCGCGCGCCTGCTCGGCCGCGACGTGCCCGCCGATCCCGAGGGGCGCGAGGCCGCCGCCCGGGAGCTCGCCCTGCGCAGCGGCGCGATCGTGTGCCTCAAGGGCTCGGGCACGGTGGTCACCGACGGCCGGCGCGCCTTCGTCAACGACAGCGGCAACCCGGGCATGGCCACCGCCGGATCGGGCGACGTCCTCCTCGGGATCCTCGGCGCCTACCTCGCCATCCCGCCCCGGATCGCGGACCCCGCCGGGTGGAGCGCCTTCGACGCGGCCACGGCCGCGGTGCACGTGCACGGCCTGGCGGGCGACCTGGCGGCGGCCGAGCTCGGCCCGCGGTCGGTGATCGCCTCCGACCTGGTCGAGTACCTGCCGGCCGCCCAGGACCTGCTCGCCGAGTGCGCCGAGGAAGGCGCCTGATCGCGATGATCTCCGGGGCGGCGCCGATCCTCGCGGCCCTGATCGCCGCCCTCCCCCTCGGGGGACAGGAGGGCCAGGCCCGGCCGGCGATCGAGCGCGAGCTTCGCGTGCGCCGCCAGGCCCTCGATCCCGTGGGGATGATCGAGGAGATCCGCCGCGGGCTCGCCAGCGAGAGGTGGTGGGAGCGGGACGCGGCCCTGGACGCGCTCGCCCGCGCCGGACGGGCCGAGACCGCCGGGCCCGACCTCGAGCCGAGGCTCGCGGAGGCGATCGAGGAGGCCCTCGGCGACCCGCACCCCAACGTCGCCGACCGGGCGCTCGAGGCGCTGGCCGCCCTGGAGTGGAGCGTCGAGCTGGACGAGGCGGCCGTCGAGCGCTTCCTCGAGTCGCCCCTGCCGAGCTCGCGCGTTCTGCTGGCGCGATGGCTCGAGAAGCAGCCTTCGGAGAGGGCCGTGCCGCTGCTCCTCGACCTCCGCGCCGATCCCGATCAACGGGTGCGCAAGGAGGTGCTGCGCAGCCTGCTCGGCCAGGGCGAGGCCGCCGCGCCCGCCTGGAGGCGGATCCTCGCTGAGGCCGACGCCTCGGCCGGTCGCGAGACGGTGATCCACCTCCTCCAGGCCTTCGAGCGGGCGCAGGTCGGCGAGGCGGTCCTGGCCGCCCTGCGGGACTGGGCGGCGCGGATGGACGGCGACACCCGCGTGCCCCGGGCGGATCGCGCGGGCTGGCGAGCGCTGGTGGAGGCCCTGGGCCTGCGTCTGACGGGCCGCGGCGATCTCGCGGTCCTGGCCGCCGGCTGGGCGACCGAGGGCCCGCGCGGGTCCCTGCGGCCGGGCATGCTCCTGCGCGCGGCCCAGCGCGGTGGCGAGCCCCTGGCCCGCGCGCTGCTCGAGGCCCTGCGCGAGGAGGAGCTGCGGCGCGAGTCGGCCCCGCCGGATCTCCCCTCGGCGGATCGCGCGGCCGCCGACCGGCGGCTCGATCAGCGACGGCTGGCCCTGGTCGACGGCGCGGCCGAGGCGCTCGAGCCCGCGGCGCTCGTCGCGCTCGCCGATCGGCTCGAGCTGCACCCCGACTCGGTCGTCCTCCTCTGGGAGGGAGCCCGCAGCCGCGCGGCGACCTGGGGCGATCCCTGGGTGGCCACCTGTCTGGGGCCCGACCGGGACCCCGCCCTGCGGCTCGCCGTGGTGGAGACCCTGTCCTTTGCCCTCTCCCACGCGGGCGATCCGGGCGCGGGCAGGCACCTGGTGCTCGCCCTGGGTGACGCCGATCGGGGGATCGCCGAGGTGGCCTTCCGCTCGCTGTGCGATGCGCCCGAACACTGGCCTTGGCTGGCGGACCTGCACCGGGAGTGGATCGAGCTCCTCGAGAGATCGCCGGCCGAGGCGATCGCGCGCCTGGCGTGGTTCTCGCGGGCCATGCCCATGCCGCCCTTCCGCGGCGATCTCATGGCCCTGGGGGAGCGGGAGCGGGAGCAGCGCGGATCGGTGGCCGAGCTCCTGGGCGCCTTCGTGGGGGAGCCGGAGGTGGTGGAGACGCTGGGTCGGTGGTTGCGCGAGGAGGCGCTCGCGATCGCCGGGCCGGGGACCGAGGGCAAGGGGCCCGCGCTGGCGCGCTCCATCCCGCTGATCCGCGCGCTGCACCGGGCCGGCGGCGAGGGCGAGGGGGCGGTCGAGCCGCTGGTGGAGTTCCTGGAGCGGGCCGGTGCGGAGGGGCTCGTGGATCCTCGTGCGGTGGGCAACGGCCGCTCGGATCCGGGCAAGTACGCGGTGGCCGCGCTGGCGAGGACCGGGGCCGGTCGGGCCGAGCTGCCGCGGCTCTTCGCGGACGGCGGCTTGCGGCGGAGGCTGCGCATCGAGGCGGCCCTGAACCTGGCGTCCGAAAGCCCCGAGGCCGCGGCCTACCTGCGCGAGCGCTTCGACGGCTGCCATCCCGAGCTGCGCGGCCGCATCCTGGGCGCCCTCGGCGGATGCGCTGGGGAGGCCGAGCGCGGCTTCCTCCGGGAGGTGGCGATCGGGGCCGTCGGGGAGGCCGATCGGCTGTCGGCGGTCCTCGCCCTGGCGGAGGACGCGCCCGGGCTCGATCAGGTGGGGGACCTGCGCGCGGTGCTGCGCGCCGCGCCGCAGCTGGAGACCGCCGCGATCGCTTTCGAGGCCCTGGCCGGCCTCCGCTTCGAGGGCGCCGGCGATCTCCTCCTCGAGATGCTGGCCCTGATCGAGCGCGGTGAGCCCCTCTCCGATCCGGAGCTCTTCGCCGCGGCCGGGGGGCCCGCCCGCGTGGCGCGCGAGGCGGCCCTGCGCCAGATCGTGCTGGGGGCCCTGGGGGCTCGCGGTCGGTTCGGCGAGGAGGTGCTCGCGGCCTTCTTGCGCCGGCCGCTCGAGGCGGCGCCGCTCGAGCTCGAGGAGCGCTTTCGCGGCGAGCGCATCGCGGCGCGGCAGTTCAGCTACGCCGGCGAGCTCGCCCTGGCCGAGGCCCTGCGCCGGGAGGGGGAGCTGGAGCGGGCCCTGGATCGCCATCGGGAGCGGTGGCCGCTCCTCGACTCCTGGCTCCTGTGGAAGCTCGCCGGGGACGCGGCGCCCGAGGCCGCTCCCGAGGCGCGAGAGGCGCGTCGGCGGCTCCTGCAGGCCGCCCGGATCGCCCTGGAGGGGGAGGGGCGCGGCCCCGAGTGGTCCGCGCGGTACTTCGAGGTGCGCGCGGCGCTGGTCGGCCTGGCGGAGGAGCGCGGGGAGTGGGCGGGCGTCGCGCGGCAGGCCAGGGAGCTCCGGCTGGACCAGGCGGTGCTGCGCGTTCCCGCACGCGGCTGGCGCACCCGGATCGGGACCTACGACGCCCGCGCGGGCGTCGACCCGGAGGCCCGGCTCCACAGCCTGGAGCTGCAGGCCCGGGCCTGGCGAGCGCTGGAGGGGGGCGAGCTCGACGGGGCCCGTCGGTGGGCGCAGCGCGCGGTGCGGGCCCTGGGGGTCTCGCGATCCGCGGCCGAGGCCCAGGCCCTCCTGGAGGAGGCCCTGGCCGTCCCGCGGTGATCGGCCTCGCGACCGGGTCGCGGGGGCTTGGTCTCGCGCCGCTTCGGACTACACTCCTCGTCATGGCGGTCGCCGACGTCCACATGCCCGATGGCGCGATCCCCACCCTCGACGACGGCATCGGCTTCGTCGCGCTGGTGGACCGCATGCAGCAGGATCCGGCGCTGAAGGTGGTCAACTCGGCGCGCATCTCCTATCGCAAGCAGAAGGCCGAGTATTCCGAGCGGGACCGGGTGCTGGCCTCCTTCCTGTGGGAGGAGGGGCACACCTCGCCCTTCCGGCACAGCTACTACACCTTCCACTGGAAGGCGCCCCTCTTCGTCTTCCGCCAGGCCTTCAAGTACCAGGTCGGTTGCGGCTGGCGCAGCTACGAGGTGGGCGGCGAGTCGGTCGGGCTCCGCGTGTTCGAGGAGATGTTCGACACCGACAAGGGTTGCAGCTGGAACGAGACCTCGGGCCGCTACGTCAAGTGGGCGCCCGAGTTCTACCTGCCCGCGCGCATGCGGGCCAATCCCTCCCACGGCAACCAGCAGGCCTCGGTGGACCTGCCCGCCGACTACGATCACGAGGGCGAGCGGCAGCGCATGCTGGCCGAGTGCGAGCGCTCGTTCCGGCAGTACGAGGAGCGTATCGCCCGCGGGGTGGCCCGCGAGATCGCGCGCATGCTCCTGCCCCAGAACCTCTACAGCCAGGCCTACTGGACGGTGAGCCTCCAGGGCGTGATGCACTTCCTCGACCAGCGCCTCAAGCCCGAGGCCCAGTACGAGATCCGCCGCTTCGCCCAGGCCATCCACGGCCTGGTGAGCCGGGACCTGGAGCGGCTGGGGATCGAGATCGAGGGGCTCTCGGGCTGAGGGCGCCGCCGGCCCCTCCCGGCGACTCTCCCGAGCAGCCCCCGCAACCGCCGCGGCGCCCGCGCGTCCCCTGTGGGTGGGCGGTGGGTTCGGGACGGTTGGGGGCGGGTCGGGGATAAGAACCCCGCCACCGCCCCCCCCCCCCCCCCCCCCCCCCCCCCCCCCCCCCCCCCCCCCCCCGCCGGGGT
>CAZTTG010000153.1:0-9659 GCA_964615935.1 uncultured Planctomycetaceae bacterium | reverse complement strand
GGGGGGGGGGCCGGGGGGCGGGGGGGGGGGGCGGGGGGGGGGGGGGGCGGCCCCCCCCCCCCCCCTCCTGGTCGGGGGCCCCCCCGTTACCCCCGTCAGGAGACCCGGGGCCCACTGACCCTCCCACCCCCTCCTCGCGCAGAGACTCCATCCCATTCTCCCTTGAGTCCCCCCCGACCATGGACGAGTCTCCCCTCGGCTCCCCAGGGGGGACCGGGCATGGGATCCACCGACATGATCGAGATGCGATTGGGACGGATCGTCATCCGCGACGACTCCCACCGGCAGTTCATCTACCTCGTCGAGCTCGCCGGCGAGCGGGGCTTCCCGATCGTCATCGGGTCCTTCGAGGCCTTCGAGATCCACCGAGTGATCAAGCGCATCCAGGCCAGCCGCCCGCTGACCCACGAGCTCACCACCTCGATCATCGAGGACCTGGGCGGCCACCTCCAGCGCATCGAGGTGACCGAGCTGCGCGAAGGGACCTTCTACGCCCGCCTGGTCCTCCAGGCCGACGGCCGCGATCCGGTCGAGATCGACGCCCGGCCCTCCGACGCCATCGCCATCGCCCTGCGGGCGGGGGCGCCCCTGTTCGTGGCCGAGTCGGTCCTCGAGCAGGCCTGCGGCGGGGGGAACGGCGGCGCGCCGGGCACCTAGTCGGTCGTCGCGGAGCTCCGCCCGAGAGTGACCGGCCGCCGGGGCCATGGGCGTGGTGCACGCGATCACCAGCGGATGCGGGGATGGGCGCCGAGCTCGCGGAGGGCTGGCCGGCCCGGGGGCAGGCCCTCCGGGGCGGGGGAGCCCGCGGAAAGCGCTGGACTTTCGAGCTCGTCTCCGGGACGGTGCGGCTGCGTCGAGAGCGCGGTCCGCCGGCCGGACGTGCCGACCCGCGACGCGCGCCGATCCCCTCCCGATCTGGCCCGCCGCCGTGCTTCTGCTGGGTGGCGCCGCGCTGGCGCAGGATCCCCTGCATTCCTTCCACGGCAGCGCGGCCGGCAACCGGCTCGGACTGACGGTCGCCGGCGCCGGGCACGTGAACCTCAACGGCGCCGAGGATTTCGTCGTCGGCGAGCCCGAGTACACCGACGGAATCGCCAACGTCGGCCGCGCCCACGCCTACGACGGCGCGACCGGAGCCAAGCTCCGCACCTGGGAGAGCACCGGCTACGACGACTACTTCGGCTGGTCGGTGGACGGCGTGGGCGACGTCAACGGTGACGGCTACGACGACGTCGTAGTCGGAGCTCCCTCCGACTACGGCTTCGGCAAGGCCGGCTACGTCAAGGTCTTCTCCGGGAAGACCGGAGCGACGATCCACACCTTCCAGGGTGACTCGCCCAACGACCTGTTCGGCCAGCGCGTGGCCGGGGTGGGCGATTGCACCGGGGACCACGTGCCCGACATCCTCGTCGCCGCCATCGGCGACTACACCACCGGCGCCCAGGGCTACGTGCGGCTGTTCTCGGGCGCCAACGGGAGCCTGCGCTACACCATCCCCTCGCCCCTGAGCTCCTCACCCCCCGGCTTCGGCGATGCCCTGGCGGGGATCGACGACGTCAACGGCGATGGCAAGGCGGACATCCTCATCGGCTTCCCGAGCGACGACCGCTACGGCACCTCCGGCGGGAGTTTCTGGGTCCACTCGGGGGTGGACGGCTTCGGACTGTACCGACACTTCGGCTCGACCGGCGACAGGCTGGGGTCGGCGCTCAGCGGCCTGGGGGACGTCAACGGCGACGGCTTCCCCGACTACCTGGTGGGTGAGAAGCTGTCCGAGCGGGTTCAGGTCGTCTCCGGCGAGGACAGCCAGGTCCTGTACGAGGTCCAGGGTCCCCCGCAGGCCGACTGGTTCGGCGCCTCGGTCGCATGCTCCGGCGACGCCGACCGGGATGGCTACCACGACTGGATCTGCGGCGCGCCGTACTCCGACGTGTCGGGCAACAACGCCGGCAGCGCCTACGCCTACTCGGGGCTGAGCGGCGACATCATGGTCTACTGCCAGTCCCAGACGACCACGGGCGGCTGCGTACCGTACATGACCTGGATCGGTGGTCCCCCCGGCCAGACGGGCACGACCTTCCGCATCGAGGCCCGGGGCGTTCCGGCCAAGAAGCCCGGGCAGCTCTTCTACGGCTACGCCGCCCGGAGCCTGCCCTACTTCGGCGGCACCTTGTGCTGCGCCCCCCCGCTGAAGCGCACCCCCCCCATGCTCTCGTCCGGATCGAGCGGCTGCACCGGCCGCTACGTCTTCTACTTCAACGCCTGGATCGCGTCGGGCGCCGATCCCAACCTGGTCCCGGGGGTCGACGTCTACTCCCAGTACTGGATGCGCGATACCGGCGGGGTGGGCAACGCCGCCCTCAGCGACGCCCTCAAGTTCACCCTGCAGTAGGTGGGCCCCTCAGATCCGGGCCAGCTTGCCCTCGAGGTCCCGCACGCGCGGGGGCTTCTTCCCCCGCGCGGGCGAGATCACGTGACCCTCGTCGCGGAGGTGTCGCGCCTGGGCGCGGACACCTCCCGGCATCTTCGGATTGAGGCCGCCGTCGTCGCGGACGATCCGCCACCAGGGGGTGAGCCGCGCCTTGCCGTCGGCCCGGTCCTCCTCGGCCGCCTCCGCGGCGATGCGCAGCAGGATGCCGGCGGTCAGCGGGCAGGTGGCGTCGGCTCCGGCGTCCCGGGCCAGGCGGTCGCGGACCTGCGACTGGGTGGCCAGGCGGCCCTTGCGGACGCGGCGGATGGTCCGGTCCACGTCCATGGGACAGGGGACCAGCATCTTTCCCTCGCCGTAGCGCTTCTGCCACTTGAGCGGGGTGTCGACCAACTTGGCCTCACCGCGGCGCAGCTTCTCCCGCCAGGGCGTCTTGGACTTCCATCGTATGGCCATGGTGGTGCTCCAGGGCGCACATGATAGCCGGCGGCCCGGCTGGCGCGCGACTCAGTCCGAGGCGCCCGCCGGGCAGCGTCGGAAGTGGGCGCTGAAGTGCCGCAGCACCTTGGGGGCCCGCTCGATCTCCACCCCGCGGACCCCCTCGCGGCGCAGCCATACCCGGTGGACGATCTCCACCAGGTAGTCCATGTGGCTCTGGGTGTAGGTGCGCCGCGGAATGGCCAGGCGCACCAGCTCCTGGGACGCCGGCAGCTCGCGGCCGCTCTGGGGGTCGCGGCGGCCCAGCATCAGGCTGCCGATCTCGCACGAGCGGATCCCCCCCTCGAGGTAGAGCTCGATGGCCAGCGCCTGGCCGGGGTACCGCGACCAGTCGAGCTGCGGCAGGAAGCGCGCGGCGTCCAGGAAGATGGCGTGGCCCCCGGCGGGCTGCACCACCGGCACGCCGCGCTGGCTGAGGAGCTCGCACACGTAGCGGATGCTGGCGTGGCGGTACTCGAGGTAGGCCTCGTCCACCACCTCGTAGAGCCCCTGGGCCACCGCCTCCAGGTTGCGGCCCGACATGCCGCCGTAGGTGGGGAAGCCCTCGGTCACCACCAGGCGCTGGCGCAGCTCGAGGGCCAGCTCCGCGTCGCGCACCGCCAGGAAGCCGCCGATGTTGGCCAGCCCGTCCTTCTTGGCGCTCATGCTGCAGCCGTCGGCCAGCGCGAACATCTCGCGGGCGATCTCGCGCACCGGCTGCCCGGCCCGGCCCTCCTCGCGCTGGCGGATCAGCCAGGCGTTCTCGGCGAAGCGGCAGGCGTCCAGGTAGAGCGGCAGCCCGTGCCGGTCACACAGCTCCCGCACCGCGCGCAGGTTGGCCAGGCTCACCGGCTGCCCTCCGCCGGCGTTGTTGGTCGCCGTGACCATCACCAGCGGCACGCGCTCGGCGTTCTCGGCCAGGAAGGCCTCCAGCCGGGCGAGGTCCATGTCACCCTTGAAGGGGTGGGGCCGGGCGGTGTCGGCGATCTCCGGGCAGGGCAGGTCGAGGGCCTCCCCCCCGGCCGCCTCCACGTTGGCGCGGGTGGTGTCGAAGTGGGTGTTGTTGGGCACCACCAGGCCGGGCTTCACCAGGGTCTGGAACAGGAGGTGCTCGGCGGCGCGGCCTTGGTGGGTGGGGATCACCTGCTGGAAGCCGAAGACCTCGCGCACCGCGGCCTCGAAGCGCTGGTAGCTCTTCGAGCCGGCGTAGGACTCGTCCCCGCGCATGAGGGCGGCCCACTGCTCGCTGCTCATCGCCCCCGTGCCGCTGTCGGTCAGGAGGTCGATCAGGACGTCGTCGGCGGCCAGCAGGAACAGGTTGCCGTGCGCCCCCTCGACCAGGGCCTCCCGCTCGCCGCGGGTGGTCATGCGGATGGGCTCGACGCTCTTGATCCGGAAGGGCTCGATGATGGGGAGCTCGGTGGTCATGGCGCTCCTCGCGGGCCGGACGATCGACGGCTCGCAGGCTGGGAGTTCGGGGAAACGAGCTGCGCCGCGGGCGGCGGGCCCCGCGGCGCGGCTGTGGATCGGAGGCCCGATCAGCGATCGGTCCAGGCGGGCGGGCGCTTCTCGAGGAAGGCTCTCAGCCCCTCGACGGGATCCCGGGCGGCCATCAGCTCCTGGAGGTAGAGCCGCTCGACCTCCTCCAGCCGCGTCAGGAAGGCGGGCACCCAGGCCAGGCGCGCGGCGCGGGTGGCGAAGCGCAGGGCCAGGGCGCTCTTGCCGGCGAGGTGCTCGCGGAACCAGGCCCGAGCCGCCTCGGAGGGGTCCTCGGTGACCTGCGCCACCAGGCCCGCCTCGGCCGCCTCGGAGGCCTCCAGGGCGCGACCCGAGAGCAGGAGGTCGGCGGCCAGGCTCGAGCCCACCAGACGCGGCAGGAGCACCGAGCCCATGGGCGCGAAGACCCCCAGGTTGATCTCCGGCTGGCCGAAGCGCGCGTCGGCCGAGGCGAAGACCAGGTCGCCCAGGGCGGCGACCTCCAGCCCGCCGCCCAGGCAGGCGCCGCGCACGGCGACCATCAGGGGGACGTTGGGAGCGAGGAGCTCGCGGGCCAGGGCGTGGAGAGCCGCCAGCATCTCCCCCACCGTCTCGGGAAGGTGCTCCTCCACGCTGGCGCCGAAGGAGAAGTGCTTGCCCTCGTGGTCGAGGAGGAGGGCGCGCAGGCCCGGGCGCGAGGCCAGCTCGGCCAGCGCCTCGCGCAGCTCGGCGATGGCGGCGCTGTCGAGCACGTTGCCCTTGCCGGCGTCCAGCACCAGGCGCAGGAGGCGCCCCTCTTCGAGCTCCTCGGCCCGGATCTTCTTCCAGCTCGTCTGCGGCACGACGGCCTCCTCTCCGGAGCTCCGCTCAGGAGCCCTCTTCCCGGGGGATCAGCGTGTCGATGAACTCGGGAGTCCACCGCTCGCCCCGCGCCAGGCGGGCGCGCATGTCGACGAAGTCCACCTCGCGCTTCCCCTTGGGGCCCTCGTTGAAGGCGCGGAAGCCGGCGGCCGCCTCGGTCATCATGTTGAGGCCCAGCCAGCTGCGGTTGGCCTCGCGGTTCTTGTCCCAGTGCGCGAGCTTGTGCTTGCGCACCGACTCGATGGTCTTGCGGGTGCAGCCCGGGAAGGTCCGCAGCAGCTTGGCGATCAGGCCCTCCACGGCGCGGTCCAGGGGCTCCAGGTCCACCTGGCCCGACTTGAGGAGCCCTCTGGCGGCCTTCAGCTCGTCGCCGCCCTTGGGCTCGCCGTAGACGATGCGCCCGCCGTCGAGCCACCGGTCCGTGACCACGGTCGGGTTGGGGATCAGCTCGCCGTCCACGCGCAGGACCGGGACCACCTCGGTGATCAGCCCCACCTGGAGGGCCTGGTAGGAGGTCCACATCTCGCACAGGGTGCAGGAGCCCATGGCGCGCTCGACGCCCACGAAGACCGGCAGGAAGTCGGTGGAGCCGCCGTCGGGGGCCGAGCCGTGGCGCGGGCCGGCCTGGCCGAAGACCGCCAGGTCGCTGGCCACGGTGAAGTCGCAGGCCATGCCGATCTCCTGGCCGCCGGCGATGCGCATGCCGTTGACCCGGCAGATCACCGGCTTGTCGCAGTGCAGGATCCCGGTGACCATGTCGTTGAAGAGCCGCATGTACTGCAGGTATTCCTCGGGGGCGCCCGAGTAGTACTCGGCGTACTCCTTGGTGTTCCCGCCGGTGCAGAAGGCCCGGTCGCCGACGGCGGTGAAGACCACTGCCACCACGTCGCGCTCGTTGGAGGCGCGGCGGAAGGCCAGGATCACCTCCTTCACCATGTCGGTGGTGTAGGAGTTGAACTGGCCCGGGTTGTTCATGATGACCCAGGCGGTGTACAGGCCGGGCACCTCATTGCCCTTGTGATCCTTCGTCGGCCGGCGCTCGTAGAGCACCATGTCGAAGCCGGAGCGGCCGGCGGCCAGGTCGTGGTTCTTGAACTTCTCGGGTGTTTGCACGGTCACTTTCAGCCTCCTTGGATCAGGGCACCAGCACGGGGCGCTTCGAGATACGGTGCTCCTTGACTTCGTTCAGGATCTTCCAGGCGTCGTCCAGGGGGTGGATCTCGACGAAGGGCTTCATCGACACCCGGCCGTCCAGCACCATCTCCAGGGCGGGCGGATAGAGCTCGGGCAGGCAGCCCCAGTTGCCGGCGGCCTTGGCGTCGAAGGCCATCAGGTTGGAGAGCCGCAGCTCGAGCTTGGCCATGGTGAAGCCCACGATCGAGAGGTAGGCGCCGTGGCCCATCAGGGTCCAGGCCAGCTCCTGCCCCGCGGCCACCCCCGAGCACTCGAAGATCTTCCAGCGGGTCCCCGGCAGCTTGCGCTCCTTGGCGAAGGCGCGCAGCTCCTTGCGCAGGTCTCGGGGCTTGGACTGCGAGGGATCGACGCCCTTGGCCAGGCCGTACTCCGAGAGCAGCGCGAGGCGCTCGGGGCTCACGTCGTAGCCCACCACCACGGCGCCCAGAGCCGCGGCGATCTGGGCCGCGAAGCCGCCGACTCCTCCGAGCCCGATCACGGCCACCAGGTCGCCGGGCTGCACGTTGGCCCGGTGGATCGCCTGGTAGGGAGTGGACACCGCGTCGGCCACGACCGAGAGCTCGGCCAGGGTGCAGCCCGAGCTTCCGATGACCTCCCCGGAGGCGGGGTCGGCGCCCTCGACCACGCACAGGCCGTGGGCCGGCACCAGCACGTGGCTGCCGAAGCCGCCGTGGATGTCGTTGCCGGGCATCTCCTGGCGCGCGCAGATGGTCCCCCACCCGGCCCGGCACAGATCGCACTCCCCGCAGGGGGTCACGGCGGGCACGATCACCGCCTTGCCCACCAGGTGCTCGAAGCCGGCTCCGGCGGCGACGACCTCGCCGCTGATCTCGTGCCCCAGGGCCAGGGGCAGGGCGGCGCGGGTCTTCACCCCGTCGAAGAGGAAGCCCAGGTCGGTGTGGCACACCCCGCAGCCCACGACGCGCACCAGGGCGCGGCCCGGCTCGGGGTCCGGCAGCTCGAAGGAGGAGCGCTGCAGCGGCGCTCCGACCTCGGTCATCTCCCACCGGTAGCCGGTGGCGGTCTGGGGGGATGCGTTCACTTCCCGGCGCTCCTTTCCGTCTTCTTCCGCCCTCCGGACCGGGTCGGTCCGGAGGGCGGGAATGGCTCCCGACACGACCCCCCTAAGTACCTCGCCGGCGGGCCCCGTGACAAGTGGAATCCGCGCCCTATACTGCTCCTGTCGCCGCCGAACGGGCACTATGATGCCCCCTTCGACGCAGGAGAGAAACCGAAGCTCGGGGAGCCCCACTTGCCAGCCCCTATCTCCCGATCCAGCGAGTACGGCATCCGTGCTCTCACCTACCTCGCCACGCAGTCGGGCGAGGAGTACCACCTGGCCCGCGACATGTCCGAGCGGCTCGGAATCCCGGCCCACTTCCTGGTGAAGGTGCTCCAGCCCCTGGTGGTGCGGGGGCTGATCCAGAGCCAGCGCGGCCGCACCGGCGGTTTCCGGCTGGCGCGACCGCCGGATGGGATCTCGCTCTTCGAGATCGTCGATGCCCACGAGCACATCACGCGCACGCGTCGGTGCTTCCTGGGCGAGGCCGAGTGCGAGGACGATCGCGGCTGCCCCCTGCACGAGTACTGGACGGTGGCCTACGACTCCTTCCTCGATCGGCTGAGGAGCACCAGCATCCAGGACCTGGCCCGCTACAGCGAGATCCGCCCCGAGTGCGGCTACCCGCTGTTCGAGGCCCCCTGAGCGCGCCGCCGGCGCAGCCGAACACCGATGCCCGACACCACGACCGACGTCGACGCCGTTCTCCACGAGGCGGCCCGCATCGCCGCGGAGTACATCGCGGGCCACGACGATCCCTCCGAGCCGGTGCTGCGCTACCGCGCGCCGGAGGAGCTGCGGCGGGAGCTCTCCCTCTCCCTGCCCCGACGGGGTCGGCCCCTGGAGGAGCTCCTGGGCGAGGCCCGGCGCTTCCTGAGCTGGAGCGTCCGCACCGGGCACCCGCGCTTCTTCAACCAGCTCTTCGCCGGCTACGAGCCCGCGGCGATCCTGGGGGAGTGGATGGTCGCCGTCCTGAACACCTCCATGTACACCTACGAGGTCGCCCCGGTGGCCACGCTGGTGGAGAGGGAGCTGCTCGAGCGGATGAACGCCCTGGTGGGCTTCGAGTCCGGCGACGGGGTCCTGGCGCCCGGCGGCAGCCACTCCAACCTGCTGGCGGTGCTCGCCGCCCGCCACCGGGCCTTCCCGCACGTCAAGCGGGAGGGCCTGCGGCCCGGGGACGCCCCGGCCCTCTTCCACTCCGCCGAGGCCCACTACTCGCTGAACCGCGCGGCCAGCGTGGCCGGCATCGGCCTGGACGGCGCCTTCGAGATCCCGGTGGACGGCGGCGGCCGGCTGATCCCCGCCGAGCTGGAGCGCGCGGTGGAGGCGGCCCGGGCGGCCGGGCGGCGGCCCTTCCTGATCTCGGCCACGGCCGGGACGACCTCGGCCGGGGCCTTCGACCCCATCGCCGAGCTCGCCGAGGTGGCCGCCCGGCACGACCTCTGGCTGCACGTGGACGCCTGCTACGGCGGCTCGGCGCTCTTCTCGCGCCGGCACCGCCACCTGCTGGAGGGGATCGAGCGCGCCGACTCGGTGTCCTGGAACCCCCACAAGATGATGGGCGTGCCGCTGCCCTGCTCGGCGGTCCTCATGCGCGAGAAGGGCCGGCTGCTGGCGGCCTTCAGCATGAAGGCCGACTACCTCTTCCACGACACCGAGGCGGCCTCCTGGGACCTGGGAGACCTGACCCTGCAGTGCGGCCGCCGCGTCGACGGGCTGAAGCTGTGGATGTCCTGGCAGGCGCACGGTGACGAGGGCTTCGAGCGGCGCGTGGACGGGCTCTTCGAGCTGGCCGCGAGCTTCGCCGACGCGGTCCGCCTGCGCGAGGGCTTCCGGCTGATCCGCGAGCCCCAGGCCACCGCGGTGTGCTTCCGCTACCTGCCCGCCGCCCGCCGCCACCTGGGAGGGCCCGAGCGCGACGCCGCCGAGCACCGCGCCACGGTCGACATCCGCGAGCGCATGCTGAAGCGCGGCCGCTTCTTCATCAACTACTGCGAGCTGGAGGGGGCGGCCACCTTCCGCATCGTGGTGTGCAACGCGCGCACCACCTCCGAGGACCTGGAGGGACTGATGGAGGAGATTGAGCTCCTGGGCGAGGACTAGCGAGGCTTCGCCTCAGACCGAGCGGGCGTGCCGGAGAATCCTCGTCGGCGCGCCTGC
>CAZTTG010000152.1:0-9674 GCA_964615935.1 uncultured Planctomycetaceae bacterium | reverse complement strand
AAGATCACCCGCGTGGAGTAGAACTCCTCACCCGGCTGGCCCCCGAAGTCGGCCATGGCCCCGTGGTTGGGGTCGATGATCAGCCGGCCCTCGAAGGGGGTGATCGGCGGGTTGCCCACCCCGATGCGCACCGTGTTCAGCGTGACCGTGGTCTCGTCGACCATGTCGTCGAAGCGCAGCACCAGGCAGGCGTTGCGCGGGACCGCCGTGAAGGGCGGCAGCTCGCCCGGATCCAGGCTCTTCTCCAGGATCGGCTGCCGCTGGAACTCGGACTCGAACAAGAGCTTCCAGAACCGGTTCATGTTGGTCCCGTACTTCGGGGCCAGCGCCGGGCTCGGCAGCGGGTCGTCCTTGTCGGCCAGGATCACCAGTTGCTCCTTGGCCGTGGCCGCGTTGCGGATCAACGCGTAGTCCACCAGGTCGGTGCGGATGTCGTCCCCGATCACGAAGTCCTCGAAGACCGGCAGGGAGGAGTCGTACAGCTCCACATCCCCGGTCTGCGCGTCGATGTAGCCGTCGTAGATGTCGACCAGGCGGCCCCAGAAGGCCTCGGCGATCCGGATCTCGGTCGCCTGACCGCTCTTGTTCTCATCGACGATGAACCAACCCTGGCCACCGGGGCCTCCCGGGTTGGCTTCACCCGGGGTGCCGGCGCTGGTGGCCGCTCCGCCGCCGGTGTTGCAGCCGGCGAGGGCCAGGAGGGCGGCGCCGAGCCAGAGAGCGCTCTTCGAGGGGACGGGCAGGTTCTTCATCGGGGACTTCCGTTGCGCGTCTGCCCGGCCGGACCGGCCTTCGGGACCGGCTCCTGCCAGGGCTGAATGGAG
Organism: uncultured Planctomycetaceae bacterium; assembly: GCA_964615935.1. GTDB lineage: Bacteria > Planctomycetota > UBA1135 > UBA1135 > CAZTTG01. Next base: position 8,850 of record CAZTTG010000152.1, on the reverse strand, counting down.
TGTGGGAGGGACCCGCGAGACAGCCCGCTGGAAACCCACGACCCAACAGTATTCGAGGTCTCCAGGGGAGGTCAAGGAGGGCGAGCCCAGGCCAGTAAAGATCGGGGGTCCGCCCGGAGCCCCATCGGACCACCCGCGGCGGCGTCTCGCGACGTCGCGCGGGCCTCTGGCCAGGGACCGGGCAGGGAGTCCGTGCCCCTGTCGTGCCTCAAAGACCATGCCGCTCGTCCCTCGAGGGGGACGATTGTCGTAACCCTATATGACTCGGGGACCTAGGAGGCGCCACTGGAGGCCGGCGGCCGGGGCCCCGGTGCGGAATCCCCCCGCCCTCGCCGAGGCACCGTGCGGAAGCGCACAAGGCCCCGAATGCGGGCCTCGGGGGAGCCGGCTCCCCCTCCTGGCGCAGGGGGGCGAGGGCACCGTCGCAGCGAGCGCCGCGGGGGGATTCCCGGCGAGAGGCCGGGCCCCGGACCCTGGACCGCCCCGCTGCGGCGCCGCGTTCAGGCCCCGCGGCGGTGCGAAGGCCGGTAGCCGCTGCTGGTGGCCTTCTCCTCGTCCCGGAAGAACACCAGGTGGTCCGGCCGGATCCGGCTGGCCGGTCCCGCCTCGCGCGCGTGGTAGAGGCGGGTGGTGGTGCATCCCACGAAGGCGGCGTGGATCTCCTGGGAGCAGTAGCCGCAGCAGGCCCGAACCGGATGGCGGCTGACGAGGCGGAAGGCGGGCTGCACGTGCCGGGTCTCGGTGCGCGAGATGCAGGTCTCGTTGGCGCAGGGGTTGCCCCCCGAGCTCACCGTGTAGGTCTCGGCCTCGACCGCCCGCTCCGAGCCGGTCACCTCCAGCTTGCCCAGGAGGTAGCCCAGGATGGCCATGCGGATGGGCACCCCCCGGGCGGCCTGCTTGAAGTAGATGCTGCGCGGGTCGCCGTCGATCTCGGCGCTGATCTCGTCGCGCCGCGGGAGGGGGTGCATCACCACCGCGTCCCGCAGCGAGTCGGCGGCCATCGCGCTCTGCCCCAGCCGCACGTACTTGGTCTCGTCCAGGGGATCGTGCCCGTGCCGCTCGGTCTGGGCGCGGGTCATGTACAGCGCGTCCACGTGGTCCACCACCGAGCCCCGGGTGTCGGTGAAGAGCGAGAGCTGGTGGGGCTTCTGCGGCGTCAGGTAGAGCGCGTCGCAGGCCCGGGCCAGATCCCCGAGCTGGGTGGCGTCGGCCCGCACCGGCTCGACCGCGAGCTGCTCGCGCAGGCGCTGGACCACGTAATCCGGGAGCTCGAAGCCCTGGTGCGGGACGCACACGATGTTGGCCCCGAAGCGCGCCAGGGCGTAGACGAAGGAGTGGATCGTCCGGCTGTAGCGCAGATCCCCCGAGAGGGCCACGTTCAGCCCCTCGATGTGACCCCGTTCGACCCACAGGTTGTAGAGGTCGCACAGGGTCTGGGTGGGGTGCTCGTGGCTGCCGTCGCCGGCGTTGATCACCGGCACCCAGGAGTACTGGGCCGCCAGACGCGCGGCGCCCTCCGAGGGGTGGCGCAGGACGATGATGTCGGCGTAGGCGCCGCTGACCACCCGCACCGTGTCGGCCAGAGACTCCCCCTTGCTGGCCGAGGAGGTCCGCATCTCGGCCGCCGTGAGGAAGTTGCCCCCCAGGCGCGACATGGCGGACTCGAAGGAGAGCCGCGTCCGGGTCGAGGGCTCGTAGAACAGGCTGGCCGAGATCAGGCCCCGGCCGACGTGGGACCAGGCCCGGAGGTCCTCGTCGAACTGCTTGGCGTACTCGAATAGCTGACGTATCTCATCCAGCGTGAGATCGTCGATCGAGACCAGGTGGCGCAATCCGGATTGCATGCGTTCGGGGGGAGCCTCCCGGCTCCTCTTCGAGGCGCGATCTCGTGCCGCGCCCGCCCGAAGGTCGGAGTCTAGTGCCCTTCGCCCCGCCGATCAACGAGGAGGCGGGTCGACGATTCGTCGCGGGGGCGGGCCGAGGATTCCGCCGGGGCGGCTGGCCCGCTCCAGGGCCAGGCGGCGCCGGCCGCCCGAGGGCTGGGCCGCCTGGCGATCGCAGAGCTCGAGCAGGGCGGGCTCGAAGGGGCAGGGCGCCCCGGGGCTCCAGGGCTCCTCGGGGAGGGAGAGCTCGCGGCGGAGCAGGGCCGCGAGGATCTCGACCGCCTCCTCCGGCCGGGCCAGGGCCGAGAGGGCGGGAAGATCGGCCGGGCCGACCGGGGCCGGGGGCTCGTCGGCGCGGCTGCGCACCACCACCGCCGCGGGGCCGGGCCCGGCCGGCGGGGCCCCGCCAGCGGGGTCCAGCCACACCACGAGCTGCGCCCCCCTCCGGGCCTCGCGGCCCCGTTCCCGGCTCGCCCGCTCCAGGCCGCCGGGGCGCCCGGGATCCTCGATCCCGTCCTCGGGGGCGGTGTCCACCAGCTCCACCGGCCACCGGCCGAGGAGCGCCCGCTCCCGGATGGCGTCGCGGGTGGTCCCCCCCACCGGGCTGACCGCGGTGCGCTCGCGACCCACCGCGAGGTTGAACAGGGTCGACTTGCCCGAGTTGGCGGGGCCCGCCAGGACCACCGAGGCGGGCTCCAGCGCGTACCGCGTCCAGGCTGCGCGCCTCGCCAGCTCGGCCCGGCGCTCGGCCAGCCGCCCGGCGGGCAGCTCGACCCACCCCTCGAGCTCCCGGCGCAGGGCGCCCTGGGCCTGGTCGAGGAGGATGCGGGCGCCCGACTCGCAGGCGGCGTGGGCGAGGGCTTCCCGGGCGCGCGCCTCGACGCCGGAGGGCGGCTCGGCGGGCCGTCCGCCCCGGCGAGCGGCCCGCCCCCGGAGCAGGTCCCGCACGCGGGCGACGAGCGGTGGGCTGCCGTGCAGGTGCAGCTCCACGTGCTCCGCGGAGGCCGCGAGCAGCAGGACCTCGTCGGGGCGGGTTCCGGGCGCTTCCCCGGCCGTGGGGAGCCGCAGGGTCCGCAGGCCCCCGATCGGGACCCTGCGGACGCGGGGCCAGACCTCGCCCAGGAGCTCCAGAGCCCCGGGGCCCTCGACCGAGAGGACCGAGACCGCGCCCGGGCCGGCAGGGGTGATCTCCCGCACCCTCGGCGCGCCCGACGATCGCGCCGATCCGGACCCGGCCTCCTCCTCCGACGCGGGGCTCACGTGATCCTCCAGGGGCCGGGAGCCCCGCACACCTCCCCCATCAGCGCGGCGTAGAGCCCCTGGTGGACGAGCTCCTCCTCCACCAGGACCAGGCGCTCGCCCTCGAAGACCGGCGGATCGAAGAGGAACCGCCGGGCGCCTCCGGTGACGACCACCGGGGCCGCCTCCAGGCCGGCCTCGCGGCTCACCTCCCGCACGAGCTCGCGCGCCGCGCCGCGGAAGCCCACGGCCACCCCCGACTCGAGCGCCTCCCGCGTATGGCGGCCCAGGGCCGGGACGCCGGGGCGGGCCTCGAACTCGGGGAGCCGCGCCCCGCCGCGGGCCAGGGCCTCGGCCAGGAGGCCGGGGCCGGGGGCGATCGACCCGCCCAGGAAGCGGGGGGGCTCGCCCTCCGGGAGCACCTCCACCGCGTCCACGGTCAGGGCCGTGCCCGCGTCCACCACGATGGCGCTCTCGCCCACGCAGTCGACCGCTCCGCGGGCCGCGAACACGCGGTCGATCCCCACCGTCTCGGGCTCCAGCGCGGCGATGGCGATCCCCGGCTCGGGGGGCGCCTGCAGGGGATCGGAGCAGCGGGCGGCGAGGGCGTCCGCGAGCTCCCTCTCCAGCTGGGCCGCCGCCACCGAGACCAGCCCCGCGACGCGCGGCGGCTCGCGCGAGTCCAGGAAGTCCCCCACCCGCCCGGCGAGCCCCGGTCCGGTCTCCACGTCCGCCGATCCCAGGAGCTCGGGGCGCGCCTCGCCGGGCTCGCCCCACAGGCGCAGCTTGCAGCGGCTGTTGCCGAGGTCGACGGTGAGGACGGACACGGGCTGAGGGTGGAAGGCGGCGCGACCGGCGGGCCGCCCGGCGCGCGGGAGGGGAAGGCCCCTACTCGGGCGAGCGGTAGTACACCGTCCGCTCCAGCCCCTTGTTCTCGATGACCACCTTCCACTCCTTGTACATGTTCTTGTTGGCCTCGACGAACTTGATGGCCTGCTGAACGCTGTTCACGGGGTGGTCGTTGATGCTCTTGATGACGTCGCCCTCCGTCAGGCCGTGCTTGGCGGCCTGGGATCCGGGGGCCACCCGCTGGACCTCGATTCCGTCGTAGCGCCCCGTGCGCGGATCGCGGTGCCGGGCGGTCTCGACGTCCCGGGCCAGGATGTCGGTGTAGTTCTCGCCGATGTAGGCGGCGTCCTCGGTTCCGATCCGGAAGTGGTTGGGGCGGATCTCGTAGGTCTCCAGGGGGGGCGGATCCTGCCCCGGCCGGGAGCCCCAGGGCCGGGTCACCGGCAGCACCGCCTGCCCCGGCGCGACCACGACGACGGTGCCGCCGGTCTCGAACTCCATGGGGGCCAGGAGCTCGTGCTCGCGGGCCTCGTCGTCGAAGGCGAACTCCACGCCCTCGGCGTGGATGGCGGCGATCCGGGCGTAGTCGTGGGGGGCGTGCAGGCTCTCCCCCACCCGACGCAGGCCATGGTGCAGGCTCTCCAGCACCACGCCGGACGTGGTCGGGTCGTAGCCCAGGATGCAGAAGCTCTGCGAGGCGTCGCGGGCGTCCACGACGATCATCAGCACCCGCACCAGCTCGGCGATGGGGCGGTCCGTGGCCACCTGGGGCTCGGTGTCCTCCACCTCCACCGGCGCCTCGATCACCTGCTTGCCGGTCCAGCCCATCTGGATGATGGTCCGCTTGATGTCGGCGTAGGCGACGATCTGGGCCGCCTCGCGCTCGATCTCCAAGACGTCCTCGAGGACCCTCTCCATGTCCTCCTTGGGCACCGGCGCCCGGTGGGCGTCCAGGTTCTGGATGAACAGGGCCAGGTATCCGCTGAGGCCGGCGGCCAGCAGGCCTCCGGCGCACCAGGACAGGAGCTTGAGCTGTGAGGTGTTCATGGCGGGTCCTCGCGAATGCTACCCGGGGGGCGGAGCGCGGCCAAGGACGGCGCCTCCGGGGGTCCGGACGCCCGGCGGCCCGACTTCTTCCCGTCGACTGCCATGCCGCGCCCGGCTCCGCCGGTCAGCGGGTCGGAGGGGGCGGGGGGCCGGTCGGCTTGGCCGGCGCCTCCCCGCCCGCCAGGCGCAGCGCCCCCCCCTCGCTGGCCCCCGCCGCCCGGCCGGTCTCGTGCCCGCCCGAGGCGGACTCCAGGCTGCGCTGGGGCCGCGCGGAGCTCTGGGTGATCCCCCGCAGGGCCAGGACCAGCTCCTCGGGCCGATCCGAGGCGGAGAGGGCGTCCTTGAGCTCGACCAGCTTCTGCTGGACCAGCCGGCGCAGGGACTGGTTGAAGGAGACCAGGCCGGGCGTGGCGGCCGACTCGATGGTGCGCTGGATCTCCCCGCTGCCCCCCTCCTCCAGGAGCTCGCGGATGCGGGGGGTGGAGGTCATCAGCTCGAAGGCCGGCACCAGGCCGCGGCCCTCGGCCCGGGGCAGGAGCCGCTGGGAGAGCACCGCCGCCAGGTTGTCCGCCAGGCGCATCCGCACCTGCCCGTGCTGCTCGGCCGGGTAGAAGCCCAGGATGCGGTCCAGGGTCTGGGAGGCGTTCACGGTGTGCATCGTCGACAGCACCAGGTGCCCGGTCTCGGAGGCGTCCAGCGCCGCGGTCACGGTCTCGCGGTCGCGCATCTCGCCGATCAGGAGCACGTCCGGGCTCTGGCGCAGGGAGTGGCGCAGGCCCTCGTGGAAGGTCGGGCAATCCACGCCCACCTCGCGCTGGCTGATGACGCAGCGGTCCTCGGTGAACAGGATCTCGACCGGATCCTCCAGGGTGATCACGTGCCGCTCCAGGCTGCGGTTCATGTGCTCGATCATCCCCGCCAGGGTGGTCGACTTGCCCGATCCGGCGATGCCGGTGACCAGCACCAGGCCGCGCTTGCGGCAGGCGATCCGCTGCAGCTCGACCGTGGGGAGCTCGAGGTCGACGAGGTCCGGCGGCTGCTCCGAGACCCGCCTCAGGACCAGGGCCGGCTCCCCCATCTGCTTGTACGCGTTGAGCCGGAAGCGGCCCAGGCCGTCCAGGTGCAGCGCCGAGTCCACCGAGCCGCGCTCGCGCCACTCCTGCATGCGATCGCTGCCGAGCACGCCTTCCAGGACCTCCAGGAGAGCCCCCGGGCCGGGCACCCGCCCGGGCAGGAAGCCGACCCGGCCGTCGACCCGCGAGGAGGGTCGGCCGTTGGCCCGCAGGATGAGGTCCGACGCGCCGCTCTTCACCATGGCCGCCAGCCAGGCCTCGAGCTGGTGGCGGGGCGACATGGAGGTGGCCGAGAGCTTCTCGACCACGGCCTCGGGGCGCAGATCGGCGGCCGGCGCCTCCTCCAGCGCGTTGGCGTCCGCCAGGTCGCGCTCGAGCTGGGCGGGATCGAAGGGCGGACCCTCCGGGCCCCGCTCCTCGGCGCTCCCCTCGCCCGGCGGCGACTCCTCCTCCCGTGGCTCGGGACGCGGCTCACCCTCCTGCGGGGCGTGCGGGTCCCCTTCCCCCTCGACTCGGTCCATCATCGGATCCACCTGCCGATCTCCACGGCTTGGCCGGGCGGCCCCGGAGCGAGGCGCCTCAGGGCCTCTGGATCGACGCGGGCCGGCGCCCTCCTTGAGGAGGGACCTCAACCTCCCCCGTCGGCTCCTCCGACCCCCTCCGGGGGCCTCACCAGGGCGTGGGCGCGGGAGAGGACCTCCTGGACCCCGGTCCCCACGAGGGAGGACATGCGCAGGACGGGCACGCCGGCGCCCACCTCCAGGGCGGCGGCGCGCTCGGCGGCCTCCGGGCCCTCGCACTTGGTGGCGATCAGGATCCGGGGCTTGGCGTGGAGCTCGGCCGAGCTCCGCTCCAGCTCCACCTCGAGCACCCTCCAGGCCTCCAGGGGCTCGGCTTCGGCCCCCGGAGAGACGTCCACCAGCTCCAGGAGGACCCGGCAGCGGCTCACGTGGCGCAGGAAGCGCTGGCCCAGCCCCACCCCCTCCGAGGCCCCCTCGATCAGGCCCGGCAGGTCGGCGATCACCAGGGTGTCGAACTCCCCCACCTCGGCGATGCCCACCTGGGGCTCGAGGGTGGTGAAGGGGTAGTCGGCGATCTTGGGCCGGGCCGCGGTGACGCGGGAGAGGAAGGTGGACTTGCCGGCGTTGGGCAGGCCCAGGAGCCCGACCTCGGCGAAGAGCTGGAGCTCCAGTCGCAGATCGCGGCGCTCGCCCTCCCGGCCCGGCGTCGCCCGGCGCGGGGCCTGCTTGACCGGGTTCGCGAAGTGCGCGTTGCCCCTCCCGCCGGCTCCGCCGCGGGCCACCTCGAGGCGCTGACCCGCCCGGGCGAGGTCCCTCAGGAGGTTGCCCCGCCGGGCGTCGAGCACCCGGGTCCCGATCGGGACCTCGATCACCACCTCGGCCCCCCGGCGCCCGGCCCGGTTGCGCGACCCGCCCGGCTGGCCCGATCCCGCCCGGTAGCGCCGGCGCCGGCCGACCCCCAGGAGGGAGTGGACCCCGGTCGAGGCCAGGAGCACCACGCTCCCCCCCTCGCCCCCGTCGCCGCCGTCGGGGCCGCCCTTGGGCACGTACTTCTCCCGCCGGAAGGAGACCAGCCCGTCTCCTCCGTCACCGGCGGCGACCTCGATGGTGACCTCGTCGCGGAACAAGCTCTCGGCCTCCGGATTCTCGCGGATCCCCCCCTCGACCCGACGAGGCCGCCTCCCGGGAGGGGGGCAGCCTCGTCAGCGCGTTCGGTGTGCGGGGAGGGGCGAGTGTCTCGAGTCAGGAGTTCGTGTGCATAGATCGCGCCACTGGGGGTTCCTGGCCAGGCGCAGCGACGACGCGTATTCGCACGCAATACTCGGAGGAGCTGCAACGCCGCCAGGGGCCGCCAGGGGGGCGAGATATGTGCACGAGCTTCTGATTCGGGACACTAGTTGCTCGCCGCCGCCGGATCGATGTGCACCCGGCGACCGCTCTGGAAGCGCACCGTGCCGTCGACCAGCGCGAAGAGGGTGTAGTCCTTCCCGCAGCCCACGTTGTGTCCCGGCTTGAACCGCGTCCCGCACTGGCGCACCAGGATGGTGCCGGCCGAGACGGCCTGGCCGCCGAAGCGCTTCACGCCCCGGAACTGGGGATTGGAGTCGCGGCCGTTGCGGCTGGAGCCCTGACCCTTCTTGTGTGCCATCTCTCAGCCCTTGATCTCGGTGATGCGCACCGGGGTGTAGCTCTGACGGTGCCCGCGCTTGACCCGCACGTTCTTGCGCCGCTTGAAGCGGAAGGTGACCAGCTTGCGGTCCTTGTGGAGCGCCAGCGCCTCGCCCGTCACCGACGCGCCCTCGACGAAGGGCCGCCCCACCCGCGTCTCGCCCTCGTCGCCGATGAGCAGGACCTGATCGAAGGTGACGGGGCTGCCCGGGTCGAGGTCCCGGGCGAGGTCGCACAGGATCACGTCCCCGGTGCGCACCGAGTGCTGTCGGTTGCGGTCGCTGATGACGGCGTACATGGCGGGCTCGGGGGTCGGTCGCCTCCGGGGGCGAGCGGGATCGTACGGGGGCCCCGCGAGCCGGTCGGGGGACCGGCCGCCGGGGGGCCCGGAGGAGGAGGGCGGAGCAGTCTAGCGGACTCGCACCGGGGGTCAAGCCCCGGGCGCAAGTTCCGCCGGTCTCAGGGGTTGGAGCGATCCGGGGATCGGGGCTAGAGGTCTTGGGCGCCCGTTGCGTGGGCCTGGCACCGAGTTACGGCGCCCAAGGCCTCTAGCGCTCGCCGGGAGGCGAG
>CAZTTG010000151.1:0-9890 GCA_964615935.1 uncultured Planctomycetaceae bacterium | reverse complement strand
GATCTCGGTCGTCTGGATCGAGGCATGCCCGAGCATCTCCTGGACCGCCCGCAGATCGGCCCCCCCCTGAAGAAGATGCGTGGCAAACGAATGCCTCAGCGTATGCGGCGTGATCCTGTGCTGCAGACCCGCCCGTAGCGCCGCACGCACCACCCTGCGCCAGGCGTTCGTCCGATCGAGGGGGCGCCCGGTGCGGCTGAGGAAGACCTCCAGGCGGCGGATCGCGCCCGGCAGCCGGGGGCGACCATCGGCGAGCCAGCGCTCCAATGCCTCCCGCGCCCGCTCGCCCACCGGGACGATGCGCATCTTGTTCCCCTTCCCCGTGAGGCGCAAAACCCGCAGCGCGGGCTCGAGGCCATCGGTCCTCAAGCCCACCGCCTCGCTGACCCGCGCCCCGCTGGCATACAGCACCTCCAGCAGCGCGCGATCCCGCTGGTCCCTCCACCCGTCCCCCTCCGGAGCCGCCAGGAGGCGGTCCACGTCCCCGACCGTCAGGACGTGCGGCAGCGATCGGCGCAGGACCGGGGAGGGGATCAGGGCGGCGGGATCGCGGTCCAACTCCCCCTCCCGCACCAGGTGGGCCAGCAGCATCCGCACGGCCGACAGGTTGCGCGCCCGGGTGGCCTCCGCCGCCCCCTCCTGGCGGCGCGCCGCCAGATAGTCGACCACCAGGTCCGGCCCCAGGTCCCCCCACCCGCGGCAGCCGCGCCGCGCCGCCCAGACCAGGAAGCGGCCGAGGTCCGAGCGATAGCCCGCCACCGTGCCGCGGGCCAGCCCGGCCTCGACCCGCAGGGCGTCGAGGAACTCGGACAGGCCGGCCTCCATGGCCGGCGACGGCTCGTCGGGGGTGGACGTCACGGGCACAGGCTGCGAGCCGCGGAGCGCGGCCGCAAGTCTCGACCGCCAGCGGGCTTGGGATCGCGTTGACTGCCCGCGGCCCGCGGCTATACTTCCGCGCCCCGAGAGCCCGCCGGCCGCCCCGGCCGGGCCCCGACATCGGATCTCAACCCCGGCCCCGAGGCCCATGGCGAGGAAGCTCACCGCAGAAGACCTGGAGCGATTCGAGAGAATCCTGCTCCACGCCCGCAGCGTGTTCACCGGGGCCACCAGCCACCTCGAGAAGGCGGCCCTGGGGCCCGCGGACCCGGAGGGAGGGGATCACGGCCGGGATGTCGCCGGCGATCCCCACAGCCAGGAGTTCAGCCTGGAGCTGCTCGAGCGACACGGGAGCACCCTGCGGGAGATCGACGAGGCCCTGGCGCGCATCGAGGACGGCTCCTACGGGCGCTGCGAGGCGTGCGAGAGCTGGATCCGCAAGGTCCGCCTGCAAGCCATGCCCCACACCCGCCTGTGCATCGACTGCCAGCGCGAAGCCGAGCAGGAGGCGAGCTGAACGCCACTCCCGACCCCACGAGGGACGGCGAGCCGGCCGTGCCCGAGACGACCGAGGCCCCGGGTCCGCCCGCGCAGCCGACCGAGCCGGAACAGCCCCCGACCCGGTCCGGCGATCCGCCGCCGGAGCCGGAAGCCTCCGGCTGCCGGGCGCAGTCGGTCCTCGCCCGACTCTCGGCCGTGGCCCTGCTGGTGGCCCTCGACCTCTGGTCGAAGTCGGCCGTGTTTGCCTGGCTGGCCACCGATCCGCAGGGAGTGACCCACTTTCACGGCGCCCGCCGCCTCCCGCTCCTGGGCGACTGGCTGGCCTTCCTGGAGTCCACCAACTACGGCGTGGCCTGGGGCCTCTTCGACGAGTACCCCCAGGTGATCGTGGCGGGCAGGGCCCTGGCCGTGATCTTCCTCACCTGGCTGGTGATCCGCTCGGCCCCGGGCCGCCGCGTCCTGACCGCCGCGCTGGTCCTGATCCTGGCCGGGGCCCTCGGCAACCTGCACGACAACCTGTTCCTGGGCGTCCCCGGGGACGGCCACGCCTTCGGGCCGGTCCGGGACTTCATCGACGTGTACTTCGCGCGCTGGAACTACCACTTCCCGACCTTCAACACGGCCGACTCCTGCATCACCGTCGGGGCGGTCCTCCTGTTCCTGTCGAGCTTCGGACACCGGGAGGCGGAGCCCGAGGGGGACCCGGCCCCCGAGCCCTCACCGGGGCCCGTTGCCGAAGCCGGGGGGGGTGAGTAGAGTCGGCCGTATGGCCAACCTCGCCGTCCACCTGGCGGGCCTCGAGCTGAGGAATCCGATCCTGACCGCCTCGGGGACCTTCGGCCACGGGCTGGAGATGCGGCGGTTCTCCCCCCCCGCCGCCATGGGCGCCCTGGTCAGCAAGACCGTCACCCCCCGGCCGCGGCCCGGGAACGATCCCCCGCGCATCCGCGAGACCGAGGCCGGCCTGCTCAACTCGATCGGCCTCGAGAACCGCGGGATCGAGGTCTACCTGGCCGAGGTGCTGCCCCAGATGGCCAGCGCCGACACGGTGGTGATCACCAACATCGGGGGGGAGACCGAGGAGGAGTACGCCGAGATGGCCCGGCGCCTGGACGGCGAGGCGGCCATCGACGGCCTGGAGATCAACCTGTCCTGCCCCAACGTCCTGGGCGGGCGCCTGCCCTTCTCGACCAGCGCCCCGGTGGTGGAGCGCACCGTGGCCGGGGTGCGGCGGGCCACCGCAAAGCCCATCCTCGCCAAGCTCTCTCCCAACGTCACCGACATCGCCGAGATGGCCCGCGCCGCCGAGGCCGGGGGGGCGGACGGGCTGACCGCGGTCAACACCCTCCTGGGGATGAGCGTGGACTGGCGCACCGGCGAGCCCGGGCTGGGGACCTGCCAGGGAGGCTACTCCGGGACGGGGATCAAGCCCGTGGCCCTGCGCTGCGCCTGGGCCTGCGCCGAGGCCGTCGACATCCCGGTCATCGGCTGCGGCGGGATCGGCTGCGCGGAGGACGTCCTCGAGTTCCTGGCGGTCGGCTGCCGCGCGGTGCAGGTGGGCACGGCCGCCTTCTCCGATCCGGCGCTGCCCGGCCGCCTGGCGAGCGAGGTCGACGCCCTGCTGGAGGAGGCCGGCGTGGAGGCGGTGGTCGAGGTGATCGGGCGCCTCGGCCGCTGGAGCTCCGGACCGGGGAGGTCTCGGTGAGCGGGGGAGACCGCGGATTCCCTCCGGGATCGGGCTTGCGGAATCCGATTTGCGGCGGCGGGACACGGCATGCGCATTGAGGATATGACCCCGAGCCACGTCCATCGGGCGGTGGAGATCTACCTGGGGCTGGCCTACCCCCCCGAGGAGCAGGTGGATCCCCGGCACCCGCGGAGCGAGCTCCAGGGCGCGGAGACCCTGGAGGACCTCTTCGGGCGCTTCGAGCAGCGGCCGGAGGAGCAGCGGGGCGAGCTCCGGCACCTGGCCCTGCGCCTGGGCAACAGCCGCTACCCCTTCATGAAGTTCGTGATCCAGGAGTACCTGGTGGGGCAGGAGCTGTTCTTCACGGTGGACACCCACGACCAGCTCGACGTGGGTCCGGCGGCGCCCGACTACGAGCGGTGGCTGGAGCTGAAGCGCTGGAACCGCGCGCTGAAGGAGCGCATCGAGCGGGCCTGGTCCCTGGTGGGCCTGCCCACCACCGGGGAGCTCAAGCAGCTCGCCGAGCAGCTCGCCGGCGTGGAGCGCGAGGACGAGAAGCGCCACCGGGTGCTGGTGGTGGACGACGAGGAGAACGTGGCCTACGGGGTCGCGGCCCTCCTGAAGGGGCGGGGCTACCAGGTGGAGACCGCCTTCAGCGGCGAGACGGTCCTCGAGCGCCTGGAGCTCGACCCCCTTCCGGATCTGGTGGTCCTGGACTACGAGATGCCCGGCATGGACGGGGAGGAGGTCCTGAGCCGGCTGCGCGAGCGGCCGCGGTCCGCCGAGCTGCCGGTGCTGATGGCCACAGCCAGCGACATCGACCTCGCGCGATTGCGGCGGGTCAGCGGCTTCCTGCGCAAGCCCTACTCGCGCCAGGTCCTGCTGGGCATGATCGCCCGCCTCCTGCAGGACCGCCCGGAGAGCCCCGGCGGGGCGGCGGAGGGCGCTGGAGGCGGTTGAAATCCCGCCCCCGGCCCTGTCCAATAAGGGGCTGAGCCGGCGGCCTGGGGGCCGCGGCACAGCCCCCGCCATTGCAGTTGGCGGAGCTTCGCTCCGCAACTGAACGGCGATTCGGGTGACGACGCTGCGGGCGGCGGATAGGCGAGGCACCATGGACTGGGACGCAATCACCGACAAGCTCCAGACGTTCGGCGACAACCTCGGCAAGGGGCTGAAGCGGCTCTTCGGGTCGCAGACGCAGCGGGCCGTGGCCAAGCTGCAGCCCATGGTGCAGGAGATCGCCGACAAGGAGAGCTGGGCCCAGGGGCTCTCGGCGGAGCAGTTCGTCGAGCAGACCGAGGCCTGGAAGAAGGCCGTCCAGGCGGAGGAGAAGACCCTCGACGAGGTCCTCCCCGAGGCCTTCGCCCTGGTGCGCGAGGCCTCCGTGCGCACCCTGGGGCTGCGCCACTTCGACGTGCAGATGGTGGGCGGCATCGTCATGCACAACGGCACCGTGGCCGAGATGGCCACCGGCGAGGGCAAGACCCTGGTGGCCACCCTGTCGCTGTACCTCAACTGCCTGACCGGCAGGCCCTGCTACCTGGTCACGGTCAACGACTACCTGGCGCGCCGCGACGCGACCTGGATGGGGCCCATCTACAAGTACCTGGGCACAAGCGTGGGGGCCATCCAGTCGGACATGAGCCCCCAGGATCGCCAGGCCGAGTACGCCTGCGACATCGTCTACGGCACCAACAACGAGTTCGGCTTCGACTACCTGCGCGACAACATGAAGCTGCGGGTGGGCGACCAGGTGCAGAAGCACCTCTTCTACGCCATCGTGGACGAGGTCGACTCGATCCTGATCGACGAGGCCCGCACCCCGCTGATCATCTCCGGACCCACCGAGGAGCTCAGCGACAAGTACAAGCTGGCCGACAAGGTGGCCCGGGCCCTGGAGCTGGATCGGCACTTCGAGGTCAAGGAGAAGGAGCGCAGCGCCAGCCTGCTGGAGGAGGGCATCGAGGCGGCCCAGAAGCTGGTGGGGGTGGAGTCCTTCTACACCCCCGGCAACGAGGACTGGCCGCACTTCATCGAGAACGCCCTGCGGGCCCACAACCTCTACGCCAATGACCGCGAGTACGTGGTGGAGCCCAACCCCGAGCGGGGGGGCGCCCCGGAGGTGGTGATCGTCGACGAGTTCACCGGCCGCAAGATGACCGGCCGGCGCTGGTCGGACGGGCTGCACCAGGCGGTCGAGACCAAGGAGGGCCTGGTCCCGCGCCAGGAGAACCAGACGCTGGCCACCATCACCTTCCAGAACTACTTCCGGCTGTTCGACAAGCTGGCCGGCATGACCGGCACCGCCCTGACCGAGGCCAACGAGTTCAGCCGGGTCTACGGCCTCAACGTGATCACCATCCCCACCAACGAGCCCATCGCCCGGGCGGACCAGATGGACGTGGTCTTCCGCACCGAGCCCGAGAAGTGGAAGGCGCTGGTGGAGGAGATCCGCGAGGTGAACGATCGCGGTCAGCCCATGCTGGTGGGCACCACCTCGGTGGAGAAGTCCGAGCTCCTGTCGGGGATGCTCAAGCGCCGGGGCGTCAAGCACAGCGTGCTCAACGCCAAGCACCACGAGAAGGAGGCCCAGATCGTCGCCATGGCGGGCGAGAGGAGCGCGGTGACGGTGGCCACCAACATGGCCGGCCGGGGCACCGACATCAAGCTGGGGGGGAACTTCGAGTACCTGCTGAAGCGGGCCCTGGCCGAGAAGGAGCTCGAGGAGGGCGACCTGGAGCACCTGGAGGAGATCGACTCGATCCGCGAGGAGATCCGCGCGCAGTGCGCGCGGGACGAGGCCGAGGTGCTGGAGCAGGGCGGACTGTACGTCCTGTGCAGCGAGCGCCACGAGGCGCGGCGAATCGACAACCAGCTCCGCGGCCGGTCCGGACGCCAGGGGGACGTGGGGCGCTCGCGCTTCTTCCTGTCGCTGCAGGACGACCTGATGCGTCGCTTCTACAAGGACTGGGTGGTCAACGCCATGGAGAAGCTGGGCATGGAGGAAGGCGTGCCCATCGAATCGCGGATGGTCACCCGCGCCATCGAGCGCGCCCAGCGCAAGGTCGAGGACTACAACTTCGAGATCCGCAAGAGCCTGCTGGAGTACGACGAGGTCATGGACCAGCAGCGCCGGACCATCTACGGCGTGCGCCAGGACACCCTCGAGGGCCGCGAGCTGCGGGAGAAGATCGAGACCATGCTGGGCTCGGTGGTGGAGCGCGCGGCAGCCACCTACGCCGACGACCCGGAGGGCTTCATCGGCTGGTACCAGCGCACCTTCGGCTCGGAGGTGAGCGAGGCGGCCGCGACCGCCGCGGTGGACGAGGAGCCGGACTCGCAGCCCGCCCTGGACCAGGTCCTGGAGGCCTACAACCAGCGCGAGGAGGTCAACAGCCCCGAATCCATGCGCGAGGTCGAGCGCTACGTCCTGCTCAACACCATCGACGCCAAGTGGAAGGATCACCTGCGGGCCATCGACGCCCTCAAGACCGGCATCGGCCTGCGCGGCTACGCCCAGCTCGACCCCAAGAACGAGTACAAGCGCGAGGGCTTCGAGCTCTTCCAGAAGCTGCTCCTGGCGGTGGAGGACGAGGTCACCAGCCTGATCCTGCGCATCCGCCTGGCCGACGAGGCCGACCAGGCCCTGCTGCGCCGCCGCCGGGGGGCCGAGGCGGTCCAGTACTCGGGGCCGGCCAAGACCGCGGGCGCCCGCCCCACGCGTCCCTCGGCCCTGGGGACCTCCTCCCGCGTGCCCGCCACCCACGCCTTCGACCTGGAGAAGCGGCGGCGGGCCCTGTCGGGGCAGGCGGCTCCCGGCAAGCCGGGCGCCGAGGGAGCGGCCACCGCCCAGGCCGAGCGGCCCCAGCCGGCCCGCCAGCAGCAGTACCCGGGCGTGGGGCGGAACGACCCCTGCCCGTGCGGCAGCGGCAAGAAGTTCAAGAAGTGTCACGGGTGATCCCCCCGTCCCGGCAGGAGGCGCGATGAAGGGCGCGGAGGGGAGCGGGCCCGGCGCGGGCGCTCCGGCCCCCATCACCACCGACCCCTCGCCGGGCTTCCTGCGCGCCCTGCTCCACCTGATCTACGACGCCGTCTGGCTGGCCGGCGCGGCGGTCGCCTCGCCCTGGTGGATCTGGCGCTGCTGGCGGGACGCCGCCTTCCGGCGCATGGCCTGGGAGCGGCTCGGGGGCGACCTCGGCTACCGGCCCCGGCCCGACCGCCGCGGCCGCATCCTGGTCCACGGGGTCTCGGTGGGGGAGGTCAAGGGCGCCGCCTCCCTGGTGGAGGCCCTCGAGCGGGCCTACCCCGACCTCGAGGTGGTCGTCAGCACCACCACCAACACCGGCATGGAGGTGGCCCGCGGCCTGTACCCGGGCCGGGCCGTGGTGCGCTTCCCCCTGGACTTCTCCCCCCTGGTCTCGCGCTTCCTGGACCGAGTCGATCCCCTCGCGGTGGTGCTGGTGGAGCTCGAGATCTGGCCCAACTTCCTGCGCCTCTCCAACCGGCGGGGGGCGCCGGTGGCGGTGGTCAACGGCCGCATCACCACCAAGAGCTTCCTGGACTACCGCGTGTTCCGCCGGCTCCTGCCCCAGTTCAACCGCATCACCCTCTTCTGCGCCCAGCTGGACGAGTACGCCGAGCGCTTCTCCGAGCTGTGCGGACGGGCCGAGCGCGTGCTGGTGACCGGCAACCTGAAGGCGGACGGCATGCCGGTGGGCCCCATCGATCCCGGGCCCGAGCTCCGCTCCCTCCTGGGCGCCGGAGAGGGAGGGCGGGTGCTGGTGGCGGGCAGCACCCACGAGCCCGAGGAGGAGATCGTGGCCCGCGCCTGGCGGGAGGGCGCGCCCGACGCCCGGCTGGTGATCGTCCCGCGCCACCCGCACCGCCTGTCGGCCGTCCTCGAGAGCCTGGATGCCCTGGGGATCCGCGCGCAGGCCCTCAGCCGGCTGCGCGCAGGCGAGCAGGAGCCGGACCCCGCCCGGCCGGTGGTGGTGGACACCATCGGCGAGCTGGAGAGGGTCTACGGCCTGGCCGACCTGGTCTTCGTGGGCGGCAGCCTGCTGCCCCACGGGGGCCAGAACATGCTGGAGCCCGCCGCCCAGGGCCGGCCGGTGCTGTACGGACCCCACGTCGACAACTTCGCGCAGGAGACGACCCTGCTGGAGAGCGCCGGGGCCAGCCTGCGGGTGGCCGACGGAGCCGCCCTGACCGAGGCGATCCGGCGCCTGATGAGGGACCCGGATGCTCGGCGCAGGATGTCGGAGGCGGGCCTCACCGCCGTGCAGCGGCAGAAGGGGGCCACAGCTCTCACGCTGGAGGCCTTTTCGGACCGATGTCTGCGGGGACCGGGATTGGCCGTCCCCTGATCTGTGGGTACCCTGTTCGGCCGCTCTGGCCGGCCGGAGTCCCCGAAACCGATCCCTCTCGAGTCCCCCCCCTGCACAGAACCGAGCAAGCAATGGCCCGACAGCTTTTCACGTCCGAGTCCGTCTCCATGGGTCACCCCGACAAGATCGCCGACCAGGTCTCGGACGCCATCCTCGACGCCCTCCTGGACCAGGATCCCCACAGCCGGGTGGCCTGCGAGACGCTGGTCACCACCGGCCTGTGCGTGATCTCGGGGGAGATCACCACCAAGGCCGTCGTGGACTACAGCCAGGTGGCCCGGGAGACCATCAAGGGCATCGGCTACACCGACGACGCCTTCGGGATCAACGGCGACACCTGCGCGGTCATGGTGACCCTCGACCGCCAGTCGTCGGACATCCAGCAGGGGGTGGACGAGGACCAGGACCAGGGCAAGGACCAGGGCGCCGGCGACCAGGGGCTGATGTTCGGCTACGCCTGCAACGAGACCGAGAGCCTGATGCCCTTCCCCATCTTCTACGCCCACCGGCTGGTCGAGCGCCTGGCGGAGCTGAGGGAGAGCGGCGAGGTCTCCTGGCTCCGCCCGGACAGCAAGAGCCAGCTCACGGTGGAGTACGAGGACGGCCGGCCGGTCCGCGTCCACACCGTGGTGATCTCCACCCAGCACTCCCCGGAGGTCGAGCAGGAGGTGATCACCGACACCGTGCGGGAGAAGATCGTGCCGTCGGTGATCCCCGCCCAGTTCCTCGACCAGGACACCATCTACCACGTCAACCCCACCGGGCGCTTCGTGGTCGGCGGTCCCCACGGCGACTGCGGCCTGACCGGGCGCAAGATCATCGTGGACACCTACGGCGGCATGGGCCGCCACGGCGGCGGAGCCTTCTCCGGCAAGGACCCCAGCAAGGTCGACCGCTCGGCCACCTACGCCGCCCGCTGGGTGGCCAAGAACATCGTGGCCGCCGGCCTGGCGGAGCGCTGCGAGGTGCAGCTCTCTTACGCCATCGGGGTGGCCCGACCCCTGTCGGTGCGGGTCGACACCTTCGGCACCGGCCAGGCGCCCGACGAGGTGCTCGAGCAGGCCGTGGACGAGGTCTTCGACCTGCGCCCGGCGGCCATCATCGCCGACCTCGACCTCCTGCGGCCCATGTACCGGCAGACCGCCCGCCACGGGCACTTCGGCCGGGAGGGCTTCCCCTGGGAGGAGACCGGCCGCACGGCCGAGCTGCGCGAGGCGGTGTCCTCGCGGGTGGGGTAGGGGTCGGCGGTTGCAGCGGGGTTCCTGGCCTCACGGTCGATTGGTGCAGCGGTGAGGCGTGGGCCGGGGCAGAGGCAGGTGTGAGCGGTCTACTCGCCGTGCCCGCTTTGCGGGCACGGGCTCGTCACAGCCTCCCGGGAGGCCGACGGGATTCCTGCCCCCGATACCGATTCCTGTAGCCGTGAGGCCGCGACCGACGCA
>CAZTTG010000150.1:0-10002 GCA_964615935.1 uncultured Planctomycetaceae bacterium | reverse complement strand
CACTGGAGGGCCCCGAACCCGTTCACGACCCGTCCGGCAGAAGGGAACCGCGTTTGAACGACCTGACCCGAGGCAAGAAGATCACCGCATGGATCGCCCAGGTGGTGGTGGCGATCATTCTCCTGCAGACCCTCTTCTTCAAGTTCACCGGCGCCGAAGAATCGATCCAGATCTTCGAGACGCTGGGCGCGGAGCCGTGGGGCCGCTACGGCTCGGGTCTGGTGGAGCTCTTCGCCTCCGCGCTGCTCCTGATCCCGGGAGGCGCCGGCGCCGTGGTCGCGCTGGGCCTCATCTCGGGCGCCATCCTCAGCCACCTCACCGTCCTGGGCATCGAGGTCGCCGGCGACGGCGGCATGCTCTTCATCCTGGCCCTGGTCGTGCTGCTCGGCAGCGCCCTGGTGGCCTTCCTGCGCCGCAAGCAGATCCCCGTCGTGGGAGCTCGGCTGTAGTTGGCCCGGCCGCGGCTTGCCCTGAGGCCGGGCCGCGGGATACTACGGTGAGATGCGCCCACCGGCGCGGCCGGGATTCGAGCCGGGCGTCGGCCCGCAGGCCTCGGACGCCCGACTCCAGCGCCACAGCCGAGCCAAGGGCTCCGGGGAGGCAGGGATGACCAGCTGGCCATGGATCTTCACGCTCGCCACCATGGGATCCGATCCGGGCGCGCAGGTGCTCCGGACCGAGCCGCAGCGGCTGCTGCTGGAGAACCTGCGCGTCTTCGACGTCGAGAGCGGGGAGATGACCGCCCCGCAGGACGTCCTGATCGAAGGGGAGCGCATCGCCGCCCTGGGGAGTGCGGGGAGCCTGGGGGAGGTCGAGCGACGGATCGACTGCAGCGGCAAGTTCGCCCTCCCGGGACTGTGCGACTGCCACACCCACCTGGCCATGCTGACCAAGCAAGGCGATCAGCACACCCGGGACCAGCTCCGCGCGTTCGTGGCGGGCGGGGTGACCTACGTGCGGGACGTGGGCGGCCCGCTCGATCGGCTGGGCGAGATGAGCGGCGCCATCGCCTCGGGCGAGATGATCGGGCCGGAGATCTTCTACACCGGTCCCATGCTGGAGAGGAGCCCGCTCCACTGGGAGCGGCACAACGAGGACCTGCCCGGCTTCACCCTGGCGGTGGACACCGAGGAGGACGTGGATCGGATCCTGGCCGAGCTGGCGAAGGGCGGCGCCCGCCTGGTCAAGACCTTCAGCAAGCAGGACCCGCAGGTCTACCGGCACCTGGTCGAGGTCGCCGCCCGGCACTCGCTGAGGATCGTGCACGACCCGGGCGGGCCCCTGTTCCACACCATGCCCATGGACCGCGCCATCGCCCTGGGGGTCACGAGCATCGAGCACGGCAAGGCGCCGTGGCCCGTCGTGCTGAAGGACGAGCTGCGGAAGGAGCACGACGAGCTCATGGCCCGCGACGCCGGCCAGATGGAGCAGATGCCCTTCGCCATGAAGGTCTTCGAGCTGGGGGTGGACTCGGTGTCCATGGAGAAGCTGGAGGAGCTCTGCGATCTGATGCTGCAGCGGGACGCCTACCTGTGCCCCACCCTCCAGGTCTTCGACGCCATGGGGGACGAGGGCCCGGGGGAGGACGTGCCGGAGGAGGCGCGGCCGATCGTGAAGAAGGTCATGGCGGCCATGCACCAGATGGGCCGCTTCTTCACCCGTGAGCTCGCCCAGCGGGGGGTGAAGCTCCTCGTCGGACAGGACGGCATCTCGCCCGAGGGCGTCTTCACCGAGATGGAGATCCTGCACGGCTGCGGCGTCTCGGCCGCGGAGGTCCTCCGCGGGGCCACCCTCTACCCGGCCCGCTGGCTGGGCCTGGACGAGCGCCTGGGATCGATCGCGCCCGGCAAGGAGGCGACCCTCCTGATCCTCGACGCCGACCCGCTCGAGGACGTGGCCAACGCCCGCTCGGCCTACCTGGTGATCCAGAGGGGAAGGCGGGTCTTCCACCGCGACGGCTGACCGGCGGCGTCACGGGCCGGCTGCCCCGAGCGCCGGGCCTCGATCCGGCGATCGAGCGGCCGAGGACCGTCCTCCCCCTGGGAAGACCCCCGGCAGACGAGCGGCTTGGGTGTCGCTTTCGGGCGGGCCGGCACTATCGTACACCCCGATGAGCGCCCTGGCCGCCAGCCTGCACGCTGCCTTCCACGAGCCGGGCACCCGGATCCACCGCCTGGTTCAGGGCGCGGTCTGGGGGCTGATCGTCCTCTCCATCTCCTTTCTCGTCATCGGGGAGACGCTGCCCGAAGGCAGCCGGGCCGAGCCCCTGCTACGGCAGGTCGACAACGTGATCCTGGGGATCTTCGCCCTCGAGATCCTGCTGCGAGTCGGCACCTTCCGGCCGCCGGCGCTGAGGGTCTTCCGGCGCCCGCGGATCGGGCGCCTGCGCGCGCACGTGCTGGCGCGCCTGGTCTTCATCCTGCGGCCGATGATGCTCGTGGACCTGGCGGCGGTGCTGGCCCTGGTCCCCGGGCTGCGCGGACTGCGCGCCCTGCGACTGCTGCGGCTGCTCCGGACGACGCGGATCTTCCACTACCGCAATCCCTTCGCCATCGTCATGCAGGCGCTGGAGGAGAACGGCCTGCTGTTCGCCTTCGCCTTCAGCGTGCTGGGTCTGATGACCCTGCTGGGCGGCGTCACGATCTTCCAGGTCGAGGCCGGCCCCAACCCGGCCATCAAGACGATGACGGACGGCATCTGGTGGTCCCTGGTCACCGTCACCACCGTGGGCTTCGGCGACATCACCCCGGTGACGTTCCTGGGGAGGATCGTGGGCGCGGTGATGATGGTCGGCGGGATGTTCACGCTGGCCCTGTTCGCCGGCATCGTCGGATCGAGCCTGGTGAGCGGGGTGTTGAGCGTCCGCGAGGAGCAGTTTCGCATGAGCGGCTACGTCAACCACATCGTGGTGTGCGGCTACGACCACAGCTCCCACCTGCTCCAGGAGGCGCTGAAGCGCGCGCTGGACCTGGAGCAGCAGCGGGTGGTGTTCTTCGAGGACCAGGAGCGGCCGCGGGACCTGCCACCGGACTTCTACTGGGTCCGGGGAGATCCGACCAAGGAGAGCGAGCTGGACAAGGTCCGCCTGACCCACGCCGCCTCGGTGATCGTCTCCGGGGCGCGCGACGTCAGCCCACAGACCGCGGATGCGACCACCATCCTCACCGCCTTCACCATCCGCTCCTACATGAAGCGCCAGCGCAGGCGGTCCATCCGGCGCCACCGCCCGCTGTACGTGGTGGCCGAGATCCTCGACTCGGAGAACGTCGACCACGCCCGCAAGGCGGGCGCCGACGAGGTGATCGAGACGCGCCGGATAGGCACCTCGATGATCGCCCACGCGATCGGCTACCACGGAACGGCCACCACCATGAGCCGGGTGCTGCTCTCCGGCGCGCACAACGTCTACATGGGGCGCCTGCCGGGCGACCCGACCGAGCCGGTGCCGTTCGGCGACCTCCTGACCGAGATGAAGCTGTCGCATCGCGGAGGCCTAGTCATCGGTGTGCGCAGCCCGAAGGGGGAGGAGGCGATCAACCCGCCCAAGAGCATGGTCCTCCAACCGGGCTCCCTGCTGATCTACCTGGCGGAAGCGCCCCTCCTGGAGCCACCGTAGTAGGGCCGAAGGAGCGCGACCCGGCTATCCGCCGATCTCCACCACCTCGCGGGGCGTCTCCCGCTCGAGCCGCACCTCGGCCGACCTCCCCAGCGCCTCCACCCGGTGCGCCCCGAAGAAGGCCCTCACCTCGCACCGGCCCGAGTCGTCGGCGCGACCCTCCCAGCGGGTCCACCACTCGCCGAAGACCAGGTCCCGATAGGCCTGGGCCGCCGGCGTGGAGCTGAAGTCGCGCCGCCACAGGGCGGCCTCGGGGCGCCAGTGGGCGCCCTCCCAGAAGCCCCACATCCAGATGCCCCGCACCGCGGGGTGGGCGAAGCAGGTCCGGTAGAAGGCGTCGAGGCCCTCTGCGCGTGCGGCCTCGTCCGGATTCTCGAGGTCGTACTCGGTGATGGCGATGGGCAGGTCGAAGTGGGCCAGGCGGTCGAGGGCGCGCCAGACCCCGTGAACGGGCGGCACCCGCCCGCGGAAGTGCCCCTGGCAGCCGATCCCCCCCACCGGGGCTCCCGCCTCGATGAGCTCCTCGATCTGCGCCTCGAAGGCCGCCAGGCGCGCGCCGCCGAGGATGCCGTAGTCGTTGACGTAGAGCGGCGCCTCCGGATCCAGCCGATGGGCGCACCGGAACATCTCCACCCGGATCCCGCTCCCCAGCCGGCCGGCGAAGAAGTCGTGGCCGATCATCTCGTTGTTGACGTCGTACTCCTGGATGCGGCCGCGGTAGCGGGGGAGCACGGCCTCCAGCCGGCGCTCGACCGCGCCGCGCAGCTCGCGATCGGAGAGCTCGCGGGCCCAGGCCGGCACGCGCTGCTCGGCCGCCCAGAACAGGCAGTGGCCCCGAAGCCGGAGGTCGTTGTCCTCGCAGAAGGAGGCGATGGCGTCCACGACGCGCCAGTCCGGCCGGCCCCGGCGCGGCTCCATCTGGGGCCACTTGAGGGCGTTCTCGGTCACGGCGGCGTTGAAGTTCTCGCGCGCGATCTGCAGGTAGGCCTCGCGCGTTGCGGGCGCCGCGCGGTCGGTGAACAGGTGGCTCGCCAGGGCCGTCCCGAAGGAGAACTCGTGGCGGAGCTGGGTGACCCGCACCTCCGCCCCGGGGGCGGTCTCGATCACCAGCGTCCCCGTCCGGTGCTCGCGGATGGCGTCGCGGGTCAGCTCGTCGACGGTGGGCGGCTCGGCCAGCAGGCTGGCGCCGCTCACGCGCAGCTCGGCCAGGAGCAGGTTGCGGTCCTGCCCCTCGGAGAGGTGGTCGTTGAGGAAGGCCACGGTGATGGGGCAAGGTCCCGCCGGCAGCTCCAGATCGAAGGCGATGTCGCGGTACTCGCCCCCTTCGATCTCGAACTCGATCCCCGCGGCCGTCCCCGCCTCCAGCCGCGCGCGCGGCCACTCGCCCAGCGCGGCCTGTCCGGCGGCCCGGACGGTGACGGTCACGGCCCCCGCGGCCTCGATCCGGAACCAGTCCCCCACCGCGCCGTTCGACCACAGATTCCAGCCCGAGGAGGTGGGCCCACCTTCGGTGCGGATGCGGGCGGAGGCCGCGGGCAGCACGGCCTCGGGAGAGGCGTCCTGCGCCACGGTGCAGACAAGAGCGAGGAGAAGCGAGTGCATGGCGGGCTCCGTGGGCCCGGAACCGGCCGACGGGCTCGGGCGCCGCGGCCGGGCGGGCGGTTTCATGCATGTCGTCGTCTCGGGGATCGTATCCGGAGCCCCCTGCGATCCACGGCAGCTCTTTCGAGGCCACGGTCGCGGTAGCCCCCGTGAGGCCCGCCCCGCCGGTCCCGGAGGCGCTCTCGGGGTCCGGAGGGCGACGGCTCTCGATCATCGAGACCCCGCCGACGACCTCCTGAGCGCGTGGAGGCCCGCCGGGCGGGCGCCCCCATTGTCGGATCTCGGGGGCCGTGCTGTGATGGGTGCGGTTCGATCCTCGCGCTCGCCGCTGGACCGGGCCGGGGGGGGTGTGATGACCATCGAGTCCGATGCCGGGGAGTTCTGCTCCGAGAGGAGTCGCCGGGAGCCGGCCGCCGACGCGCTCGAATCCGCGGGAGACTTGCGCGGCGAGGCCGCCGAGCTCTACGAGACGGGCCTGCGCGCGGAGGCCCGGGGCGACTACGAAGGGGCGCGGGAGCGCTACGAGCGGTCGCTCGAGATCGTACGCCGGCTCGGCGACCGCGCCGGCGCCGGCCGTCGGATCGCTCGGCTCGGTATCCTGCACCAGAGGCAGGGAAGACACGAGGCGGCGCGGGGACACTACGAGCAGTCGCTCGCGATCGCGCGGGAGATCGGCGATCGAGCGGGCATCGCCAGCATCCTGCACCAGCTCGGCATCCTGCATCAGACGCGGGGGTACTACCCCTCTGCGCGGGAGCGCTACGAGCAGTCGCTCGAGCTACGGGAGGAGCTGAGCGACCGGGCGGACATCGCCGGCAGCCTCCTCCAGGTGGGTACCCTCGACCAGGCGATCGGGGAGTACGACTCGGCGCGAGAGCGCTGCCAGCGCTCGCTGGAGATACGGGAGGAGCTGGACGAGCCGGCGGGCATCGCCGCCTGCCTCCACCAGCTCGGCACCCTCGACCAGACGCGCGGGGACCTC
This sequence comes from uncultured Planctomycetaceae bacterium, assembly GCA_964615935.1. Taxonomy (GTDB): domain Bacteria; phylum Planctomycetota; class UBA1135; order UBA1135; genus CAZTTG01. Next base: position 3,802 of record CAZTTG010000150.1, on the reverse strand, counting down.
GCCTCGGCCCGGGAGCGCTGCCAGCGGTCGCTCGAGATCAGGCAGCAGCTGGGCGACTGCGCGGGCGTCGCCGAGAGCCTCGCCCGGCTCGGCCTGGTCGCGGGCTCGCGGGGCGGCCCGGGCGACGCCGTCGCCTCCCTCGCCAGGGCCTTCGTCCTCTTCGACGAGCTCGAGGACCCGCGACGCGACCAGGTCTGTTGCGACCTCGCCCACCTGCGCTGGGAGATGGGCGGCCTGCTCTTCCTGAGCGCGCTCGAGGAGTCCGCTGCGGCCGGCGACTCGCGGTCGATTCCGGCGCTGACCCGCGAGCGGATCGACGGGCTGATGCACGCCACCAGGGAGCGCGGATCGAGACGCCTCGAGACGGCGCAGATCCTCCTGCGATCAGCCTGGAGGAGGCTCCGGGCCAGGATGGGGCACGTCCCGCGGAGCTGACGAGAGCGAGGCGAGCTCCCCGGTCCCCGAGCCGGGCCTACTTGCGCTTGCGCCGCGCCCGCGCGGGCTTCTTCCTGCTCCGCAGCGCCTCCCAGTCCTCGCGCAGGATGTCGTAGTAGAGCGAGTCCTCCCAGCGCCCCTTCACCAGGAAGGCGCGGCGCATGAGGCCGCCCTGGACGTAGCCCTGCTTCTCCAGGGCGCGCCGGGAGGCCTCGTTGCTCTCGAGGGTCATGGCCCACAGGCTGTTCAGGCCCAGCTCGCCGAAGGCGTAGTCGAGCACCAGGCCCTTGGCCTCGGTGCCGTAGCCCTTGCCGCGCATGGCCACCGGCCCGATGAAGGTACCCGTCATGGCGCGCCGGTGGATCCAGTCGATCTGGTCCAGGCCGGTGGTGCCGAGCAACTTCTTGTCGCTGCGCCGCTCGATGGCCAGGCCGATGGTGCGGGGCGTGCCCTTCGAGGAGAGGTTCGCGATCCACTCCTTCTCGTCCTTCAGGGACATGGGGAAGCGGCCCGCGATCCAGTCGCGCAGCTCGGGGTGGTTGAGCCACGCCGCGCAGGCCTCGGCGTCGGACTCCTCGATGGGACGGAGCTGCACCCGCCGGCCGATCAGGAAGGGGTTGCCCATCGGATCACTCCTGCTTCCAGTCCTTCCACACCTCACGCGCCGCCCGCCGCAGGCTCTCCGGCGTCCAGGCCGACTCCTCCGGTCGCGGCGCCGCGCCGCCGGGGCAGGCCGCGAGGAAGCTGAGCTCGAGCTCGCCGCCGGCCTTCAGGGCCACGGGGAAGGACAGCTTGCCGGGGGGGCGGATGGACTGGTCCCGCTCCCCGCCGACGTCCACGTATCGCCGGGCCAGGGCGTTGAGCCGGCCGGCGACGACCTGCTCCACGTCCAGCTCTCGACCGGGCTCGAAGAGCCACAGGGCGTTCAGGATGGGGTTCTCGTCGGGCGAATCGGGAGCGCCGAGGACCAGCACGTCCACCCGGCCGTCCCCGTCCGCGTCCCGGCCCTCGAGGAGGACCCCGCCCGGCCGGTGGCGGCCCCAGCGGGCCAGGGGATCGACCCCCTCGGCCCGCGAGCCCTCGACCTTGCAGGTCAGGGTCCGGCTGCCGGGCGCGCTCCAGTGGCTCTCGCAGAAGCCCAGCACCACATCCACCGTCTCCGCGGGCTCCACGGCGAAGCGGTAGAGGATGGGCACGCCCCCCAGCCCGGCCCGGATGTTGGCGAAGGCCGGGTCGAAGCCGCGCTCGGGCCGCGCCCAGCCGGGCAGGTCGGTGGCCTCGTCGCAGTGCCCCCACTCGCGCAGCTCCTGGCTCAGCTGGGGCCGGCTCGGGAAGGCGAGGACCGTGCGCCCGCCGAGGGTCGCGGTGCGCTCGCCCACGCGCACCCCCGCAGGGAGGTCGAGCACCAGCTCGGCCTCGATCGCCTGGCCCTCCCGAAGTCGCAGCCGGGCGGTGAGCACGTCTACGCCCCCCGGCCAGACGGGCGCCCGCCAGGCGGTGAGCGACGCGTCCAGGGGGCCGCTGCGCCAGGCGGCGCGCGCGGCGGGGATGAGCTCGTCCAGCTCGATGCGGGCGACCTCGACCGGACCGGCGGCGTCCAGTCCCTCGCCCTCGAGACGCAGCCCCAGCTTCCCCCAGTCCTCCACCAGTCGACCCTGCGCGTCCATCCGGGAGGAGGGCAGGCCGGGCGAGCCGAAGGAGACCCCCTCCGGCTCCTGCGCGCTCGCGGGAAGCCCCAGGGCCAGTGCCAGGACGATGTGCTCGATCTTCACGGCTATCCCTCCCTCTGCGATTCCGGGGACCTCCTGGGCGAGCACACGACGTCGATGCCGTAGAGCTGGCCGAAGGCCTGCACCTGGCGGCGGTGATCGCCGAGCACCACCACCTGGTGGAAGCCCAGCACGTCGCGCGCGTCCTCGATCCGGTCCATCCGGATCTCCACCGACGTCCGGCAGCCTCCGGCGGGCGGGGTGCCGACGTTGGACACCACCGTGCCGGTGTCCAGGATCAGCTCGCCCGTCTCGCGGAAGTCCACCAGGGTGACCGGCTCGCCCTCGGGCCAGAGCACCTGGACCGAGACGCCCAGGGCGGACTCCGAGTGATCCCGCAGGACGTAGGGCGCCGGGGGCTGGTCGAAGCCGTGGATGCGGCTGGCGCTGGTGCAGTGGGCGGCGATGAGCAGGTTCTTGGCGGTCTCCGGCACCGGGTCGTTCATGAAGCCGGGCCGGTCGAGCAGGTAGCTCGAGAGCATCAGCGAGACCGCGCCGAAGAGGTCCGCCTCGCAGCCCGCGGTGATGCCCTGGTCCTGGAGGGTCATCCAGGCCGCGCAGGGGGGCGTGGGGACCAGCTTGGAGCCCACCATGCCGAGGCAGTCCATGGAGAGGGCGTTGGCCTCCTCCCGGGCCATCAGCCGCTTGGCGGTGGTGTAGGTGCGGGCGGAGTTCAGCAGGTCCTCGGGAGTGGGCTCGACCACTTCCTGCGCGCCCGCCGCCAGGTCGGCGGCCAGCTCGCGCACCTCGGGGCTCACCGGCATCTCGTCGAAGAGCTCGTTGAAGGTGTCGCGCGGGATGGCGCGCACCTTGGTGCCCAGGTGATCGAGCACCGTCTCGTTGCGGCGGTTGGAGCGGATCCACAGGATGCGGCTCTCCTCGAACATCCGCTTGGCGCGGATCATCCGCAGGCCGGCCTCCACCGCGGGCCACTCCAGGGAGGACACGGTGTACACGCCGCGGCGGCGGGAGATGTCCTTCACGTGGCCGGTGAAGGCCATGCCGATGGGCGCGAAGACGATGAGCGGGACGCCCGCCTCCTGGGAGAGGCGGTTGGCCCAACCCCAGCAGGACATGTGCTGGAGGATCACCAGGAGGCCGTGGGGGCGCCGCTCCCGCGTCCTGGCGAGGAGGCGCTCCAGGCCTTCCGCGTCCTGCACCGGCGCGGGCTCGACCTCGGTGGAGATCGCGAGACGCCGGCTGCTCTCCTCCAGCTTCTCCAGGTACTCGCGCTGGTGCCCCTCCAGGTCGTAGGTGGTCCCCGGCCAGCCCAGCCAGTAGGGGGTCGGCTGCTGCAGGATGGCCGCGAGCAGGCGCACCTCGGGGGCCGGGCGCAGACCGGCCGGATCGACGTAGTCGCTCGGACCGGGCCCCGAGTCCCCGCGCAAGGCGGCGCCGGCCGGCCCTCCCAGGCCGGCCCCCAGGGCGGTGGCGGAGAGGAGCTTGAGGCACTGCCGCCGGGACAGGCAGCAGCGACAGCCGAGGGGATCCATCATGTCGGGACTCCTCCTGGTTGGATCACGGGGGCGTCGACGATACTGCGACGATACCGAGCCCGCGCAATCTCCGCCACATACTCCCCAGCCGCCACGCGCGTG
>CAZTTG010000149.1:0-10025 GCA_964615935.1 uncultured Planctomycetaceae bacterium | reverse complement strand
AACGTGGGTAGGGCCTCTCCTGCCCACTTGACATATGGGCCTCCATATCAGTCCATCTCGAAGCGCAGCCGCGCCTCCTCGCCGCGCCGCACCTCGGCCTCCTGGGGGTCGGGCGGCTCGCCGCCGCCTCCCATGCCCATGCTCTGGACCGAGACGCTCCAGACGCCGGGGGCCAGGTCGGTGAAGGAGGCGCGTCCGTCCGGCCCGGTCATGCCCACCTTGGGCGGGCCGCCGGAGGGGCCCGTCAGGCGGGCGGTGACGAGCGTGTTGGGGGCGGGCTCCTCGTCCCCGTGCACGACCTCGACCACCAGGCCGCCGCCCTGCTCGAGGACCAGGTCGAGGCCCCCGCGGGTCTCGTAGGGGGCCACGCGGAAGGGCTCCGAGCTGGCCGGCTCGAACTCCTCCATCTCGGCCCGCACCACCAGCTCCGCGTCGGCGGGCACGCCGCGCAGGACGAAGCGGCCGTCCTCGTCGGTGTGCACCGGCCCCGAGCCCCCGTCCGAGGTGGAGACCACCGCGCCGCCGTCGCCGTCCGCTCCGGCGACGACGTTCAGCATGACGACCGTGCGCCGGGTCGCCTGCTGACCCTGGTAGCGCTCGGCGCGCACGCGGGCGCCGGCCAGGGGCTCGCCCTCGGCGTCGGTCACGCGGCCCTCGACGATCGAGACCGGCAGGTCGACGTCGAAGCGGTTGTCCCCGGCCCGGACCTCGAGCGCGCGCCGCGCGGGCATCACCCGCGAAGGGTGCGCGACGACCAGCTCGTAGGAGCCGGGCGAGACGCCGTCGAAGGAGTAGCGGCCGGTGCTGTCCACCGAGGTCGCCGGCCCCTCCTCGAAGCCGGGGATGGGCGGGTCGGACCCCTCGGAGGCGTCCACCAGCCGGACCTCGGAGCCGAAGAGCGGCTCGCCCGCCTCGGTGACGCGCCCCGAGAGGGAGCCCGGCGAGGGCGCGGTCAGGGTCAGGAGCTCGGTGAGGCCGCCCTCGAGCACGACCTCGGTCCAGGGCTGCTCCGGGCCGCCGCCCCCGGCCATGCGCAGGCTCATCCCGCCCGAGCTGTAGGTCCCGGCCCCCTCCTCGGTCAGCCGGAAGGCGTGGACGCCCGCCTCGAGGTTGCGGAAGAAGGCGGCGCCCTCCGAGTCGGCGACGCGACGCCCGGCCCCGCCGCCGGCTCCGGGGATGGCGCGCATGCGGCCCCTTCCCCCGTCTCCAAGCGAGAAGCCCTCCTGCTCGCCGGGCGCGCGGTGCTCGACCGTGGCGCCGGGAACCGGATTCCCGCCCTCGTCCACCACCCGCACCTCGACCGTCGCGCCGCGCAGCAGGGTCACGGCGTGGTCCACGTCCAGGGCCTCGGGCAGGTCGAAGGGCTCGCTATCGTAGGGAGCGAAGCGCCTGGCGCGCACGCCGACGGTGCAGCGCTCTCCCGGCAGGCTGGTCAGCTCGACCCGCCCGTTCGCGTCCGTGACCCCGGTGCGCCCGCGTGCCCGGGATCCCGACGTGCGCATGCCGTCGGGCGTCATCTGAACCTGCCGCATGATGACGCCCGGCTCCCCGCCCTCGGACTCGGGCGCCAGGGTCACGGTCGCGCCCTCGACGGGCGCGCCCCTGCGATCGAGGTGTAGGGCCCCGCATTCCCCCAGAGTCCCGGGCTCGCCGATCGCCAGGATGATCCGGGGCGAATCCCGCAGTAGCCCCTGGAGGAAAGCGGCGTTGCCCAGTATTGAGTGAGGCCCCGAATGGCGAGGCCGCCGCCGCCCGCGGGCTCGGACGAGGCGCGCACCTGGAGCTTGCCGTGCTCGCCGGCGGGCATGCCCACGAGCCGGCCGGCGATCTCGAAGCCGTCCTCCAGCACGATCTCCAGGCCGTCGATCCGCTCGCCGGCGCGCCGGGTCTCGCCGCTCACGCGCCGGCTGGGGTGGCGCTCGGAGGTGATCTCGAGGGCCCAGGGACCCACGGCCTGGCGGTCCACCAGGAAGGAGCCGTCCGCGCCGGTGACGTCGAAGGCGGGCTCCTGGCCCCCTCCGATGCGGATCACGTTGGAGCTCTGCTCGGGGGAGGAGGGCCGGATGGCGGCGCCCTCCACCGGTCGGCCGCCCGGGTCCAGCACGCGTCCGGAGAGGAAGACCCCCGGGTCCAGCACCAGCTCGCCCACGTCGGTCCGGCGTTCGAGGTAGGCCGAGACCTCCTTGCGGAAGGGCGCGAAGCCCGAGGCCTCGACCACGACCTGGAACGATCCGTCCTGCCGCACCGCGAGCTCGAAGCGGCCCTCCGCGTCCGCGATCTCCGCGGCCACGGGCTCCTCGCCCGGGAAGAGCGTGCCCGACAGGGTCCCCCGGACGCGGCCCCCCGCGCCCTCGTGCGCGCGCACCCTCGCGCCGGCCACGGCCCGGCCGGAGGGGTCCACGATCCTGCCGACGAGCCCGCCCGTGCTGGCCCCCGTGGCGCCGGTCGCGGTGGGCGCGACCGGCGTCTGCGCGGCCACCCGCGCCATCTCCTCGGGCGTGGCCTCCATGGAGCTCTCCCCGGCCTCTTCCGGCTCGTCCGCGGGCGGCGCCTCGGCGAGCGGCGGGCTCTCCATGGGGGTGGCGTCGGGGGCGACCGGCCCGGCGGTCTGGCTCGCGTACCAGGTGACGGTGGCGGCGGCGATCAGCACGAGCGCGGCGGCTCCGGCGGCAACGGACTTGTTCATGAGGATGATTCCCTTGAGGGCGGCGCCGAGCCCGACCGCGCCCTCGGCGGCCGGTGCGAGCTCCGGGAGGGCCAGGGCCAGGAGGGCCATGGACCACTGCCGGCGGTCGCCGCCGTGCTTGCGGTCGAGCTCGGCGCGCAGCGCCTCCAGCCCCCGGCGGAGCCGGGTCTTGACGGTGGCCACGGGAACCTCGAGCTCGCGCACGATGTCGCCCGGGCTCAGGTTCCGGAAGTAGCGCAGGTAGACGGCGGTGCGGTAGGGCGGATCCAGCCGGCGCACCGCCTCCACCACCTGCTGCTGGAGCTCGAGGTCCCGCTCCTCCGCCTCCACCGCCTCGGGCCGGGCCGCGCGCCGCTCGACGTCCGAGCGCAGGCTCTCGCGGCGCCGCAGGTCGAGGGCCGCGTTGCGGGCCACGCGGGCGAGCCAGGCGCGGGCGGCCCCGAGCTTCCGGGGCGGCCGCTCGAGGGCCCGCACGCAGGTCTCCTGCACCACGTCCTCGGCGCGGTCCTCGTCGACGAGCAGGCCGCGCGCGATCGCGCGCAGGAAGTCCCGGCTCTTGATCAGCGCCTCGAGATCGGAGGGAGGGGGGTTCATGGCTCCGCTCAGGGAGACCTTCCGGGTACGGTGCGGGATTCAGGAAGATGGGCGAAAACAGTATCCCAACATTCGTATCCTCGCCCCTTCTTCCCCCTCTGGGGCCCATTCCAGCCCGAGGTCCAGCAGCCATGGCAACCCGAGCGAAGCGTTTCGATCGCCGTCGGTTCCTGCAGGCGGCCGCCGCGGCCTCCTCCCTCCCCATCGCCTGTGCGGCCCCGGCCGCGGGGGCCGGCTCCACGGACCGGATCGAGCGCATCGAGGTCTTCCCCCTGCGCTACCCGATGACGGGCTACTTCAAGTTCTTCACGGGTCCCCACGGCTCGCAGGGTCGGGCGGCGGTCATGGTGAAGATCACGACCGACGGCGGCCGGGTGGGCTGGGGTCAGAGCGTCCCCATCGCCAAGTGGAGCTACGAGACCCTGGAGACCGCGACCCTCGTGCTGCGCGAGTACTTCGCGCCGGCGCTCCTGGGCACCGATCCCCTGGACATCGAGGGCGCGCACGAGCTCATGGACCGCGCCGTGGCCCCGGGCTTCTCCACCGGCATGCCCATCGCCCGCGCCGGGATCGACCTGGCGCTGCACGATCTCGCCGGCAAGCTCGGCGGCCGCTCCCTCTCGCAGATGTGGGGTCGTCCGCGCGGCGAGCCGCTGACCCTGAGCTGGACCCTCAACCCGCGCAGCCTGGACGAGGTGGCCGGCCTGATCGCCGCCGGCCGCGAGCGCGGCTACGACCACTTCAACATCAAGGTGGCGCCCGACCCGGACTTCGACGTGGAGCTCGCCCGCCTCGTGCGCGAGCACGCGCCGGACGCCTTCCTGTGGGCGGACGCCAACGGCGGCTACTCGCCCGAGGCGGCCCTCTCGGTCGCGCCGCGGCTGGCCGAGGTCGGCGTGGACGTCCTGGAGGCGCCCATCCGTCCCAACCGCATCAGCGGCTACCAGGCGCTCAGGAAGCAGGGCGCCCTGCCGATCCTGATGGACGAGGGCGTGGTCTCGCCGGTGGAGCTCTCCGAGTTCATTCGCCTGGACATGATCGACGGCGTGGCCATGAAGCCGGCGCGTTGTGGTGGTCTGCTCTCCGCTCGTCGCCAGATCGAGCTCCTGCTGGAGGCCGATCTCATGTGGCTCGGCAGCGGGCTGACCGACCCGGACGTCTCGCTGGCGGCCACGGCGGCGCTCTATGGCGCCTATGGTCTGAAGTACCCGGCCGCGCTGAACGGTCCGCAGTTCCTCACCGAGGACCTTTCCAAACGCCCGCTGGAGGTCGAGAACGGTCGCTTGCACATCCCCGAGGGCCCCGGCCTGGGGGTGGAGGTGGACGAGGATCGACTGGCGGAGCTGGTGGCGAGGACCGCGAGGGGGGGCTGAGCATGGCGCGCGCGCTGACCGTCGTTCTTCTCATCGCGCTCGGCTCCTGCGCATCGGTCGTGGAGTCCGAATCGAGGTTCATGATCGAGGTGGACGAGGCGGCTGGCGCGATCCGCATCTTCGAGGGCGAGGCGCCGGTGCTGGCCTACAACTTCGGCTTCCAGCGCCCCGAGGGGCTGCCGCTGGATCGCGAGCGCGCGGGCTACCTGCACCCGATCTGGGGCCTGGACGGGGAGGTGCTGACCGACGACTTCCCGCCGGATCACGTGCACCATCGGGGCGCTTCGCTGATGTGGCCTCGGATGAGGGTGGGCGAGCTCGCGGTCGAGCTGTGGCATATCCGCGGCCTCCGCGGGCATTTCGAGGAGATCCTCGAGCGCCGCACCGACGGCGAGGGAGCGCATCTGCTCCTCTCCAACCTCTGGATCCTCGACGACGGCAGCAAGGCGGCGCGCGAGCGGGTGAGCATCCTCGCGCACCCGGCGGGCCCGCTCGGTCGCGCCATCGATCTGGAGTTCAGGATCGAGGCCCTGAAGGAGCCGATCATGCTCCAGGGTCAGGTGCAGAAGGGCTACGGCGGCCTCAACCTCCGCTTCGCGCCGCGAGGGGACACGGTCCTCTGCACCGACACCGGTGTGCAGTCCGCCGACAGCGACCGCCAGCCCTTCGCCTGGGCGGACCTGTCGGCTCGCTTCGAGGACCGCGCCGACCTCTCAGGTGTCGCCGTTCTCGTCCACCCGGACCACCCAGGCTTCCCGCCCCCCTGGACCCTGCGGCACTACGGCGACCTGAATGCGGCCTGGCCTGGGGTCGAGCCCTTCACCCTGGAGCCCGGCCAGCCACTCGAGCTCCGCTACCGCCTCTGGGTGCACCGCGGCGACGCCGAGGCGGGAGGAGTGGCCGAGGCCTGGTGGACCTTCTTCGGCAACTGAGGCGAGGCGTTCCCGCCCTCAGGGCAGCCGCACGATCAACTTGCCCGTCTCCCCCCCTGGCACGATGACCTCGCCGCCGAGGCCGCTCGCTGATCCCCCCGCGATCCGCCACGAATATGTGCCGTGTGGCAGCCCATCTACCTGGATCCGGCCCGAGAGGTCGGTGTTCAGGCCGCTCTCGCCACAGAGCACGAGGCCTTGGGAAAGCCACTGGGCGACAGGGATTCCGAACTCCACCGAAACGAGCTCGACAGGCACGCCGCCGACCCGCACGCCGCCCGGGTCGAGGACCTCGATCGACAGGCCGCCGAGACGCCGGATCTCGACGGGTTTCGAGGACCCCGAATTAGATGCTTCGACGGTGTGCTCCGAGGGCCAGTAGCGGGGATCATTGAGGGCGAGACGGTGGGGCCCCTCGCTCAAGCCCGCAATATCGATAGTCCCCGCAGCATCGGAGGTGTACTCACCGATGGTGAAGAAGGCCGTTGGATCGCGGAGCAGCACTGGCACGTGGGGGCAGGGCACTCCATCGTCTTGAAGTGGTATCTCTAGCCTGGCTTCGCCGCTGAGCTTCAGCTCGGCTAGGCCGTCCAGCAACTCCTCGGGCCGTATGTGCACCCCCACTCTGCTACCTCGGACGGGGTGGATCATGTGGACGAGGAGCTCCTCGAAGGCCACCTTGCCGAACTCGGCGGTGCCGTCCGCCCCCGAGGTCTCCCCCGCTGACCACCGCCCTTCGGCGTCCAGCGACGATACGATGACCATCGCGCCAGCGACCGGCTCCCCGAGATCATCCACCACTTTCACGGCCAGGGGGTGTCCCCCGAGCTGGATTCGGACGGTCTGTTCGGGGCGGTCTTCTAGCTGGGCGGATGCGGAGCCGAGGACCCGCCAATCTGGCGTGAAGACGGTGAACGACACGGAATCGGTCGGGAAGCGTGGGAAGGTGTACTTGCCGTCGGAGGGTAGGTACGCAGTCAGGTCAACTCTGCCGCCTTGTTCCGTGTAGTATTCGGCGTGAAGCACGCCCTTCATGGGCAGTTCGCCCAGTGGCTCGGGTATGACTTCAACCAGGATCTGCCCGCTGCCTTGAACGTGCAGCTGGATGATCCAATCCTGCCCCGGGGCAAGTCTCTTGTTGATGCGCCGGGAGATGCCGTAGGGATCATTGACTAGGATGGTCCAGTCCCCAGGCGCAATGTCCTCGCAGACCAGCTCGCCCGCCGCTGGGAAAGACCGCTGCTGAATAATCTCTGGTCCAGAGGCCGACAGGGAGTACGCGGAGAAGTCGGCCGGCTCCTCGGCGAGCAGTTGGATGGTCAGCGCTTGCGTGCGGTTGAGCGCTACCTCCCCAAAGGCAAGCCCCTCGCCACTGACTCCGAAGCCCCGAAAGTACGTGTCCGCATACCCCTCAGTCTCCACAAGGAGAATGTTGATTCCCCGATTGAGGCCCGAGACCTCGAACTCTCCTTCCGGCCCCCCGAAGTAGCGGCTCCCGCGCTCGTACAGGAGCTTCCCCCGGTGGCACGTGAAGAGCAGGATCGTGGCTTCCGGGACCGGAGCACGGGTCTCGGCCGAGACCACACGTCCGTGCCCGCGGATGGCCTCGGGCAGCTCGATCACCACCTCCGGTGCTTCATCGCGATCGATTGTCGCGGAGACGAGCTCGCTCTGCGCGTATCCCTCGGAGGAGGCCATCAGGGTAACTTCCCCCGGAGGGACGTCCGCGAACTCGAAGGCGCCCTCGGCGCTATCCGAAACGTGCTGACTCACGGGGTCGTCATTCCCCGGACCCATCCAGGCGACCTCGAAGTCGCGCACGGGCTGTCCGAGGTGCAGGACCCGTCCGCGGATCATGCCGGCCTTCTGCAGTACGATTTCGGCGAACCCCAGCTCGGGTGCGGGGAGCGTGATAGGACCCCCCGTGCCCGCCAGATAGCCCTCGGCGGTGGCGTACAGCCATATGTCGGTCGGGATGCATTCGTCCGTGCGGCACATGCCCTCCGGGTCGGTCGTGAGATCGATCGTATGGATCGTGTCATCGATGAGCCAGTAGACAGCGACGTTCGCACCGGCCAAGTCGTGGCCCAGATCGTCCACAGCGTGGACTGCGAACGCCTCGCCCGGCCACGCCTCAAGCTCAACCTCGACCACGTCGCCCGCGCTAGGGATCCCCGTGTGCTCCTCGTCTAGAGCCACGCCTTCGGCGGCCAGCCGGAACACGTAGCTGTCGATGACCAGCAGGGGGATCGAGTGCATGGACCAGCGGCCCTCGCCGTCCACCGGGACACGGGCCAACCGGTGCAAGCGACTTCCCTCCAGGGCTCGGCAGTCCACGTGGAGGGGGATCTCCGAAGACACTCCCGGCGCAAAGCGGACCGACCCTCTCACCGAGAAGGTCCCCTTGAGGCTCAGAGTCAGTCGGCGCTCTTCGGTCCTCGAGAGGACATCGCTGATCATCCCATCCTTCCTGGCCTGGACGACAAAGTGGTCCGGGTAGGAGGGCAGCATCACGATCCCTTCGGCCCCCGTCACCGGGGTCCTCCTCAGAATGAGCTGGGCTCTCCTCTCTAGGGGATCCGCCTCGGGGCCCCGGGCGTCGCGATCGTAGTCCGCGGCATACTCCACGGTTGCACCCTCCACGCACGCGCCCAATCCGCTCAGAACGACGACTTCCAGGGCTTCCGCTGGCTCCAGCACGATGTCTAGATGCCGATCGCTGGATGTCGAATCGAGCACCACGGCTTCGGCCACAAAGCCCGGCTTCGTGGCCCAGACCGCAGAGAGTTCGGCAAGTGCCCCTGCAGGCAACGCTGGGAGCTCGTATCGGCCGTCTGGTCCCGCTGTCGTCAGGACCGTGGTCGCCTCGACCTCCTGCCAGTTCTGATCGGACCAGGTGACCTCGCCGTCGATCCACTCGGGCTGCAAGGGAGTCCATGAGACCAGGGCGCCGGGGATGCCGTTCGCACTGACATCCACCACCATTCCAAAACACCCTCTGATCGGGGCTGAAATGCGATCCGCCCCATCCGGTGCCATGGAGGCCCCGTCCCGCTTGAGTACATCGGTGGCCTCCCCAGCGCCTCCCCCTGGGACGAGTTCCGTTGCACTGGTTGGCGTATTCTGAGTGTGAGCCGCCTCCTTCCCCGGACTAGCTGTGTGATCTCCCGTAGACCCGCCTCTGCCCGTGGAGAGCTTCAGGACGACAAGTGCTGCGATCAGCACGCCCGCGAGCGCCCACCATCGAGTGTACGGTCTCACTGCAACGCCAAAGTGGAATGGGCCAGATCGAGAGCTTGGAGTTCACATTGGAGAGCCCAAAACTCGGGGCCGGGCTTTGGTCCTCCTGCTGGGGCAATGGAGTGAGACGTGAAGAGCAAAGTTCTAAGGCACCTTCACTCCAGGAGGCCGTATCACCCCCAAGCCCATCCTTCCCCCGGGGAAGCCGGGATTCTCTCCCAAGGACGGACAGGGCGGAACGCCCGTCGATTGTCCACCTCCTCCGGGGAGAGCGAGCCCTGAGCCCGGAATCACGGGCAGGAGCGCAGCGAGCAGGGCCAGAATGGCGGCGGCTCGTCGCTTCCTTTCTCTTCTAGTGGCAGGCATTTGCTACGCTCCTTGAGGCAGGTCCAAGCCGCTCTATGATGCCCGACAAGAACCCTTCCACGCCCAGGTTGGGCTTCCACCAGCCTAGCGCTTTCCGGTTGGGCAGCACCTTGACGAATCCTGTCAGGGCGTCGTGGTCGACGGGCAGCAGCTCATCGACTCGGGTCGAGGCTCGGAGCGTCGCTTCCCGATCTCTCCTCTGGATGCTCAGGTATAGCCAGTTCATCAGAGGATCCGGTCTGCTCTCATCGAGGGAAGAGGCCTCGGCCGCATACAATGACGCCGCCTGAATGTCGCCCAACTCCTCGTAGGCAGCTGCCATGTTCTGCAGGCAGAAGGACTTATGGAACGCCGAGCTGCGGGAAAGCACGTCCTGGAAGCCCCGCAGTGCCGTCTCGATACGATCGCTGTGCTGTAGGTCGCAGGCGATGTAGATCCGTGCCTGGTTCGTGGGCACCAGGCGAAGGGCGGCGGCGGCCAGTTGAGTCTGGGACGGCAATGAGAGGGGCGACTCGCGGACGCAGAGCGACAGCAGCTCACGGGCCTCGGGCGCTCCATCCCCTTTCAGCGGCCGCTCCAGGGCCCTCTGGGCCCGGCGGTTCCACTCCCCGATCGCCGGAGGCTCGTGCCGGCTGTCCACCGTCAAATGCCAGGACATGACCGGCCCGAAAGGCTCGTTCTGCTGGCTGCACAGGATCCACGCCTGCCTCAACAGCAGCTCCACATCCTCCCGATACACCTGCAGCAGATGCCGCTCCGCCGAGCTCAGTCCCGCCGCACGGGGGCTCACCATCGTGTGCTTGTCGAACAGCGTCGGTACGATTCCCTTGCGCG
>CAZTTG010000148.1:0-10097 GCA_964615935.1 uncultured Planctomycetaceae bacterium | reverse complement strand
GCGGAGCAGGCGCGCCGACGAGGATTCTCCGACACGCCTGGCCGGTCTGAGGCGAAGCCTCGCTAGCCCTTCTTGGGTTTCCTGGCCTTGCCCGAGCCGCCCGCCCCGCCCTCGCCGGAGAGGTTGACCGAGCCCACCGCGACCACCGGCTGCACGCCCGCCGGCACCGGGGTGAAGGCGTCACCCCAGGCGTCCTCCTTGTACTCCGAGGAGTTGGGCAGGAAGCCCTTGGTGACCAGCTGGTTGAAGAGCGCGGTGTAGCTGGTCGAGAGGGGCGCGGTGGTCTGGTACTGGCCGTTGTAGAGCTGGATGGCCTGGTTGATCACCTCCAGCCGGTCGAGGGTCTGTTCCCGCCGGATGGGGGTGACGTTCAGGTCGATCGCCAGGTCGGCCCGGGTGCCCAGCGCGCCGTCCTCGCCCTTGCTGGTGATGGTCAGGACGTCGCCGGAGATCTTCGAGCTGTACTCCTGCGACCAGGCGTCCACCAGGTAGCCGGGCAGGCTGGTCAGCTCGTCGGTCACCACCCCCGGCAGGTAGGGCCCCGACCAGCCCTTGAAGCGGCCGCCGGGGTCCACCAGCACCTGCTCCAGCTTCTTGGGCAGGCGGCCGGTGTCGCGGAAGAGCTGCGCCGAGGCGTCGGAGAGGAGCTGCAGCTCCTGCTTGGTGGCCTTGCGCGCCCTGTAGGTGAGCACCTTGGAGCTGATGGGCACGGCCGCCCCCACGATGATGGAGATGATGGCGATGACCACCACCAGCTCGAGCAGGGTGAAGCCCCGCCAGCGGCGCCCTCGGGCGCGCGGGGGGGCGGGTTCCGGGTATCTCATGTCAACCACCCATGGTCTCGTACATCTTGAAGAGGGGCATCAGCGCGGCCAGCAGGATGAACATCACCACTCCGGCGGCGGCGAACAGCATGGCCGGCTCGAACACCCCCATGAACTTCTTCACCACGCGAGGGATCTCCTCGTCGTAGTACTCCGACAGGCGCGCCAGGCAGTTGTCCAGCTCGCCGGTCTTCTCGCCCACGCTCACCATCTGGGTCAGCAGGGGATCGATCAGCTCCTCCCGCTCCAGCCCCTGGGTGATGGTCAGGCCCTGGTGCACGCCGTCGATGGTGCGGTCGAAGCAGGCCTGGATGGCGCCGTTGCCGCAGGTGGCCGAGGCGGTGCCCAGGGTGGTGAAGACGTCGCAGCCGGCCTGCTGCAGGGTGCTGGCGGTGGAGGCGAACTTGGAGGTGGCGATGGCCCGCACCACGTTGCCGAACTTGGGGATGCGGATCAGGAGGCGGTGCCACAGCTCGCGGCCCCTGGGCTTCTTGGTGATCACCTTGAAGGCCACCACCAGCCCCACCCCCGCCAGCAGCAGCAGCAGCCAGTAGCCGCGGATGAACTTGGAGATCGCCAGCACCGCGCGCGTCTCCTTGGGCAGGTTCTCCTCGCCCCCGGGGAACATGCCGACGATGCGCGGCAGGACGAAGTTGAGCAGCACCAGCACCAGGCCGGTCAGGGCGACGAAGAGGATCGCCGGGTAGGTCAGGGCCTGGATGGTGGTGGCGCGCATGGCGCGGGCCCACTCCAGGAAGGCCGCCAGGCGGCGCAGGACCAGGTCCAGGGCGCCGGAGGCCTCGCCGGCCCGGATCGAGGCCCGGTACACCTCGGGGAAGCAGTTGGGGTGGCGCTCCATGACCTCCGACAGGCTCTGCCCGGACCGCAGCCCGGCCACCATCTGCTCGACCAGGGCCCGCCCCGACTCGGTCTGGAGCCGGGCGCCGATGCCCTCCAGCCCCTCCACCAGGCGGATCCCCGCCCCGGTCACGGTGGAGAGCTGGTTGGTCACGTTGATCAGCTCGTCGCGCTTGAGCTTGAGCTTGCGGAGCGAGCGCTCGCTGGCCACCAGCTTGAAGGTGGTGAGCGTCAGGCCGCCGTGCTCCAGCTCGCGGTCCAGATCCAGCTCGCTGGCCGCCCACGCCCGCCCGCTGGTCGAGGTCCCGTCCTCCGCCAGGGCGGTGTAGTCGTAGGTCTTCACCGCTCGTCCGCCTCCAGCCGGTGGCTGCGGTTGACGCGCAGGATCTCCTCGATGGTGGTCATGCCCTCGCGGATCCGGCGCTTGCCGTCCACGGTCATGACCTCGAAGCCGTTCTCCAGGGCGACCTTCATCAGCCGGTGCAGGTCGGACCCCTTCTTGAGCTCCTCGGCCATGGCGTCGTTGGGCAGGAAGAGCTCGCAGATGGCCGCTCTCCCGGAGAGCCCCTTGCCGCTGCACTGCACGCAACCCCGGCCCTGGCGCATGCCGCCCACGTCGCCGTCCATCCACTGGACCTGCTCGGGGGTGGCCTCCACCGGCTCGGCGCAGCGCTCGCAGTTCTTGCGCACCAGGCGCTGGGCCAGGACCCCGATCAGGGCGTCCTCGATCAGGAAGGGGTCGATGCCCAGGTCCATCAGGCGCGGCACCGATCCGATGGCCGAGTTGGTGTGCAGGGTGGAGAACACCAGGTGGCCGGTCATGGAGGCCTTGATGGCCATCTCGGCGGTCTCCTGGTCGCGGATCTCGCCCACCAGGATCACGTCCGGGTCCTGGCGCAGCAGGGCCCGCAGCCCCTCGTTGAAGCTGAAGCCGATGGCCGGCTCCATCTGGCTCTGCCGCAGGAGCGGCAGGCGGTACTCCACCGGGTCCTCGACGGTGGCCACGTTGCGCTCCATGGCGTTGATAGTGGCCAGCATGGCGTACAGCGTGGTGGTCTTGCCCGAGCCGGTGGGTCCGGTCACCAGGAAAAGGCCGTGGGGGCGCGAGCCGATGCGCATCAGGCGCCGCTGGTTCTGCTCGCTCATGCCCAGCTGCTTCAAGTTCAGGGCGCCGCCGGAGGTGTCCAGGATGCGCAGGACCACGTTCTCCCCCTGGATGCAGGGCATCAGGGACACGCGCAGGTCGATGGGGTGCTCGTCGACGAGGATGCGCATGCGCCCGTCCTGGGGGCGGCGGCGCTCGGAGATGTCCAGGTTGGACAGCACCTTGACGCGCGAGATGATGGCCTCGGTGGCGGCCTTGGGCAGGTTCTCCCCCTGGGTCAGGATGCCGTCGATGCGGTAGCGGACCCGGGTCACCAGCTCGTCGGGCTCGATGTGCACGTCGGTGGCGCCGCGGTGGACGCCGTCCAGCAGGATGGCCTGGGTGAGCTCCTCGACCGGGATGTCCTCGGAGGTCCGGACCTCCTCCGGACCCAGGCCCTCGAAGATGCCCTTGACCCGAGCCTCCTGCTCGGGCATGTGCTCCTTGATCAGCTTGAGGAGGTCGGCCTCGGTGGTGACGGCGAGCTCCAGGTGGTAGGGGAGCTGGACCCGGAGCATGCCCACCTTCTCGGGCGCGTCGGGGCTGACCATGGCCACCCGCAGGGTGCCCTCCACCAGGGAGATGGGGAAGGCGCCGCTCTCGCGCACGAAGTCTCGGGTGACCGTGGAGAGCAGCAGGGGATCGGGCTCGATCTCCCTGGCCCGCACGAAGGGCAGGCCCAGGTTGCCGGCGATCAGCTCGGCGATGTCGGCCTCGCCCACGAAGCCCAGGGAGACCAGGATCTCGCCCAGGGGGCGCCAGACGCGGCGCTGCTCGCTGAGCGCGACCTCGAGCTGGGCCTGGGTGATCAGGCCCTTCTCGATCAGCTGGTCGCCGATCCTCCCCTTGACCGCATTGTCCATCAGTCTCCGGGGGGAACCTCGTCGATCGAGCGCACCCCGGTGCTCCTCACCGTCTCCCGGTACTCCTGCTTGTAGGCGTCGGTCAGGGAGGCGGCCTCATCCGGGCTGACGATGCGCGGGGTCAGGAAGATGATCAGCTCGCGCTTCTCCTCGACCTCGACGTCGTTGGAGAACAGCCGCCCCAGCGCGGGGATCCGCATCAGCCCCGGCACCCCCTCCTCGATCTCCTTGGAGCGACTCTGCATCACCCCGCCCAGCACGATGGTCTGCCGGTCGCCCACCAGGAACTCGTGGTTGATGTCGCGGCGGTCGATCACCGGGATGTCGTTGAAGATCTCCACCACCTCCGACAGCTCGGCCACGATCTTGATCTTGAGCACGCCGCCTTCCTGGATGGAGGGGGTCACCTCCATCTTGACCCCCACCTCCTTGAACTCGACCTCCTGGATCACCTGGGAGCCGACCCCCGAGCTGCTGCCCGACTGGGTGCTGGTCACGTTGATGTAGGGCACCTCCTCCACCAGGTTGATGGTGGCGGTGGTGTTGGTCACCGCCAGCAGGCGCGGCGAGCTGAGCAGGTTGACGCCCACCAGCCGGTTCAGGGCCTGCAGGGTGGTCTCCAGGTCGCCGTCCTGGCCGGTGAACACCGCCTGGAGGCTGTCCGAGCCGGTGGCCAGCTGCTGCTGCAGGCTGACCCCCAGCTCACCCAGGTCCAGGTTGTCGAGCCGGTGGGCGATGCCCAGCTCGAAGCGCTCGTCCAGGCTGACCTCGACCAGGCGCACCTCGATCAGGACCTGGCGCTTCAGCCGGTCGACCTTCTCCAGGAGGGCCGCCACCGTGTCGATGTCCCGCTGCATCCCCTTGACGAAGACCATGTTCTGGTTCTCGTCGACCACCACCTTGGAGCTCTCGCCGATCAGATCGGTCAGGAGCGTGGCGACGTCGGAGGCCGTGACCGACTCCAACACGAACTGCGCGAAGCCCGGCTGGCTGCCGTCGCGCACGTCCACCCAGTAGATGCCCGGAGGGTCCTCGATCAGCACCAGGCCGTTGCGGTCGAGCAGCACCCGCAGGGCGTCGTCGAGGGTGGTGGCGCGAAAGGAGACGTCCACCGACTGGGCCGCGTAGGGATCCATGTACACGCTGATGTCGGCCGCCTCGGCGATGAGGTGGATGGCCTGCGCCAGGTTGGTGCCGCGGAACTCGAAGGAGTACAGCTCGTCGCCGCCGATGGGCGAGGCGGCCGCCTCCAGCTCGGGCTCGGGCTCGCCCTCGGGTCCCGGCTGCTGGCCCAGGGCCTCCTCGGGGTGCTCGACCATGAAGGGGATCGCCACGGGCAGCTCGGGCACCACCCGGTCCGTCGCGGCCCGGCGCTCGTAGATGGTCGACTGGGGCTCCAGCGCGCGGCACCCCAGGCTCAGCGCCAGGGCCAGGAGCGGCAGGCTCCATCGGGCCGCGCGCGGGGCGCGCATCTCGCTTCGCTCAGGCACCGCCGCCTCCTTGGCTCGCATCACCCTGACCTCCGGCGCCGCCCAGGGCGTCCATCAGCTCATCGAGGGAGTCCCCTCCCCCCCCGCCTCCCGGATCTCCGCCGCCCTCGTCCCCTCCTCCGTCGTCTCCCCCGCCCCCGTCGCCGCCCTCGCCCGCCGACGAGCCGTCCCCGCCGGCCGAGCTGCCGGTGGGCTTGCGGAGCCGGGGCTTGAAGGGGGGCAGGTCCACCCGCAGGAGGCTCTCCCCCGCGCGCAGCATCACCGCCCGCGACTCGATGGCCTCCACCCGCACGCCGGGCGCCACCTCCTCGCCCTCGCACACGACGCGGTCGCCCATCAGCGCCACGGCTCGAAGGTCGCCGCGGATGATCGCGCCCAGCGGGTGCTCCTCGGCGAAGCTCATGCCCGCCTCCGAGCCCGGCTCGGGCTCCTCGTCCCCCGCGCCCTCTCCGGGCAGATCCACCTCGGTCACCAGCGGAGCCAGCGCGCTCGCGGGATCCTCCGGGGGGACCGCCGACCAGGCGTTGGCCAGGCTGTTGAGGTCCTGCGCGTCGTGGCTCGGGAGGAGGTCTCCGATCAGCCGCAGGGAGTGCTCCAGCGTGTGGGTCAGGTCCTCGGGGGCGGCCTCCTCCAGGTCGCCCTCGGGGTCGCCCTCCCCGAGGAAGGGATCGGGCTCCACCCCCGCCCCCGGGTTGGAGGACCCGGCCACCTCGCCGTCGGGGTCGCCGCCGGACGGGTCACCGCCGGACGGAGGCCCCGCGGGGGCGGGGCTGCCCCCGGCCGAGGGCCGGGCGGCGCCCGCCGTGCTGGCTGCCTCGCCGCCGTCGGCCGGCAGCTCCTCCAGGACCACTTCCTCGCGGCTCTCCTCACCCCCCAGGAGCTGGGGGACGAGCAGGACCAGGCCGCCGATCAGCAGCGCGCCGTAGAGGATCTTCTTGCCGGTCGTCATCCTTCGCCCTCCGGGAGCTCCTCGGTGTTCTCTTCTCCCTCTCCGCCCTCTCCGTCGAACTCCCCGCTCTCCTCGACCACCGGATCCGTCCGGTAGAAGAAGCCCAGGCCCATCGCGTACTCGAAGTCGAGGTCCTCGCTGCGGGCCCGCTGGATCGAGAACTGCAGCACCCCCGTCGGGTATCCGTAGACCTTGAGCAGCTCCACGAAGCCCACCAGCCGATCGAGGTCCGAGCGGCCGGTGAGCGAGAGCTCGCGCAGCGCGACGCGGTCGTCCTCCGACTGCAGCCCGAGGTCCATCTCCTCGCCCGCGGACAGGGTCTCGAGCTGGAGGCCCTGGGCGCGGGCGGCCAGGCGGGCGATGCTGAAGATCTCCACCTGCGTGATGTCCCGCGGCAGGAGGTGGCGGAGCGTCTGGATCCCCGCCCTCCCGCCGTCGAAGCCGTCGATGGACAGGAAGCTCTCCAGGCGGCCGCTCAGGTCTTCGCACTCCAGCAGTCGCTGCTCCGCCTCCTCCAGCTCGGCGCGCGCCTGGTTCATGTTCAGGGCCGGCGGCGCGGCGATGCCCGCCAGCCCCACGAGCGTGACGACGGCCGGGACGATCGCCAGCGCGCCCTTGGCGGCCAGGCCACGGCGCATGTTGTCGAGCCCGCCCTTCACGGCGACACCTCCACCAGGGCGCGCAGCGAGAACTTCAGCGGCGGGTCGGGCTCGTCGATCGTGCCGGCCGCGAAGGAGGGCGAGTCCACCTGGATCCCCTCCAGGTGGCGGCCCTCCTCCAGCTGCCGCTGGATGCGATCCAGCGCGTTCCACGCGGCCATGGGGTGGGCGTGGGTGACCCCGCTAAGGTTGACGTCGGGGGGATCCGAGGTGCCCGCCACGGAGAGCGAGAGCAGCGCCGCGTCGGGGCCGAAGACCTCCAGGATCTCGCCGATCATCTCCCCCATGGGCACCCCCAGCTGGGCCACCGCCAGGGTGCGCTCGACCTCCCAGCCGAGCGAGTCGACGGTCGTCTGGGCGAGCCCCTGCTGCTCCTGCAGGTCGGCCAGGGCGCCGGCGTCGGCGGCGACCCGCGCGCTCTCCCGCTGCAGCACCCCCAGCTGGTCGGCCATGTGCCGGTTCAGGACCACCCCGCCCGAGGCGGTCATGCCCACCACCGCCAGGGCCAGGGCGGCGGTGGTGGCCCGGCGCCGGGGGAGCTGAACGGAGAGGTCCAGGTCGAAGGCCCCCTTCGCGCGGCAGGCGCGCAGGGACTCGATCCGCCCGACCTGCGGCTCCTCGCCCTCGCCCGGCAACAGGATCACCTCCGACTCGGGGAGGGCGTTCTCGACCGCGGTCTCGAGCAGCCGCCCCCGCTCCGGGTGCAGGCCGATGATCACCACCCGGCTCACGCTCCCGCCGCGGCTGGCCTTGCGCCAGTAGGCCTGCAGGTTGCGGATCTCCTGGATGAGGGCCAGGGCCATGGAGGGGGTCTCGTCGAAGTCCCCGGACAGCGAGCTCTGGGAGACCATGCTGGGACCGGCCAGCACGCCCACCCGCACCGCGTCGTGCTCGATGTCCACCACCAGGGCCGCCTCGCCGTCCTCGCTCCCCTCGCCGATGATCCCCTGGGCACGGCTGAGTCGGGCCAGTCGGCCGGACACCGTGCGACGAACGGGGACCTTCAGTCGGCGCAGCTCCAGGCGCAGCTCCGAGGAGACCGACCGCCGCATGGCGGCCAGGAGCCAGGCTCCCTCGGCCGACCCCTGCGGTCCCTGGGCACCCCGGGGTGCGGGCATGCGGCGCGCGGCGTAGAGCGCATCGGCCGGCTCGCAGCCGAGCAGCTTGGCGGCCTTGCGCGGTAGCACCTTGCGGGCCTCGCCGCGCGCCAGCTCGGGCAGGCTCAGGAGCCGCTGCTCCACCAGGCCCCTCCCCAGCGCCAGCACGCACGGCCGGGGCCGGTCCCCGGCCGCCTCGATGGCGCTCAGGGCGGCCCGGGCGACGCCCGCCGGGGTCTCCTCCTCCACAGCGTGGGAGCCGTACAGGGCGCCCCCCTTCGGGGCCTCCCCGCACCACTCCACCCGGTCCGTGCCCACCGAGAGCACCGAGGCGGGTCCGCTGGTCCGACGCCGTCTTCTGGGGAGCATCCTGATCCTGGGGGGGGCGCGTCCCGGGGTGGTGCGAGACCCCGCGGGGAGGGATGCTCTGTCCGGGGCGCGTGACAATGACCTGAGATCGGCGGATCCGCGCCGGGGGCACGGGTGCGCCGGCTTCCTTGTTCGGTCCCCGGCAGACCAGTCTTGAGTTTCCCTCGACTTGCATACAGGACGCCGATTGGGGTCGTCGATAGGGCCGGCCACGGGCTCGCGAGGGCCCCGGCGCCCAGCCGGGCGTCATTGCGAACCCAACCCCTGACTTCGGAGGCAGTCGGCTCTACCTGCCCCCCCGCAGCCCGTGGAGCCGCGCGCTACCCCAATGAATCGATTCGGCTCCAAATCTGGTTTCACCCTGATCGAACTGGTCGTCGTGATCCTGATCCTGTCGGTGCTGGCCGGGGCGCTCGTGCCTCGCGTCACCGATCGGATGGCCTCGGCGCGCGACTCGCGCCGCATGGCCGACATGCGCACCATCCGCGACGCCATCGAGCAGTACTACGTCGACAAGCAGACCTACCCGGCGCCCAAGAAGAACGGCTCCTACGGCGGCTGGGACGTCTCCCACGACGGCAACTTCGTTCCCGATCTGGTCTCGAGCGGCTACCTTCGCGAGGTTCCCTCCGATCCGCTCAACGACAAGACCCACCACTACCGCTACTACGTGTACGGCAAGGGTTCCTACGGCTGCAAGGGCACCACGCCCTACTACGTGCTGGGTATCCGCCAGTTCGAGGGCGACGATGCCAAGGCCAAGAACAAGGGGTTCTTCCGCTGCAGCAAGCGCGACTGGTCGAAGGAGTTCGACTACGTGACCGGCGGCGGAGCGAGCTGGAAGAACTAGAAGCTCGCCCATCGGGCCGATCCGAGCCCCAGGCACGCGCGGGCGCGTCTCCCCTCGGGAGGCGCGCCCGTTGCTCGTGGCGGACCGGTCGGCTACAGTGCGCCGCCATGCAGCTCTCCAGCCGGACGGTGCAGCTGAGCCACCGCGGTCGTCCCCTCGACTTCGAGGTCCTGGCCGACGACGCCATCATCGGCCCCGCCATCGGACGGGGCTCCTGGGCCGACGACGAGACGGCCCTGATGCGGGCCCACCTGCGGCCCGGCTGCCGCGTCCTGGACCTGGGCGCCAACGTGGGGTGGTTCGCGGTCCAGGCGGTGCTGGCGGGAGCCGAGGTCCACGCCTTCGAGCCGGTGCCGGCCATCGCCGAGCTGTGCCGCCGCAACCTGGAGAGGGCCATGCAGGTGGGGCCCGGCCGGGGCCAGGTGCACCCCTTCGCGGCCGGAGCGAGCCGGGGGGAGGCCCGCATCGCGCTGGGGGCGGAGAACCGCGGGGACAACCGCGTCGTGGAGGAGGGCGCCGGCGCGCCGGAGGACATGGCCGGCCCGGAGATCTTGACGATCCAGGTGGTCCCGGTGGACGAGGTGCTGGAGGGCCCCTTCCGCTTCCTCAAGGTGGACACCCAGGGCTCGGAGTGGCTGGCGCTCCAGGGGGCCCGGCGCGTGATGGAGGCCAGCCCCGCCCTCGGACTGCTGATGGAATTCTGGCCCTACGCGCTGAGGGAGGCGAGCGCGGAGGAGCTGCTGGAGCTCCTGGAGGACAGCGGCTTCACCCTGGGGAAGGCCACCGACGCCCCCTTCCCGATGAGCCGGGAGCGGATCCTGACGCAGATGAGGGGGCGCGATCCGGTGCGGGGAGGCATCGACCTCTACGGGACGCGCGACCTGCCCTTCCACGTTCTGGGGTGGAAGGCCCGGCTCAAGGGGTGGGTCCGGTCGGTCAAGGAGGACTGATATGGAGGCCCATATGTCAAGTGGGCAGGAGAGGCCCTACCCAC
>CAZTTG010000147.1:0-10099 GCA_964615935.1 uncultured Planctomycetaceae bacterium | reverse complement strand
CTCGTCGGCGCGCCTGCTCCGCCGGCGGCGCCTCCGCCCGGGGATGGACGAGCCACGGGGGCCGGGGAACTCGCCGCGGCCCGCCCTCCCGGAGAGGGTCGGCCGAAGGCGGCCCGAGCCCCGGCGGCCGGCGGATCGCGATCGGCCGGAGGGCGGGGGCCTCGCCGGGGGGGCGCCGGTCCGGCAGCCCTCGGGCGGAGGGCCGGCGGGCCCGGCTCGAGCGATCGCTCCCATCCAGCCGCGGTCGTCCGGTGCCCGGGCCCTGGCCGGCGCCCGGCCGCTCGACAGACCGCGCGGTCCCAAAGGAACCGCGCGGCGCCGACGCTCACCTCGCGAGCTTCCTCTTCCAGTCTCCGGCCGGCGCCCCGGAGTCGAGGCGAGCCGCGCTCGGAAGGGCCCTCCCATCGCCGAAGCCCGCGAGCCTCGAGGTGCGAGCTCGCGCCCTCTCGGGTCGATGGCCGGGAGTCGACCCATCGAGGCGATCGATGGGGCCCGAGTGAGGCGCTCGATGGGGTCCGAGCGCCGTCCCCCGGAGGGCCCGCCGGCGGGTGGATCGAGGCTCCTCCAAAGGGCTCTGCTACTGGCAAGGCCGGGGGCCCGCCGATAGAATCCTTGGCCTCGCAGAGGGCCCGGCGACCTCGGTGTGTGGAAGACGCCGAGGGTCCGTCGAGGCTTCTCGTCCCGAAGAAGGAGCCATTGCCATGGAACTCTCCGACTACCCCAAGACCGTGAAGCTCAAGGATGGCTCATCGGCGATCATGCGCCCGATGGTCATCGAAGACCTGGACGCCCTGCACCGGTTCTTCATCGATGACGTCCCCGAAGAGGACCGCATGCACCTCAAGGACGACGTCGCGGACCGCGAGGTGCTCGAGGGGTGGGCGAGCAAGCTGAACTACGACAAGGTCCTGCCGATCCTGATGCTCGACGGCGAGCGGATCATCGCCGACGGGACCATCAAGCACACGCCTCGCGGATGGAGCAGCCACCTGGCGGAGATCCGCCTGGTGGTGTCCCGCGAGTACCAGGGGAAGGGGGCCGGCATCCTGCTGCTCAAGGAGCTGGTCCTGCTCGCGCAAGGGAAGAAGGCGGATCTGCTTCAGGCACAGGTCTTCGAGAATTCCCCCACCGGCATCGCCGTGTTCCAGAAGCTGGGCTTCCGCATCGAAGCCGTCCTGCGCGGCTTCGCCATGGACATCAAGGGGAACCGGCAGAACCTCGTGGTCCTGGTCCGAGACGTATCCGAGTTGTGGAAGCGCATGGAAGATCTCCTTCTGGAGAGCGACTGGCGAGGCGATTCTTGACCCCTCAGGGAGGCTGAAATGGCCACCGATTCGGCGAAGAAGCGAAAGATCAGCAAGTTCATCTGTGACATTCACGTCGAGCCAGAGCACTGCAAGGGCTGTGGATTCTGCATCGAGTTCTGCCCCACCGACGTCCTCGTGTTCGATGATGGCTTCAACAAGAAGGGCTACCACGCCCCGGTGGTGAAGGACATCGACTACTGCACGGGCTGCGACCTGTGCGGGATGTACTGCCCCGATTTCGCGATCTACGCGGTCAAGCTGGGCCGCCGCGACAAGAAGGACGGCGAGGCATGATCGAATACGAAACCGCTGATCCCTCCGGCGTGCTGACGGGAGCCCACTACCTGGACGGCGACCACGCCTGCACCGAGGGTGCGCTGGCCGCGGGCTGCCGCTTCGTGGCCGGCTACCCCATCACCCCCTCCACCGAGGTGGTCGAGCGCATCGCCGCGCGCTTCCCCATCGTGGGCGGCGGCATGTTCATCCAGATGGAGGACGAGATCGCCTCCTCGATCTGCCTGCAGGGGGGCGTCTGGGCCGGAAAGAAGGCCATGACCGTCACCTCCGGGCCGGGCTTCTCCCTGATGATGGAGCACATCGGCCTGGCGGCCATCACCGAGTGCCCCTGCGTGTTCGTCGACGTGCAGCGGGGCGGCCCCTCGACGGGCCTGCCCACCCTGCCCGGTCAGGGCGACATGATGCAGGCCCGCTGGGGCTCTCACGGCGACTATGAGATCATCGCCCTCACTCCGCAGTCTCCCCAGGAGTGCTTCGACCTGACGGTCGAGGCCTTCAACCTGGCCGAGACCTACCGCGTGCCGGTCATGTTCATGATGGACGAGTGCGTCGGGCACATGACCGAGCGGGTGGTCATCCCCCAGGCCGACCAGATCCAGGTCGCCAAGCGCCGCTGGACCAAGAAGAGTCCCGAGGAGTACCTGCCCTTCGAGCCGACCGAGGACATGGTCCCCGAAATGGTCAAGGTCGGCGACGGATATCGCATCCACGTCACCGGTTTGACCCACGACTACCGGGGATACCCGACGATGAACGCCGGCTGCCAGGAGCAGCTGGTGCACCGGCTCATCGACAAGATCCGGCTCCAGGAGGAGAAGATCCGCCACCTCGAGTCCCAGGACCTCGACGACGCCGAGGTGGTGGTCCTCTCCTACGGGATCACCTCGAGGGTCGCGCTGCGGGCCATCGAGATGGCCCGGGCGAAGGGCATCAAGGTCGGACGGATCCGGCTGATCGTGGTCTGGCCCTTCCCCGAGGAGCCCATCCGGGAGCTGTCGGAGAAGGTGAAGGCCATCGTCGTGCCGGAGATGAACTACGGCCAGGTGGCGCTGGAGGTCGAGCGCGTGGTCTCCGGCCGCTGCAAGACGGTCCTGGTTCCCCACAGTGGCGGCGCTGTTCACGAAGTCGAAACCATCCTGAAGGCCATCGAGGAGGCGGTCCGATGATCGAGCAGACCATCGAGGCGAACCCGGTCGAGCAGTTCCTGCGCATGGACCGGATGCCCCACATCTGGTGCCCCGGCTGCGGTATCGGGACCACGGTCAACTGCTTCGCCCGAGCCGTCAAGAGTTGCGAGATCCCCCTGGACGAGCTGGCCGTCGTCTCGGGCATCGGCTGCACCGGCCGGGTGGCGGGCTACCTGGCGCTGGACTCCTTCCACACCACCCACGGGCGGGCGATCCCCTTCGCCACCGGCCTGAAGCTGGGCAACCCCAAGCTGAACGTGGTGGTGTACTCGGGGGACGGCGACCTGGCGGCCATCGGCGGCAATCACTTCATCCACGCCGCCCGCCGCAACATGGATCTCACGATCATCTTCATCAACAACCACACCTACGCGATGACCGGAGGCCAGATCAGCTCCACCACGCCCCTCTCGGCGGTGGGGACCACGGCCCCCTACGGCATGTCGGAGAACGCCTTCAACATGCCCTACCTGGCG
Source organism: uncultured Planctomycetaceae bacterium (assembly GCA_964615935.1). Lineage (GTDB taxonomy): Bacteria > Planctomycetota > UBA1135 > UBA1135 > CAZTTG01. Next base: position 6,832 of record CAZTTG010000147.1, on the reverse strand, counting down.
GAGTCCTGCGGCGCCGTCTACGTGGCTCGCTGGACCTCCTACCACGTCCGCCAGCTCACCAAGGCCATGACCCAGGCCATCCAGAAGAAGGGCTTCACCTTCGTCGAGGTCATCACGCCCTGCCCCACGCTGTACGAGCGCCGCAACCGCCTGGGCGACGGCCTGGAGCGGATGAAGTGGTACCAGGAGAACAGCGATGTGAAGACCGGCGAGGACACCAAGAACGTCGGCATCGACTTCCAGGGCAGGATCATCTGCGGGAAGTTCGTGGACAAGGAGATGCCGACCTTCCTGGAGAACTACAACCATCAGCTCACCCAGCGCCTGGGCGAGCGGTACGTGCCGTACGAAGGGTAGTCCGATGGCGATCACCGAAATCAAGGTGGGCGGGTTCGGCGGCCAGGGGGTGATCCTCACCGGGATCATCATCGGCAAGGCGGCCTCGATCTACGACGACAAGCACGCCACGATGACCCAGGCCTTCGGTCCCGAGGCCCGGGGCTCGGCCTGCTCCTCGCAGGTCATCGTCTCCGACGACCCGATCCTCTATCCCTACGTCACCCACCCGAAGATCCTGGTGGTGATGTCCCAGGAGGCCTTCACCAAGTTCTCCCCGGAGATCGCCGACAACGGGCTCCTCCTGTACGAGGAGGACCTCGTCGATCCCTCGGGTCTCCGGCCGGGCATCAAGACCTTCCCGATCCCCGCCACGCGCGTCGCGGAGGATCTCGGCCGCAAGATGGTGCTCAACATCGTCATGACCGGCTTCTTCGCCGCCACCACCGGCCTGATCGACGTGGAGGCCATGAGGAAGGCGGTCGAGGCCTCCGTGCCCTCGGGAACGGAGGAGCTGAACCTGCGGGCCTTCCAGCGGGGCTACGACCACGGGAAGAGCCTGCTGGAGGCCGCTCCCGCCTGATCCGTCTTCCCTTCGCCCCCCAGGACATCGGCGCACCGCGGCGATGTCCGCGCTCGGGGTGACCCCCCCGGGCCGAGGATTCGCCATGGCCACGAGAGTCTCGCGCGCCCCGGCTTGGCTGCTCCTCCTCGCCCCGCTCTCGGCACAGGGCTCGGACCCGATCCCCGATGCGGAGCCGCCCCTGTTCGCCAACGTCACTGCCGAGGTGGGGCTCGAGGGCGTACCGGCCAAGGACTGCATCCTCGCGGACCTGGACGGCGACGGCTTCTGGGATCTGTGCCTGGACCGCCGCCGCCTCTACCTGAGCCGGTCGGGTGCCCGCTTCGAGCTCCTGGAGGAGCCGGGCATCGACTTTCCCGTGGTGCGCCAGGTGCCCCTGAGCGCCGAGGGGCGTCCGGACCAGGAGCGGGCGCGCGAGCCCGCCCCCTACGTGCCGCACCACCTGTACTTCGCCGACCTGGACAACGATGGCGCCCAGGACGCGGTGTGGGGAGTGGAGGCCGCCTGGCAGGTGGTCGGGAGCGGGGGCTGGACCACGGTGGAGGAGTGCGATCCCGGCGTGCGCTCCGCGGTCTGGCTGGGCGTCGGCGGGGGGCGTTTCGAGCGGGCGCCCGACTCGCCCTTCGGCGGCGACGAGGCCTGCGGGCCGGCCATGGCCCTGGCGATCTGCGACTTTGACGCCGACGGCCGCCTGGACGTCTTCGAGGGCCGCCAGTACCGGCAGTACGGCATGCTCGCCCACTGCGGCGTCGACCGCCTGTGGAAGGGCGACGGCAAGGGCCGCTTCGTGGACGTCACCGAGGCGGCCGGCCTCCTGACCGTGCCCGAGCCGGGCGGTCCGCGCTCGTCCCGCCCCACCTACGGCGTGACCAGCGCGGACGTCGACAACGACGGTCGGCCGGACCTCCTGCAGTTGGCCTACGGCCGCCAGTGGAACTACCTCTGGCGCAATCAGGGCGACGGGACCTTCACCGAGATCGGCCGCAGCAGCGGCTTCGCCGGGGACGAAATCACCCACGGGCGCTACCCGGACTGGGTGGACCGCGAGGCCGAGGCGCCCTTCCGCAGCAACGGCAACACCTTCGACTGTGCGGTGGGGGACTACGACAACGACGGGGACCTGGACCTCTTCCTGGGCGAGATCGCCCACGCCTGGGCGGGGGAGGCCTCCGACCTGCCCTCGCTGCTGGTCAACCAGGGTGCTGAGGGTGGGTGGGCCTTCGAGCGCATCCCGGTCACCGAGCTCCTCCCGTCGCGACCCAGCCGCGAGCCCCAGCGCTACAACTTTGGCGACATGCACGTCGCCTGGCTCGACTACGACAACGACACGCGCCTCGATCTGCTGATCGGCTCGGGGGACTATCCCGACGGTCAGTTCCTGCGCCTGTACCGCCAGGACGAGGACGGCGGCTTCGAGGAGGTCACGCGGGAGGCGGGCTTCGACTGGGAGGGATGCGGCGGCCTGTCCATCGGCGACTTTGACCGCGACGGCGACGTCGACGTCCTGGTCGGCCGGTCCTTCATGCGGCTGAACCAGGCCCACCGCGACCGGTACATGGGCGGGATCCGCCTCAACGAGGTGGGCCTGTTCCAGAACCGGCTCGCCGACCGGAACGGCAACCACTGGCTGAACGTGCGCCTGGAGGGCAAGGGGCGAGGCGGGGCCAACCGCGGCGGCATCGGCGCGCGCGTCTCGGTCACGACCGGCGAGCTGACCCAGATCCGGGAGATCCGCTCGGGATCGGGCCTGGCCAATCACCAGGATCCCCCCGAGGCCTGCTTCGGCCTGGGGAGCGCCGAGCGCGTCGACCGGCTGGAGGTGCGCTGGCCCGACGCGAAGGGCAGCCGGCAGGTCTTCGAGGACCTGGAGGTCGACCGCTTCGTCACGGCGGTGCAGGGGCGCCGGGCCCCGCGGATCGAGCCGGCGGCGAGCGGGCGCTGAGCGGCGGGGACGGGTTCCGTCCCCGGGCCCACGAAAAGGGAGGGCGCCGCGCCCCGGGGGGTGGGGAGGCGACGCCCTCGGTGGAGAGGATCCGTGGAATGGGGGGGGACCGGTGCGCGGTCGAGGTGCCTGTTGTGCGCTTCGCCGTGCGAGCGCGGGGCCTCGGGAGGCTCACCGCCACGCTCCGAGTCACCTGAAAACTACCCCCGATTCGGGGGGAGGTCGGATCGCACGCGGGGAAACCGGGGCGCCGCTCCTCAGCCGCCCGACTCCTCCTCGCTCCACAGCCAGGCGGCTCCGCGCACCCCGCTGGAGTCCCCGTGCGCTGGAGGGACGATCCTCGCGCGGACGGTGTCCGAGAACACGCAGCGTGCCAGGCGGCCGTGGACGCTCTCGTACAGCCGCGCCAGCTTCGAGAGGCCCCCGCCCAGCACGATCACCTCCGGATCGAGGAGGTTGACGACCCCCGCCAGACCCCGGGCCAGGCGATCCTCGTAGAGGGTCAGGGCCCGCGAGGCGCGCGGGTCTCCCTCCTCGGCGGCGCGCACCATCGCCTCGGGCGCGAGGTCCGGCCCTCCCAGCTCCCAGTGGGAGCGCGCCAGGCCGGGGCCCGACAGGAGGGTCTCCGCGCAGCCGGTCCGGCCGCAGTAGCAGTCGGGCCCCGGCCACTCCTCGGGGCGCGGCCACGGGAGGGGGTTGTGGCCCCACTCCCCGGCGATGCCGTCGGCGCCGGAGAGGATCCTCCCGTCGACGACGATGCCGCCGCCCACCCCGGTCCCCAGGATGACGCCGAACACCACCGAGGCGCCGGCCCCCGCCCCGTCGCTGGCCTCCGACAGGGCGAAGCAGTTGGCGTCGTTGGCGATGCGCACCGGTCGCTCGAGCAGGAGCGAGAGGTCCTCGACGAAGGGCTGGCCGTTCAGGCAGGTCGAGTTGCAGTTCTTGAGCCGGCCCGTGACGGTGGAGACCGATCCCGGGGTGCCCACCCCGACCGTGCAGGTCTCCCCGCAGCTCTCCTCGAGCCGGCGCACGAGCCGCGCGATGGCCTCTAGGGTCCCCCGGTAGTCCCCCTGGGGGGTGGAGAGGCGCTGGCGGTGACGGAGCTCGCCGCCCTCCACCAGGACGATGCCCTCGATCTTGGTCCCCCCCAGGTCGATCCCGATGCGCATGGCGATCCTCTCCTGCCGGTCGGCGGGCGACAGCCTACCCTCCCGGCCCCGGGCCGGCATCGACGCTCTCCCGGAGGGAGCCTGCTCCGATGCGGCCATCCGCGTTACGGGAACCCCACGCCTCGCGGCCGCAGCCGCGCGGGCCTCGGCGTCCCGGCCCCCGTCCTGCGGCCCGGCCCGGATCTTGCACGGAGGAGCATCCCTCACCTCGCGTCGCCGAGCCCCAAGGAGTCGTCATGAAGTCCGCGTGCCTCCTCTCGACCGCCCTCGCGGCGGTCGTCCTCTCGTGCCTGGGAACCCGCGCAGGGGCCCAGGGGATGCCCCTGCCCCCTCACGGCGCGCCGGTCCGGACGACCAGCCTGGCGGCCGACGTCCAGGTGGTCGACGGCGTCGCCACCACCAGCCTGAAGCAGGTCGTGCGCAACGACGGGCGGAGGCCGGCCGAGGCCATCTGGCTCCTGCCCCTGCCCGCCGGCGCGGCCGCCGACGAGTTCCGGATGACGGTCGACGGGGTGGAGATGAGCGGCGAGGTCCTGGGGGCGGAGGGCGCCCGGGGGGTCTACGAGAGCATCGTGCGCCGGCGGCTGGACCCCGGCCTCCTGGAGTACTACGGGCGCGGCTGCCTGCGCGCGCGCATCTTCCCCATCCCGCCGCAGGGCCAGGTCGAGGTCGAGGTCGGCTTCCGGCACGTGCTCCCCGAGCTGGCCGGCCTGCACCGCTGGACCTTCGCCCTGAACCAGGCCGGGGTGGGCGGCAGGCCCCCCGAGTACGTCACCCTGGACCTCTCCATCCGCTCCCGCAAAACCCTCCGCAACGCCTTCGCGCCGGCCTCCTCGATCCAGGTGATCCGCCAGGACGACCACCGGGCGCGGGCCTCCTTCGAGGGCCCCGTCTCCCTGCTGCCGGCCGGCGAGCTGTCGGTGTTCTACGGCCTGTCCGAGCGCGAGTTCGGCCTCAACTTCCTGAGCCACAAGAGGAGCGGCGAGAGGGAGGGCACCTTCATGATGCTGATCTCTCCGCGGCGCGACTTCGACGAGGAGCGGGTCCTGAGCAAGACCATCACCTTCGTCCTGGACACCTCGGGATCGATGGCCGGCGCGAAGATCGATCAGGCCCGGGGCGCCCTGCGCTTCTTCATCGGGTCGCTGCGGGAGGGGGATCGCTTCAACGTGGTCCCCTTCGCGACCGAGGCCGAACCCTTCTTCCCCGCCCCGGTGGAGGCCACCGCGAGCCTCGCGGAGGCGGCCCTCGAGAGGATCGAGGGCCTCGAGGCCGGGGGGGGCACCAACATCGCCTCGGCGCTGCGGGCCGGCCTGCCGCGCGGGGCGGCGGACGCGGAGGGGCTGCAGATCCTGGTGTTCCTGACCGACGGGCTGCCGACCGTGGGCGTGAAGGATCCGAAGGTGATCCTGGCCGAGGCGCAGCGGCTCAACGCGGGCCGGACCCGCGTCTTCGTCTTCGGGGTGGGTGACGACGTCAACACCCACCTGCTCGACACCCTGGCCGCGGACGGCGGGGGCAGCCGGTGCTACGTGCGGCAGTACGAGAGCATCGAGGAGAAGACCAGCGACCTCCTGACCCGGCTCAGCCACCCGGTCCTGACCGACCTCCGGCTCGAGGCGGACGGCGTCCGGCTCGTCAAGGTCGTGCCGGCGCGGCTCCCCGACCTCTTCAAGGGCAGCCGGCTGACGGTCTTCGGCCGCTACGAGGGGGAGGGTCCCTGCGCGATCCGGCTCTCGGGCGCGGTGGAGGGCGCTCGCCGGGAGTACGTGTACGAGGGCACCTTCGCCGCGGGTCCGCGCGAGGACTTCGACTTCGTCCCGCGCCTGTGGGCCGAGCGGCGCGTGGGGATGCTCCTGGACGCGATCCGGCTGAACGGCAAGGACCCCGAGCTCCTGGACGAGGTGGGCCGCCTCGGCCGCGAGTACCGCATCGTCACTCCCTACACCTCCCACCTGATCGTCGAGGAGGGCCTGGCGGTGCCGGGCGAGCGCCCCCGGCGGAGGGCCTCGGGGCACGGCGGCGCGTATCGCGGTCCCGGGGATGCGGTGCCCCCGGGTGGAGGCGGTGGGGGCGGGGCGGGGCCCATCACGGGACCGTCGAGCCCCGGCCCGGCGGGTCCGGGGAGCCTCGGCCCGGCCACCCCCGGCGCCCCTCCGAGCCTGGATGAGATCGCCGCCAGCCTGCGGGACGCCGGCGTCCTGCCGAGGGACGCGTCCCCGGCCGAGCTGAGGGAGCTCGCCGAGACGATCGCGGTCGAGATGCGGGCCGGTGAGGGGGCCCTCGGTGGCCTGGGACGCCGGACGACCGGCAAGGGCGCCGTGGACGACAGTGCCTACCTGGCCGGCCTCATCGCCGCCGGCACCACCGGCGGGGAGGACGAGTTCTTCCTGGGCAAGGGCAGACGGCGAATGCGCCAGGCCGCCCTGATCGACCTGTTCACGCGCAAGATCAAGGACAAGGTGTTCCTGCTGCGCTGGGGCGTGTGGGTCGACCGGGATCTCACCGAGGAGCTGGCGAAGGGGAAGACGGTCGTGGAGGCCTACTCGAAGGAGTACTTCGACCTCCTGAAGGCCAGGCCCGAGCTGGCCCCCTACCTCGCCTTCAGCCCGCGCATGATCGTGGTGATGGGCGAGGAGGCCTTCGAGGTCACGCCCCCGCGGGCCACCGAGGAGGAGCCTCCCGCCGGCGGCGAGGGACACTAGTGCCGCGCACGGGAAGTTCCGGTCCACCTGCGGGCCTCTCAGCGCCGCTGGCGGCGTTGCGCCTCCTCCGAGTATCACAGCGAATACGCGTCGTCGG
>CAZTTG010000146.1:0-10613 GCA_964615935.1 uncultured Planctomycetaceae bacterium | reverse complement strand
GGCGGGCCGCACGGCGGGCGTGGGGCGGGAATGTCGGGTGTCTCCCATCGCATGGGGTCGGGATGGCAACCACCGGGACACATCTGCGGGTCGGACGCGCCGCGCGAGGCACGATCGCGGGGCTGGCGCTGGCGGTGAATGCCTTCTTCGCCATGAGCGGCCTGATCTTCACCTGCTGCCACGGCCTCGATCTCATCCACAACGCCAGCAATCCGATCTTCTGGGGGTCCGTGTCCGGAATGGTGATCGCCATCGTGTCGCTTCCCCCCGTCTCGCGGGCCGTGCGCCGCGAGAAGAGCCGGTGGCTGATGCTGCCGTTCATCGCGGGAGTCCTGCTCTACTTCCAGCCCGCCGCGGAGATGGTTCCGGAGGTCGGCCGGTGGTACCTTGCCGTTCTGGCGTCGACGGCCCTCTGCACGGTCTACGCGATCGTGCGGATCCTAGCCTGGCCGCGCGCCCGTACGGAAGATGACGGCTGAGCTCGCGAAGAGGATCGCCCGCTTCCTGAAGGCCCGATCCGACCCCCGGTGCTGGGAGCGGCTCCCCGGCGACCTCCTCGAGGAGATCGACCGGCTCGACGCTCGGGCCGCGATCGATCTGGCGCTGGCGATCTGGGAGGGGGGCGAGCAACGCGACCTCTGGACGGCCTACACCGTGCTGCAGCGCCACCCCGCGGCGATGCGTGGGCTGCGCTGGCGCGAGCTGAAGCGCATGGGCGAGGCGGTGGACAGCTGGTGGGCCGTGGACACCCTCGCCGTCCTGGCCGGCACGGCCTGGCGAGAGGGGCGGATCTCCGACTACCGCGTGGGCCAGTGGACGCGCTCGCCGAACCGCTGGTGGCGGCGCACGGCGCTGGTGTGCACGGTCTGCCTCAACCGCAAGTCGCTCGGCGGAGAGGGGGACGCGCCGCGGACCCTGGCCGTCTGCGAGGCCCTGGTCGCCGACCGCGACGACATGGTGGTGAAGGCCCTCTCGTGGGCCCTGCGGGACCTGTCGAAGCGGGATCGGGGGGCCGTGGAGCGCTTCCTCGCGAAGCACGAGGAGGGCCTCGCTGCGCGGGTGAAGCGCGAGGTGCGCTGCAAGCTCGAGACCGGGCGCAAGAGCCCGCGGCGCGGCTGAGGCCGGGCCATCTGGGGCAGGGGGGCGCTTTCGCGTATCATCCCCCCCGACCCCGCCATGATCCACCTCGTCGAACCCGTCTTCCGGCCGCCCTCGGAGGCCCGCAGCCTGATCCTGCAGGCCACCCTGGGCTGCAGCTACAACCGCTGCACCTTCTGCGGCATGTACCGGCGCAAGCCCTTCCGCGTGCGCAAGCTGGAGGAGCTGAAGGCCGAGATCGCCTGGGCGCGGGAGAACCTCGGGACCGTGCGCAAGGTCTTCCTGGCCGACGGCGACGCCCTGGTGGCCAAGGCCGCCTTCCTGCGCGCCATCCTCGACGAGCTGCGCGCCGCCTTCCCCGAGCTGCGCCGCACCAGCATCTACGCCTCGCCCCAGTCCCTGCAGGTGCGCAGCACCGACGAGATGCGGGACCTGCGCGAGGCCGGGCTGAGCCTCTACTACCTCGGCATCGAGAGCGGCTGCGACGAGGTGCTCCTGAAGATGCGCAAGGGCGTGGACGCCGCCGAGACCATCCGCGTCGCGAACAAGGCCCACGCGGCGGGGGTCCAGCTCTCCACCATGATCCTGCTGGGCGCCGGCGAGCGCGCGCTCTCCCTCGAGCACGCGCGCGGATCGGCCCGGGTGGTCAACGCCATCCAGCCGCGCTTCCTCTCCACCCTGACCATGACCCCCGTTCCGGACACGCCCCTGTGGGACGACCGGCAGGCGGGGCGCTTCGAGGAGCTCGAGCCGGTCGAGCTGGCCGCCGAGCTGCGCGCCCTCCTGGGCGATCTGGAGCTCGATGGCACCATCTTCCGCTCCAACCACGCCAGCAACTACCTGACGCTCGCCGGGACCCTGCCCAAGGACAAGCCCGCCATGCTGGCGGCGCTCGATGTCGTGCTGGCCCACCCCGAGTCGGCGCCCTTCCGGCCCGACTGGATGCGCGGACTCTGAGGGATGCAGAGCGAGAAGCCCGCTCGTCGGCGGAAGTGGATCCGGTGGATCCTCCTCGCCGTCCTGCTCCTCGCCCTCCTCGCCGCCTTCGCCGTGCGCCAGAGGGGCCGGGCCGGCTTCCAGGAGCGGGTCCAGGCCCTGGAGCTTCGCGGGGAACCGACCCTCCTCGCCGAGATGGAGCAGCCCCCCCCGAGCGAGGAGGCGGCGCGCCTCGTGGCCGAGCTGGTGCAGGGCTCCATCGCGGGCGAGGTTCGGCTGAGGCCGCGCCTGCGGGAGGGGGATTCGGTCGAGGAAGCCGAGCTCCTCCTCGCCATGGCCGAGGCCGCCCGGGAGAGCGACGCGCGGGGGTACGAGGCCGCGGTGGAGTGGGCCGCGGGTGAAATCCTCACCCGAGCGGACCCGCCCGCGGCCGCGTGGACGCTCGTCGAGAGCTGGCTGGGCGAGATCGAGGGAGAGCTGCAGCGCGTGGAGCGCATCGCCTCCCTGGGCCCCTTCCGGATCGCGGTCTCCTACGACTTCCTCGACCCCGCCGCCGGACAGCTCGGCATCGACGAGGCCGAGGTCCTGATCGAGGCGACCGCCTGGCTGTCGATCGCCGCGGTGGACGACGCGCAACGGGGCCGCTTCCCGGCCGCGCTGCGGAGGATGGAGCTCGCCTGGCTCTGGGTCGGAGCCCTGCGGCGAGAGCCCTTCATGGGGCCGTTCCACGCCCACGGCATGCAGCTCGAGATCGCGCTGAACGGGCTGCAGCAGCTCCTCGCGCGGCTGCCCGCGGGGTATCGCGTGCAGACGCTCCAGGAGCGGGTGGGGGAGAGCCCTCCGCTCGAGGCGCTGCGCCGCGCCGTCGACGGACACCGCTGCTTGCACCTCGAGCTCTACCGCGCGGGCGAGATCGCCTGGGCCCAGGCGGATCCCGATTCGACCTTCGTGGGGCGGACCCTCTACCCCCTGCTCGCCGGCTGGGACGGCCAGCGCTTCCTGGAGATCGGCGAGCGGGCGGTCGCTCTCCTCGAGCGCGAGCCGCACCAGGCGCTGCGGGGCAGCCGGGAGCTCGCGGTCGAGCTTCGCTCACCGGGTCGATGGACACCGGTGGCTTCCAGAATCTGGCGGGTCCTGCCCGGCAACGTCGAGACCGCCCTGTACCACGAGGCGCTGCGCTCCCTGGCCGAGGTCGGGCTGGTCGACTACCGCGACGGCCGCGAGATCGCGCTCGATTGGGCGCGCGGCCTTCGGGATCCGGGAACCGGAGGTTCGATCCAGGTGCGCGAGGAGCCCGACGGCTCCGTGCGCCTGGGCTTCGGGATGAGCGACGCGATCGAGAGTCGGGAGGAGACGCTGTGGATCCTGCCCGCTCGATAGGCACCGACGGGGAGCCCATGCCCGGGCTGCGCGACCGCGGGATGCGGTGGCTGCTGTTCCTGGCGCTCGCGCTGCAGGTCTTCTCCTGGAGCCGCCTCGAGGGCTACCAGCTGGCCGACTCGGTGGAGTACCTGGATCGGGCGCTGGCCTGGGCCGAGGGCGGGGATCTGGGCGCCGACCGGGCCGTGCGCTCCTTCGCCTTCTCCCTGGTCTTCGTGCCGATGTTCGCCCTGGCCGACTGGATCGGCCTGGAGGATCTGCGCCCGCTGGTGTGGGTGGGGCGAGCCGTGCAGATGGGGCTCGCCCTGGCCCTCGTGCTCGCCAGCGCCCGGCTGGGGGCGCGGGTGGCCGGCCGGCGCGCCGGCTTCGCGGCGGGCTTCCTGGTGGCCGTCAACCCGGTCTATCTGCGCTACGCCGTCTCGCCGGTGGCCGGGATCGCCGCGGCCCTCTTCGCGGCGCTGGGATTCGAGCGCCTGCTCGAGCGCTGCGGCTTCGGGCGATCGCTGCGGGGCGGGATGCTCCTGGGCCTGGCGCTCCTCTGCTCCTACAAGACGCTCCTCGCGATCCTGCTGCTCTTCGGCCTGCTCCTCGTCCGCGATCGGGTGAAGCACGCCGCGAGCTGGCTGGGCCTGGGCGCGGGCGTGGGCGTCGGGGCGCTGGCGCAGATCGGCCTGGATCGCTGGGTCTACGGGCGCTGGGGCGCGAGCCTCCTGGGCTACGTGCTCGACAACGTCGGCTCGATGCTCACGACCCTGCTGCTGATTCCCCAGAAGCAGTTCCCGGTCTTCCGCGACATGGCCCGGTGGGTCTACCAGACCCAGAGCGAATTCCAGGGATACGGATTCGACCGGGCCTACGAGAAGTGGACCCCGCGCTCCTCCAGCGCGCGCACCTGGTACTTCGAGCACTTCGACGACTTCATCGTCTGGCCCGCGCTGCTGCTCGGCGCCGTGGGCCTGCTGTGCTTCCTGCGCCGGCCGGCCTGGCGGAGGTGGATCCCGGTGCTGGTGGCCGCCGGATACGTGGCCATCCTCAGCTTCAAGGGGGACAAGTCCCACCGCCTGCTGCTGCCGATCCTGCCGCTGCTCGCCGCCGTGTGCGCGGCCGGCTGGGCGCGGTGGCGCGGGGGCGGAGCGGCGCGATCGCCCCTCTGGCGCAGGGCCTCGGCGGCGATCGCCTTGCTGGCGGCCCTGCCCCTCGGGGTGATGGCGCTGGGGGACTCGAACCCGCGCTTCCACGGCGCGTACTGGAAGGCGCTCGACTGGATCGAGGGATCGCTGGAGGAGGACGCGGCGGCGCCGGCGCGCATGGCGGGCGCCTACCACTGGGCGCTCTTCCTGCGCGCCTCGCCGCGCATCGAGCACGTGAAGTTCCCCTACCCGCTCGAGAGCTGGCGGGACGAGGTGCCCGAGTCCGAGACGGACGAGTCCGCGCCCGCGCGGCGGGAGGCGATCGCCGGGACCCTGGAGGGCCTGGACTGGCTGATCGTCCACCTGCCGGTCCTCTCCCAGCGCAAGGGGCTCTTCGAGGAGGTCAACCGGCGCTTCCGGGTGGAGGCGGCCTTCTACGACCAGGAGGTGCACGCGGGCCTGGGCCCGGTCTTCGTCCTGCGCCGGAGCGACGCCGCGGAGGGGGGCCGGCGCTTCTTCGACATCGAGGAGGAGACCTGGGGACTCTGGAACCTCGAGTGCCGTGCCCGCTTCGCGCCGGGTGAGGTGCAGGGTGTCGGAGTCCCACGGCTGGACCTGATCGACTTCGAGGTCGAGCCCCTTCCGGGCACGGGATTGGCCTGGATCACCTACCGCTGGCGGGGCCTCCCGAATGGCTTCGATCGGGACTGGAAGATCATGGACCGCGTCACCGCCCCGGACGGTAGGAACAGCTTCCAGAACAACCACCACCCGGCCTATGGTCTCTACCCCACCTCGACCTGGACGGAGCGCAGGATCGAGATGCTGCGCGAGAGCTACCTCCTGGTCGCCTCGGCCGACGCCTTCTACGCCGACCGGCCCCACTGGCCCCTGGGCGGGCCCTACCGCCGCGGGGACCTGATTCCCTGCGCCTTGTGGATGGAGATTGCGGAGGAGGAGGGGGCCCAGGAGCCCGAGCGGCGGATGTTCCCCCTCGGGCTCTCGACGAGGGACCGCGATCCCGATGGTCGATACCGCATGTGGACCCGCGAGGGCCGCATGCTGAGCGGAGACGGCTACTTCGAGATCGGGCGCTTCCTCCTCCCGGTCGAGGCGAAGGCCCGCGTGCCCGACGACGGGCGGCCGATTCCGGAGTGAGGCGGGGCGGTGATGCCCATCGAGCCCGGCCTCGAGCGGCCGTCACTGCGGGCGCATCCCACGGGCCCCCCACCGCCCATGGGGACGCGCGGCCTCGCCAGCGGTTGCGGTTCGAGTGCGGGATTTCCCGCCGCGGCTACCGGATCCGGTCGTACACGATCCGCAGCGTCTGCTGCGTCTCGCCCTCCTCGGGCGTCCAGAACATGTCCGTGGTGTGCCGGTCGTGGCTCTCGATGGTGACGACCTCGCGCGTCGTGCCGCGCTCGCCCGTGACCCAGTGGTCGTGCTCCATCTGGTCGTGCTCCATCTCGAAGGTGAGCACCTTGCCCGACTCGTCCGCCTGGCCGTGAATGATCGGGGGCATCATGGTGCCCATGGAGTCGACCCAGAAGCCGCAGAAGCACTGCTTCTGGTTGTCGAAGCCGGTGTAGCCCTGCCCCGAGAAGGGCTGGCCCATGGCCTTGCCCTGGTAGTCGTGCTTCAGGTAGCGACCGCCGAGGGTCCAGGAGGTGCGCATGATCCCGGTGGACACGTCCGGCGGAGCCCCGGGGCCCATGGTGGCCGTGACCTGGGCGCGGAATTCCCCGACCATGGGGTCGAGGATCCGGTGACCCGCTCCCGGCCGGGCGGTCGCCATGTAGGCCTCCAGGTCCTCGGCGGACATGGCCTCAGCGGCCGCGGCCTCGTCGGGAGGAGCCTCCCGCGACTCCCCGGTGGTGGTCTGGCAGCCGGCCAGGAGGGCCGGGATCAGGATGGTGGCGAGCAGGGGCTGGGTGGTCTTCATCGCGGTCACTCCGGATCGGGGTTGGAGGGCGGGGCGCCGGGGCGGCTCTCGGGCCGGCCTCGGGGAGAGCGGCGGCCTCGGAGAGCGCGAGAGGATAGCGGCGGCGAGACCCGGCGACAGCGATCTCGCGGCCCGAACCCCCTCCGGCCGGCGCGGCGGCCGCCCGGGCCCCTGGAGGGGCCCCCGGTGGGCCCGGAGCGGCCCTCCGCGGCCCCGGCATCGCGGAGTTTCGCGCCTCGGGCCTTGCGCCCCCATCGGAGGGGAGTATCCTCTTTCCCTTCGTCGGCCGATGAGCCGCGCGGAAAAGGAACCGCCCATGCGCACTCGACTCTACCACCTCCTCCCCCCGGGAGTGCCCCCACTCCCGTGAGCGAGTGCGCTCAGGCTGCGCGCCCACTGGGCAAGCGGCCATGAGAAGCCCGCTCACGAAAATGAGCGGGCTTCTTCGTTTTCCGCCCTCGAATCGCTGAAGCCCGACCTGCCCGGCGGGCTTCATTCGTATCGAGGGCGCCTCCAAGCGCGACGATCGACCATGCATCCGAAGGAGAGAACGACCCTCTGGGACCTGACGCGGGGGCAGCGCCTGCGCTACGCGGCGGCCATCGCGGCCATGGCCGTCGGGATCCTGTGCCTCTTCGGCGTGCCGCTCGCGTCGCAGGCGGCCATCGACGGGATCCGCGCCGAGGGCGAGCCCGGCTGGCTGGCGGCCGCTGCCCGGCGGGTGGGCGCGCCCGGCTCGGGCGGCATGCTGTGGATCGCCGCCGCCCTGGTGCTCGGCCTCACCGCCCTGGCAGGGGCCTTCCACTACCTGCGCGGCCGCTGGGCGGCCCAGGCCTCCGAGGCCATCGTGGGTGGCGTACGCGACCGGCTGTACGCACACCTGCACCACCTGCCCTGCGCCTTCCACGACCGCTCGGAGACCGGCGACCTGGTCCAGCGCTGCACCTCGGACGTCGAGACCATCCGCCTGTTCCTCTCGACCCAGGTCGTGGAGATCGGACGGGCCGCGATCCTGATCCTCGGCGTGCTGCCGGTGCTCCTGCGGCTTCACACCAGCATGGCGCTGGTCTCCCTGGCGCTCTTCCCGATCATCATCGCCTTCGCCCTGGTCTTCTTCCGCAAGGTGCGCGCGCGCTTCCTGCTCATGGACCGGGCCGAGGGCGCCATGACCGCCGTGCTCCAGGAGAACCTGACCGGCATCCGGGTGGTGCGGGCCTTCGCGCGCCAGGACTTCGAGTGCGGCAAGTTCGCCGGGAAGAACGCGCTCTTCCGGGACCACAACTACCGGCTGATCCGCCTGCTGGGCGGGTACTGGGCCCTCTCGGACCTCCTGTGCCTCGCGCAGGTCGGCCTGGTCCTGATCTACGGGGCCTGGCTCCTGCAACGCGACGCCCTCAGCGTGGGGACTCTCTTCGCCTTCCTCACCTACGAGGGGCTGGTCATCTGGCCGGTGCGCCACCTGGGCCGGGTCCTCACGGACGCGGGCAAGGCGGCGGTGTCCCTCGGCCGGCTGCAGGGGATCCTGGGGGAGGCGGAGGAGGACCTCGCCGAGCCGCGGGAGGAGGAGCCCAGGGCCCTCACCGGCGAGATCGAGGCCCGCGGCCTGGGCTTCGCCTTCGGCGAGGGCGAGGCCGTGCTGGAGGACGTGAGCTTCCGCGTGAGCCCGGGCCAGACCCTGGCGCTGGTGGGGCCGCCGGGCTCGGGCAAGTCGAGCCTGGTGCACCTGCTCCTGCGCCTCTACGACCACCAGCGCGGCTCGCTGCGCCTGGACGGGCGCGAGATCAGCACCCTCTCCCGCAAGCTGGTGCGCTCGCAGATCGGCGCGGTGCTGCAGGAGCCCTTCCTGTACTCCAAGACCCTGGAGGAGAACCTGCGCATCGGCCGCAGCAGCGCCAGCCGGGAGGAGATCGAGGAGTCGGCCGGGGACGCCTGCATCCACGGCTCGATCGCCGCCTTCGAGCGGGGCTACGACACGCTCGTGGGCGAGCGCGGCGTGACGCTGTCGGGCGGCCAGCGCCAGCGCGTGGCCCTGGCCCGCGCCCTGCTCAAGGACCCGCCCATCCTGATCCTGGACGACGCCCTGAGCGCGGTGGACACCCGCACCGAGGCGGAGATCCTCGAGGCCCTGCGCGTGCGTCGCGGCCGCCGCACGACCATCGTCATCGCGCACCGCCTCTCGTCGATCGCCCACGCGGACGAGATCCTGGTGCTCGAGCAAGGGCGCGTCGTGCAGTCGGGCTCGCACGCGGAGCTGGCGCGACGGGAGGGACCCTATCAGCGGCTGTGGCGGATCCAGGGGGTCCTGGACGAGGAGATCGCGAGCGACCTGCACGGCGCCGGCGCGCGGGGAGGTGAAGCGTGATCGCCACCCAGCCGACCGAGGAGGCCTACGGCGAGCAGGGGGTGGACCTGCGGCTGTGGCGCAAGCTCCTCTCCTACGCCCTGGTGCGCAAGGGCCGCGTGATCGGGCTGGCCGTCTTCGCCGTGGGCGTGGCCCTGGCCGACACCGCCTTCCCCCTCCTGACGCGCGAGCTGATCGACGACGTGGACTCGCGCGGCATGGCGGTGGACGTCGCGCCCTATGCCCTGGCCTACCTGGGGCTGACCGCCCTCCTGGCCCTCTGCGTGTGGGGCTTCATCCTGCTCGCCGGGAGGATCCGCACCTCGGTCAGCCACGACATCCGCCGCGACGGCTTCGAGAACCTGCAGCGGCTGTCCTTCTCCTACTTCGACCACCGGCCGGTGGGCTGGCTGATGGCGCGCATGACCTCGGACTGCGACCGCCTGTCGAACATCCTGGCCTGGGGCGTGTTGGACCTGATCTGGGGCGTCACCACCATGACGGCGGTGGCCGCGGTCCTCCTGGCGATGGACCTCGAGCTGGCCCTGGTGGTGCTGGCGGTGATCCCGCTGCTGGTGTGGGCCTGCGCCTTCTTCCAGAAGCGGATCCTCGAGAGCTCGCGCGTCGTGCGCAGGACCAACTCCCGCCTGACGGCCTCGTACAACGAGGGGATCATGGGGGTGCGCACCAGCAAGGTCTTCGTGCGCGAGCGGGAGAGCCTGGACGAGTTCAGCGGGCTCTCGGACGAGATGCTGCGCGCCTCGGTGCGCAACGCCCTCCAGTCGGCCCTCTTCCTGCCGCTGGTCCTGACCCTGGGCAGCCTGGCCACCGGCCTGGCGCTCGCCGTCGGCGGGCTGGAGGTGACCGGCGGGCGCCTCACGATCGGCACGCTGATCGCGTTCATGACCTACACCCGGCACTTCTTCGAGCCCATCCAGGAGATGTCGCGCTGGTTCGCCGAGATGCAGATGGCCCAGGCCTCGGCCGAGCGGATCATCGGGCTGATCGAGGCCGAGCCGGAGATCGCCGACTCCGAGCCGGTGCGCCGGGCCATCGAGGTCCGTCGAGGCCAGCCGTCGGACGCGGGAGTGGCCGAGGACGGAGGAGCGCATCGCATCGGCGACATCCGCTTCCACGGGGTGGGCTTCACCTATCGGGACGGCCCCACCGTGCTGGAGGGCTTCGACCTCGAGGTGCGCGCCGGCGAGACCGTGGCGCTGGTGGGCTCCACCGGCGGCGGCAAGTCCACCATCCTGAGCCTCCTGTGCCGCTTCTACGAGCCCACCGAGGGCCGGATCCTGCTCGACGGCCTCGACTACCGCGAGCGCAGTCTGCACTGGCTGCAGTCCAACCTGGGCATCGTGCTGCAGACCCCGCACCTCTTCAGCGGGAGCGTGGCCGACAACATCCGCTACGGCCGGCTGGAAGCCTCCGAGGAGGAGATCGCCGAGGCCGCCCGCCTGGCCAACGCCGACGAGTTCATCCACGCCATGGGGGACGGCTACGCGACCGAGGTGGGGGAGGGCGGCAACCGCCTCTCCATCGGCCAGAAGCAGCTGGTCTCCTTCGCGCGGGCCATCCTGGCGCGACCGCAGATCCTGGTGATGGACGAGGCCACCTCCTCGGTGGACACCGAGACCGAGCGCCGCATCCAGCAGGGCCTCTCGCGGGTCATCGAGGGCCGCACCAGCTTCGTCATCGCCCACCGCCTCTCCACCATCCGCTCGGCCGACCGCATCCTGGTGATCGAGGACGGGCGCATCGTCGAGCAGGGCAACCACGCCGA
>CAZTTG010000145.1:0-10693 GCA_964615935.1 uncultured Planctomycetaceae bacterium | reverse complement strand
CTCGTCACAGCCTGCCGGGACGCCCACGGTGTTCCTGCCCCCACGAGCGATTCCTGCTGCCGTGAGGCATGGCCTACGCAACTACGGCATCGGACGGTTCGACCGATGATCACGCGACATGCTCGGTGCGCTTCGCGCACCTCGCGTGGCGTCACGGCGCCACTCGGCGCCGGCGCGGCAAGTTTGCCGCGCGGGGAGGTCCCCGGCCCCAGGCGAGGGCTCGTCGATGGTGGGAGCCACCAAGCTCCGCGGAAGATCGCCGAGGTGTGCGGGGAGCTTCGGACCTAGCTCCCTGTTGCCAAAGGGTTTACAGTTTTAGTGCCGCCCCGCGCCCAAGAAATCGGCGCGCCGCCCGTCGTGGGGACGAGGCGGGCGGGAGAGCCCGGCCGGATGCGCTCCACATGACCGCGAATCCCGACGACGACCGCGACTGGATCCTGGACGCCCTCGATCGGTTCGAGCGCGCCCTCACGCTCTACGCCTCCCGCATCCTGGGAGACGTGGAGCGGGCCCGCGACGTCGTGCAGGAGGTCTTCCTGCGACTGTGCCGGGAGCCCCGCGATCGGGTGGAGCACGTCCTGCGACCCTGGCTCTTCACCGTCTGCCGAAACCTGGCGCTCGACGCGCGCCGAAAGGAGCGGCCCATGGGAACGATGAGCGAGGAGAGGGCGGCGCAGCGGGTGAGCCCCGAGCCCGGCCCCTCCGCCACTCTCGAGAGAAAGGAGGCCCTCTCGCGAGTCCTGCGGGGCCTCGAGGAGCTGTCCGACAAGCAGCGGGAGGTGATCTGGCTCAAGTTCAAGCACGGCCTCTCCTACCGCGAGATCAGCCGGGTGACCGAGCAGTCGATCGGGAACGTGGGGTTCCTGATCCACGTGGGATTGAAGGCACTCAGAGGCAGGTTCGCCGCGGAGGCGATCCCCGAATCGGCGGAGGGCTCCACGTCATGAAGAAACACCAATTCGATCCGGACGACCCGCGCCTGACGGCCTACGCCCTGGGCGAGCTGGACGAGGCCGAGCGGGCCGAGGTGGAGGCCCTGCTCGCCGAGAGCGAGGAGGCCCGCGCGGCCGTGGGCGAGATCGAGGCCCTGGGCGCGAGCCTCTCCGAGGAGCTGGCGAGCGAGCCCGAGGTGGGCCTGACCGACGAGCAGCGGGGCGCCCTCGAGGCGCGCCTGCGCGGCGGTTCGGCGCGAGGCGGCCGCGTGCTCCGCATGCAGCGCTGGGTGGGAGGCGTGGCCGCCGCCCTGCTGGTCGCCGTGGGCGGGGCCTGGGCGTACCGGATCCTCAGCTTCGAGGAGGCCGAGCTGGACGGGCGCGAAGTGGCCCGGACGGACTCCGAACGGACGGAGGGTGCGGCCTACTTCAACGCGTCCGTCGCCCAGGAGCCCGAGGAGTCGAAGGTGGCGCCCTCCGCCCCGCGCGCGAATCAGCTCCGCGCGCTGGGCTACTTGGCCGACGCCCCGACCGCGGCCCGGTCCGGCCCCGCCACTGCCGGGCCCGCCGGACCCGGCTCCCCCGGCCCCCCCGCTCCCGGCTCCCGGGCCCGCAGGGCCGTCACCGGCGGGGAGTATCGCGGCCCCGGCGACGCCGGCCCGCCCAGCCGCCGGCCGGCCGACGACTTCCTCGGCCGCAGGGAGAACGCCTTCGAGGAGAGCCTCCACAACACCGAGAGCTACGACACCATCGTCGAGAATCCCTTCGTGAGGGTGGACGACGACCCCCTGTCCACCTTCTCCATCGACGTGGACACGGCATCCTACTCCAACGTGCGGCGCCTCCTGAGACAGGGGCAGCTCCCGCCCCCCGGCAGCGTGCGCATCGAGGAGATGATCAACTACTTCACCTACGCCCTGCCGCAGCCCGGCCCCGAGGCGCCCTTCTCGGTCACCGCCGAGGTCGCCGGCTGCCCCTGGCGGCCCGCCCACCGGCTGCTGCGCATCGGCCTCAAGGGGCGCGAGGTCGCCCGCGAGGCCCACGAGGGCAGCAACCTGGTGTTCCTGCTCGACGTGTCGGGCTCGATGAACCAGCCCGACAAGCTGCCCCTGCTCAAGCGCGGCATGCGCCTGCTGGTCGACAACCTGGACGAGCGGGACCGCGTCTCCATCGTGGTCTACGCCGGGGCCGCGGGCCTGGTCCTGCCCCCCACCTCCTGCGCCAGCAAGGAGACCATCCTGCAGGCCATCGAGAACCTGCGGGCGGGCGGCTCCACCAACGGCGGGGCGGGCATCGAGCTGGCCTACCGCCTGGCGGTCGAGAGCTTCATCACCGGCGGCGTCAACCGCGTGATCCTGGCCACCGACGGCGACTTCAACGTGGGTGTCAGCGACCGCAGCTCGCTGGTGCGCATGATCGAGGAGAAGGCCCAGAGCGACGTCTTCCTCACCGTGCTGGGCTTCGGCCAGGGCAACCTCAAGGACTCCCAGATGGAGGAGCTGGCCGACAAGGGCAACGGCAACTACGCCTACATCGACAGCGTGCAGGAGGCCCGCAAGGTGCTGGTGCGCGAGATGGGCGGCACGCTGGTGACCATCGCCAAGGACGTCAAGATCCAGGTCGAGTTCAACCCGGCCGAGGTGAGCGCCTTCCGGCTGATCGGCTACGAGAACCGGGTCCTGGCCCACCAGGACTTCAACGACGACACCAAGGACGCCGGCGAGATCGGCTCGGGCCACACCGTGACCGCCCTCTACGAGATCGTCCCGGCCGGCGTGCGCCTCGAGGAGGGCTCCGGGGTGGACGAGCTCCGCTACCAGGAGCCCCGCCGGCCCGCGGGCGCCTATGGAAGCGGCGAGCTCCTGACCGTCAAGCTCCGCTACAAGGAGCCCACGGGTGACACCAGCCGCAAGATCGAGGTGCCCGTGCGCGACTCGGGCGCGAGCTATGCCGCCGCCTCGGAGGACTTCAAGTTCGCCGCCTCGGTGGCCACCTTCGGCATGCTGCTGCGCGGCTCCGAGCACGCCCCGGGAGCCTCCCTGGGCCTGGCCCACGAGCTGGCCGGCGAGGGCGCGGGCCCCGATCCCCACGGCTACCGCGCCGAGTTCCTGAACCTGGTGCGGACCGCCATGGACCTGAAGGGCCAGTAGCCCCGCCGAGCGGGTCATTCGGCTCCCCCGCCCGGGTCGATCCCGGGCGGGGGAGCCGCGGGTTTTGGGGGCATTCCGGACAGCCGGGCCGTACCCTCTCTGGCCCCCCCGCCGTCCCCGATCCTCGCCCCCACGAGCCGGAGCGAAGCGCCATGGCCCCCAGCGAAGACCAGCCCGACCGCACCCCCCCCGGGGTGCCCGCGGGCGAGATCCTGACGACCGGCGGCAGCGGCTTCGACGGCTACCGGATCGCCCGCTACCGCGGGATGGTCTGGGGCGTGTCGGTCCAGACCCGGCGGTTGATGGAGCTCGTCAGCAAGGGACTCGCCCGCGGCGAGGGCGTCGAGCTGGATGCCCAGACCGCCCTGGCCGACGAGTCCCGCCGCCGCGCGATGGGCCGCATGCTCGCGATGGCCTCCGACATGGGCGCCAACGCGATCGTCGAGGTCGACTTCGAGCACCGCCGACACCTCGGCTGGGTCGAGGAGGTGGTCCGCGGGACCGCGGTCACCATCGAGCCGCTGCCGGAGGAGGACGAGGAGGCTCCCGCGAATCCCTTCGAGGGCGTCCTCGAGGAGCTCCAGGAGATCCGCAAGATCCTCTTCCGCCGGTCCTGAGGGCCCCGAATCGCCGGCCGCGCGGAAGAGGGCCGCGGTCTCGCCGTCCGCTCTGCAGACCGCGCCGTCCGTCCGATCCCCCCTCGCAGGGAGCCGCCATGTCGATCGCCCTCCTCGCCCTCCTCGCCCTCCTCCCCCTCGCCCTCCCGCCGGTCCCGGTCCAGGAGCCCGACGCGGACGAGTACGCCCTGCGCTGGTCGGGCTCCCCCGCCGAGGAGCTCCGCATCGACCTGGCCCGTCTGCTGGAGCTCCGCCAGGAGCGCGCGGGCGATGCCTGGACCTGCGACCCGGCCACCCGCGCCGCGCTGGCGGCCCGCACGGCCGTGCTCCCCGGCAACCTCGCCCTGCGGCCGCGGGAGCTCGACGCCTTCGCGGCGGGCCTCCTGCTGATCCACGGCTACGAGGTGATCCCGCGGGCGGGCGCCTCCGCCCCGGCGGTGCGGGCCCTCGCCGCCCCCGGCCCGGCGATCCTGCGCACCGACCTCGTCCAGGTCCCGGCGAACGCCCTGGAGCCCTTCGGTGGGGCCGAGGTCGGCACCGTCGTGGACGCTCCGGGCGGCGACTGGATCGACTTCCGGACCCTCGGCCTGGCGGTCCAGGGCGAGCCGGGGGTCGGGGTGTGGCTGCACGCCGCCTCCCGTCGGATGGTGCTGCAGGGCCCCGCGAGCGGGATCGCGGCCACCCTCTCCCGGATCGAGGCCGCGCTGCGGGCGCCGGCCGGGGTGGGTCTGGGCGTGCGCTTCGACCTGCGCCACCTGCCCGCGAAGGAGGCCGCGACGGAGCTCGAGCGGGCCCTGGCGGCCGATCCGGCGTGGCGCGGCCGGTCGGAGGGCATCCGGATCCGGCCGGCCCCCGGGGGCGGGGCCCTGGAGGTCGTCGCGCCGGCCCGGGAGCTGGCCGAGCTGCGCCGGCTCCTGGCGAGCCTCGACCGACCCGCGGAGCGGGCCGGGCCCGCCCCCGCGGTGGCGCCGGCCGAGGGCCGCCGCGCCGTGGCGGCGAGCTTCGGCGCCCACGCGATCCGGCTCATGCACGCGCGAGCCGCCCGGGTGGCCGAGGTGCTGAGGGTGCTCGCGGCGGACCTGCCGCGTGTGGACGGGGAGGTCTCGGTCGTCCTCCATGATCCCTCCAACTCCCTGGTCGTCCTGGGCACGCCCGAGCAGCTCGCTCCCCTGCGCGCCCGGGCCGCGGAGCTGGACGCGGTGGCCGCCGCCGGCGGAGCCGCCCCGGTTCCCGTCCCCCCCGAGAGCCGCTCGCCCGGCTTCGAGCTGGTCCGCCTCGCGCATCTGTCCCCCGCGGACGCGAGCCAGCTCCTGAGGGAGATCCTCGAGCTCACCGATCCCGAGGGGCTCGGGTCCGGGGCCATCCTGCTGGTGCCCAAGGCGCGCTCCCGCTCGCTGCTTCTCGTCGCGCCGGAGGCCAGCCTGAAGTCCCTGCGCGAGATGCTGACGCGAGCGGACGAGAACGCGGGGCGGGGCGGATCAGGCGGCGCGTGACTCCGGGGCGGAAGCCGCCGCTACGCGAACCACGCCCCGAGCTCCTCGATCCAGCCCTCCACCGACTCGCACAGTCCCTCGAAGCCGGCGGGCTCGATCCCGAGCGCCTCCATCGAGCGCTGCAGCTCGGGATCGAGGGGCGCACTGCCCTCCTCCCGCGCTTCGGCGATCCGGTTCGCGACGGCGTCGGCGAGGTGGACGCACCGGACGAGCGCCTGCCGCGACGGCTCCCCCTCGACCCTCCACGGCTCGCTCGTGGTGGTGGCAGATCGCCTCGGCGATCGGCTCCGGGAGCCCCCAGCAGCGCGCCATCAGCCCGCCGAGCTGGCCGTGGTGCACGCCCACGAGCTCCGCCTACGCGCCGAGCTCGGCCATCGCGCCCCCGCTTCGCGCGGACCGCAGGAGCCGCAGGACCTCGGAGTCGAGGTGGCGGGCGATCAGGAGCCTCCCGACGTCGCGCAGCAGGGCCGCGGTCGCGGCCTCGGTCGGGATGGGAAGCCCCGTGAGGGCCCGCATCCCGTCCACCGCCAGGGCCGAGGCCACCGAGCTGCTCCAGAGCTCCTGCGCGTCCAGACCGTAGTCGGGCGGGTGGCACCGCCTCCCCCAGCGCACGGCGCTGCCGATGGCCACCGAGAGCACCGTGCCGGATCCGAGCCGCAGGATGGCCGCGTCCACCGAGCCGATCTCGACGGCCGCCGAGTTGGCCATGCCCAGCACCCGCCCGGTCAGGCCCGGGTCGAGGGAGACGACCTCCACCACGTCGTCCGGATCCCACTCCTCCTCGGAGAGGATCGAGATGAGTCGGGTGGCGCTCCGGGGCAGCGGCTCGAGGGCGTTGGCCTCCCGGAAGAGGGTCTCGAGATCCACCAGGGGATGGCTCATGGGGAAGGCCCGCCAGCGGGGGCGGCGCCGGGCCTCTCTTCGGCCCCGGGATGGCCGTGGGAGGAGCCATTCCCGCCGGTTTGCCCGGTCGGCGACCGGTGATCGGCAGGAGGGGTGCGTCCGGGGCTCTGCCCGCGCCCCCTCCAGGGCGTATCCTGGAGGCTGCATGGACTGCCCCTCCTCCAGCGGCCTCCGCCAGCCCCTCCGCTTCCAGCGCATCCTCTTCGAGAAGGTCTGGGGTGGCCGCGCCCTGGAGCGAGTCCCGGGGATCGAGCTGCCGTCCGGCGGCCGGGTGGGCGAGACCTGGGAGCTCGTCGACCGGGAAGATCACAACTCAGTGGTCGCCTGCGGTGAGCACCGGGGACGGTCGCTACGCAGCTTGATGCTCTCCTGCAAGGCGGAGCTCCTCGGGAAGGCCCGACCGGCTGCAGGAGGGGCCTTCCCGGTGCTGGTCAAGCTGCTCGACGCCAGCGAGGTGCTCTCGGTCCAGGTCCACCCCGACGACGAGGTGGCCCGGCGGCTGGGAGACGGGGAGACGGGCAAGACCGAGGCCTGGTACATCCTCTCGGCCGAGCCCGGGAGCCGGATCTGGCTGGGCCTGAAGCCGGGCGTGGATCGAGCCGCCTTCGAGCGCGAGGCGGGCGGACCGGGGGTGGTGGACCTGCTCCTGACGTACGAGGTGAGCCCCGGGCAGCTCTACTTCGTCCCCAGCGGCACCGTGCACGCGATCGGCGCGGGCATCACCCTGGCCGAGGTCCAGCAGAACTCCGACGTGACCTACCGCGTGTACGACTGGGGTCGGGTCGGGCTGGACGGCCAGCCGCGCGCGACCCACCTCGAGCAGACCCTGGAGTCGGTGAGCTACGAAAGGCCGTGGGTGGGACCGGTCGAGGCCGGGCCGGGAGCCTGCGGGCGGGCCGAGCTGCTCGAGTGCGAACACTTCGCCCTGGCCTCGCTGGTGATCGGCGGCCGCTGTGACGGCGACACGGCCGGACGCTCGCTGGCCTACCTGGCCACCCACGGCTCGGGACGGCTCACGGTGCGCGGCGTCGCGGGTGCCTGGCGGATCCGGCCCGGCGACACCTGGCTCCTGCCCGCCGCCGTGGGCGCGCACCGCATCGAGCGCGAGGGCGAAGGCCTCCACCTGCTCGAGATCCGAACCCGGTGAGGATGCACCGGATCCGGTGCGCCCCCCTCAACTCGCCCCGTACTCCGCGCGGTACTCGTTCATCCGCTCGCAGCGCTCGGCGTCGAGGACCACGCGGCCGTCGATCTCGCGGCCCAGGAGGTGCTCGATGACCTCCTCGATGGTGACGATGGCGAAGGTCGGCATGGCGAACTCCTCGCGTAGCTCGGCCAGGGCCGAGCGCTCGCCCCGGCCGCGCTCCATGCGGTCCACCGAGATCACCAGGCCGGCGAGCTCCACGTCGGCCGCCGCCCGCAGGAGGGGCACGGTCTCGCGCACCGAGGTGCCGGCGGTGGTCACGTCCTCCACGATCAGGACGCGCTCGCCGTCCTGCAGGGGGTGGCCCACCAGCGCGCCGCCCTCTCCGTGGTCCTTGCGCTCCTTGCGGTCGTAGCAGTAGGGGATGTCGCGGCCCTGGATGGCCGAGAGGGCCATGGCGGCCGTCACCACCAGGGGGATGCCCTTGTAGGCGGGGCCGAAGAGGACGTCGAAGCCCTCCCGCAACTCCCCGGCCACGGCCGCGGCGTAGAAGCCGCCCAGCCGGCTCATCTGCTCGCCGGTGCACCAGCGGCCGGCGTTGACGAAGTAGGGGGTCCGTCGCCCGCTCTTGGTGACGAAGTCGCCGAAGGTGAGGACGTTCGAGCGGACCATGAACTCGACGAAGTGTCTCTTGTACTCCTGCATGGGGCGGAGGAGGATAGCGCAAGGCGGAGTGCGAGGCCACGGGGTGTATCGAAGCGCGGAGGGAATGGAGTTCGGGGACTGGGACGGGCACAGCCATGGCCAGTTCTGCCTGCACGGCTCGGGGGAGGAGACCGGGGAGATGATCGAGCGGGCCGCGGCGCTCGGCTTCGAGCGGTACTCCCTCACCGAGCATGCCCCCGCCCCGCCGGACTTCGAGGACCCCGCGCCCCACGTGGGGGCCAGCCTCGCGGCGGAGCGGCTGGAGGCCTACCTCGACCACGCCGAGGCCCTGCGGGAGCGCTTCGCCGATCGGATCGAGGTGGCGGTGGGGCTGGAGGTCGACTACCTGCAGGGGCTCGAGGGGGGCACCCGGGCCATCCTGGAGCGGGCCGGGCCGCGGCTGGACGACGCGCTGCTCTCGGTGCACTTCCTGCCCTCGCCCGGCGGATGGATGGTCACCGACCTCTCCCCCCACAGCTTCCGGGAGGGGCTGGTGGAGGCCTTCGGGGGGCTGGAGGGGGCCCACGCCGCCTACTGGTCCACCGTGCTCCGGGCCGTGGAGGCCGATCTGGGCCCCCACAAGCCGCGCCGGCTCGCCCACCTGACCCTGGCCCACAAGTTCCGCCGGGAGCTCGGGGAGCCCTCCCTGGACTTCACCCTGGCGCAGGTCGAGCCGGTGCTGGTGGCCATGGCCGAGCGGAGCATGGCCCTGGACGTGAACGCCGCGCGGCTGGACTTCGCTCCCTGCGGAGAGCTCATGCCCCCCGCCCCCATCCTGGCGCGGGCCCGCCAGCTCTCGATCGAGCTGGTGTACGGCTCGGACGCCCACGCGGTGGCGCACGTGGGTCGGGGGCTGGAGGAGGCGCGGCGGGTGGTGGGGACGCTATAGTGTCGCGTGGAGCCAGATCATGACGGGCAGCAGCTTCGGTCACCTCTTCCGCGTCACCACCGCCGGCGAGAGCCACGGGCCGGCCAACGTGGTCATCGTCGACGGGGTGCCGAGCGGCCTGCCGCTGGATACCGAGGACCTGCTCCCCGATCTGCAGCGGCGCCGGCCGGGCCAGTCCTCGATCGTCAGCCAGCGCGACGAGCCCGATCGGCCGCAGATCCTCTCGGGCGTGTTCGAGGGGATCACCACCGGGGCTCCCATCGCCATCCAGGTGCCCAACCGGGACGCCCGCCCCCAGGATTACGACTCGATCTCCGACAAGTACCGGCCGGGGCACGGCGACCACGCCTGGGACGCCAAGTACGGGCTGCGCGACTGGCGCGGCGGCGGACGGGCCAGCGCGCGGGAGACCGTCTCGCGGGTGGCGGCCGGCGCGGTGGCGCGCAAGCTGCTCGAGCGGCAGGGCGTCCGCGTCACCGGCTGGGTGAAGCAGATCGGCGGGATCGTGGCCGAGGTGGCCGATCCGGCCGCCGTGTTGCGCGAGCAGGTGGAGGCCAGCCTGGTGCGCTGCCCGGATCCGGAGGCGAGCCGCCGCATGGTCGAGCTGGTCGAGCGGGTGCGCGGCGAGCGCGACACGGTGGGCGGGGTGGCCGAGATCGCGGCCACCGGCGTGCCCGCCGGCTGGGGCGAGCCGGTCTTCGACAAGCTCAAGGCCGACCTGGGCAAGGCCCTCTTCAGCATCCCGGCGGTGGTCGGCGTGGAGTACGGCGCGGGCTTCACCGCGGCGACCTCGCGGGGATCCGAGCACAACGACCCCTTCATCGCAATGGAGGGCGCCATCCGCACCCGGGGCAACCGGCACGGCGGCATCCTGGGCGGCATCTCCTCGGGCATGCCCATCGTCCTGCGCTGCGCCCTCAAGCCCCCCAGCTCCCTGCCCCGCTCCCAGCCGACCGTCACCCGCGAGGGCGAGCCCACCACCATCGAGACCATGGGGCGCCACGATCCCTGCCTGGGGCCGCGCTTCGTGCCGGTGGGCGAGGCCATGGTGGCGATCGCCCTGGCCGACCACTGGCTGCGGCAGCGCACGGCCCGGCTGGGAGAATGAGCGAGGCCGGCGCGGCCCTGGTCCTCTTCGACGTCGACGCCACCCTTCTGATCAGCCGGGCCGCCAACCACGCGGCGGTGCTGGAGGTCTGGAGGCGGCTGTTCGATCGCGAGCTGCGTCACGACGAGCGGAACCTCGCCGGGAACCTGGATCCGGCCATCTGGCGCATGCTGTGCGCGCACAACGGCGTCGAGGAGGCCGACCGCCTCGAGCCCCGCTTCCGCGCGCTCTACGCGGAGGTCCTGGCCGAGGAGCTGGCGGGCGAGCGGCCGGCCCGGGCCCTGCCGGGCGCGGCCGAGCTCCTGGCGGTCCTGGAGGAGCGGCCCGGGCTCACGACGGGACTCCTGACGGGCAACTGGCCCGAGACCGGCCGGCTGAAGCTCGCCTCGGCCGGCTTCGATTCCGGTCTCTTCCGCGTGGCCGCCTGGGGCGACGACGGTCCCAGCCGGAGCGCCCTCGTTCCCGTGGCGCTGCGCCGGTACCGCGAGCAGGTCGGGGAGGAGGTCGAGCCCGGGCGGGTGGCGATCATCGGGGACACCCCCAGCGACGTCGACTGCGCGCGGGCCGCGGGCTGCCGCTCGCTCGGGGTGGCCTCGGGGGACTACTCGATCGAGGCGCTGGAGGCGGCCGGTGCCGACCTGGCGATCGCGGACCTGCTCGACGCGACGCGCATCGCGGCGTGGATCCTCGGGGTCGGCTAGTCCCAAGACAAGCGTGAATAGCACGGGCGTTTCGTGAGAACCGCCTCGAAT
>CAZTTG010000144.1:0-10922 GCA_964615935.1 uncultured Planctomycetaceae bacterium | reverse complement strand
GATAGTGTGACAATCGCGGCCATGTTCTCGTAGTCTTTGGAATACGACGGGAGGGGGCCCCCCCCCCCCCCCCCCCCCACCCCGCGCCACACCCCCCCCCCCCCCCCCCCCGGGGGGGCCCCCCCCCCGGCCCCCCCCCGGTCTTCGTCGGGATCAACCCCCTCCCCCCCCGCCTCGACCTTGCCGGATCGGCCCAAGCACCGAACCCTCGAAGCGCATACCCTGTACCGGGTGGTGCTTCGACAGTAGGCGCTACTGGGCTTCCATACACTCCACCAGCCAGGTGCTCCCATGATGCTGCAGTTCTCCCTGACTCTCCCCCTCTTGCTAGCAGGACTGCTGGCTGGCAGCGCCTCGGCCCCGGAACCCAGCGCCGCAAGCTTGGCCGAGCCGAGGCTCATCGAGGTGGGGGGGCGAACGAACCTCCTGGCCCCCGGCGGTGCCAGCCTGCGCACCACGGAACTGCGCATCTTCGCCCCGCGCCTCGTCGCCGTACCCGAGAGCTCGGTGCGTCTCGCCCTGTGGGTGGAAGGCGACGACGCCGAAGCAGCCCAGCCGTACTATCGCATCAGCCTGGACGGCCGCGAGTACTCTCGCGTTCGTCGCACATCCTACGAGATCAAGCTGTTAGCACGGGGACTTCGACCCGCTGTCAGCTCCGCCGGCCGCCCGTGACCTCGAGCTGCCCTCGAGTGGGGGAGTCTACATCGTCCAGTACCACGTGCCGCCCCTGGAGGTCTTCCGCCGCGACATCGAGGCGCACGGGGGGACGATCCACCGCTTTCTCGCCAACCACGCCCAGATCGTCGAGATGTCGCCCGGGGCGGCGAAGTCGGTGTCCGCTCTTCCCTACGTCCGGTGGGTCGGCGCCTACCATCCCGAGTACCGCCTCGAGCCGTTCCTGCTCGAGCACCTGGGGAGCGATGTCCTTCCCCAGGATCAGCGCTACCTCCTGCAGGTCTTCCGCTCCGGTCCGGAGCAGAAGACGCGGGTGGCCGGTCGCATTCGGGAGATCGGCGGGGAGGTGCTCACCGCGCATCCCGAGGACTATCTCCTGGAGGCGAGGCTCGATCACGAACAACTCGCCACGGTCGCCGGCTGGCCGGAGATCGTCTGGATCGACCGCTGGTTCCCGGTGCACTTCTGCATGGATAACGTGCGAGAAGACGGCGGAGCGAACCACCTGGAAGCCGTGGTCGGGATGACCGGCCAAGGGGTCGCCGGAGAGGTCATGGACAGTGGACTGCTCGAAGCTCACCAGGACTTCCAGTCGAATCCGCCTCTGATTCACGGGGGCAACCACACGCACACCTTTCACGGAACGCCGGTCGCGGGGATCGTCTTCGGCGACGGAACCGGGAACCCCGCCGCGCGTGGCCTCCTGCCCGACGGCAAGCACATCTTCGCCTCCAACCTGGTCGTGACCCACCGCTACGCACATACGGCGGAGCTCCTCCTCCCTCCCTACGAGGCGGTCTTCCAGACCAACAGTTGGGGCGCGGGCAATGGGGTGAATTACACCAACCAGTCGTTGGAGCTGGACCATATCCTGTTTCACCTGAACATCGTGATCCTTCAGGCGATGGGCAACTATGGTTCTCAGAACACCCTTTACTACGCCTGGGCCAAGAACGTGGTGTCCGTGGGCGCCGTCAACCACCAGAACACCCTGAGCCTCGCGGATGACGCCTGGCAGGTCACCGGGAGCATCGGACCCGCTGCCGACGGCCGCATCAAACCCGACCTCTGCTACTGGTACGATTGGATCCACACGACCAGCGACGACGGCAGGTACGAACAGTTCGGAGGAACCAGCGCGGCGACGCCGGCGACGGCCGGCCACTTCGGGCTCTTCTTCCAGATGTGGCACGCCGGTCTCTTCGGCAATACGCCGGGGGGGGCGACGGTCTTCGAGAGCAGACCGAAGTCATCTACCGCACGGGCCATGCTCATCAACTGCGCCTCGGCCTATCCCTTCAGCGGATGGCTGCACGACCTCACGCGCGTGCACCAGGGATGGGGCCGCGCCGACGTCGAGAAGCTCTACGACCGGCGCAACAGCATCTTCATCGTCGACGAGACCGACGTGCTCTACCCCCTGCAGATCGCCGGCTACGACCTGACGGTGGAGCCCGGGGAGACGGAGCTCCACGCGACCCTCGTCTACCTCGATCCGCCGGGTACCACCTCATCGAGCCAGCACCGCATCAACGATCTCTCCCTGAGGGTCATCGACCCCGTCGGAACCGTCTACTGGGGGAACGACGGCCTTCACGGCGGCAACGCGTCTTCTCCCGGCATCGTGTCCAACACCATCGACACGGTCGAGAACGTGATCGTCCCCGATCCGGCTCCCGGCGCCTGGAGGGTGGAGGTCCACGCGGACGAGATCAACCAGGATTCACACCTCGAGACTCCTGCCCTCGACGCCGACTTCGCCCTGGTGGTGAGTGGAGTCGCGACCGGCAACTGCCTCGATCCCACCAACTACTGCACGGTCTCGCCCAACTCGGCCGGCCCCGGAGCGGTGATGGGCTTCAGCGGTTCCACCAGCGTGGGGGACAACGACCTCGTCCTGAGGGTCTCAGGAGCTCCGGCCAACAAGGCCGGCCTCTTCTACTACGGCGGCTCCCAGGCGTCGATTCCCTTCGGAAACGGCGTCCGCTGCGTCGGCTCGGGAGGTGCCGGGATCTTCCGCCTGCCGGTGGTCCTGTCCGATTCACTCGGCCACGCATCGTTCCCGCTGGACCTCACCAACCCGCCCCAGCCCGCGGGCCTGATCAGCCTCGGCGAGACCTGGTACTTCCAGTTCTGGTTCCGTGATACGGCCGGTGGTGGCGCCCAGTTCAACCTCAGTGACGGGCTGGTCGCCACTTTCTGCCCCTGACGGGGGGACGGGGGTCCAGCCCTCTCGAGAGGGCGTGTCCGCGAGCGATCAACCCCCGCCCACCGTCGTCTCGTAGCGCACGCCCTCGGGCACCGGGACGGCCACCGGGACGGTGGTGCCGTACTCGCCGGCGGTCTGCGACAGCGAGTCCACCGCGACGAAGGAGGTGTAGGCGGAAACCAGGCCGTACGCCAGGGCCAGGTCGCGGACCTGGGCGGCGATGCCCTCGAGCTCGCCCTCGCCCCGCGCGCCGCGGGCGCGGGAGGTGAGGTCGGCGATCTTGGCGCGGGCCCAGATCCAGGGCAGGGCCCGGTGCTCGGCCGGGGGGCCGTCGGGGCAGACGGAGACCGGGAGGTGCAGGCGCGCGCGGCCCATCGAGCCCTCGACGAGGACCTCGTAGCCGGGCAGCTCCGCCGGATCGGCCTCCATGCGGCCCACCAGGGTGATCGGACGGCCGCAGAAGAGGTCGGGCACCCGGCCGGGGAAGACCTCGGTGACCCCCAGCGCGCCCCAGTCGATCCGGATGTCGCTGAGGGCCGGGTGGCTGATGCGCTCGAAGCAGGCCTGCATGAGCTCGGCGGGGTCGTCGGAGAGGCCCACGAAGGCCGCCGCGCCGCGGCCCTCGCGCGCCATGGCCGACAGGAGGAAGCGGTTGGGCGAGGAGCCGATGCCGAAGCTGAAGATGCGCGTGTCCCCGATGGCCGACTGGATCTCGGAGAGGATCTCCTCCTCGTTGCCGATGAAGCCGTCGGTCAGGAAGGCGATCAGGCGCTGGCGCTCGGGGTCCGGACGGTAGCTCAGGGCCGTGCGCACGCCGTGGATCATCATGGTGCCGCCGTTGGCCCGCAGGCGGTCCACGAAGTCGCGACCGCGGCGCAGGTTCCTCGAGCTCGCCTCGATGGGGGCGCGGGCCATCTTCCCGGCCCTCTCCGAGAAGGGGATGATCTGGAAGCTGTCCTGCGGGCGCAGGAGGTCCAGCCCGCGGCGCACGGCCGCGCGGGCCAGATCCATGGGCTCGCCGTCCATGCTCCCCGAGCAGTCGATCACGAAGACCATCTCCATGGCCTGGCGCGTCACGCTGGCCAGGTCGCGCGGCGGGTGGAGCACCAGGGTGAAGTAGCCGCCGGTCTCGTCCCGCTGGCTCAGGAAGGCGGCCTTGGTCCGGTCCCCGGCCACCCGGTAGCGCAGCACGAAGTCCTTGTTGGGCAGGCGATCGTCGGGCGCGAGCCGCACCAGGGTCTGGCCCGCCTCGCCGCGCTCCACCTCGATCCGGTGGGAGTTGCAGGCGAGGCCCTCGAGCTCGGCGCCCGCGTCGAGGTCCACCGAGAGGGCGATATCGTGCCCGCTGCGCTCGTCCGGCCGCAGGTAGGGGACCTCGGTCGCCTGGCCGGAGGTGCGCCAGGCGTCGGTCGAGACCGCGGCGATGCCCGTGCCGGCCGCGCGCGTGCCGGGCGGGTTGAAGCGCGGGCCCACCACCATGGGGTAGTGGAGCTCGAACCAGCCGTCCACCAGGGGCAGGGTGTGGAAGTACTCGATCTGGATGTCGATGGCCGCCCCGGGCTCGATGTTGGCCACCTTCTGGGTGAAGACGTTGGGCCGCTCCTGGGAGAGCAGCGAGGCCACGTGCCCCATGGCGCGCGCCTGGCGGTAGATGCGCTCGGCCTCCTCCCGCTCGGCCACGATGCCGCGGATCCGGCGCTCGCCGATGACCATCAGGAAGCCGTGCACCGCCGCGTCGTGCGGCAGGGGGAAGACGTAGACCGCCTCGATCTTGCCGTCGTAGGGGTTGCGGAACTTCTGGAGGACCTCGACCGTGGCCACGTTGCCGCGGACCTCGCAGGCGACGTCGGTGTGCTCCAGGGGCACCACCACGCGGCCGCCGCCCTCCGGCCGGTCGGCCACCAGCCCGCCGCAGCCGGGGACGTCGGCGAGGGCGAGGCCGTCGTCCGAGGCCGCCTCCCCGTCCTCGAGCGTGCCGTCCTTGGTGTAGAGGGGCACGTCGAAACCCGAAAACCGCGCTCCCAGGACCGGCGAGCGGGATTCCTCCTGCGGCAGGATCCAGAGCTCGTCGGCGTCTCCCAGATCGAAGGCGCTGGCCTCGGCGCCCGGTGCCTCGGCCTCGCTCGCAAAGCCCGGCGCGGACCGTCCGATCCCCGAGGTGCACCCCCCCTGAGACCCGATCAACGCCAGCCCCAGGATCAGCGCCGCGGTGTTCCTCATCTTGCCCCTGCTCATGGTCTTCATTTCCTTCCGGCTCAGTTCCCGATCGATGCGCTCGCCTCGACGGCGCTGCCGTCCCGGCCGGCGGCCACCTGCAGCTCCAGCTCGTACTGGGGCTCGGCCGGCCCCTCCACCCGCACGTGGATCCGCGCCACCCGGGTGCGGCCCTCCGGCAGCTCGCCCCGGGTCTGGAAGGCGGCCACGATGATCCGCCCCTGCAGGAGGGCCCGCGGGTCGTAGTGCGGCGGCTCCTCGAAGGCCGGGTGCTCGCCGCCCTCGACCCCCACGATCCGCGTGCGATCGAGCCGGTCGCTGAGCTCGATCTGCCAGGCCGCGAGGGCCGCCTCGCCCGAGTCGACGAAGACGTCGATCGCCTCGAAGCGCACCAGCGGCTCCTCCTGCCCGGGTCCGGCTCCCTGGAAGCCCCGGCCGAAGGAGGCCAGCGCCAGGGCGCCGAGGGCCAGCGCCGTCATCCGTGTGATCTTCCTGCCGTTCATCTGCCGTCACCTCGCTCGCGAAACCTCACGCATCGATCGCCACGGCCCGCGCGGCCACCAGCTCCACGTCCCCGCCGTCCACCCGGCCGTCCAGGTTGAAGTCCCACTCGCCCGAGAGCCGATCGGCGCGGGCCTCCCCGACCCGCAGGGCGAGGAGCATGGCGTCGAGGATGTCCACCCTCCCGCTCCGATCGAGGTCCCGGGGGTCGAGCCGGCCGAGCGTCTCCTCGGGCGGCGCCTCGGCCCGCCGCCCGAGCTCGACCCACATCCAGGTGCCGAGCGCCAGGACCACCGCGGCCGCCGCCGGCAGCGCGTGGCGCAGCAGGCGCGGGCCCCGGAATCCCGGCCGGGGAGCGGGCCCCGGCTCGGCCGCCGCCGGGATCTCCCCCAGCCGCGCCCGGGCCGCCGCCAGGATCCGGCGGTCGAGCTCCTCCGGCACCGGAGGGGGCTCGCGCACGAGCCGCGCGAGGTCCCTCGCCAGGGCCTCGGGGGCCTGGGGCTCGGGTGAGCCGGTGTCTGTGGGTCGCTCGATCATGGGACGGGTCTCC
This sequence comes from uncultured Planctomycetaceae bacterium, assembly GCA_964615935.1. Taxonomy (GTDB): domain Bacteria; phylum Planctomycetota; class UBA1135; order UBA1135; genus CAZTTG01. Next base: position 4,770 of record CAZTTG010000144.1, on the reverse strand, counting down.
TCCTGAAGGTCGGGAGCCGGAGTCGGGGTTCACGGACCTTCGATTTCGAAGTACCTCCGCGTCCGCGGGTCCTCCCGCAGGGCCGCCAGGGCGTAGTGGATGCGCGACTTGACCGTGCCCACGGGCAGGTCCAGGGCCGTCGCGACCTCCTCCAGGGACAGGCCGTCGGAGAAGCGCAGCAGGAGCACCTCACGCTGGGCCTCGGGCAGGCCGCGCAGGACCCGGACCAGGTCCTCGCGCCCGCCCGGGCCCGGCCCCTCCGCGCTCGCGCGCGCCCCCTCGAGGGCCTCCTCGTCGGAGCGGAAGCGCCCCGATCGACGCCGCGCCGCGGCCGAGGCGTGCACCACCACCGGGTAGAGCAGGGTGGTCAGGCGGCCCGAGAGCTCCAGGCCCGGCAGCTTGCCCAGCAGGTAGACGAAGGCCTCCTGCAGCACGTCGAGCGCGTCCTCCTCGCGACCGGTGTGGCGCAAGGCCAGCCTCAGGACCCACCGGCGGTGGCTGCGGTAGAGCTCCTCGAAGGCCGAGGCGTCGCCGCGATTGGCGGCGGCCACGAGCTCCTTCTCGCGCTCGGGATCTGGGCGGGGGAGGTCGGACACGGGGGTAGGGTGGACGCCGGGGAACCGAGGGTCCAGGCCGGCGGACGGGCGCCCCCGAGAATACGAACGAGATCGAATATCTGCGGGCGCGCCGCCTACCATGTTGCGGCATTCCCGGCGGGCGGGGCCTCCTCGCCCGCCGCCGGGCCCCGAAGGAACCGACATGCGAAAGTGGATTCTGCGCCTCCTGCTCCTGGCGGCCCTCGTCGGGGTGGGGTACGTCGTCAAGATCACCCTGCTGGCCCCCGAGCCCGTGCGGGTCGAGACCGCGCCCGTCGAGCGCGGCCGGGTGGAGTCGACCATCACCAACTCCGAGGCGGGCACCATCAAGGCGCGGCGCCGCGCCAAGCTCTCGCCGGGGCTCTCCGGGGTGGTGGTGGAGCTGGGCGTGGAGCGCGGCGAACAGGTCGAAGCCGGCGCCCTGCTGCTGCGCCTCGACGACGCCACCCAGCAGGCCGAGAAGCGCCTGGCCGAGCGCGCGCTGGAGGTGGCCGAGGCCACCCACCGGCGCGCCTGCGTCGCGGCCGACCGAGCCCTGCGCGAGCTGGAGCGCAACCGCGAGCTGGTCGGGTCCGGGACGAGCTTCGTGTCGGAGGACATCCTGGACGGGCTCGCCAGCGCCCGCGAGCTGGCGCTGGCCGACTGCGAGACGGCCGCCGCCGAGGTGGAGCGCGGCCGCGCCTCCCTGGGCCTGGCCCAGGCGTACCTCGACAAGACCGAGCTGCGCGCGCCCTTCGACGCCATCCTGGCCGAGGTCTCGGTGGAGCTGGGCGAGTGGGTGACCCCCTCGGTGCCGCTGCTCGCCGCCCCGGACGTGATCGACGCCATCGACTCCAGCTCGCTGTACATCAGCGCGCCCATGGACGAGGTGGACGCGGCCAAGCTCTCCGCCGGGCAGGTGGCGCGGGTGACCATCGATCCCTACCCCGACCGGTCCTTCCCGGGGCACATCGCGCGGGTGGCCCCCTACGTGCTCGACCTCGAGCGGCAGAACCGCACGCTGGAGGTCGAGGTGGAGCTCGACGACGCCGAGTTCTCGGCCACCCTGCTGCCGGGGACCTCGGCCGACATCGAGGTGATCCTGGAGGTGCGCGAGGACGTCCTGCGCGTGCCCACCCACGCCCTGATCGAGGGCGGACGGGTCCTGGTGATCGACGGGGATCGCCTGGTCGAGCGCGAGGTCCAGACGGGCCTCTCCAACTGGGACTGGACCCAGCTCACCGGAGGGCTGGCGGAGGGCGAGCGGGTGGTGACCAACCTGGACCGCGAAGGCGTGCGCGCGGGGGCCCTCGTCGATCGGGAGGGCGACGGGGTCGAGCCGTGATCACGCTCGAGGGCATCTGGCGCACCTACCGGGTGGGCGGCCTGGAGCTGCACGCCCTGGCGGGCATCGACGAGGAGATCGAGTCCGGCGAGCACGTGGCCATCATGGGCCCCTCGGGCTCGGGCAAGTCCACCCTGCTCAACCTGATCGGCTGCCTGGACCGGCCCACCCGGGGCTCCTACCGGCTGGGCGATCGCGAGGTGGCCCAGCTCGACGAGCGGGAGCTGGCCGCCGTGCGCCGCGATCTGATCGGATACGTCTTCCAGTCCTACCACCTCGTCGCGCGCCTGGACGCGCTCGCCAACGTCGAGCTGCCGCTGGTCTTCGCCGGGGTGCCCCGCGCCGAGCGACGCCGCCGGGCGGCCGAGGCGCTGGAGGCGGTGGCCCTGTCCGACCGCGCCCGACACCGCCCCTCCGAGCTCTCGGGCGGGCAGTGCCAGCGGGTCGCCATCGCGCGGGCCACGATCATGCGGCCGCAGGTCCTGCTGGCCGACGAGCCCACCGGCAACCTCGACCGCGCCGCCGGCCGACAGGTGCTCGAGCTGCTCGAGCGCCTGAACCGCGAGGGCCTGGCCCTGATCGTGGTCACCCACGATCCCGAGGTGGCGCGGCGGGCCTCGCGGGTGATCCTGCTGGAGGACGGCCGCGTCGTCCGGCGCATGCCCGGGAGCGCGCTCACCACCGTGGCCGAGATCCTGGGCGGAGGCGACGAGCAGCCGTGAAGGTGCTCGACCTCTTCACGCTCGCCGCCGCCGCCCTGACGAGCCATCGCCGCCGGACCGGCTTCTCCCTCCTGGGCGTCGGCATCGGGGTGGCCGCGGTGCTGGTGCTGACGGCGCTGGGGGAGGGCGCGCGGATCTACGTCGGCCAGCAGTTCGAGTCGCTGGGCACCAACAACCTGATCATCCTGCCGGGCCGGACCGAGACCGCCGGCGGGATGCCCGGCTTCTCCGGCGTGCCCAACGACCTGACCCTCGAGGACGCGCGCGCCCTGCAGCGCGGCCTGCGGTCGGCGCAGAACGTGGTCCCGGTCTCCCTGGGCAACGACACGGTGGAGAGCGGCGCGCGCAGCCGTCAGGTGATCGTCCTGGGCTCGGTGCCGGAAATCCTGGAGGTGCGCCGCCTGGCGGTTCGCTCGGGGAGCTTCCTGCCCGAGAGCCCCTGGGGCCGCGGCGCGCAGGTGGCGGTCCTGGGCTCCAAGCTGGCCAAGGAGCTCTTCCCGACCCGGAGCGCCGTGGGCGAGGTAGTGCGCATCGGCGGGCGGCGCACGCGGGTCCTCGGCGTGCTCGAGTCGCGCGGCGTCCAGCTCGGGGTGGACATGGACGAGACCGTCTTCGTACCGGTGGCCACCTGCATGCGCATGTTCAACCGCAGCTCGCTCTTCCGGGTGGTGTGTGAGATCCGCGCCCACGCCGACATGGGGGCGGCCCGGGCCCGCTGCAAGGCCATCCTCCTGGAGCGGCACGGCGAGGAGGACTTCACCCTGATCACCCAGGACGCGGTGCTGGGGGCGCTGGGCAAGATCCTGGGGGCCCTGACCCTGGCGCTGGCGGGGATCGCGGCCATCTCGCTGTCGGTGGCCGGGATCGGGATCATGAACGTGATGCTGGTCTCGGTCTCGGAGCGCACCGCCGAGATAGGGCTGCTCAAGGCGGTGGGCTCGGCGCCGCGGCAGATCCTCTCCCTCTTCCTGGCCGAGGCGGTGCTGCTCTCGCTGGCGGGCGGGGTCCTGGGGCTGGGCCTGGGGTGGGCGCTGGTGCGCGGTCTGGTGACCCTCTATCCCGCCTTCCCGGCCACCCCGCCGCCCTGGGCGATCGCGGCTGCCCTGGGCGTCTCCTCGGTCGTGGGGGTCTTCTTCGGGGTGCTGCCGGCGCGTCGGGCCATGCGGATGGACCCGGTGGACGCCCTGACCGGGAGGGGGCGATGAGCTGGAGGGAGTACGTCGCCCTGTGCCTCTCGGCCCTGCGCGAGCACCGCCTGCGGAGCGCCCTCTCGATGCTGGGCATCGCCATCGGGGTGGGAGCGGTGATCCTGCTCACGTCCATCGGCGAGGGAACGCGGCGCTTCATCGTGTCCGAGTTCACCCAGTTCGGGACCAACATCCTGGCCGTCAACCCCGGCAAGACCGAGACCATCGGGATTCCCGGGGTCCTGGGGGGGACCACGCGCAAGCTGACCATCGACGACTCTCAGGCGCTGTATCGCGTGCCGGGGGTGGAGTCGGTGGTGCCGCTGGTCATGGGCCAGGCGCGGGTCGAGGGCGCCGGCCGCAGCCGCAGCGTGGACATCTTCGGCGTGACCGCCGAGATGCCGGCGCTGTGGAAGCTGGGGGTGAGGCAGGGCTCCTTCCTGCCGGAGGGGGATCCGCGGCGCGGTACGTCGGTGGCGGTGCTGGGATCCAAGCTCAAGCGCGAACTCTTCGGGGCGGAGAGCGCCCTGGGCGGCTTCGTGCGCGCGGCGGGGTGGCGGCTGCGGGTGATCGGTGTGATGGAGTCGAAGGGGCAGCTCCTGGGCTACGACATCGACGACGTGCTGTACGTTCCGGTGTCCACGGCCATGCGGATGTTCAATCAGGACGAGCTGATCGAGATCGACGTCTCCTTCTCGCACGAGGGCATGACGGACAGCGTGGTGGAGGGCGTGACGAGGATCTTGACGGAGCGGCACGGGGGGCACGAGGACTTCACCGTGACCACGCAGGCGGCCATGCTGGACGTGTTCGGGAACATCATGGACGTGATCACCATGGCGGTGGGGGGGATCGCGGGGATCTCACTGGTGGTGGGAGCGATCGGGATCCTGACCATGATGTGGATCTCGGTGGGGGAGCGGACGCACGAGATCGGCCTG
>CAZTTG010000143.1:8436-10999 GCA_964615935.1 uncultured Planctomycetaceae bacterium | reverse complement strand
ACGACGCAGGCGCTCTCCATCGTGCCGCGGGGCTGCATCCTCATGTGGTCGGGTACGCTGGCCTCCATCCCCGGGGGGTGGCAGCTCTGCGACGGCACCAACGGGACGCCCAACCTGCAGGACCGCTTCCTCCTGGGAGTGGTGCAGGGACAGGATCCGGGCGAGGTGGGAGGCGCGCACAACCGACAGCTCGACGGAGGCAACCTTCCCCGGCACGACCACTCCTTCACCACGGAGTACGCCGGCACCCACCAGCACACGATCGCCGACTACGTGCGCGACTACAACATCTACCAGACCGGCACCAGCTACCCCTCCCCCTTCGCCAACTCCAACCTGACCACGATGTACCACCTCAGCGATCCGAACGGATCGCACCAGCACACCGGCACCACGGACCACAAGGGCGACTCGACGCTCTTCGACAACCGCCCGGCGTACTACCGGCTGGCGTTCATCATGAAGCTGTAGCGCGGGCGGGCTGGCGGGGCCGCGAATCCGCGCGGATCAGGCCACCTCGGCCCGCGGCTCCTCGACCTCGAGGCCCGGCTCCAGCGAGGACGGCTCCTCGACCTCGAGGCCCGTCTCCAGCGAGGGCGGCTCCTCGACCTCGAGGCCCGGCTCCAGCACGGGCGGCTCCTCGACCTCGACTCCCGGCTCCAGCACGGGAGGCCCCTCGACCTCGACTCCCGGCTCCAGCACGGGCAGCTCCTCGACCTCGACGGTCATCTGCACCGATCCGTCTTCCAGGGGCACCGGCACCGGCGCCGGCTCGAGCGCGGGGAGGGCCTCGAGCGGGCCATCGACCATCAGGCCGATGCGCCGCCCCCGATCCAGGGCGGGATGGAGGGCGATCCGGGCGCGACCCGACTCGAGCTGCCAGGCGATCCTCTCGAGCACCTCGACGTCGCTCAGGCGCGCCGGCGCGGTCGGGCCGGACTGCGCCGCGATGAAGGCCCGCAGGGACATCAGGTTGAGGGGGTCGGACGCGAGACGGCGAAGGAGCACCATCGCCGCGGTGCGGTCGCGCAGGTCCTCCACCCCGGCGCCGGGCTCGACCTCGTGCCACTCCAGGATCTCCAGGTCCCGGAGGCTGTCGTGAAGGTCCCTTCTCACGGCCGACCCCGAGGAGGCGTTCCCTCCAGGCGTTCCATGGCGAGGGGGCCGGACCGGACCGGGCCCGAGAAGGCCCAGGCGACGCGCGGGCGCTGGTGCTCGACCAGCGGGGAGGAAGTCCACACGACGAAGCTCCTCTCCCCGTCGTACTCCTCGTCGCCCGCCTCCATCGTGTACTCGAGCTTGTTGAAGTTCTGGCTGACCGCTTCAGCTCGTCCAACCGTGATAGTGACCACCCCCCGGGGATGCAAACAATCCCGCAAAATTGTCCCCGTGGAAGTCACCGGCTACCATCGCACACCATGTTGGTGAACATGGAGGGCGTGGAGGATCCGGGGAACGGCAGGCCGCGATCCGAAGCGGGCCTTCGAATGCCCCGGGGACGAGGCCTGGGGGCGGATGAGACGAAGGCGGATCCCGGGACGCGGGTGGGCCACCGCGTGATCGTCCGGGCGACAGCGGTGGCGCTGCTGCTCGGAGCGGCACCGGCCCGGCCGACCTCGACCGATCCGCCGGAGCGCCCGAGCTTCCTCTTCATCCTGGTCGACGACCTGGGCTGGACCGACCTCTCCTGCTACGGGAGCTCCTTCCACGAGACCCCCAGCTGCGACTCCCTGGCCGAGCGCGGCCTGCGCTTCACCGACGCCTACGCGGCCTGCCCGGTGTGCAGCCCCACCCGGGGCAGCATCATGACCGGCCGGTATCCCGCGCGCACCGCGACCACCGACTACTTCGGCGCCGCCCAGCCCGACCGGTGGAGGCGCAACACCCCGCACCTGCCGGCGGCCTACGAGGACCGCCTGGCCGCGGAGGAGCTGACCCTGGCCGAGGCCCTGGGGGAGGCCGGCTACGCGACCTTCTTCGCCGGGAAGTGGCACCTGGGCCCCGAGGGGTCCTGGCCCGAGGACCACGGCTTCGACGTCAACGCCGGCGGCTGGACACGCGGGGGGCCCTACGGCGGAGACCAGTACTTCTCGCCCTACGGCAATCCGCGGCTGGAGGACGGGCCCGCGGGGGAGCACCTCCCCGACCGCCTCGCCGCCGAGACCGTGCGCTTCATCGAGGAGCACCGGGACCAGCCCTTCCTGGCCTACCTCTCCTTCTACTCGGTGCACACCCCCCTGATGAGCCGCGAGGACCTCCGGGAGAAGTACCGCGGCAAGAAGGAGCGGCTGGGCCTGGAGGCGCGCTGGGGCCGAGAGCGCGGCCGCAAGGTCCGCGAGGTGCAGGAGGACGCCGTCTACGCCGGCATGGTCGAGGCCATGGACCAGGCGGTGGGCCGGGTGCTGGGCGCCCTCGATCGTCTGGGACTGGCGCAGAGCACGGCGGTGTTCTTCATGTCGGACAACGGCGGGCTCTCCACCTCCGAGGGCCACCCCACCTCGAACCTGCCCCTGCGCGCCGGCAAGGGATGGCTCTACGAGGGCGGCATCCGCGAGCCCATGAT
>CAZTTG010000143.1:0-8336 GCA_964615935.1 uncultured Planctomycetaceae bacterium | reverse complement strand
GGCGACCTCAAGCTCATCGAGTGGTACGAGGACGGGAAGCTGGAGCTCTTCGACCTCTCCGGCGACCCCGGCGAGCGGCACGACCTGGCGGCCGAGCGGCCCGAGACGGCGGCCCAGCTGCGCGCGCGGCTCCGGCGCTGGCGCCAGGCGGTCGGCGCGCGGATGTCGACCCCCAACCCGGGCTTCGACCCCGGGAAGGAGCGGCGGAAGTAGGGTGGCTCCTCAGTCCTCGAGCAGGAACCCGAGGGGGTCGTAGCCCTCGATCTCGAAGGGCGAGGGCCGCCAGAGATCGCCGGCCTCGTCGTAGTAGGGCTGGACGATCGCCTGCTTGACGCCCTCCTCGTCGGTCCGCTCCGGGTCGAAGAGGATGCGCGCCCGCGCGGGACCGGGGCCGGGCCAGGCCTCGAGCCTCAGGTAGCCCTCGACCGCGAAGAGGTCGTCGCGATCCAGGTAGTACCACAGGAGGTTGCCCTTGCCGCGGCAGGTCAGGGGCTCGATCCGCACCTCGGCCGCGCTCGCCTCCTGGGGGGCCTCGCCGCGCTGCTGGACGAAGGAAGGCAGGGGCCAGGCGTAGCTGGCCGCCACCGCGGTCGTGAGGGCGCCCAGCACGATCGCGATCAGCGCCGCCTGCGACCAGGAGCGCCCGAGGGGACGCGGCGGGCCGTAGACCAGGGCGCCGTCGTCCCGGGCGGCGCAGGAGTCGATGCAGTCCAGGCAGGAGGTGCAGCGGGCGGCGGTGACCTGCTCCATCTCCGCCACGGGGATGCCCATGGGGCAGGCCTCGGTGCACAGCTCGCAGGCGGTGCAGGTGGTCTCGTTCCGCCGGATGCGGCCGAGGCCGAAGCGCGAGAAGGGGTTGAGCACCGCGGCCAGGGGGCACAGCCAGCGGCAGAAGGGCACCGAGATCCACAGGGAGGCCAGGACGATGGCCCCCGAGATGGCGTAGGCCCAGAAGGCGATGTCCTCGCCGTGCCGGCTGAGCAGCGCGTAGCAGGGATCGTAGCCGCGGAAGACCAGCTCGGCCGTCCGCCAGGTGAAGAACAGGATGAGCGCCAGGACCGGGTACTTGAGCAGCGAGAGGCCGCGATCGAGGCCGCGGTGCACGTCCAGCGACCGCAGGCCCAGGCGCCGGGAGCCCTGGTGGAGCAGCTCCGAGACGGCGCCGATCGGGCAGACGTAACCGCAGAAGGTCCGGCGGGTCAGCAGCGTCAGGAGCAGGACACCCGCCAGCACGTAGAAGTTGCTGACCCCCAGGGAGCACAGCATGTTGCCCTCCTGGACGTAGGTGTAGATCGCCTCGACCCCGCCCAGCGGACACCAGCGCTCGGCGTTGCCGCGCACGGCGAAGACGCCGACGACGGTCAGCAGCAGGAAGCCGATCTGGATCAGCCGACGCGTCGTCTTCATGACGAGCGACCTCAGGACGCGCGACCGGCTCGCGGTCGCGGCGCCTCTCCATCCGCGCCCGGCGGAGATCCTGCGGAGAGCGTGCGGAGGCCCACCGACCTACTCGCCGTCGCCCCCGCCCGCGTGCTCGCCCTCCTCGCAGCCGCCCTCCTCCTGGGCGGAGCCGCAGCTCCCCCTGGAGGGGCAGCTCCCGCAGCTCGTCCCGCCGCTGCAGCTCGACTCCGCGATCTTCGAGGCGGTCAGCCACACCTTGGCGTAGTCGGGAGAGGCGGTCAGGGCGGCGAGGTCGCGCCGGCCCTTCGCGTAGGCCTTGGCGGCCTCGAGCTGGCTCGGCGGGATCGACTCGAAGCACAGGGTGAGCAGGTCCGCGGCCCCGGGGAGGTCGTCGGTGAGCGCGCGCAGGCAGGCCATGTGGAAGACCAGGGCCCGGTCCTTGCCCTGCGGCGCGGGGCAGCGCCGGGCCAGGGCCCGGGCCTCCTCGAGCTCGCCCAGGCGCGCCAGGGCGATGCCCCGCAGGGTCAGCGCGCGCGGCGTCGCCTTCTCGTCGGCGATCTTGCCCAGCAGCTCGGCGGCCTGGGCGTTGCGGTCGAGTTCGAGCTGGGATTCGGCCAGGGACACCGCCGTGGCCACGGTGCCGATGCGCTGGTGCCGCTGGCGATCGAGCGCCAGGGCCTCGCCGTAGATCTCGTACTCGTAGTAGAAGGCCCGCACCGAGCGCGCGTGCCGGGCCCACGCCTGCGGGTCCTTCTCGGACTCCATCAGGCCGCGGATCTGCCGGATGCGGTGGACCAGCGCGAGCTCCTGCCGGTACTCCTGGTTCCGGGGATCGGCCTGGGCCGCCCGCAGGAGGGCCTGGATGGCGCCGTCGAAGTCGCCCCGGGTCAGGACCTCCATGCCCTCCCGGTGGTGTCCGGCGGCCTCGTCGTCGGGGGCGGCTCCCACCGGCGCCGTGCCGAGGGCGATCAGGGCGAGCAGGGAGGCGAGCAGCTTGGTGGCGATCCTCATGGCGTCTTCCGGGGCGGTCGGGTGGTCTCGGAGGCCTCTGGCGAGGTCCTGGGTGGCGCGGGGCACCCCGCGGTCAGCGGGCCAGCCTACCATTCATCGGCCAGGGGCCGCCCCGGGCCGCGCTGAAAACGCCCCCGGCCCGCCCGTCCGCGAATCGGGACGAGCGGTGGAACCGCTTTCCGGACGGACCTCATACAATGGGTCCAGGAGCTCCCGCCGTGCAGCCCAGAGGTCTCGCGCTGGCTCTGCTCCTCGGCGCGTCGGGGAGCGCCCAGGAGAACGTCCTGGTCCTGGTGGCCGACGACGTGGGAGTGGACCGCGTCGGCGCCTACCGCGAGCATCCCGACCCGGGGCGCACGCCCGGCGTCGACCGGCTGGCCGAGCGGGGGGTGCTGTTCCGCAACGCCTGGGCAGCGCCCAAGTGCTCCCCCACCCGGGCCAGCGCCCTGAGCGGTCGCTTCGGCTTCCGCACCGGCGTCGGCGAGGCCATCACTTCCGGCCTGGCCGGGCTCTCCACCGGGGAGGTGATCCTGCCCGAGGTCCTGGCCCGGGCTCCGCCGGGCCCCTACCGGAGCGCGGTCCTGGGCAAGTGGCACCTGGCCGGCAGCGGCCAGGGTCCGGACCATCCCCGGGCGAGCGGCTTCGACCTCCACGCCGGAGCGCTGGCCAACCTCGGGGACTACTACGGCTGGTCGAAGGCGATCAACGGGACCCAGCACCCGTGGTGCCGCTACGCCACCACCGACACCGCCGACGACGCCCTGCGGGTGGCGCGCCGCCTGCCCGAGCCGTGGTTCCTGTGGGTCGCCTTCAACGCCTCGCACAAGCCCTTCCACGCGCCGCCCGCCCACCTGCACGGCTACGCCCTGTCGGGCCCTCCCAACGCCACCCCGGTCGAGCACATGAAGGCCATGACCGAGGCCCTGGACACCGAGATCGGCCGCCTCCTGGCGGGCATCCCCTCCGAGGTCCTCGACCGCACGACCGTGATCTTCCTCGGCGACAACGGCACCCTCGGTGAGGCCATGGACTGCCCCTTCCCCACGGACCACGGCAAGGGCACGCTCTACGAGGGCGGGGTCAACGTGCCCCTGATCGTCGCCGGACCCCGGGTCCGCGTTCCCGGCTCCGAGTGCGACGCCCTGGTCTGCGCGACCGACCTCTTCGCCACCATCTCCCGCATCGGGGGCGTCGATCCGGCGGCGGCGGTGCCGCCGGGGACCGAGCTGGACTCGGTGAGCCTGCTGCCGTACCTGCGCGATCCGGACCTGCCCTCGATCCGGCAGTGGGCCTACTCGGAGCGCTTCTTCCCCAACGGGACGGGCGGGCACGTCTTCCACAACCGCGCCATCCGCGGCCCGCGCTACAAGCTGATCCGCTGGGAGATCGCCGGCCAGGCGCCGGAGGAGTCCTTCTTCGACCTGGAGGCGGATCCCTTCGAGCAGGTCGATCTGCTCGAGCAGGAGCTCACCAGCGAGGAGCAGCAGGCGCTGCGCCGGCTGCGCTCGCGGCTGGCCGCGCTGATCGGCGGCTGAGCCGTTCCTCGACGCGTCGCCGCTCAGCGGCGCAGCTCGAGGCGCGCCTGGCCCTCGTCGACGGGGACCGAGCGCTCCTCCGCCTCGCCCGGCCAGCGCACGCGCAGGGCCAGCAGGCGAACCCCCTCGGGGATCCCGAAGCGCAGGGGCAGCAGCGAGTGCGAGAGGCGGCTGCCGGCGTGCGAGCCGTAGCGCTGGAGCCGGAGGCGGCCGTCGGAGTAGACCGCGGTGACCTCGGCGCCCAGGGTCCGGCCCGGCTCCTGCGGGAAGATCACCGCCAGCGAGCGGTTCGCCCCGGAGCCCAGGCCGCGGGCGAGGGCGGGGCGCCGGCCGACCAGCACCAGGTCGAGGTGGCCGTCCCCGTCGGCGTCGCAGCTCGTCGCGGCCTGGACCGGGCCGAAGGCCGCGAGCTCGGGAAGGGGCCGGCTCTGGAAGCCTCCCTCGCCCGTGTTGCGCAGCAGCTCGGGCGCGTCGCCCACCACCACGGCGTCCACGCGGGAGTCCTCGTCGGCGTCCAGGAGCACGAGGTCGCGGAAGGCCAGCGCTCGGTCCAGGCCGGCGGTCGCGGTGACCTCGTCGAAGCCCGCGTCGGTCCGGCGGAAGAGGCGCCGGGAGCCCGTCTCCCCGGTCTCCGCCAGGAGGAGGTCCATGCGGCCGTCGCCGTCGAAGTCGAGGGGCTGGATCCGGGCCCTCTCGAAGATCTGGGGGCTCCCCCGCCAGGAGCGGGTGGAGGATCGGGCCGCGACCTCCACGATCTCGGGCGGCTGGCCGTCGCGCATCCGGGCCACCGCCAGGAGCCGCCCGCGGACGAAGGCCAGGTCCGCCCGGCCGTCCCCGTCGTAGGGGAACCACGCGAAGGCCTCGCCCTGCTTGAGGTCCACGCCCAGCGCGGGCGCGCGATCGGCGAAGGCGCCGGCCTCGGCATCCCAGCACCACAACCGGTTGGCGGATCGCCGGCAGCCCACGTAGTACTCGAGGACTCCGTCGAGGTCGATGTCCACGCACTCCACCTGGCGCGAGCGGTCGTAGTTGGGAGGGAAGAGGCCCGGGAGCGCTGCGTAGCGCGGCTCCTCCCCGGCCCGGCCCTCGTAGAAGCGATCCCGCTTGGGGGCGAGCGGCGCTCGCAGGCTTCCCCGCAGGGCGCCGCGGCACACGAAGAGGTCCGGCTCGGGCGAGCCTCGGGTGTGGATCCAGGCCACCCCGTGGGGATCGGGCTTCCACAGCACGAGCTCGCCGGGCGGCGCGGGGCAGAGGTCCAGGCCGACGAGGACCGGCGGGGGCGGGCCTTCGGAGGCCTCGAGCGCGATGCGCAGCTCGGTGGAGACCTGGTCCACGCGGAAGCGGAGGTGTCGGGGCTCGGTGTCGGCGGGAGTCCGGACCTCCAGGCGGCGGGCGCTCGGTCGGGACAGGCGCTCCGCCTCGATGCCCTCCACCTCGTCGATGACCCGGTTGGCCTCGAGGATCAGCCGGGGCGCGGTCGTTCCGTCGCCCCGCAGCAGGACGTTCCAGCGGCCGTCCCGCGCGAGGTCGTGCCAGACGAAGATCCCGGGCCCCTCGGTCGCGGCGATGCGCGGGAGCATCTCCTCCTCGTCGGCGAAGAGCTCGCCGATCCCGGGGTTGTCCCACAGGCCCGAGGTGTCCGCCCCGCGGGGGTTGGCCAGGTGGAAGCGGCCCTCGCGGTTCTCGTAGAGCTCGAGGCGGACCAGGTGGTGGCGGTGGACCAGGAGATCGGGGTCGCCGTCGAGGTCCATGTCCGCGGCCACGACCTCGAGGGCCGGCGCGTCGCTCGTCGGCGCGTCGGGAAAGCCGCCCTCGGCGTCCAGGCGGAAGAGGGCGGGCGCGGCCCCCTCGCCGGGTGACTCGGCGGGCGGCTCCTGCGCCGACGCGAGGGCGAGGGGCAGGCAGATCCAGAGCTCGAGGCCGGGTTGGAGCAAGGGGTGGCTTCCGGGGGAGGGTGCGCTCGCCGGGGCGGAGCGCATCCATTCTATCGGCAGCGCGCGGGCCGCCCTACCGGAAGAAGATCTCGATGGCGTCGGACAGGTCCGTGCCGCCCGGGCCCATCGGGTCGCGCGTCCAGCCCTGGTAGTTGACCATGGTACCCGGCGGCTGGTTCAGGATCGGGCTCGCTGAGGTGGGGTCGTTGAGGCGCACCTTCAGGGATCCGGTGCAGGCCCAGCCCAGGGTCCCGGTGGTCTGCTGCGGCGTGCGCACGATCGGCGCCTGGCAGCACAGCGTGCCGCTCGAGAAGGGAGCGATGCTCGTTCGGCCGGCGGTGGTGCCGAAGACGATGCCCCACCTCTGGGACTCGGTCCCTTCGACGATCAGGTCATAGTCGTCGGCGTCCCGCTCCGGGCAATGGGACATGTGGCTGGTGCTGATCCTCGCCGTGCAGTTGTTCGAGCTGCGACACTGGGCGAAGCCACACTTGGTGCTGGAGCTGGGCTCGTCAAAGGAGCAGTACACCACGGGGAAAGTCTGGCAGTGGCCCCGGCAGACGCCGTCCGAGGTCAATTCCAGCCAGAAGCTGGCCCAGGGGTTGGCCGGCCAGCCGCCGAAGGAGTAGCAGCCGGTGCTGGAGCCGTTCGGGCACAGCGCCGTGTTGACGGGGCCGCCCACCGGGGTGCCGTCGGTATTGGTCCAGTAGTCATCCGTGGTATCCAGGCCGGTCCCGCAGGGATTGCCGGCCATGTCGGTGCCGCAGGGGATGTCGTAGGTGCAGGCGCCAAAGGGAGCCACGCTGGGATCCCCTTGGATGATCGGACCGCTGGCGATCCCGTACTTCGTGTTGTCCATCTCGTGCTGGAAGGCCCACGTGAACACGTCCGTCACCGATCCACTCCAGCTTCCGTCGCCGTCCGACAGGAGACAGAACCCGCCGCCAGGCGTATTGGCCAGATCGATGGTCACGATCCAGCAGGCGATGACCGGGAATCCGGGATCACCCGGGAGATTCAGAGCGCCGAAGTAGGCCACAGCCCCGTTGAAGTGGGGTGGCACGATCGCGCTCTGCGACAGTCCCACCAAGCAAGCACCTCCGTTGTGATTCCAGAAGGAGATGGCGATCTCGACCTGCCCTGTGGGGTAGGGGGTGCAGTACCCGATCTGGAAGCTGTCGATCCAGTTGTCCCAGGTGGCGCCGGCAGGCGCGTTCGGATCGCTCGAACTCGGGATCCGACCCTCGTCGTAGGTGTCCTCGCAGGGCTCAGGCCCGTAGTAGAACCAACCACCCGTCCAGATGCAGGTGTTGTCGTACACCTTGGTGGACGCCCGGGCCTTGCCGCCGGTCCCCCACCAGATCCCGGTTCCCAGGTCCAGCGTACCGGCGTCACGGACGGGAGTCGTGATCGGGTGGATCCGGCTCGAGTCCAGGTTCTGGGCTCCGGCGGCGCAGCAGAGCAGGAGGGCGCTGGCGGCCGCAAACAGGGTGCGAGGCATGTTCGTCTCTCCCGTGTGATCGCCTGTCTACCGGAAGCCGATCTCGATGGCGTCGGACAGGTCGGTGCCAACGGGGCCCGCCGGGTCGCGTGTCCAGCCCTGGTAGTTGACCATCGTACCCGGCGGCTGGTTCAGGATCGGGCTCGTGGAGGAGGGGTCGTTGAGGCGCAGGCTCAGGGTGCCGGTGCAGGGTCCGCCCTGGGTCCCGGTGGTCTGCGGCGGCGTGCGCGTGATGGGCGCCTGGCAGCACAGGGTGCCGCTCGAGAAGGGCGCGACGCTGGTCCGGCCGGCGGTGGTGCCGAAGACGATGCCCCACTTCTGGCTCTCGGTCCCCTCGACGATCAGGTCGTAGTCGTCGCCGTCCTGCTCCGGGCAGTGGAGGATCCAGGTGGTCGTAATCCTCGCCGTGCAGCCGCTCGAGCTGGGGCACTGCGAGAAGCCGCAGCGGCTGGCGGGGTTGGGCTCTTCGTAGGAGCAGTACACCTCGGGTGGGTAGCGGCAGTGGTCCCGGCAGGAGCCGACTGACGACATCTCCAGCCAGAAGCTGGCCCAGCGGTTGGCCGGCCAGCCGCCGAAGGAGTAGCAGCCGGTGCCCGATGCTGCAGCATTGCCGCAGTCTCCAGGGGGAACGCCGGTGCAACCGGTACCCGCGATGGGGCAACCGTCGACGTTCGTCCAGTACGAATCGGCCGTTCCCAGGCCGGTGCCACAGGCGGAGCTGGTAGCGTCGGTGCCGCAGGGGATGTCGTAGGAGCAGCCGCCAAAGGGCGCCAAACCCGGATCCGCGGCGATGATCGGGCCGTTGGCGAGCCCGTAGTGCGAATTATCCATCTCGTGCTGGAAGGCCCAGGTGAATAGGTCCTCCTCCGAGCCGCTCCAGCTTCCGTCGCCATCCGACCGGATGTAGGCAGCCGGATTGTGCCAGGGCGAGCCCGTCACAGTGTTCCGGGTCGT
>CAZTTG010000142.1:0-11044 GCA_964615935.1 uncultured Planctomycetaceae bacterium | reverse complement strand
GGCCAAGCGATCCACGTTTCCAGCCCGGAGGGGCTGGGCCTCCATAGCGTCTGAGCCGCAGCGCGCCGGGGCCGCGGGCGGGCGGATTCGCGCGCCGGCGCTCGAACCGGACCTCCGGGGTCGTGTAACCTGGAATCGAGTTCCCTCGCACGCCCCGCGCGCCGATGGAACCGACGAGGTCGAGGCAGGCCTCCATGTCGAACGTCACCCGGGAAGCCCTGAACGAAGCCGCCCTGCGCGAGCTCCTGGCCGCGCTGGGTCGGGAGGCGCGCGACCACCGCTTCGAGGTGGCCCCCAACCCCTGCGTGGGGGCGGCGGTGCTCTCGGGCGAGCGAGTGGTGGCCCGCGGCTACCACCAGCGCTGGGGCGGGCCCCACGCCGAGGTGGACGCCCTGGAGGCGGCGGCCGCGAGCGGGGTGCCCCGCACCGACTGGGACACCCTGGCCGTCACCCTGGAGCCCTGCTCGAGCACCGGCAAGACCGGGCCCTGCACCGAGGCCCTCCTGAGCTCCGGCGTGGGCCGCGTGGCGGTCGGCGCGCTGGATCCCGATCCGCGGCACTCGGGCCGCGGGCTGGAGGTGCTCCAGCAGGCGGGGCTGGAGGTGGAGCTCCTGGAGGGCGCCTCCCCCCTGGAGGAGGTCGCCCCGCACTTCCTGCGCTGGCTCGCGCCCGACCGCCTGCGCCGCCCGCGCCCCTGGCTGGTCGCCAAGTGGGCCCAGACCCGGACCGGTCAGCTCCAGCCGCCCGAGGACGTGGGCGAGGGCCGCTGGATCAGCGGCGCCGCAGCGCGGGCCGAGGTCCAGGTCCTGCGCTCTCGCGTGGACGGCCTGGTCACCGGCGTGGGAACCGTGCTGGCGGACGACCCGCGCCTGACCGTGCGGCCGCCGGGAGACCTGGACCGCCCGCCCGCGCGCGTCATCCTCGACTCCTACCTGCGCACGCCGCCCACCGCCCGGCTGCTGCAGCCGATCGAGGACGGGGAGGCCGGCGGCCCGCTCTCCATCGTGTGCCTGGCGGGCTCCGACGCGGTCCGCCACCGGGCCCTGATCGAGGCCGGCGCGCAGGTCCACGGCCTGCACGCCAGCGAGCTGAACCACGTGCGGCTGTGGGACGTGCAGACCTGGCTGTGGGAGCAGGGCGTCCGCCGCGTCCTGCTGGAGACCGGTCCGACCCTCCTGGCGCGCACCTTCGAGCTGGGCTTCGTCGATCAGGTCCGGGTCTACTCGGGCGACGTGAACGGGGGCCGCGGCCCCTCGATGGCGGACTGGCTGACCGGCTCGAAGCTGGAGGAGCGCATCGACCGGGAGCTGGGGCCCGACAGCGTGCTGGAGGCCTTCGTCGGGGAGTGAGGCGGGCGCGCCACGCGAGCGCAGCGAGCATGTGGCGCAGCCGCGCGCAGGAGCGCGCGGCGCGATCACCGGCCCGCCCGGCCCTACTCGTCGACCAGGTAGGGGTACAGCTCCTTCGCCTGCGCCCCGACCGGCGTGTCGGCATACTTGCGGATCAGGAGCCGGATGATCCTCTCGGCCGGCCGCTGCTTGCCGTCCTTGATCAGCGCCTGGGCCTCGTCCCACATCTGCCGGGTCTTCTTCAGGCGCAGGTGGCGCTCGATGGCCTCCTTGGTCCTCTTGTCCCGCTCGTACTTCTTGATCAGCCGGGGGATGTCCTTCGAGAGCGGCGTGCCCTCGTAGGACTCGCGGAGCTCGAGCAGCTTCTCGTAGCCCTCGACCACCCGGCCCTGCTCCAGGGCCTCGACCGCGGCGTCCCGCTCGCCCTGCATGCCCTCGAGGGCCTTCTGCTGTCCCTCGGCGGCCGGCTTGGCGTACTGCGGGGCCTGGGTGACCTCGAGGACCTGCGTCCAGCTCCTCCAGGAGCCCACGAAGTCGCTGGCCTCGTAGAGGATTCGGCCCCGATCGGAGTGCAG
Source organism: uncultured Planctomycetaceae bacterium (assembly GCA_964615935.1). Taxonomy (GTDB): domain Bacteria; phylum Planctomycetota; class UBA1135; order UBA1135; genus CAZTTG01. The sequence continues at coordinate 9,120 of CAZTTG010000142.1, read as the reverse complement.
GCGGACGACGGCCAGCTCCTCCTGGCTGAGACCGGGGCCGGCGAGCTTGGCGGCCTTGCCGATCGAGCGCAGGATGATGCTGTCCTCGATCGGGTTGGCCGGGTCCTCGCTCAGCCGCTCGTAGGGCTTGCGGTCGGGCGTGCACACCAGCACGTAGGGGCAGGCGAACTGGCCCTCTTCGTGGAAGCTGTTGAACAGCGCGTCCATGGCCTCCTGGTGCATCTTGCAGGTGGGCGTGCGGTACGCGCTGCACAGCTCCTGCCGGATCGGCTCGCCCTCCGCGTCCGTCCCCACCCGGAACTTCCGGCGCGAGTGCTCGCCGTCGTTGCCGACCAGCAGCACGAAGCCGGTCGAGGCCCGGCGCAGGCGCTCCGAGGTGAAGAGGTTCTCCCGCTGCGTGTCGTTTTCCGGCTCGCCCTCGAGGCAGGCGACGATCAGCAGGGGCACGTTGCGGGCGTGGGCCTCCTTGCGGGCCGCGTCGAGGTCCCCGGCGAAGGGCAGGAGGAGCGCGGGTCCCGGGGGGGTCTTCTTCCCTCGCCGCCCTTGGGCGATGCCCGCCTCCGTGCCGATGGGTGCCGAGGAGCGAGCCGCGCTCCCGGCGGCGCACCCCGGTGGCGGGGGCGCCGGGAGGGATGCTTGCAGAATCGGGCCGAAGGCTATGCTGAGGGCGGCGAGCGAGGCGATCATGCAACCAGTCTGGACGCGGCGGGCCGAGTCGACAAGGGGCTCCGGCGGGCTCCTTCGCCCGCCCGCCCGCGAGCGCTCCGGAGGACCTTCCCGATCATGAGACCGTCCCTTCTCGCGGCCCCTGCGGCGCTGCTCCTGGCCCTGGTCGGGGCCTGCGCCGCGACCCGCGCCCCCCGCGCGGAGCCGGTGCCCGACCCGGCCTCGGAGGCCTTCTCGGAGGCGCGCCTCTGGCTGCGGCAGGGCTCGGCGCAGGCCCGGGAGCGAGCCCTGGAGGCGGCCCGGCGGGCCGTGCTGGCGGCTCCCGACTGGGTGGCTCCGCGGCGCCTGCTGGACGACCTGATGGGACAGGATCTGCTGGGGGTCGAGGCGCTGGCCGCCCACCGCCGCGCCCTCGAGCTCGACCCCGACGACGCCGGGGCCCTGTACCTGGCGGGGCGGCTCGAGATGCTGGAGGGCGCCCGCCGCTTCGAGCGGGCCGTCCAGGTCGCGCCGGAGCTCTCCTGGGGGCACCACGGCCTGGCCTGGCTCTCGGGCCGGCGGGGCGACCTCGGCCGGGCCCTGACCCACCAGCGCGAGGCGCTGCGGAGGGCGCGGGATACTTGGGAGCGCTCCTGGTTCAGCTCGATGCGGGCCAGCTATCACCGGGCCGCCGGCCGGCCGCGCCGGGCGCTCGAGATCCTGCTGGACCGGCTGGAGGAGGAGGAGGTCGTCGAGCCCGACCGGATCCTGCTCAGCGTGCAGGCGGCCCTCATCGAGCTGGACCTCCTGCACGGACCCGAGGCCCGCCGGGGCTACGAGCGCGGCCTGGAGCTCCTGCGCGGGGCCGACCTCCTGCCCTCCGAGATCCAGCAGCTCGCCGATCGCCTGCAGCTCCTGCGACCCCCGGACGACCCGGGGGCGCTCGAGCTCCAGCTCGCCCTGGCGGCCCGGCCCGGGGCCACGCGGGACTTCCGGCGGGCCGTGCTCCTGCTGGCCCACCGACCGACTCCCCTGGCCCTCGCCCTGCTCACGCGCGGCCGGGAGGCCGTCGGCGCCCTGCCCGGGGGGGGGATGCACCTGCGCGCGGCGCGCTTCGCCGCGGGACAGTTCCAGCTCGGGGTTGAGGAGTGGATGGAGGGCCTTCCCGGCCGCGTGCTCGACGAGCAGCGCCTGCCGCGCGACCCGGGCCTGCGCGAGGTGGTCGGCGCCGCGCGCGCCCTGGGCGAGCGGGTCCGGGCGGCGCAGGCTTCGGCGCCCACGGGCGCGATCTGCGGCCCGGAGCTCCTCGACCTGGGCGGGGCCCTGCTGGACGCCGGCTGGTTCGAGGAGGCGCGGGCGGTGGCCTCCACCCTGGCCGAGGCCGACCTCGAGCGCGCCCTCGAGCTGGAGCGCCGGGCCCTCGCCGGCCAGGACCTCCTGCGCGGGATGGCCCGCCTGATGATCCGGATCGACCGGGGGGAGGATCCCTCGGCCGCCCTCGGGTCCCGCCGGGGCGCGGCCGGCGCGGCGCGGCGCGCGCGCGCCCGGGGCGAGACCGCCGCGCCGCGGATCCGGGACCTGCGCGGCCTGCTGGCCGCCCTGGACCCGCTGATCGCGCGCTGCAGCCAGGTGCTCGACGGCGAGGGCGAGCTCGGGCGGCTCTCGGCCGACGTCGAGGCCTCGCCCCTCCTGAGCTACGGCTTCCTGGGCGCCCTGGTCCACCCCGGTCCGCGCTTCTCGGAGGCCGACCAGCGGGAGGGCCTGGGCCGGGCCAGCGATCCCGTGCCGGGCCTGGCCGCCGCCTTCGATCGCCTGGGGCGCTTCGGGCTGTTCGGCAAGGTCCTGGGGGGCGGCGGTCCGGACGGGACGATCCTCCGTCGGGTCCTGGTCGAGGAGCGCGGCGGCGCGCACCTGGGCGTCGAGTGGAGCGGCACCGTGGCCTGGTGCGAGGGGACCGATCTCGACAGCCGGGCCGGCCGCCGGGGGGCCCGCCTCTCGGGGGCCGCCCTGCACGAGGGCTACTGGATCGACCTGGAGATCATCCGCCAGGAGCTCGCCGGCTGGCTCGCCCTGGAGCGCCGCTTCGGGGGCGAGGACGACCGGCCTCGCCTGCGCCGGGCCCTGCAGTCGCGGGGTCTGCGCCTGGAGGGCCGCCGGACGGCCGACCGCCGACGCGAGCGCCGCGGCGCGGGAGCCCTCCTGGGAGCGGCCGAGCGGCTGCGCCTGGCGGTCCTGTGCGACCGCCTCGAGGAGCGCGCCAGCGGCGCGCGCGCGGGCGAGCTGATCCCCTTCGACGAGCTGGTGGAGATGACCGCCATCCACGAGGAGGGTCACCTGTGCGACCGCGCGCGCTTCCTGCCCCTGTCCGAGCACCTGGGCAAGGTCATCCGCCTCGCCCTGGGCAGCGGCCTCTCCAGCGCGGCCATCACCGAGCGGCTCGAGTACCGCGCCCAGTTGGTGACCCTGTGCGAGGTCTCCGATCCCCGGGTTCCCCTGGTCGAGGTGATGCGCTCGGCCGAGGGCGGCAGCGGGCTGACCGCCCACGCGGGGGGCTATCGGCGCCTCATGGAGGATCTCCTCGCGCGGCTCGACGATCGGATCGAGCGCGAGCCCGAGGCCTGGCCCGAGATCGATCCCGAGCACCGCCTGATCCACCAGCTCCACTGGCTCTCCCCCGAGCGCCTGCGCGAGCTGTGCCTCGAGCTGGCGCGACGCGAGGGGCTGGTGGGAGATTAGCGCTCAGCTCGGGGACAGGGCCCGATGGAGGTCTCTGCTAAACGTCTCGAATGCGGGACAGCGGCTTGCGAGGAGGTCCAGATCACAACTCGCGGTGATCTCCAGCCGGACTTGCCCCTCTTCCTGACCGGCATCGCCAACAGCCTGCAGGAATAGGGTCTTCGCCTCCCCCGGCCTCATGGCTTCGGGGTCCGCCGAGGTTCGAAACTCGGACCCCATTGCAGGGCTCCTGACATAGGTGCGTGGAGTGGCGGCATTGGCCGAATGCCGTTCATTCACGATGAGGGGGTGCGTCATAAGGTATGCAACGCTTTGACGGGGGCCGCGATCGACACCGACCAGGGAGCGAGCCCGACACGCCGTTTCCCTGCTGAGCCATGAGCGGATGGTTGCATGAATCGGGGCGCATGTGTCAGGAGCCCTGCATTGCGTCGGAGACGGTCCCCGTGTCGGCGATGAGCCACGCCTCGAACTCGCGGATGGCCACAGCCAGGATCGTCCGCATCGGCTGCCCCGTGAGGATCTTCTCCAGAGTCGACCTGCGGCTCTTCTCGCCATCCTGGTCGACTAGAACGACGCAGAGATCCGGTTGTCGCTGTGGATCAGAGAAGGCGAGCAGGCGCTTGAGGTTGCCGGGATTCAGGAGTTGGCTGCCCCGCGCCGGCCGTCCCCCAAGCGGCAGTGGAGCGAGGAACCGGATGTCGGACGGCTGGACGTCGGGCTGATTCTTGAGGCACCTGCGAACAAGAACGTGAGCTGGACCAAGCTCCTCGTCGTCGAGTTGCTCGAGAGCCGCTGCTGCAGGGCGGACCGTACCCCACGTTTCCCTCGCGCCCTCGGCGTAGAGGACTACCCTCATGCCTCGGACTCTGCCGCCGGCACCCCTCCCATGCCGCCGGACAACCAGATGTCGCCCAAGGACCCTTCGTAGACGCGGAATGCGTTCTGCCACTCCGGCGTGTCCGTCTGGGGAACTGTCACGCGGGTCGCGCCGTCGTCTCTGTCCCGGAAGAGAAAGCGGACTTCGTCCGGCTCCAGGTGGTCGAGGAGCTCGGCGGAGTGCGTGGCCATCACGACCTGAACGGCACTCGGGCCCAGCTCCCCGCAAGAGAGCATGCGGAGAAGCTCAACCAGCTTGCCAAGAAGGAAGGGATGGAGGCTTCGTTCCGGTTCCTCAATGGTGATCAAGTCCACTTGAGGGTGCTGGTACTGTAGGACCAAGAAAGCCAGGATCAGCATGCTGCCGTCTGAAACCGCGGAGGCCGCATACCACAGGTCGGGCTTCCAGCGGTCCTGAAAGGTCAGATGCAGGTTGCCTGTTGTCAGCGGCCGCTGGTTGACATCTGAAAAGGCGGGAACGAGCTTGGTATACGTGTCTATGAGCTCGATCTGCTGTTTTCTGGTCAGGGTCGCGAAGACGTTGGTCAGGTTCCCGCCATTCGGTGCAAGACGGGTTGCCTCCTGAACTTGGTTACTCGACCTCAGGGAGTTCAAATCGAGGTGAAGGCCTTGAGAGAGCGGGTCAAACAGCCATTTGCCCTGCCGGGAGGAGCCGCCAATGGTCTTCGTGATGTACCGATTGTCGCCGAAGCGCAATCTGACCTCGACCTCGCGAGGTGGTGTCTCCTTGGCGCGCCACGCGTCATCTTGAGAGATGACCCTAGCTGGATCGATGCCCGCAAGAACGCTGCTTTTCCCTGACGCATTCGGCCCGACGAGCACAGTCAGCGGCCCGAATGAGATGCTGCAGTCCCTCAGACAGCGGTAGTTGCTGAACTTTGCCTCCTCGAGCATGGCGCCAATCTACCAGACCGCCTCGTTCGGGTCTCGCGGGGACTCACCCAGAATCAGGCCTTCCCCCTAGGGTGGACGAAGGCCCCCCCTCACCCCTGCAGCGCCTTGCGCACCAGCAGCTCGAGGTCGGAGGGGTCGACGCCCTTGGCCGCGCGCCGGACGCTGCGGGCGGCGTCCTTCTCGGTGAAGCCGATCGAGACCAGCGCCGCGACGGCGGCGTCGATGTGTCCCCGCTCCCGGGCGGCCGCGTCGAGGCTCCCGCCGGCCCCGACCTCGGCGGCGGCCAGCAGGACCTCGGCCCGGTCGCGCAGGTCCAGCAGGATCTGCTCGGCGGTCTTCTTGCCCACGCCCTTGATCGCCACCAGGCGAGCGGCCTCGCCCTGCGTGATGGCGGTCAGGAGCTCGGCGCGGTCGAGGCCCGAGAGCAGGGCCAGGGCGACCCCCGGGCCCACGCCGCGCACCTTCAGGAGCAGGCGGAAGAGGTCGCGGCTGGCGACGTCCGGAAAGCCGTAGAGATGATGCGCGTCCTCGCGCACCACCTGGTGGGTCCACACCCGGGTGCGGTCGCCCTCGGGGAAGGCGGCTCCCAGGGGGACCGAGAGGTCGTAGCCGACGCCTCCGACGTCCAGGACCAGGCGCGCGGCCGAGCGGGAGGCGACGCGGCCCTCGAGGTACTCGTACATCCGGGCTACTTCTTCTTGCGCCGCTTGCCCTTCTCGCGCAGCACCAGGGAGTGATCCTGCAGCTTGCGCTTGAGCTCCTGCAGCGAGGTCACCCCGAAGTTGGGCATCCCCAGGAGCTCCTCCTCGGTGTGCTGGATGATGTCGCCCATGGTCAGGCAGCCCAAGGCCTCCACCGTGCGGCGGGCGCGGATGGAGAGGTCCAGGTCGGAGATGGGCTTGTTCAGCAGGTCGGCGTTCTCGCCGGTCGCCCGCGGTCGGGTGGTGGCCTCGATGCTGGCCACGGCCTCCTCGTGGGCCATGCCCAGCCGCAGGTTCTTGCTGGCCAGGATCTCCTTGATCTCGTTGAGGGAGGTCTCTCCGAAGTTCTTGTAGGAGAGCAGCTCCTGCTCGGTCTTCCGCACCAGGTCGCCCAGGGTGACGATGTCCATCTTGTTGAGGCAGTTGCGCGCCCGCACCGAGAGCTCGAAGTCGGTGATGGGCGTGCGCAGGATCTGGTTGAGGCGGTCCTCCTTGCGCTCCAGATCCTCGTCGTAGTACATGTCCATCGCCGAGCGGGCGTCCTCCAGGTACAGCCTGGCGCGCATGTCGGTGGGGCGCATCTTGACCACCGTGTCGAAGCAGGCGGCGGCGTCCTGGTCGCGACCCAGGTCCTCGTACAGCACCCCCAGGTTGAGCAGCAGGTTGCGGTCGATGGGCAGGAGCTGGGCCAGGCTCTGGTAGAAGTCCAGGGCCTGCTCGTCCAGACCGCAGCGCTCCGAGAGGTGGCCGCCGCGGAAGAGGTTGGCGCGGTGGGTGGGGTCGATCTCGCGCGCCGCGGCGTACTCGTCCAGCGCCGTCTCCCAGTCGCGCCGCAGCTCGGCCATGCGGGCCTTGACGTAGTGCCCCTCGGCCTGCTCGCCGAAGTTCGCCGGCACCGCGGCCAGCCCCTGCTCGAGGTTGGCCAGCGCCAGCTCCTCGCCCCCCTGCGCCAGGTCGAGCTCGAGCCGGGCCTCCAGCCGACCCGAGTGCGGCCGGGCCTCGGCGGGGTACTCGCCGCACAGCCGCTCGAAGATGGGCAGGGCCTCCTGGTACCGGGCCAGCGACATGTAGCTGTTGGCCAGGGTGAAGGAGGCCACCACGTCATCGGCGTGCCGGGCGAGCAGGTCGGCGGCCCGCTCGTACTCGGCCAGCATCCACAGGCCCAGGCCCTTGCGGCGGCCCTCCTCGCCCTCGTCCGACATGGTCTCGACGCCTCGGCGGAAGCTCTCGACCACGGACCGGCGCAGGAACACGCCGGCGCGCGCCTGCTGGAGCGAGGAGAAGCTCGGGATCTCGTCGTTGCGCAGGTCGAAGGGGGGCGGCAGGACCTCGATCGGCACGACCTCGGGGGCCGTCTGCACGGCCACCTCGGGCTCGCCCTGGGGCTCCTCGATCTGCGGTTCGGATTCGCTAAGGTTCTCGATCATGGCTGGGATCGCGCCGGCCGGCGGGCTGGGCCGGCTGGGGGCGCGGAATCGGGGTGCCTGGCGGCGTGGGGCCTGCGAGCGTCGGAGGCGGCCACCCGCGCCGCTGCCGACGGGCCCCGCCCGGTCTTCGGGCGAGGCGAACGCGACATGATATGCGCGGCGCGCGACGAGCGTCAACCGACCCAGCCCCGGGGGCCCGCCGGGATCGCCGCCTTTCCGCGTGCAGGCGCCCCCGGCCTTTGGGATGCTGGCCCCGGCCCGAGGGGGCGGGGCGAGGGTGGCGACCGCCTCCGGTGCCGGGAACGCGTACCGCCGAGGGATGGGTGGCATGGACAGGTTCATCATCGAGGGGGGCAAGCCCCTGGACGGGCGGGTGGAGGCGGCGGGCGCCAAGAACGCGGCCCTGCCGATCCTGTGCGCCTCGCTGCTCACCAGCGAGCCCCTGTGCATCCCCAACGCGCCCCGGCTGGTCGACGTGGGCAGCATGCTCTCCGTGCTGCGGGAGCTGGGCTCCCGGGCCGAGCGCCAGGAGGACGGCTCGGTGGTGGTCCAGGCGGCCGAGCGGCCCGAGATCCGGGCCTCCTGGAAGGAGGTGAGCCGGATGCGCGCCTCGGTGACCGTCCTCGGGCCGCTCCTGGCCCGCTGCGGCCGGGCCCAGGTCAGCCTCCCGGGCGGCTGCGTCATCGGGCTGCGCCCCATCGACGTCCACCTGCGCGGCCTCCAGGCCCTGGGGGCGCGGGTGCGGGTGGAGCACGGCTACGTGGTGGCCGAGGCCCCTCCCGGCGGGCTCGTCGGCGCCGAGATGTACCTCGGGACGCCCTTCGGCTCGACCGTCCTGGGCACCGCCAACGTGATGATGGCCGCCACCCTGGCCAGCGGCCGGACCGTGATCCAGGGGGCCGCCTGCGAGCCCGAGGTGGCCGATCTCGCGGCCTGCCTGGTCTCGATGGGGGCGAAGATCCGCGGGGCCGGCTCGCCGCGCCTCGAGATCGAGGGGGTGGAGGAGCTTTCGGGCACCACCTGGGAGGTCATCCCCGACCGGATCGAGACCGGGACCTACGTCCTGGCGGGCAGCATTACCGGGGGGCGCGTGCGGGTCGAGGGCTGCCGTCCGGACCACCTGACCGCCCTCCTGGAGCTCCTGGGCTCGGCCGGCCTGCCCTTCGAGCGGGGCCGGGACTGGATCGAGACCCAGCCCTTCGACCGGGCCGATCCCCAGAACCGCGCCCGGGCCACGGACACGACCACCCTGCCCTACCCGGGCTTCCCCACCGACTTGCAGGCCCAGTGGATGGCCACCATGACCCTGGCCTCGGGGACCAGCATCATCACCGAGAAGATCTACCCCGACCGGTGGATGCACCTGGCCGAGCTCCTGCGCATGGGCGCCCGCATCCGCCGCGAGGGGGCCACCGCCATCGTCGAGGGCGTCGACCGCCTGACCGGGGCGCAGGTCACGGCCTCCGACCTGCGCGCCTCGGCGGCCCTGGTGCTGGCGGCCCTGGTGGCCGAGGGCACCAGCGAGCTGCACCGCGTCTACCACGTCGACCGCGGCTACGAGCGCGTCGAGGAGCGCCTGCGCGCCCTGGGCGCGGACGTGCGGCGGCTCGGGGACTGAGCGCCTTCAGGCCTGCACGGAGGTAGGGAGCGTCCCGTACGTGGGACGATCTGGCGGGCTCGGCACTCCCTGGCGGCACCGGGACCGGATCCGCCTTGCGAGGGGGGGGGGGGGGGGGGGGGGGGGGGGCCCCCCCGGCGGGCCCCCCGGGGCGCAGCGCCCCCCCGGGCCCGCCGGGCCCCCCCCGGGTACGGGGGGG
>CAZTTG010000141.1:0-11656 GCA_964615935.1 uncultured Planctomycetaceae bacterium | reverse complement strand
GGGCGAGGACACGACCTACGTCGACATCCTCGACATCTCGACCGCGTACGACCCGCTGAACACCTGGAGCTGCCTGAGGAGCTACAGGTTCACGTGGACCCCCCAGGACGACGCTGCCGGCATCGTCAACGACGTTGCGATCACGCCGAACGGCAAGTACGCCTTCGTCAACCACCAGAACTGGATCCACGTGTTCAATCTGCGCACCGGGGCGAAAGCCCTGCAGCAGAACATCGGCAGCCTGTACAAGTGCTCGCCCAGCGGCTGCGCGGACTCCATCGCCTTGACCAACGACCGATTCGCCGTGATCACTCAGACTACGACAACCCCCTGGTCACGCGTCTATGTGTTCGATCTGAGTGAGGGGCCCGTGCCCTTGTACAAGTGGACCGAGGTGTGCTGTGAGTTTGCGGGCCAAGACCCCCACGACGTCGCGATCACTCCCGACGGCACGAGGGCGGTGGTCACTTGCGAGGGTTCGGCGGCTCTGGTGGATCTGACGCAGCCGAAGGGTCCGGACAACCCGAAGATCATCCGGCAAGCTTCTGTCAAGCGATTCTGGCGCGATACGGTGGACTCGGTCGAGGTCACGAACAACAGGGCGGTGACCATCGGGTCGAAGCCGTCCGCCCCCTGGCAGTGGCACATCGAGGTCCACGACATCACCAGCCAGGGAGCCTTCGGCACCCCGCTCGCTACGTACGACCCCGGCCTGAGCGACCCGATCGACAAGGACAACCGCGCTCACGACCTGGAGATCTGCCCCGGGCAGGATCGGGCCGTGATCCGCACCCAGCGCCAGGTCATCGTCATTCCGAGCCTCGCCAATCCGCTATCGACCTTGCCGACCAATCACAAGATCCTAACAAGCGGCGACCCGCTGGTCAGCCTGCAGCCACCGCCGAGCTCGGGCATCTTCGTCTCGGATTCCGTCGTGGTGAGCCCGAGACCCATGGATGACTACGACATCGCGGTCCTGATCGGGTCGTGGGGGAAGGTGGGCACCAACGACCGAGCAGGGTACGTGGAGTTCCTGGACATACCCCCGAGCCCCGGTGTGCCGGCACTCTACACCTGCGAGCTTCACAATCCGGGCCAGGACATCACTCCGGCCGACCTGAAGCTGACACACGACAAGGACCACGTCGTGGTGCGCTCGGTCGCGACGGGTGAGAATCCACCCGGCTACGGCGACTACGACCTGTCCTACTTCTCGGTGGGACAGCACAGTCTCATCGACATCACGGGTGGAAACGGCGAGATCTTCGCGCTGGACAGCCTGGAGATCGGCTCCAGCCGTGCGGTGTCCGTCTCCGAGCGCTACGGCCAGGGAACCGGCTGGGTGCACTTCATCGGGTTCTGATCAGGACGGAGAGGCAGCAGTCATGTTCGACCGACCTTTTCACTGGAGACCCGTGCTGGTTCGAGCGCTCTGCACGGGCTGTCTCCTGGGCTCGGTGACCTTCGACCGCCTCGCCGCGCAGACCTGCACGACGGTTCGCGTCAGCGTGTCGTCCCAGGGAGCGCAGGGTCAAGGCCATTCGGTCATTGGGCCCTTTTCCATGTCGGCGGATGGGCGGTACGTCGCCTTCGATAGCGATGCCGCGAACCTGGTCCCAGGGGACACGAATGGGATGCTGGACGCCTTCGTGCATGACCGCGTCCGGGGGACCACCGTTCGCGTCAGCGTCAGCTCGACGGGCGTGCAGGGCAGCTCCACGGGCTCCCCCCCGAGCATCTCCCCGAACGGCAGGTTCGTGGCCTTCCAGAGCATGGCCACGACGCTCGCCCGGGACAGGATCCTGCCCACCATGACCACCTTCGTCCACGACCTGCACCTCGGGACCACCGAGCGGCTGCAGATCCAGCATACCGATGAGACGAACCTGCTGTCGGGCGCCGACCATCCGCGATTCTCGGAGGACGGACGGTACGTGGCCTTCACCAGTTCCCTGCCGGGCATTGTCGCCGGGGTTCCCCCCCAGGGCTGGACACACGTCTACGTCCACGATCGCTGGACGGGGCTGACCGAGGTGGTGAGCGTCAACTCGCGGGGTGAGCTCGAGAACAAGCCCTCCTATCCCTATGCCAGCATCTCCGCCGACGGCCGCTACGTGGCGTTCACGACCCAAGCCAGCAACATGGCCCCCGGAAACCCGATGGGCTGGAGCCACGTCTACGTGCACGACCGGCACACCCGCCTGACCGAGCGGGCGAGCTTGAGCTCCCTTGGGCAGGAACCGAACGAGGGGAGCGGTTCTCCGGCCATCTCGCCCGACGGGCGCCTCGTCGCCTTCCACTCCTTGGCCTCGAACCTGGTGCCCGGCGACACGAACGGTCAAAGGGACTGCTTCGTCCACGACCGGATCACCAGGCAGACCGAGCTCGTGAGCGTGGGCCTGGCTGGAGCGCCCGCCGACGGCGAGTCGTTTTCTCCCTCCCTCAGCGAGGATGGTCGCTACGTCTCGTTCTGGAGCGAGGCCAGCAACCTGGTCGAGGGCGACACCAATGACTGCGCCGACATCTTCATCCGCGACCGGCAGGCGGGGACGACTGTGCGGGCCAGCTTGGCCTGGGACGGCTCGCAGGCCATCAATGAATCGGGCGGGAGCCACGCCATCTCCTGGGACGGCCAGAGGGTGGCCTTCTACAGCCACTCCACCAACCTGGTGCCCGGCAAGACGAGCTGGTACGTGGACGTCTTCGTCCGCGACTGCGGCTGGCCGCTGCCGTCCAGCTACTGCACGGGCCGGATCAACTCGGCGGGCTGCGTGCCGAGGATGGACGTCGCGGGCATGCCCAGCGTCTCTGCCGGCGGGGGCTTCGAGGTCTCCGCGCGCGACGTCCTGAACGGGACCCCGGGCAGGCTCCACTACTCCATCGCCGGGCCCCAGGCGGCGCCCTTCCTGGGCGGCTGGCTGTGCCTCCAGAGGCCGCTTTCGGCGACCCCGGTGCAGCTCTCGGGCGGCGTCCCGGGCCCGCCCTTCGACTGCAGCGGGACCTTCATCCTGGACTTCAACCGGTGGATCGCCCTGGGCAGCGACCCCACCCTGGTGCCGGGACAGACGGTCTGGGCGCAGTACTTCGGCCGCGACCCCGCCCTGCCGGCGGCCGTGGGCGTCCAGCTCACGGACGGCATGCGCTTCGAGATCCAGCCCTGAGGCGGCAGGCGGAGGCCGCTCATCTGCCCACCGCGGTGACGTAGAGGGCGGCCTCCCGCTCCGGGTCGCAGCCGGCCAGCTCGGCCACCGCCCCATCATAGAAGGCCCCCACCCCGCAGACGCTCAGACCCAGGGCGGTGGCCTGCAGGTAGAGGCCCTCCCCCACCAGGCCGGCGCGGATGCAGGCGTAGCGGTAGCCGCGGTCCCCGTCCGGGCGTTCCAGCTCCGACCAGCCGACGCTCTTCACGAAGAGGGCGTCGGCCGCGCCGCAGAAGTCCTGGTCGAGGGTGGCCGAGCGGCCCTCCGCCCCGAGGTCGCCGGCGCGCCGCAGGGAGAGGCTGCGAGCCGCCGGGTCGTAGCGGTAGGCGCCGGGCTCGATGCCGCGCACGTCGCGGACCACCACCACCAGCTCGAGCGGCGCCGAGAGGGCCAGCAGCGGATCGCCCGGCTCGATCGAGCCCTGGGCGGCCGCGAGGAGGGCCGCCAGCTCCTCGGCCTCCATGGGCAGGTCGGAGTAGGTGCGCACCGAGCGCCGATCGCGGATGACCGGGAAGAGGTCCCGGCCGCGAGCCGGCTCGGGGAGGATCAGGGCATCCCCGGCGGGCTCGCCCGAGGCCGGCATGGGCCACCCGCGAGCGCGAAGCCTCGTCCAGCCCGGAAGGCGCCGGAAGGAGGAGGCCGCGTGGATGGCCTCGGTGAAAGCGGCCGCCTCGCTCCCCTCGCTCGTCGCCAGGGCGGCCGCGAAGACGGGTTCGGGGAGGGCCGTCCCGCCCTCCGCGTCCAGCGGCCGGCCGATGGGGATGACGAGCAGCGCGGCCTCGGTCTCGACCTCCACCTCCAGCAGGCGGTTCAGCGCGGCGTCGTCGAAGCGCGCCACGACCGGGGCGGCGAGGCCCCGCGAGGCCGCGGCCAGGCCCAGGTTGAAGGCCACGTGGCCGGCGTCCATGCACACGTAGCGGTAGGCCCTCTCCCGGTACTTGAAGCCGGTGCGGCCGAAGGTGACGGAGAGGATCAGGCTGGCGGCGGCGTGCCGGCAGCAGTGCGGGCTGCCGGCGGCGGCCTCCAGCTCGGCGAGGACCGAGCCCTCCCGCAGGCACACCAGCGCGTCGCCCCTCACGTCGTGGTGGTAGAGGCCCGGCGCGAGCCCCTCGACGCGGCTCGCCGCCACGTAGACGTCCACCGGGTAGAGCGCCCCGGCCGAGGGTGCCGCCCGGAAGTCGCGGGAGCCCACGGCGCCCGGCCGGGTCACGCCCTGGGCGTGATAGAGGAGCAGCGAGAGCTCCTCAAGGCTCATCGAGGAGGTCGCCATGCGGGCACAGCCCGCCCGCCAGGCGTCGGCGGCCTCGATCACCCCGGCCCCGCCCTCGGGTCGGACGAGCGGCAAAGGGACGGAGGGCCGGCCGGGGTACTCCTTGTACACCGCCGGCCGACTTCGCCAGGTCACGCCGGGGAGGCTCGTCCGGGCCGGGTAGGAGCTGCCCCGGTGGTAGAAGCGGGACATCGAGAGGGTCTCCCCGTCCACCTCGACCCGAAGGCGGGCGGCGGGGTGAGCGGGCGCGGCCTCGACCGCGGCGGCCCCCTCGCCGGCGGCGGGCGCCCGCGGGTCGCTCACGTAGACCACGGTCCTCTCGGAGGCGTACTGCCCGCCCGCCAGGAACAGGACCCAGCCCGCGGCCGCGATCAGCGCGGCCAGGCCGGCGGTCCTCACCCAGCCGCGGAACTCGCGGCCCGACGCGCTCTTGACCGAGGCCGGCGCGCCGCGGCGCAGGAAGGTCGCCACCGGCCTCCAGTTGAGGACGACATGCACCATCGCCAGGAGCAGCAGGCAGTAGCCGAGCAGGTAGTGCCAGTCGAAGACCGGCAGCTCCTGCATGGCCACCCAGAAGATGCCGGTGGCGGCGACCGCCGCGAGGTAGGCCGCCAGCAGCAGGCTGAGGGCGACGTTGACCGCGAAGCGCGTGGGCCGGCGCCCGAGGGCGCTGCGGACCAGCGCCCACGCGAGGAGCAGGACCGGCGGGAGCAGGAGCAGGGCGATGCGCGACTCGATCACGGGAGCGAACCCCTTCGAGGGGCCCGCGGCATTATCCCCGCTCGGGCGGCTCGCCCCTCGTGATCCGCGGAAAAAGCGCCCCGCCCTCGCGCGCGTTGACCCCCGAGGTGGAGGGTGCTATGCCTCGCGGATCAACCGGCGGAGGTGAACCGATGATCTGCGATCCGCGCGTGAAGAAGCTGGCCCGCCTGCTGGTCCGCTACTCGACCGAGGTCCGGGAGGGCGACGAGGTCCTGATCGCCGGGACCACCGCCTCCGAGCCCCTGCTCCGGGAGGTCCACCGGGAGGTGCTGGAGGCCGGCGGCCACCCCCACGTCCGGCTCGGGTTCGAGGACGAGGAGTACCTCTTCTACGCCCACGCGCGGGACCACCACCTCGACCACCTCGATCCCCTGGCGCTCCACGAGGTGGAGACGGCCGACGTCTTCATCCGCTGCTTCCCGGACCAGAACCCGCACGCCCTCTCCTCCATCGACTCGCATCGGAAGCAGCGGCGGGCCCGGGCCCGGCGAGCCCTCACCGAGCGCTTCCTGGAGCGCTGGGGAGCGGGCGAGCTGCGCTGGGTGGGGACCGCCTACCCCACCCCGGCCCTGGCCCAGGAGGCCCGACTCTCGCTGGAGGAGTACTCCGAGTTCGTGTTCGCCTGCGGCAACCTGGACGCCGACGACCCGGTCGCGCACTGGCGGGATCTGTCCCGCCGCCAGGAGGCGATCTGCGACCGCCTGAACCGGGCCCGCACCCTGCGCTACGTGGGCCTGGACACCGACATCCGCTTCGAGGTCGAGGGGCGCACCTGGATGAACTGCGACGGCAAGGTGAACTTCCCCGACGGCGAGGTGTTCACCGGAATGGGTGGGACGGTCCACCTGGCCATCGGAGCCGGCATCCCGACGACCGGCAGCGCCAACCGCTCCGCCATCCACTGGGACATGCTCAAGGACATGCGCGAGGGCGGCGAGATCCACGCCGACGGCGAGCTGATCTACCGGGACGGGGTGTTCCTCGGCTGAGGGGCCGGCCGGGCTACGAGCGGCCCCCGTCGCCGCCGCCCTTCTCGCGGTCCCGGTCCTTCTTCTTCCGGGCGGGCTGCTCCACGATCCCCCAGTACCGGTTCCAGTCCCGGCGGACCCGCGCCGGAACCTCGCCCGCCTGGGAGGTGACCTCGAAGCCCTTCTCGTTCTTGCCCCACCAGGCGATCCACTCGTGGCTGCTCTTGCCGCAGTCCACGCCGGTGAGAATCATGAGCGAGGTCCGCATCTCCACCATCATGGCCGGGGTGCCGCGGCCCTGACGCCCGCGGCCGGTCTTCTTCATGAAGCCGATCAGCGCATCGACCGCCTCCGGGCTACGGATCATGCCCAGGGCGTAGATGCGCGCGCGCGCGACCCTGGGGCTGTTGTCGTTCATCGAGACGTCGTCCAGGAGCTCGATGGAGGTGGGGCTCGCGTGCTGGCCGATGGCCTTGAGCAGCTCCTCGTGGAGGATCTCGTCCTTGCGCAGCTTCTTCTGCTTCTGATAGATCGCCTCCAGCGACAGGACCGCGTCGGGGTGTGGCATGTGGCGCAGGCAGCGGATGGAGGCGAGCTGCACGCTGCGGTCCTTGTCGAGCACGCCCCGCGAGATCCACTGGACCACCTCGGCGTCGGCGATCGAGCCGTGGTCGGCCAGCGCCCTGAGGCGATCGGCCGGCTCCCCCTTCTTGAAGGCGCTCTGGAGCCCGGCCACGGCCCGCTCGATGCGCTCGAGGTCGGGGACCGGAGGCTCCTTCTCCTGCTCCTGGAGCTGGACGCACGAGAGCGCGAGGGCGAGGATCAGGGGGATCATGTCGACTCCTCCGGCGCCCGGTGCGGACGGCGCCCGGGCGCGATGGGCCAGGGGGGAGCTGCGATCCTAACCGATCGGAGGCGAGCCCGCCGGGGGGGCGGGCCGGCTCCCCCGGCGGGGGTCCGCGGCCGCGCCGGGGGGGTGCCGAACGGGGGCCGGGGCGGGGCCCCTCTCCCCGGATCGGCCGGGGCTGGCGGGGGCCGCCGGCGCGGGCTGCCCGGAACGCGGCGGCGGGTGGCCGTCCGCCGGCCACTTTCCCGGGGTTCTTCGGTGACCGTTGGCAGAGGGGGCAGTACCTGTCGGGGTATCGGCTATAATTGCGGCCCCATCTCATCCCCGGAGACCCAGCGAGATGTCAGAAACGACCCAGGGCAAGGAAGCCAAGCCCCAAAACGGCACCACCATCGAGAACCACCACTTCGCGGACGTCCTCAAGTCCCTGGTCGGCAAGCCGATCACGGTGGTCAACCCGGAGTCCTACGAGGACGCTCCGGTGGGCCACCAGATCCGCGCCGGCTACTACCGCGCCAAGGTCGCGGGCCTGGGGCTGGACTACGTGATCCTGGTCACGGAGTACGTGCACAAGGGCAAGGAGGCCAGCAAGGAGCCGGTCAAGCAGTACATTCCGTTCCACCGGATCAAGCGCGTCAGCCTGATGAAGGGCGAGCGCCTCATCCACATCTGAGCCGGACACCGCCGCTGCGCGGCCCGGAGCCCATCCGGCTCCGGGCCGCCGGCGATTCCACCCGGCGGGCCGAAGCGCCCCGGGTGGGCCGGCCCTGGGGGAAACGGGAGGAAGTCCGTGGGAGCGATCACCAGGACCACCTGCGCGCGCGTGGGGCTCTTGGGCAATCCCGCCGACGTGTACGGCGGCCGCGCCCTGGGCTTCGCCTTCCGCGACTTCGCGGCCCGCGTGACCCTGGAGGACGCCGAGGGCGTCGTGCTCGCCGCGGGCGCCCCCGAGGAGCTTCGGGTGGGCACCTGGCGGGAGGCGGTGGCGCGACTCGGCTCGCCCCGGCTGCGGGGGGCCGCCGAGCTCCTGGCGGCGGCCCTCGCGCGCTTCGCCTCGCACTGCCGCGAACGGAGCGCCGGGCCCTTCGCCCTGGAGGCGGACGACCCCCGGCACGGCTTTCGGATGGCCTTCACCAGCGACATCCCGCGGCAGGTGGGGCTGGCGGGCTCGAGCGCCGCGATCGTCGCCGCGCTGGGCTGCCTGGAGGAGCGTTTCGGGGTCCCGCTCACCATCGCCGAGCGGGCCGAGCTGGCCCTGGCGGCCGAGGTCGAGGAGCTCTCGATCACCGCCGGGCCCCTGGATCGCGTGGTGCAGTCGCACGGGGGCTTCCTCTACATGGACTTCGAGCCGCCGCGCACCGATGACTCCTGGGAGGAGCTCGACCCGAGCCTCCTGCCGCCGCTCTTCGTGGCCTGGGACCCCCACCCCGGCCCGCGCTCGAGCGTGGCCCACGATCGGGTCCGGGAGAGGTACGAGCGCCGCGATCCCGAGGTGCGGGAGGCCATCCGCGCCCTGCACGGCTTCGCCGAGGCGGGCCTGGCCTGCCTGCGGGCGGGCGACGTCCCGGGCTTCCAGCGGATCGTGGACCGCAATTTCGACACCCGCGCGCGGATCTGGATCCTGCGCGAGTCCGACCGGGAGATGATCGCCCTGGGCCGGGCGCGGGGGGCGGCGGTCAAGTTCACGGGCTCGGGCGGCGCGGTGCTGGGAGTCATGCGCGAGGAGGCCGAGTACCCGGCGCTGCGGGAGGCCTACCTCGGGGCGGGCTACCGGATCCTGCGGCCCCGGATCGGCCGCTCGGAGGAGGGGCAGGGCTCGTGAAGGTCATCGCCCTGGCGGCCGGCTTCGCGACCCGGCTATTCCCCCTGACCCGGGACCGCGCCAAGCCCCTCCTGGAGGTGGGCGGCCGGGCGGTCCTGTCGCGCCTCCTCGATCGGGTGCTCGAGGTGCCGGAGATCACCGAGGTGGTGGTGGTCGCCAACCACCGCTTCCACGGGCAGTTCACCGCCTGGAGGGAGGGCTACCGGGCGAGCGTGCCGATCCGCCTGATCGACGACGGGACCACCTGCGACGAGGACAAGCTGGGGGCCATCGCCGACCTGGAGCTGGCGGTGCGCAGC
Source organism: uncultured Planctomycetaceae bacterium (assembly GCA_964615935.1). Taxonomy (GTDB): domain Bacteria; phylum Planctomycetota; class UBA1135; order UBA1135; genus CAZTTG01. The sequence continues at coordinate 2,488 of CAZTTG010000141.1, read as the reverse complement.
CTGGGGCCCGAGGCGGCCGGCGAGGACCTCTTGGTGGTGGCCGGCGACAACCTGCTGGACTTCGACCTGCGTCCCCACGCGGCGAGCTTCGCCCGCGATCGGCGCCCGCTCCTGCTCCTGCGCGAGCTGGAGGGTCCCCTTCCCCCCGCGCGCTACAACGAGGTCCGCGTGGACGACCGGGGCCGGGTGATCGACTTCCGCGAGAAGCCGGCCGACCCCCGCGTCCCGCTGGTCGCCATCTGCCTGTACTTCCTTCCCTCCGCCGCGGGGGAGTGGTTGCGGGAGTACCTCGCCCAGGGCGGGAATCCCGATGCCCCCGGCTACTTCATCGAGTGGCTGGTCGGGCGCACCCCGGTGCGCGCCGAGCGCTTCGCGGGCGGCTGGTTCGACATCGGGAACCTCGAGACCCTGGAGGCGGCGAGGGCGGCCTTCGGGGGTTGAGACCGGGAGGGGCCTTCCCTCAGTCGAGCTCCACCCGGCGGCCCTCGGCGGCCGCCTGGTAGGCCGCGTACAGGACCCGCGTCACGTCCAGCCCCAGACGGCCGTCCGAGGGCGTCGAGCGCCCCTCGGCCAGGGCGGCGGTGAACTCCTGGATCATCCCCAGCTGGCCCGAGCTCCAGTCCTCCCGGGGGATGGGGGTGCTCCAGCCGGCCCGGCCGCTGACCTTCTCCATGATGTACTCGTCGCCGAAGACCGCCTCGTCGGGGGCGTAGGCGCGCACCAGGTCGTTGGGGCTGAGCTGGCACTTGAGGTGGCAGTTGGAGGCCATCACCTCCAGCTTGCTCTCCATCCCCCCCAGCATGTTGTCGCTGCCGTAGGCCACGCCGCGGGAGCCGTCCTCGAAGGCCACGATGGCGCAGCCCCAGTTCTCGACGTCGACCCAGCCGGTGGCGATCCGGGTGTTCTCCTCGTCCAGGGCGGGGTTGCGGCTGAGGTCGGAGACCTCGGCGGTGACGGACACCGGCCGGATGGGCGCGTCCTCTCGCGCCAGCCCTTCCTCGCGCTTGAGGTGCAGCATGGCCCCGATGGGGTGCGCGCCCAGCCGCAGAAGGGCGCCCCCTCCGGTGTGGCGCCAGAGCTTCGAGTAGGGCGAGTGCGAGCCGTTGTGGCACTCCCAGCCGCGCATCTCCAGGATGGCGCCGCGCGAGGCCTTCAGGAGATCCAGGGAGCGCCGGATGGAGGGCGCGTACACCCAGTTCTCGCCGTAGAAGAGGCGCACGCCGGCCTTCTTGGTCGCGTCCACCATGGCCCGCGCGTCGGCGGTGGCCACCCGGAGCATCTCGCCCCGGTCGCGGCCCGAGATCTCCTCGTCGCTGGCCTCCGCGGGCAGGTCCTGACCCACGTAGGCGGTCAGGGGCTTGGTGCAGATCACGTGCTTGCCGGCCCCCGCGGCGGCCTCGGCCATGGGCCGGTGCAGGTGGTTGGGGACGCACAGATCGACGGCGTCCACCTCGGGGAGGGCCAGCAGCTCTTCGAGGCTCGTGAGGACCGTCTGGATTCCGTTCTGCCGGGCGTAGGTGTCGGCCCGCTCCCGGTCGATGTCCGCCACGGCCGCGATCGAGGCGTCGATCCCGATGACCTCGCGGTAGCACCGCGCCCGGATCTGTGCCAGGAAGCCTGCGCCGACGATTCCGATTCCGATTTGCCTTCGTTCGCTCATTCTTGTCTCCAGCGAGGGATTCTACAGGAATCTGCACCGTGCATCCCACGGGCCCCCCACCGCCCAGCGGGGATGCGCGGGACCGGCGATGGTTGCGGGTTGATTCCGGGGAATCCCGGGGGGGGTGGGGAGAGTTAGGGGTCGTGTCCGTGGATGGACGGATCACCTGCCCCTGCCCGCGCTTTCCGGGGCCCCGTTGCGCGCGGGACCTCTGGACCGGCACCCCGCCCGCCTCTGAACACCGAGGTCCGCCCCGCGCGCGAACGCCCGGAAAGCCCGGATGAGAATATGTGCCGCGGCACATATTTGCCGGGATGGAGTGAAACCAGGAGTGATTGCATTCGTCTTAGTAGATGGAAACAGCGCGCCTTCTGCGGAGGAGATCTGTACATGAACGAACGCACCAGCTCGAGAGTTCCGCACTCGAAACGACCCTGCGCCGCGGGACCTCTGCACGTTTCGATGCACCTGAAGGATGGACTGCCGCCGCTGCGGAATCAGAGGACGCTGAGGGTTCTGCTGCCGACCATACGGGCGGCCAAGAACCGCTTCGGCGTTCGGATCTGTCACTGGTCCATCCTCTCGAACCACCTGCACCTGCTGGTCGACTCGAACAGCGAGCAGTGCCTGGCCAAGGCCATGCAGGGCTTCAAGATCCGAGTGGCGAAGGCCCTGAATCGATCGTGGAAGCGCAAGGGCACCGTGTTCGCCGGCAGGTATTTCGCGCGCCTGCTGCGCAAACCGATGGACGTGCGCCGGGCACTGGTGTACGAGATCCAGAACGCCCGCCGGCACGGGATCCTGCCTCCGAAGGGTCTGCCCGATCCC
>CAZTTG010000140.1:0-11659 GCA_964615935.1 uncultured Planctomycetaceae bacterium | reverse complement strand
GGCGCGCCGACGAGGATTCTCCGGCACGCCTGGTCGGTCTGAGGCGGAGCCCCACTAGAGGTGGAGCAGCCTCTCGTCCTTCATGATGCTGATCCGCTTGACCTTGTCGATCGGCAGGAACTGCTTGACCTTCTCCTTGCCCTGCTGGCCGCGTCGGTGCTGGAACTCGGTCGCCAGGACGACGAAGTCGCCGCGCACCTCGACCAGCTTGGCCCGGTAGAAGCCCGGCTTCAGGTGCCACCCCATGGGGGCGTCCTCGAGGGACAGGGGGTTGACGATGGTGACGGTCTTCCCGCACAGGCACTCCAGGATGTCGCGGAAGCGCTCCTTGGGAGCGGGACGAGCGGGGGTGATCTCCTTGTCGGCGGTGGGTTCGCTCATGGCGTCTCGATGGGGCCTGGCCTGCGGCGGAATCGCTCCTCCCGGGGACATGGGGCTCCGGGGCGCCCGGATCCGGCCTCCCGCGCCTTCTACCCGCTCGGCCGTCGTGGGCTACGAAGTGTCCCGCTCCCGGCCGGCGGATCAGCGCTGGGGCCAGGGCAGGACCCGGCAGCGATTGGCCCAGGCCGTCCATCGCGCGGCCAGCTCCGCGACCCGCTCGGGCTGCTCGCGGGCGAGGTCGCGGGTCTCCGCCCGATCGACCTCCAGGTCGTAGAGCTCCCAGGGGCCCCGGCGGCCCTTGGCGACGAGCTTCCAGCGCCCGACGCGCACGGCCCGGTTGCCCTCGTGCTCCCAGTACAGGGCCTCGCGCTCGACGGGCTCGCCCTCGAAGGCGCCTCCCAGGCTGCGGCCCTCCATGGGGGTGATCGCGCGGCCGCCGCGTTCCTGCGGGTAGGCGGCGCCCGAGACGCCCACGCAGGTGGCCATCACGTCGATCAGGTGTCCGGGCTGATGGCGCAGCTCGCCGCGGGCCTCGATGCCCGCCGGCCAGTGGACGATCAGGGGCGTGGCGATGCCGCCCTCGTGCACCCAGTGCTTGTACTCGCGGAAGGGGGTGTTGGACAGGTTGGCCCAGGGCTGGCCGTAGCTCTGGTAGGTCTCCTCCGGCCCCGGCATCACGGACGGATCGTTGCCGCGGGCCACGGGGCGGCCGTCCCTCGTCTGGGTGGGGATGTGCAGCCCGCCCCAGTTGGCGCCCACCTCCTCGGCGCAGCCCCCGTTGTCGGCCAGGAACAGGACCAGGGTGTCGTCCAGCCGGCCGGTCTCCTCCAAGGCCTCGAGCAGGCGGCCGATGCCCCGGTCCATGCTCTCGACCTGGGCGGCGTAGACCTCCATGCGGCGCGCCTGCCAGGCCGCGTGCCGGACCTCCTCCCAGGGCTTCACCCGGGGGTCGCGCGGCTGCGGCTCCCATTCGGCCTCGAGGATCCCCATCTCCACCATGCGCTCGTGCCGCTTCTCGCGCAGGACGTCCCAGCCCTCGTCGTAGCGGCCCGAGCAGCGAGCGACGTCTTCCTCCGGGGCGTGCAGCGGCCAGTGGGGCGCGGTGTAGGCGACGTACAGGAAGAAGGGGGCCTCGCGGTCGTGGGCGCGGACGTAGTGCGCGGCCGCGTCGCTGATGGCGTCGGTGAAGTAGAAGTCCTCGTCCGCCGGCGCCACGGGGGTGTTCCCGCGAATCAGGGTCACCGGATCGAAGAAGCTGGCGGCGCCGTGGAGGATCCCGAAGAAGCGCTCGAAGCCGCGCTGCAGCGGCCAGTTGTGCTGGGAGTTGAAGTCCTCCATGCCGTACCAGCGACCGATCTGCTTGGTCACGTGCCACTTGCCGGCCATGTAGGTGGCGTAGCCCGCGTCCCGCAGCACCTCGGCGATGGTCAGGCAGTTCGGGCTCAGGTCGCCCCGGTAGCCGTCGTGCCCGCCGTCGTGCATCATGCCCCCCACTCCGGCCTGATGGGGGTACAGCCCGGTCAGGAGTGAGGCGCGGGTCGGGCAGCAGCGCCCGGTGTTGTAGAACTGCGTGAAGCGCAGGCCTCCGGCGGCGAGCCGGTCCAGGTGGGGCGTGCGGATCTCCCCGCCGAAGCAGCCGATGTCGGAGTACCCCATGTCGTCGGCCATGATCAGGACGATGTTGGGGGGGGCCGGGGCCTCCGGGACCTGGGCCTTCGTCTCCTCCTCCTGGCAGGCTGTCGCCGGGAGGGCGAGCGCGGCAGTGCTCAGGAGATGGAGGCTCCACACCCGGCGGATCATCGGGCCTCTCCCCGACCCACGGCCAGCTCCCGCGCGGCCAGGAAGCGCTGTGTCGCCTCGCCGGGCCAGTCCTGCGCCAGGCGAGCGGTCGCGGCCTCGGCCACCCGCGGCGACGGGTGCCACTGGCTCGCGTGGATCAGCGGGGCCGGGTCCAGCCCGGCCGGCCAGGCGGCCACGGCGCGCAGGGCCAGGTCCTCGTCCGCGATCTGCGAGAGGAGGCGCGGCAGGAGCCCGGCCCAGGCCGGATCCATCGCCATGGCCTGACCCAGGGCGCCGATCAGGTTGGCGCGGGCCGCCTCGTTCGAGCCCTCGCCGAAGAGGAGGGCCTCGGCGCGCTGGCGACCGGCCCGCCCGCTGGAGGAGAGCAGCACGTGGGCCGCGATGCGGTCCTCGCCGCCGAGCGCGCGCGCGGTGAGCGCGTCCAAGTCGGCGGGCGGGAGCGCACCCTCGAGCCGCGCCGCGAGATCGGCCCCGGAGAGCTGGTACGCGGGCCGGCCGGGGGCCTCGGCGTCCCAGGGGATCAGGAAGAGGCCCTCCTCGGACTCGCCCGGCGCGGCGCCGCCGTTCGACTCGGACCACCAGGCCGCGAAATCCGCCTCGGCGGCTGCGTGCTCGCCGCAGGTGAGCACGCCGTAACGCGGGCAGAGGACCGGCGTGCCGTCGCGCCGGCGGTCGACGAAGGTGTGCCGGATGCGGTCGGCCAGGACGCAGACGCAGTCGGCGAGGAGCGCGGCGGCGGCCTCGCTGGTCACCGCGCGATCCAGGTAGGGGACCGCCAGGCCCAGCCCGCTCCCGCGGTAATAGACGACCAGCGGCCGGCGCTCGTTCTGCGCGCGGGCCAGGGCCAGGGACAGCGAGGACTCCCAGGCCAGCGGCGCGGGATCCGGGCGGGACTCCTCGGGCGGCGGCAGGCGGGTGGCGGAAGGGTACTCCGGCATGGGATCGCGCTTGCCGTCGATGGCGTCGATGTACTCCTGCATCTGCTGGCGATCCCCGCTGTCGGTGGCGATGGAGCGGGTGAAGTACTCGCGGGCCAGTTCCATCCTCTGGCGCAGGTGGTACTCGAGGTAGGCCAGGTTCTGGTAGGCGTCGCCCACCGCCTGGGCCACGGGGAAGCGATCGCGCTCGTCCGGCTCCGGGCCCATGGCCTCGAGCTGGGCCTCCCCGGCGTGGATGGCCTGCCACTCCAGCCGCTCGGCCCGCTCCAGCTCGTCGCGCAGGTGGTAGATCTGGATCAGCGCGGTGTCGTTGACGATCCGCGGGTCCTCGGGGGAGAGCTCCGAGGCCTTCAGGTAGGCCTGCCAGGCCTCGCGGTAGATCTCCATGGCGCGAGGCTTCGCCTCACCCTCGTCGGGGTAGGCGCCGCCCTCGACCTGGCTCGCGTACTCGCGCAGCATGAAGCCGAGGTTGTTCCACCAGATGCCGTCCCTCTCCCCGAGCGCGCACACCCGGCGTATCAGGCGGGCGCCGGCCCGGTAGTCGGAGAGCTCCACCCAGCGCTCGCCCAGGGCGCGCGCCGCGTCGAGCGGACTGCGCCCCATGTGGTCGGGCTCCTCGCAGAGATCGGGCCAGACGGCCAGCACCTCCAGGAACACCTCCTGGGCGCCCGCCAGGTCGTTCCCGGCCAGGAGGCACCAGCCCAGCCCGAGCTTCGCCTGGGCCTGCACCCGTCGCGCCCCGGCGGTGAAGCTCGGCTCCAGGACCGAGGCCTGGGCCATGCGCGAGAAGCTCCGCTCGTAGGCCGCGGCCGCGTCCGCCCCGCGGAGCTCGCGCTGCGCGAGGTCGCCGTCGAGGAGCTCCGCGTACCCGCTGTACCAGCGCAGCATGGCGTCCCCGGGGAAGCGATCGACCAGCTCGGCGTAGACCGCGGGCAGCCTCTGCTCCACGCCCTCCGCCAGGCAGAGATCGATCAGTCGGCGGTGGAGGTCCTCGGTGGAGGGGTTCTCGCGCAGGGCCTCGAGCAGCGTCAGGGCCCCGCGCTCGGGCAGGCCCAGGGACGTGAGGAAGCTCGCCTCGACCAGGGCCAGGCCCGCCTCGCCGGGGGCCCGCGCCCGGGCCTTGCGCAGGCTGGAGAGGCAGCTCTCGAGCTCGGCCACCCAGCGCTCGTGCTCCGCCGGCTGCTCGCCCTGGAAGAGCCGCACCCGGGCCAGGGCGCCGCGCGTGAGAAGGCCCGGATCCACGTCGCCCGTCTCCAGGAGCTGGGCGCCCAGCGAGCGCTGCGCGGCCTCCAGGGCCTCGCGGTGCTCGCCCAGGGCGATCAGCAGGTCGAGGGTCCGCAGAGCGGTCTCCGCGTGCGCCGGCTCCAGGGCCAGGGCGCGGAGGAGGGCCTCCCTCGCGTCCAGCCGCAGGAAGTGCGGGCTGGTCGAGCCCGCCGCGAGCTGCAGGAGGGCCTGCCCGCGCAGCCGCCAGCCCTCCGGTCCGGCCTCGGGCCCGAGCTCCCCCTCGCCGAGCTCCAGGGCCGCCTCGGGCGAGCCCTCCTCCAGCAGGCGGCGGGCCTCGGCCAGCCAGTCCGGTTCGGCGGGCTCCTGGGCGAGGCCCAGGAGCAGGATGGATGCGGCGGCGAGTCGACTCATGCTCGTAGCTCCGGCAACGGTCCCGGCAGGGTGGCTCCGAGCATACGACATGTGCCGCCCGGACAGGTCGGGAGCCGGGACGCTCCTGAACCGCGGGGCCCGCGCGCCGTTTCGAGGGCCGTGCAGGCCATGCGAGCTTCCATCGCGGTCCTGGCCGCGCTCGCCGCCCTGGCCTTCGCCCTGGGGCTGGGAGCGTGGCTCGAGGGGGCGGCGGGCGTGCCGCTCCCGAGGGCGACTCCCGGGGCCGACTCGAGCGCTCTCGCGGCGGAGGCCCCGGCGTCGCGCGATCCGGAGCCACCTCGCCGACAGGCCGCGAGCTCGGTCCCGCCCGAGCCGACGGGCCGGGTACCCGAGTCGAAGGGCGCGGCCGAGGCTCCGATCGAGATCCAGGGCCGCCTCCTCCTCGATCTCGGCGAGGGCGAGCTCGTCCCGGCCGCCGACGCGTGGCTGAAGCTGCAGCCCGCGGGCCCGTCATGGGTGAGCGGCCGCCGCCTGCGCGTGGTGGACGGCTCGTGGTCCCTGACCGCGCCGGCGGGGGGCGAGCTCGAGGTCGTCAGCGCCGAGCAGCCGGACGGGCCCAGGCTCCTGCCGGGCGAGCCGCGCCGCTTTCGGGTCGATGCGGACGCCGAGGTGACCCTGAAGGCCCATCGCGCGGTCGAGACGCGGATCAAGGTCTTCGCCGAGGACAGCGGGGGCGAGCTCGGGGATCTGGAGGTCGCCTGGGTCCTCGAGCCGCGACTCGAGCCACCGCCGGACTGGCCGCACGACCGGCGCCGACATGGGTACCGGAGGCGGACGGCCTCGCCCTTCAGGCTGATGCCCCGCTCGCTGGTGCACTGCACCTACGAAATCCGCGCCCCCGGCTACGCCTGGCACCGCCTCGACATCGACCCCACGAGGGGCGGCGAACGGGAGCTCGTCCTCCTCGCCGGCGGCGATCTCACCGTGAAGGTGCGCGGCCGGCGTCGCGGCGGGAACTGGCTGCGCGTGCGGGACGGCGAGGGATGCCCCATCACCGAAAGGCGCCCCCCCCCGACAATTGTCAGGGGCCTTCCACCAGGAAGCCACCGAGTGACGATCGAGTCGGGCGAGCCGGACCGGAATCCGCTGGTCCACGCATCGGGGACCGCCCTGATCCAGGCCGGCGAGATGACCACGGCATGGCTGCAGGCCGCCGAGGAACCCGCGGCCGTTCCCGTCCCCATGGCCGGAACCCTCGTGGTGCCCGAGGCCTGGGGTCTGGAGGAGATCGACCTCGTCATCACCTTCCTCGATCGGCCGGTCGGGCCGGAACGCCGGCCGCTGGTGATTCGCCGCGAGAGGCTCGCGCCGGTGAAAGGCGAGCGCGGCACGTGGCGATGGGACGCCGGTCGGGTGCAGCCGGGCCTCTATCACCTCCGGGTGGAGCCCTCGGGGCTGGGCGCCTACCTGATGATTCCCGCCTGGGGCAATCCCGAGCTTCGCGTCGAGATCCCTCCCCCCGGGGAGCTCACCCTGCGCCTGCTGGACGGAGCCACCGACCATCCGATCGACGGGAAGTACCTCTGCTGGTTCCTGCCGCGCCCGCCCGGAGAGCGGTCGATGGAGGACATCGGCCGGTCGTCGAAGCGAGAGGGCGTGCTCGTGCGCGCCGCCGCGCGCGGCCTCTTCCGCTTCCGCGCCCCTGAGGGGGAGATCCACGTCTGGGCTCAGGCCGGGCCGCGCTACCCGAGCAGGCATGAGCGCGTGATGGTGGCCAAGGGCCAGAGCAGCGCCACGCTGCGCCTGATGAGGCGCACGGCGGTCGCGGTCCGCCTCCTCGATCGCGGAGAGCCGCTCCCCTGCGAAGTTCGCTGGAACATCAGTGCTCGATCACCCCAGGGAGGAGGTCCCACGGGCAGTACCGGCCGGCTGGGGGACGCGCGGATGCTCGACCTTCCCGCGCCCGGGCGGTACGCCATCTCCATCCAGCGGCTGGAGGGCCATCCGACTCCGCCGGTGACCTGGATCGACGTCTCCGAAGGCGAGATCGTCGAGCTGGAGCTGGAGCTCCGGCCGGGGCGCTGAGACGGGGCAGGAGGGGGCTCTCGCCGAAGGGTCGGGCGTCGCGGGAACCCGTTTCCCGTGGCGATTCCTGTGTCCGGGCGACGGAGGGAGACATCTGATCCCCGATCCCTCCGGCCCGCCGCCCCCCCGGGTAGACTGAGCGATCCAGCGCCGGCGGGATCCCCCGCTCCCGGCGGTGCTCGCGGCTCGCGGGGGACGACACCGTCCGAGACGAGACCATGAGCAAGCGAACGTGGCTGCCGAGCCTGGCCGTCGGACTGGCGGCCCTCATCGGAGCGCAGGCCGCCCGGGCCCAGACCGCCAGCCTGGAGCTGAAGGTCCTGCCGAAGGACGAGGGCCTGGCCTTCACGATCGATGGGGACCTGGTGCCGCCCGAGGCTCAGTTCGGGTTCAACCGGGCCCAGGGCTTCGGGATGCAGGTCGGGGGCGATGACGCCTTCCCGGCGGACGACGGGGGCTTCTCCGAGATCGTCCGGGTGGAGCCCAGCTCGTACGTGTGCGCCCACCCCTTCCGGGGCGTGGCCGAGCTGGGCGACCATCGGTACGCCTTCGTGCTGGACTTCTCCGCGCCGGGCCGCAGCTACGACCGGCTCATCCTGGACGAGAACCGCAACGGCGACCTGATGGACGATCCGGTCCTGGAGGCGGAGGATTCGCCCGAGTTCTTCGGAGAGCAGGACTACACCTGGTGCTCCTTCCCCCGCCTCGAGCTGGAGGTCGAGGCCGGCGGGGAGACCATGGAGCTCGCCTTCGGGTTCAGCGTCCACACCTTCGAGATCGAGGAGGGGGTCACCCACGTCTCCGTCTCCCTCGCGGCCGCGTCCTACCGCGAGGGCGAGATCGAGCTGAACGGCAAGCGGCGCCGCATCGTGCTGGTCGACTTCGACAGCAACGGGCGGTACGACGACCGGATCCGCATCGAGGGCGACGTCGACCTCTCCGACGACGTCTGGCCGAGCCCGGGGGACGTGCTCTTCATCGACCCCAAGGCTCGCCCCGTCGACGAGGTCTTCGGCGACGAGTCCGCCCTGGGCGAGGGCCGGCAGACCCTCTCGCAGCTCGTCCGGCTCGACGGCCGCTTCCACGAGATCCAGGTCACGCCCAGCGGTGACGAGGTGAGCTTCACGCCCTCGAAACTGCCGCTGGGCGAGGTCGAGAACCCCAACCCGCCCTGGCGGGCCATGGTCTACGGCGAGCACGGCTTCCTCGCGATCCACGCGACCGACGGCGGGCGCGCCGCCCTCCCCGTGGGCGAGTGGAAGCTGCTCTCCTACACCATCGACCTGACCGAGGAGGAGCCGGAGGAGCCGGAGCCGGCCGGGGTCTTGAAGGAGGCGCCGCTCTTCGAGCTCCTCGGCGGCTCCCTCGAGGGCCCCGAGCCGGACACGCGCACGACCCTGGTCTCCGCCCGGGCCACGGCCGGGTACGCCCCGGTCCAGGTGCGCGCCGGAGAGGTGGCCGAGCTGCCCTTCGGGCCCCCCTTTCGGCCGATCGTCGAGGCCCACCGGCCACCCGGCGAGCGCAAGGCGGTCCTGAGCCTCTCGCTGAGGGGGAGCCAGGGCGAGGCCTGCACCGACCTGCGGGTGGCCGGGGTCTCGCCCCCGGAGCCCTCCTTCCTGATCACCGCGCCCGACGGAGAGGTCGTGAAGCGCGGCAAGTTCGAGTACGGCTGAGGTTTCACATGCTCGTACTCATGGCGAGTACCCACCAAGCTGGAAGACGAGTACCTCGTTCACGTCAAGCTCGACGCGGGTCCCTTCGCGGTCGAGAAGGGCGCGGTGAGCACGATTCCCGCCTCCGCCCTGGCCGAACGCTGATCGACGGGCCAGACTGTCGCGCCCGATCGGGAGGCAGGCGCCTCGAGGGGTCGATTCGGGACCCCTCGCCGCGTGCCCGATCTCAGAAAACGCCCCTGGCATCCCCCCGTGGAAGGGGGATGGAAACATGACCGAAACAAGCACTTCCGAGGCCCAGCTCCCCACCGAGAGGCGGGAGACCGCGGTCATCCGTCTGGCGGGGGACTCCGGGGACGGCATGCAGGTCGTCGGCAACCAGTTCACGACCACCGCCGCGATCATGGGCAACGACCTGGCCACCTTCCCCGACTTCCCGGCCGAGATCCGGGCGCCCCAGGGCACACGGCCCGGGGTGTCGGGCTTCCAGATCCACTTCAGCTCGGTCGACATCCATACCCCCGGCGATGCCCCCGACGTCCTGGTGGCCCTCAACCCCGCGGCGCTGGCGGTCAACCTGCCCGAGCTGAAGCCGGGCGGGATGGTCGTGGTCAACACGGGTCGGTTCACCGCCAGCGAGCTCAAGAAGGCCGAGCTCGAGTCCAACCCGCTCGAGGACGGAACGCTGGACGGCTACCGGCTCATCGAGATCGACATGAGCGCCAACGTGGCGCGCGCGCTCGAGGGCTCCCCGCTGTCGCCCAACGAGATCCAGCGCTGCAAGAACTTCTACGCCCTGGGCCTCATGTACTGGCTGTTCAGCCGCGAGATCGAGCCCAGCCTGGAGTGGCTGGGTCAGCGCTTCGGCGGCCAGCCCGACCTGGTGGACGCGACCCGCAAGGCCCTGCGGGCGGGCTTCAACGCCGGCAACATCCACGAGCTCTTCCAGGGGCGCTACGAGGTGCCGCCCTGCGAGGTGATGCCGCCGGGCACCTACCGCAACATCCTGGGGAACCAGGCCCTGGGGCTGGGGCTCGTGGCGGGCGCGCACTGCGCCGGGCTGGAGCTCTTCCTGGGGGCCTACCCGATCACGCCCGCCTCGGAGATCCTGCAGCAGCTGGCGAGCTACAAGAGCGCCGGGGTGATCACCCTCATGGCCGAGGACGAGATCGCCGCGGCCTGCGCCGCGATCGGCGCCTCCTTCGCCGGCCGCCTGGGCGTCACCAGCACCTCCGGCCCGGGCATGGCGCTCAAGTCCGAGGCCCTGGGGCTGGCGGTCATGGTCGAGCTGCCGCTGGTGGTGGTCAACGTGCAGCGGGCCGGGCCCTCGACCGGCATGCCCACCAAGGTGGAGCAGGCCGACCTCTTCCAGGCCATCTTCGGGCGCAACGGCGAGGCTCCCATCCCGGTCCTGGCCTGCTCCGCGCCCTCGGACGCCTTCGAGTGCGCCATCGAGGCCTGCCGCATCGCGGTGGAGTACATGACCCCGGTCATCCTGCTCAGCGACAACTACATCGCCAACGGCTCCGAGCCCTGGCGTCTGCCGCGCATGGACGAACTGCCGCGCTTCGAGGTCACGCAGGCGACCGATCCCGAGGGCTACCAGCCCTACGCGCGCGACGCCCGGCTGGCCCGGCCCTGGGCCGTGCCCGGCACCCCCGGGCTGGAGCACCGCATCGGCGGGCTGGAGAAGGAGCACATCACCGGGAACGTCTCCTACGACCCCGAGAACCACGAGAAGATGTGCCTCCTGCGCCGCGACAAGGTCCGCGGCATCCGGGACTCCATCAGCGTCCCGCCGGTGAACGGCCCCGAGTCGGGCCAGGTGCTGCTCCTGTGCTGGGGCGGCACCTCGGGCGTCGCGCGCAGCGCGTCCGAGGTGCTGCGCGGCGAGGGCCTCGCGGTGGCCGACCTGAGCCTGCGCCACCTGTGGCCCCTGCCGCCGGGGCTGGAGGAGGTCCTCGATCGCTACGAGACGGTCATCGTCCCCGAGATGAACGCGGGACAGATGCACTGCGTCCTGGTGGCCGAGTTCCCGGATCGGGAGTTCCTCTCCCTCCCCAAGATCCAGGGGCGCCCCTTCCAGAGCTCCGAGATCACCACCTTCGTCCGGAAGGCGCTGGAGCAGCGGTCATGATGAAAGAGCTACCCGTCCTCAACAAGAAGGACCTCAAGTCGGACCAGGAGATCCGCTGGTGCCCGGGCTGCGACGACTACGCCATCCTGAGCGCGGTCCAGGGCGTGATGGCCAGGCTGGGCATCCCCCGCGAGAAGTTCTGCGTCATCTCCGGCATCGGGTGCTCGAGCCGCTTCCCCTACTACATGGAGACCTACGGCTTCCACGGGATCCACGGGCGCGCGGCGGCCATCGCCACCGGGGTGAAGCTGGCCAACCCGGAGCTGTCGGTCTGGATCGCGACCGGTGACGGCGACGGGCTCTCCATCGGCGGCAACCACCTGATCCACATCCTGCGGCGCAACCTCGACGTCAACATCCTGCTGTTCAACAACGAGATCTACGGCCTGACCAAGGGCCAGTTCTCCCCGACCTCCCAGCAGGGCCTGGTGACCAAGGCCTCTCCCCACGGGACCGTGGAGCGGCCCTTCGACCCGATCTCCATGTCGCTGGGCGCGGGCGGCACCTTCGTGGCCCGCAGCATCGCCGCCGACCCCAAGCACACGGCCAGCGTGCTGGAGGCCGCCGCGCGGCACGAGGGCACCTCCTTCGTGGAGATCCTGCAGAACTGCGTGATCTTCAACGACGGCACCTTCGAGGAGGTCGCCGCCAAGAAGTACCGGGCCGAGCGGACCGTGAACCTGGTCCACGGCGAGCCGATGGTCTACGGGGCCGAGCGGGACAAGGGCCTGAAGCTCGAGGGCTTCGACCTCTCCACCTGCCCGGCCGAGGAGGCCTCGGTCTGGGACGCGGAGCGGAAGTCGGCGGCGGCCGCCATGGTGCTGGCGGAGGTCGACCGCTCGGGCGAGCTGCCCCTGCCGGTGGGCCTCTTCCGTCAGGCCCGGGCCCAGCCCTACGAGGCCGCCGTGCACCAGCAGGTCCAGGCCGCCATCGAGAAGAGCGGCAAGGCCGCCCTGGAGGACCTGATCTACTCCGGCGAGCGGTGGACCGTGGACTGAGTCGCCCGGCCTATCCCTCCCCGCACACCCTCGCCAGATCCCCCTCCAGCC
>CAZTTG010000139.1:0-11689 GCA_964615935.1 uncultured Planctomycetaceae bacterium | reverse complement strand
TTGAGGCCCCGAGGTTGCATGAATGATCGTCCGTAGGTCAGGAGCCCTGCATTGGTCGGGGCTTTCGCTGGGGATTGAACGAGCGCCTGCACCTGCGCATCACACACCTGCCGGAGAGCGCGATGCTGCGCCTCGAGCTGTCGAACGCCGGGGGCGATCTCCTCTGGAGGTCCTGGCACGAGATCTGGAGAGAGCTGACCAAGAGGGAGACCCTGTGGCTGCAGCTCGGGTTGGGCGAGGATGAGCGAAGACACGCCGGCCACCGCAGTGGATTCGAGGTGAGCGATATCGAGCTCCAAGCGGCGCGGTCTGGCCCTCGAGCGCGACGAGGCCGGAACAGGCCGCGAGGAGATCTTCCACGCCTTCGAGCTGGCGCCCGCCCGCTGCCTGCAGCGAGTCCAGGTCGGCTGGGAGGGAATGTTGGAGGCCGAGAGGGATCTCGCCGCCCTGGCCATCGAACAGAAGGTGTTGACCGATGACATCCGCCGGGGCGATCACGAGGAGCTCCGCGTGCTGCTGAAGCTCGAAAAGTACGCCGAAGGTGGAGAGAACGAGGAGATCGAGGAAACGCTGGTCTCCTCGGTCGGGGCAGAGGTCTCGGCCCGTCTCTTCGCCGCGCTTCCGGGTGTCGGGAGCCGCCTGGCCGATCGGGCGAGGGTGGAACAGCAGAAGCGCGTGATCCGGGCGGTGAGCTGCCTCGACGGGGAGCGGGTCTTCCAGCTCGCATCCGTGGCCGGGAGCGCCGAAGAGGCCGTCGACCATCTCTGGTTCTTCTCCGGTCTGCTGACGGCGTGCACCGAGCGCGGCCATGATCACGAGTCGGAGCTCCACCAGATCGTGGAGCGGAGCTTGATCCTGACCGAGGAGCCCTCCGGTTTCAGCGATGAGCTCCCGGGAATCCTGAACCGCTACGCACAGCTCGCCTTGCGGTGCGGCATGCGGTCCGCGGCCGTCGAGCTCCTGGAGCGCATGGGCGAGGTGCAGCCTCAGACGTCCAAGCTGGAGATCGATCGGGAGGTCCTGGCGATCCTGATCGCGCAGAGCGAGGAGCGCTGAGCGCGGGCTCTACCTCGCGCCCACGTAGATCAGCTCGGTCTGCGGGTGGGAGAGGAAGCGGCCGCCCTCCTCGGTGACCACCACGATCTCCTCCGAGGTGGCCACGCCGTGGCCGGGCACCGGGATGCGCGGCTCGATGGTGTAGACCTGTCCGGGCTCGATCTCCAGGTAGGGGATGTCGGCGTAGCGCTCCCAGGCGGGGGCCAGGGTGGCCGCGCCGTCGTGGGCCAGACGGCCCACCTGGTGGCCGGTGGCGTGGGGGTACTCGGGGTGGCCCCGCTCGGTGATGTAGCCGCGCACCAGGGTGTCCACCTCCAGGCCGGTCATGCCCGGCCGGATCCGCTCGGCGCCCAGGCGCACCGAGTCGACGATGGTCTGGAAGGTCTCCCTCACCGCCTCGGGGGCCTCGGTCTCGCCCTCGCGCAGGAAGTACCAGGTCCGCTGGATGTCCGAGCAGAAGCCGTCCTTCTTGACCCCGAAGTCGATGTTCATGATGTGGCCCGGCTCGATGGGCCGGTCGGTGGGGCCGCAGTGGGCGCCGGCCGCCTCCGGCCCGGTGAAGACCGCCGGGCACTCCGAGCGATCCCAGGCCGTCTCCACCCCGGCCCGGTCCACCTGCTCGTGGATGAAGGCCGCCACCTCGCGCTCGGTCCGGCCCGGCTTCAGGAAGCCGGTGACGCTGGCGTAGATCTCCTCGGTGAGCTCGATGGCCGCCCGGATGCGTTCCTGCTCGGCGGGGGACTTGCGGCCCCGCAGGGCGGCCACGATCCTCTCGGCGGGGATCCAGCGGTCGGCCCAGCGCGTGCCCTCCAGGTGCTGCTGCAGGAGCTGGAACATGCCGTAGGTGAGGCCGTCCGACATGTAGTCGTTCACCGAGACGTTCAGGGCGAAGTGGGCGGGATCCAGCTCCTCGAAGAGCCCCAGCAGGGTGTCCTTGATCCCCGCGACGTAGGAGCGGACCTCGTCGAAGGTGCCCAGCTCCCGGAACTTGGCCTCGTCCAGGTTGCCCACGATGGCGATCGAGCGGCCCGAGCGCGTGTAGACGAAGGCCGACTGCCAGGTGCACTCGGCTCCCACCACCAGCTCCATGGCCGGATCCGCCATGGCGCCGCTCTCGCGGACGAAGAGCATCCAGGCGTCGACGTCCAGCTCTTCCAGGATGGCGTAGGTCTGCTCGATCTTCTCGCGGATCATGGGTCCTCCGGGGTCTGGGGCGCTCGCGCCGGTGGGAATCGATCCGGATCCTCGATGCGTCGGCTAGCGGCGTCAAGGGCCCTCCGAAGGCGCCTGGCCGGTCCCCGCCCGCGGAGGCGCCCACCGCCGCCGGCGGCGGATTCTCGCCTGCGGGGGCTTGCCCGGCCCCGGCGCCGGGCCAGAATGACGGGCCCGCGGGACCGCGGGTCGGGAGCGCATGCTGGATCGAGTACGAGCGAACGGGGTCGTGGGAGCCGGGGGCGCCGGCTTCCCGATCTACAAGAAGCTGGAGCGCTCCGCCGACACGGTCATCCTGAACGCGGCCGAGTGTGAGCCGCTCCTGCACAAGGACAAGGAGATCCTGCTCCACTTCGCCGACGGGGTCCTGGACGGCATGCAGCAGGTGATGCGCCAGGTGCGGGCCGACCGCGGGATCGTGGCCATCAAGGAGAAGTACGGGGAGTTGATCGACTCCCTCTCCGCCCGCTGCCGGCCGCTGGGCATCGAGGTGCACCCCCTGGGCGACTACTACCCGGCGGGGGACGAGTTCATCACCGTCCACGAGACCACCGGGCGGGTCATCCCCCCCGGGGGGCTGCCCCTGGACGTGGGCTGCCTGGTGAACAACGTCGAGACCCTGCTCAACGTCCACCTCGACCGCCCGGTCACCCACAAGTACCTGACCGTGGCCGGAGCCGTGCCCGAGCCGGTCACGGTGCGCGCGCCGGTGGGGGCCCGCATGGGCGACGTGCTGCGCGGCGCCGGGGCCGACCCGGGGCGCATCGGCCACGTGCTGATCGGCGGGGTGATGATGGCCCGGCTCATGTCCAGCCTCGAGGAGGTCGTCACCCGCACCACCGGCGGGCTGGTCTGCCTGCCCGAGGACCACCCCCTGGCGCGGCGCTACCTGCCCACCGCCCGGATCCGCGACCGGATCGGCAAGTCGGCCTGCGACCAGTGCAGCTTCTGCACCGAGCTGTGCCCGCGCTACCTGCTGGGGCACCCGGTCGAGCCGCACCTCGCCATGCGCAAGCTGGAGTTCGACTACGGCGGCGGCCCGCCCGACCTGGGCAGCCAGTTCTGCTGCGAGTGCAACCTGTGCTCGCTCTACGCCTGCCCCGAGGACCTGTACCCCAAGGACGCCTGCGTGGGCAACAAGGCGCTCATGCGCGCCCAGGGCGTGCAGCACCCGGCCACGGGCAGCCGCGAGGTGAAGCCCCACGGCATGCAGGCCTTCCGCCGCACCCCGGTCGCCCGGCTCATGAGCAAGCTGGGGCTCGAGCGCTTCCGCAACGTCGGACCCCTGGTCGAGATCGACTGGGAGCTGGAGGGGGTGCGCATCCCGCTCAAGCAGCACGTCGGCGCGCCGGCCGTGCCCGCCGTGGAGGTCGGCCAGCGGGTGGAGGAGGGCCAGGTGGTCGGCGCCGCTCCCGAGGGGCTCGGGGTCCCGGTGCACGCCTCGATGAGCGGCGTGGTGAGCCGGGTCGACGACGCAATTACCATCCGGAGGAGCCATGGCTAGGCCGATGACCGCGCTGGGCATGCTCGAGCTCTCCTCGATCGGGGTCGCCTACCTGGTCGAGGACGCCATGCTGAAGGCCGCCGACGTGGAGCTCCTGGTGGCCCGCACCATCTGCTCGGGCAAGTTCATCGTGATGGTGGGCGGCGACGTGGTGGCGGTCGAGTCGAGCGTGCGCGCCGGCAAGGCCGCCTCCCAGGAGGCCCTCATCGACGAGCTCCTGATCCCCAACGTGGACCAGCGCGTCTTCCCGGCCATCACCGGCAGCGTGGCCCTGCGGGAGGAGGACCGCGCCGCCCTGGGCATCCTGGAGGCCTTCTCGGTCACCGCCATCGTCGAGGCCGCCGACGCGGCGGTGAAGGCGGCCGAGGTGACCCTCTTCCGCATCCACGTGGCCATGGCCATCGGGGGCAAGGGCTTCCTGATGCTGACCGGGCGGGTGGCCGACGTCGAGGCCGCCATCGAGGCCGGGGCCGCCGAGATCGCCCGGCGCGGGCTGCTGGTCAGCCGAGTGGTGATCCCGGGGCCCGAGGAGCGGCTGTATCGCGAGGTCCTGTAGCTCGAGACAAGGGAGGGAGCACCCATGAACTGCCCTCGCTGCGGAGCCGAGAGCCCCGATGGCGCGCGCTTCTGCCCGGCCTGCGGGGCCGGGATGAAGCAGGAGGTGAAGCAGGGGATGATCGTCCCCCGCTTCTGGGCCAAGGGGGAGCAGCGCGGCGTGGATGCCGCCGGGCGCAAGTGGTACATGGCCTGCTGGCGCTGGTCGGACGAGAGCGAGGAGGCCGCCCGGGCCCTGGCCACCGACGCCGCGAAGCGCGTCCTCGAGGCCCGGATGCGGGGCGTGCCCTGGCCCGGCCGCTACCAGTACGACGAGCGCATCCCCCACGAGGAGGTGCTGTCGCGGGACCTGCCGGGCTGCTCCCCCGGCGCGGCCGTGGTGACCCGCAACGGCTACGGCGCCCAGGTCCTGAACTGCGCCGAGGCACCCTTCGTCGACATCGACCTGCCCTTCGAGCCGCTGGTCTTCCAGCCCATGCCTCGACAGGGCTTCCTGAGCCGGCTCTTCGGCCGCGGTCCCGAGCCCGAGCCGCCGCGGCCGACGACGCGGGCCAACACCCTGGAGGAGGTCGCCGCCTGCCAGCGCGTGCGGGAGTGGGTGGCGGCCGCCCCCGGCCGCCGGCTGCGCCTCTACCGCACGGCCGCCGGCCTGCGCGCCCTGGCGCTGCACGAGCCCATGCAGCCGGACGGTCCCGAGGCCGAGGAGCTGATGGGCGCGCTCGAGGCCGACGCCCTCTACGTCCGGCTGTGCCGGGCCCAGAAGAGCTTCCGCGCGCGCCTCACCCCCAAGCCCTGGCGCGTGGGCCTCCTGTCGGCGCCCATGCGCCGGCCCGACCCGCAGAGCCCGGTCCTGCCGCGGCAGAATGCCTGGGTCAGGAAGTACGAGGAGCTCAGCCGGAGCTACTCCGCCTGCGAGCTGATCGAGGAGCTGGGCGGCGGGCCGGTGCACGAGCGCCTGCGAGGGGTCCTGGCGATGCACGACCTCGCCTGCGGCGTGGGGAGCGGAAGGCCCCTGGCCTGAGGCGGACGCGGGCCCGCGCGGCCCTGGAGATCGAACCCCCGATTCCCTATAACTCGCGCCATGTCCGAAGCAGCGGAGACGGTGAGGAGGTCGGCGCATGACGAATGACGTCTCGCGCGGTCAGTGGGGCAGCAAGCTGGGATTCATCCTGGCGGCCTCCGGATCGGCGATCGGCCTGGGGAACGTGGTCTTCTTCAGCGCCAACGCCTACAAGTTCGGCGCCGGCGCCTTCTACGTGCCCTACCTGATCGCCCTGGCGGTGGTGGGCGTGCCGGTCATGATCATGGAGTTCGGGCTGGGGGGGCTCTCGCGCCGCTCCTTCCCGGGCGCCATGCGCCAGGTCGCCGGCCAGGGGGGAGAGTTCCTGGGCTGGTGGGCGCTGATGAACGCCCTCTTCATCTGCATGTACTACACCACCATCGTCGGGTGGGTGCTGGGCATGTGGCTGGGGGCCTTCGGCGAGTCGCTGTGGGCCGAGAGCGTGGCGCTGCCGAAGTACGGCTACGTCGATCAGGGCGGCATGGCCGAGGGCGCGGTGCCCAACCCCACCGCCTACTTCTTCTCCATGCTCGCTCGCTGGTCCTGCGTGCTCTTCGTGGCGGTGATCTGGATCATCAACCTGATCATCTGCTACCGCGGCACCAAGAGCATCGAGAAGGCTGTGAGGGTCTTCGTGCCGCTGATGTGGCTGTTCATGATCGTCCTGATCATCCGCGGCGTCAGCCTGCCGGGCGGACTGGACGGGGTCTACCTCCTGTTCACGCCCGACTTCAAGGCCATGGGGGAGATCGAGGTCTGGCGCGGGGCCTTCAGCCAGATCTTCTTCACGCTCTCCCTGGGCTTCGGGATCATGACCGCCTACGCCTCCTACCTGCCCAGAAAGTCGGACCACACCTCCAGCGCACTGATGATCGCCAGCATGAACTGCGGCTTCGAGTTCATCGCCGGCCTGGCCATCTTCTCGCTGATCTTCGTCTTCGCCATCGCGCCCAAGGCCAGCACCCTGGGGATGATGTTCTTCGTGGTCCCCCAGGGGATCGCCAGCCTCCCCGCCGGGGCCCAGGCCTTCGGGATCCTGTTCTTCACCCTCCTGCTCCTGGCGGGGCTCTCCTCGACCATCTCCCTGGTGGAGGGCCTGGGGAGCGGGCTGATCGACAAGTTCGGTACCGGCATGGGGGTCGGCGCCCGGCGCCTGGTCCTGGTGGTCATCTGTCTCCTGGGCTTCGCTGGCAGCGCGATCTTCGCCTGGCCCACGGTGGTCGATCCCTTCTTGAAGGATGACGGCACCCTCGGCTTCACCCTGATCGACCTGGTCAACCACTGGGCCTTCGACTACGGGCTCCTGATCTGCGGGCTCTTCGAGTGCCTGCTGGTGGGCTGGGTGTTCGGGGCCGGCAAGCTGCGCGCCTACCTGAACGAGCACAGCAGCTTCCACCTGGGGGTCTGGTTCGACGTCCTGATCAAGTTCATCATCCCGGCACTGCTGGCGGTCCTCATCGGCTTCGGGGTGTACGGGGAGTTCGGCGAGGACGGCTTGTACGGCGCCAAGATGGCGGGAAGCTCCAAGGCCCTGGCCGCGGGCATCGCGGTGTGCTGGATGACCACCACGGTGGTGGTGGCGGCGGTGCTGGTCCTGTTGACCCGGCCAGAGGAGCCGTCGCGCGAGGAGGAATCGACGGAGGTGTCGTCATGAGATCTGGCCCGCTCTGGCTCGCGCTCGTCCTCCTTTTCGCGCCCGCGGCGTTTGCGACGGAGTTCACCTTCGACGAGGAGCCCTTGGTGGCGGGCAAGGCGGTGACCGTCTCCGTCCACCACGATGGCGTTCCCCTGCGGGGCGCCAAGGTGCAGGTGACCTATCGCGCGGGCAGCGTGGTCGAGCAGACGGTGGAGCTGCCTCCTCTGGACGACGAAGGCAGCACCTCCTGGACGCCCGACCAGCCGGGCATCACGAACCTGGAGGTCACCCGCGGCGGGATCTCCGCGAATCACAGGGTGGCGATCCGCTTCGCCTCGTTCCCGCTGAGCGGCCTGGCCGTCTTCCTCTTCGCGGGGACCCTGCTCTTCGGAGGCGTGATCCTGGGCTTCCGACGCCTGATGCGCTCCTGAGAGCCTCGCCGATCAGGGAGCGCGATCCCGCTCCGATCAGAGCTTCCACTCGAGCGGCATCCGCGAGTCGGGGTCGAGGATCGCCCCGCGCGCCTCGAAGGGCAGGCGGATGACGTGCTCCGTCTCCCGCTCGGTGATCTCGACGCGCACGCGCTCGCTCGCTCCGCCCTCGCCGGAGAGCTCGACCGGCAGGATCAGGCGGTAGGGCCTGCTTCCCTGGGTCTGAACGATGCGCAGGGTGGTCTCGTAGCCGCCTTCCTCCAGGGGGCGGACCTCGAGCTCGGCCTCGATCACCGGGTGGCCCGGTCGCAGCCACCACTGCTCGAAGAACCAGCCCAGCTCCGCCCTTGCGACGCCCTCGAAGGCCGCCTCGAAGTCCTCCAGGCGGGCCGGCCGCTCGTGGCCGAGGGCGAAGTAGGCGCGCATGCCCTCCTCGAAGGCCTGGGCCCCCAGTCGCTCGCGCAGCAGGTCCAGGGCCAGGGCTCCCTTGACGAAGTACAGGGCCGGGAAGATCCCCGGGCGGGCGAGCGCGCGGTCGGGGTGCTCCTCCAGCAGGTGGAGATAGCCGGCGCGCGTCTGCCGCATGTGCTCCACCAGGACCCCCTCGTCGCCGCCCAGGTGCGCCATGACCAGCGAGTCGGTGTAGCGCGAGATCCCCTCCGCCAGCCAGTTGGGGCTGGACACGGCGTAGGCGTTCCACTGGTGGGCCAGCTCGTCGGCCAGCACGGCCAGGGGGGAGTTGGCCAGGCTGAGGTCCGTGGGATCGAGCTCCCTGGCGAACCAGACCTTCCTGGACAGCATGATCACCGACTGGGCCGCCAGCCCGATGTTGCCCTCGCGCAGATTCGTCTCGACCACCGCCAGCTTGGAGAAGGGATAGGGGCCGAAGGTCTCGAGGTAGAAGCCGAAGATCTCCTGCAGGATGCCCAGCTTCTGGCGCGCGAAGGCCGCGTCCTCGGGCAGGTGGTGGATCTCGATGCGCGTCCGACCGTCGGGGGCCATCCCCGCCAGCAGGTCGTAGCGCCCGCAGGCGAAGGGGTAGGCCAGCAGGCCCGAGCCGTGCTCGCTGCGGTAGTGCCAGGTTGTGCACCCGTCGCCTTCGCTCGAGCGCGCCACCAGATCGCCGCTGGTGATCACCTGCAGGCCGGCCGGCGCGGTGATGTGGATGTCGGCGATCCTGCCCTGGTGGGTGGACCAGGGGTACCAGGCCACGTGGCTCGAGAAGCTGCCCAGCTCGGGATCGAGCTGGGCGAGGCTGAAAGGCAGCCCGTCCTCGGGGTTGGTGGCGGTGGCGTAGAAGTCGTCGTCGGAGTAGACCACCCGCAGCCGCAGGGGCCCCTCGCCCGGCCCCGCGGGCAGGGGCACGATCAGGCTGCGGGCGTCGTAGCGCTCGCGGATCCCGGGCAGGCCGACGTAGCCGTAGCCCTCGACGGCCCGACCGTCGACCTCGACCGCGTGCACCTCGCCGTCGAGCAGGTCCAGGGAGAGCCGCGCGCCCTCCTCGCTCGGCCGCGAGACGAGGATCGTGCAGTCCCCCTCGAGGCGACCGGCCTCTGGATCGAGGCGGACGTGGATCTCGTGGCGCAGGATCTCCTGGGCCGCCGCGAAGGAGGGCGGGGCGGTCAGGAGCAGGAGGCTGAGGCGGTGGTTCATGACGCTCCGGTGACGGGGGACTCGACGCCGAGATCGGCGGGGGTACCATGGATCGCCCAGGGCGCTGCTGCGCGCAGGGATGACGCGTGAGCCGCCAACAGCATGGTAATCTCGGGCCGAGCCGGCGTCTGCGATGGCTCCCAGCTCCCCGGGCTGGCCGTGGCGGGCCGGGGAGGCTCCTCGTCGCGCTGCCGCTGGTCCTGTGCTCGTGGCTCGGCTCCTGCGGGGAGCCGCCCGAGGCGCAGCCGCCCAACGTGGTCCTGATCAGCCTGGACACGCTGCGCGCCGACCGCCTGTCCTGCTACGGCAATCCGCATCGGACCTCGCCGGCGGCGGACCGGCTGGCCGAGGAGGGCGTGCTGTTCGAACGCGCCCTCTCGACGAGCTCGTGGACGCTGCCGGCTCACGTCAGCATGCTGACCGGCCTGCCGGTGAGCGCCCACGGCGTGTGCCACGGCAATCCGGCCACGATCGCGGACTCCCTGCGCGGCGAGTTCGTCTCGGAGCGCCTCGGGCGGGCAGGCTACGCGACGGCCGGCTTCTACACCTGCCTCTGGCTGGAGCCGCGCTTCGGCTTCGGGGGGGGCTTCGACACCTGGGAGCACGCCAGCCGCTCCACCGAGCGTGCCCGCGAGCTGCGGCGACGGTGGGAGGAGGCGTCCGGGATCGGCGACGAGGAGGAGATCCGGCGGATCCAGGCCGAGTCCGGCGAGCTGACCGTGGGCATGCCGGAGGCGGAGGAGTGCGTCGATCGAGCCCTGGCCTGGCTGGACGGGCAGGTCCGCGGCGAGCCGGAGCGGCCCTTCTTCCTGTTCCTGCACCTGTTCGACATCCACGACCCCTATCGGCCTCCCGAGCCCTGGGACCGGGCGTTCGACCCGGACTACCGGGGCGACATCCGGGTCGGGACGATCCAGGGCTCCGATCCGACCTTCCGTCCCGGCATGGATCCGCGGGACTTCGAGCACGTCCTGGCGCTCTACGACGGCGAGATCGGCTGGGTCGATTCGCAGGTCGGCCGCGTGCTCGACCGCCTGGAGCGGCTGGGTGCGGCCGGCGACACGCTGGTCGTCCTCACCTCGGACCACGGCGAGGAGCTCCTGGACCACGGCGGGAGGGGCCACCACCGGAACCTCTACCGCGAGAGCGTGCACGTGCCGCTGATCCTGCGCTTCCCGCGCGTCCTCCCGGCGGGCGTGCGCGTGAGCTCCCCGGTCTCCATCATCGACATCGTCCCGACGCTGCACGCGCTCGCGGGCGTGCCCGCTCCGGCCGGGCTCCCCGGCAGGGACCTGACGCCCCTGCTGGGGAGAGGAGCCGAGGATCCGGGGCGGGTCCTGCTGTCCGAGCTGGTCATGCCCGGCCAGGATCCGCCGCGCTGGCAGGTCTCCCTGTACCGGGCGGACGAGCACCTCATCGTCCATCAGGCCGGCACCGCGAGCGCGCGCGCCGAGCGCTTCGACCTCTCCGCGGATCCGATGGAGCGGGGCGCCAGCGAGCCCGTCTCGTGGGAGAGCGAGCGGGGGCGGGCGCTGGCGCTCGAGCTGGATCGGGTGCGCGCGCGCGTGCGGGCCCTGCGAGCCGGCCTGGCGCAGCGCGGCGGCGCAGCGGCCTCCCTCAGCGAGCAGGAGATGGCGCAGCTCGAGGCGCTGGGCTACACCGGGCTCGAGGCCGAGCCGGAGGCCGGCGACCAGACCCGCCTGTGCCTGGACGGCTGCGGCTGGCGCGAGGAGTGATCCGTCCCGGAGCCCACCGGAGCGGCGGGTGGCGCGAGGCCGCGCCGGCGGGCACGAAAAACCCCGCCCGTCCGAGGACACCGTCCCGGACCGGGCAGGGCCTTTCCTCTCCGGCGATCTACTCGAGGACGTGGATGTTCTTCTCGCGGCAGATCGACTTCAGCTCGTCCGGCCAGATCGTGACGCTGACCTCGCCCAGGTGGGCCTTCTTGAGCAGGTACATGTAGACGCGGGACTGGCCGATGCCGCCGCCGATGCTGAGGGGCACGCGGTCCTTCAGGATGTCCTGGTGGTAGCGCTGGTCCAGCTCGTCCTCGCGTCCGACCTCCTTCATCTGGAGCTCGAGCGTCTCCTTGGTCACGCGGATGCCCATCGAGGTGAGCTCGTGGCGGCGCTGCGTGACGTGGTTCCAGACCAGGATGTCGCCGTTGAGACCGTGCATCGGACGCCCGTCCTTCGAGGTGGTCGCGGTGATCCAGTCGTCGTAGTCGGCGGCGCGCATCTCGTGCGGATAGCCGTCCTCGAGCACCCAGCCGATGCCGTAGATGAACACGGCGCCGAGCTCCTTGATGATCGCCGTCTCGCGCTGCTTGCGGGGCAGGTCGGGGTACTTCGCGAGGAGGTCCTCGGCGTGGATGAAGGTGAGCTCCTCGGGGGGCGCCGGGCAGTCGTCCCGCTTGAGCTGCGGGTACATCTCCTCGACGTGGAGATAGGCGCCGCGCAGGACCTTCCAGATCTTCTGCACGACGTCCGTGAGGACGTCGAGGTTGCGCTGGTCGGCGGTGATCACCCGCTCCCAGTCCCACTGATCGACGTAGGAGCTGTGGTCGTGATCGAGGAAGTAGT
>CAZTTG010000138.1:0-11946 GCA_964615935.1 uncultured Planctomycetaceae bacterium | reverse complement strand
GACGGGGCCCGCGCTCGCCTCCCGGCGAGCGCTAGAGGCCTTGGGCGCCAAACTTAACTCGATCGCCCACGCAACGGGCGCCCAAGACCTCTACCCCTGCGGCCGCCGGCTCAGCAACTGCGGCACGCTCCGGGGCGAGCTGGACATGCCGATGCGGTACAGGTAGCCGTAGCCTCCACACTCGCAGCACGGGCTGCAGGTCTCCCCTCCGGCCCGGGCGCTCCGGCCGGGATGGCGGCCCCGCTTCGTCCCGTCGCAGTGCTCGCAGCGCAGCTTGGTCGCCTGGCCCCTCCCGAGCCGTACCGCGACCTGCTCGGCCGTTTCTCGTTCTTCCCGGCTCTTGTCGCTGGCCACGGTGTTCTGGTTTCTGGCGAGCCCTCTGATCGGCGGCGATGGGGCCGGCCTCGGGGAGAGCTGGCTCACCTCTGGAGCAGACCGATCACGTGCCCCTCGGGGTCCTCGATCTGCGCGAGCGTGCGGTCCCCGCCGATGGAGACGGGGGCGAGGATGGTCTTGCCGCCGACCCGCTCGGCCTCCTGGAGGGCGGCCTCGAGATCGGGTACCTCCACGTAGAAGGTGATCTCGATGGGGCCGTGTTGCTCCTCGTGCAGGCTACCGTCGATGCCCGCTCCGCCGCCGGTCGAGATCGACCCGTAGCCCTCGGTGTTGGATGGAGCGATCTTCCAGCCGAACAAGGCCTGGTAGAACTCGCGTAGTCGCTGGCCGTCCTGGCTGGCGATCTCGAAATGCACGACGGGATTGCCCATGTCGTCTCTCCTAATTCGCCCGCGGGGATCCGCCCGTGCACGCACTCGAGGAGTGGCGTGCGGGGAACCTGCAGCCGCGGCCCGGCCTACCAGCGGCCATGGCCGCCCCGGCCGAAGCCTCCGGACCGGCGTCCGCTGCGAATGACCTGTTCCTTGGCCTCGTGGACCTGGAGTTTGCGGCCGTCGAGTTCCATGCCATCGTGAGCTTCCATGGCCGCCTGGGCGTTCTCCTCGCTGTCCATGTCCAGGAAAGCGAAGCCGCGCGGACGGCGGCTCCTTCCCTTGGCCATCATGCGGACCTCGGTCACCGTTCGGCCGTCCTCGGAGAACGCGGCGCGGAGGGTTTCCTCGGTGGTGCCGAAGGAGAGGTTGCCGACGTATAGCCGTCTACCCATGAGCCTGGACCTTTCCGTCTGGATGCGCGCTCACCTTCGCGAAAACGGGAAGATCGGCGACACAGAATGATGTTGGGGTTCGATTGCCACTGCCATGCAAGGGGAGCGGGAGGAGGGCCGGCGTCCGCGCAAACGCGACGGACGCACGACCCTCGGCCCGGAATCACGCCGGTTGGCGCGTCAGGATCTACCAGCGGTCGCGTTGGCCGCCGTAGCCGCCACCACCGCCGCCGCCGCCGCCGCCGCGGCGACCACCGCCGCCTTGCCGCTCGCGGGCCTCGTTGACCTTGAGATTGCGGCCGTCGAGGTTGTTGCCGTCAAGGGCTTCGATCGCGGCCTGGGCGTCGCTTTCGCTGCCCATTTCCACGAAGCCGAAGCCGCGCGGACGACCGGTGTCCCGGTCGACCATCAGGTGTACTTCGGTCACGGTGCGGCCGTCTTCGGCGAACGCGGCCCGAAGTGAGTCTTCAGTAGTGTCGTACGAGAGGTTGCCGACGTAGAGTCGCTTACCCATGAGATTCAGGACCTTTCCGTTCGATGCGAGCTTGTCTTCACGGAAACGGAAAGATCGGCTGCGCAGAACTTCATTCGGATTCAGAGCTTTCGATGCTCCCCCGTAGGGGAGGGACTAATGCGTCGCACCGTCGTGGAGGGCAGGAGCCGTTCCGGACGGAGCGCTGCTCGGTTGAGAGGGGCTGCTTGGCGGCGTGGGCGTGGGCGTGGCGGGGCCGAGGGAGCGGTGGCCAACCCTCCCAAGGCGCGCGCGGGCGATCGGAGCGAGCAGGCGCGCGGATCAGGCTGGGTGGTCGCGCTGGGCGACGGGGCGCATAGGGTCGACTATTGCCGGCGATAGTGAGGCCGCAAAACGGCAAACCCCTGCCGGGGAGCGAGCGCCGAGGGGCGCGAATTCTCTAACAGCCCGTCCTGAAGGCGGTTAGCGCGACGGCGAGGGGAGGCCCCCGGGGTCGATTCCGGGCCGGAGATAGGCTCCCCCCACCGCCGGCGGCGGCGCGGGGTGACCGGATGGGCGCCCCCGAGCCCGCCCGCGGATCGCCCTTCTCCTCCCTCCATCTCACCCGCGTGGCCCTCGCCGCTACCCGGCGGGGAAGGACGCGTAGCCGCGAAGATCGACGGTCTTGCCCGCGCGGGCCCAGGGCAGGCCGAGCTCGCTCGGCAGCGCGCCCTTCCGGTAGCAGGCCTGCAGCTGCTCCGCCAGGCCCTCCACGCAGGTGAGGCGACGGTCGCCCTCGCCGAGGCGGCGGACTCGCTCCGCCGGGAAGCCTCCCGGATCGGGCGCCGACTCCGCGATGCCGTTCACGCACAGGGTGTGAGCTCGCGCGGCCTCCAGCCCACAGGGAGGCGTTCCGCCGGTCGCCGCGGCCCGCACGCAGGTCCACAGCTTGCGCAGGTGGGGCTCGCCCTGGGGCGAGGGGTACTCCCGGATCGAGCCGTCGCCGCGGCGCGCCTCGATCGGCGCCTCCCCACCCCGGTAGCGCACGGTCGCCTGCGAGAGCTCGATCTCGAAGATCGGATCGGCCAGCTCGCTGGTGGAGTGCGAGGCGTAGAAGAGGAGCTCGGCACCGCCGGCGGTGCGCGCGCGCAGGGCGACGGTGTCGAAGCTCTCGATGGCCTTGGCGCGGTAGGTCTCGGCCTGGACCTCGACCGGCACGGCGCTGCGCCCCTCCTCCTCGCCCAGGAGGAAGAGCAGGTTGTGGAGGTCGTGGGCCATTGCGTTGTTCGCCGGGCTGTCGAGGATCCAGCGGCCCTCGCCGTCGCGCAGCCGTCCGGCCCAGCCGTTGCGGCGGTAGTAGGCATCGTCGCGCGGCCAGAGCGTCAGGCTCTTCAGGCGGCGGGGGGCTCCGTAGAGTCCCGAGCGGATGTCGGAGGCGAGCTCCAGGATCGGCGCCGAGAAGGACCACTGGAAGCCGATGGCCACGAATCGCGACGCGCGCCGGCTCGCCGCCAGCATCCCGTCGACCTCCTGCACCGTCGCGGCCGCGGGCTTCTCGCACAGCACGTGGCTGCCCCGGGACAGGGCCAGGCAGGTCTGCTCGCAGTGGAGCTGGATGGGCGCGGCGATCACGGCGAGGTCGGGGGTGCAGCGCTCGTACAGCCCCTCCAGCGAGGGCAGCACGGGGATCCCGGCCGCGCGCAGCTCCGCGAGTCGCGAGCACCGCTCCGGCTCGGGATCGGCCGCACCGACGAACCGGAAGGAGGGGCCCTCGGGCGGCTCGAGCAGGCCCGAGAGGTAGGCCTCGCCGTAGCCGCCGATCCCCGAGAGGACGATCGAGACGGGCCTATCCATGAGCCCTCACCTCACCGGCTCCTCGAGCAGGTCCACCTCGGAGAAGCGCCGCCGGCGTCGGTCGAAGCGCAGGGTTCGGACCTCGAAACCCGCCAGTCGCACCCGGGTCCGCGCCCCGGCGAAGGGGAGCGACAGCCAGGTCGCCCGCCGGCGGCCGGTCGGCTCGAAGAGCCGCAGGATCAGGTCCTCTCCGCGCTCGGACTGCTTGATGGCGCTCACCTGGACCACCGGATCGCTCAGGACCGGGCCGGGCTCGGGGGCGCGGCCCCCGCCCGGCGGGAAGAAGCACAGGGCGAAGGGCCGCTCGGCCCGGGCCAGCGCCTCGCGATCGACCCGCGCCAGGCGCTGGCCGACCCGACCGCCGTTCAGCCAGAAGCGGAAGACGTGCTCCCCCTGGTCGATGCGCGGCGTGTAGCGGTCCTGCTTCGCGATCGGGCGATCGCCGACCGGGTGTCCGGCGTAGGCCGGCGAGCGCAGCAGCGAGAGGCGCAGCTCTCCACGGGCCATGTCCAGGCCGTGTACGCCGTCGTCGATGCAGGTCAGGGCCATGTCTTGTTCGCGCGACACCACCGCGGCCCACTTCTGGGCGACGGCCTCGTCGCCCTTGCCGGAGAGCTCGGCGACGCCGAAGGCGACCTGGCCGAGACAGGCGCCCCCCCTCATGGTCGTCGGGATGGAGAGCTTGAGCATTCGGTCCTTCTCGGCCCAGTGCACCCGGCACTCGACCTCGATCTCGGTCCCCTTGCGCGGCAGCTTGTACCTCTGGCACACGTAGGAGCGGCCGAAGCCCAGCATCACCTCCACGGTGCTGCGCACCGGCCCGTCCTCGACCACGCGGACCGAGGGCAGGAGGCGCTCGGTCACCCCCGAGAGCCGCGTGCCCTCCTGCCGGGACATCAGCCGGAAGCGGCCGGCCAGCTTGCGGAAGCGCCTCACGCGCATCCCCCAGGGGTCGGCGTCGTCGCGCATCACCAGGGGCCGGAAGGCGTCCCGCTCCAGATAGTCGACTCCGCCCGCGCGATAGCGGTCGACCAGGCCCGTGCGGCAGTTGACGATCACCTCCAGGCTGCGGGTGGCGAAGCGGAGCCGGCCGTCCTCCTCCCGCAGGGCGGGCCGGGGCGCGCCGCGCCGGGGCACCAGGCGGCAGTCGAAGCGGTTCATGCGGGAGGGCTCCAGCACGGCCGGGAAGACCACGCGCTTGCGGTGGTCCTCGTCAACGTTGGAGCTCTCCTTCTCGGCCTGGGCGGGGAGGCGGCGGCCGGCGCGCTCGACGCGCGGCTCGAGGAAGGCGTCGGTGCCGTGGGGCCAGCGCGGCTGCAGCTCGCACTCCACGATGGTCGCCACCGGCCAGGGGTGGGGGTTGTAGACCAGAATCGGGTGCTCGCCCTCGGCGGCGGCGGGCTGACCCGAGGCCAGGGCGAAGAAGGCCCGCGCCCGCACCCGCGAGAGGATCTCCAGGCCGTGGTCCATCTGCCGCAGGACGGCCGCCTGCACCGGCTCGGTGGAGCTGCCCGGGAGGGCGTCGTGGAACTGCGAGCCGGCGAGATCGCGCGCGGCCTGGCCGAGCTCGGCGGCGGGGTACTCCAGGAGCTCCTGCCAGGCGGCGGCGACCGCCATCTTCTCGGCCGCGAAGAGCGCGCCCTCCAGCTCGCGATGCCGCCGCTTGACCCGCGCCATGGAGGTGTAGCAGCCGACGGCCCAGGGGTTGAGGTCGCGCTCGACCTCCTCGAGCCTCGCGCCGCAGCGGCGCAGCTCGCGGAAGTAACGCTCGGGAGTCGAGTGCCGGATGGTCGCGTCGCGCCGCGCGCGCATCAGCTCGGCCAGGTCCTCGAGATCCCTTCGGGAGGGGCCGCCGCCGTGGTTGCCGACCCCCCAGGGCACCAGGCTGCAGGGCCGGTCGGGGTGGGCCTCGATCCACTCCTCGACCTTGCGCCGGGCCCCGCCGGGAGGCGAGTTGTAGTGCGAGGAGGCCAGGGTCGCCGCGATCCGCGAGCCGTCGAAGCCCACCCAGGTGAAGGCGTCGTCCGGCAGCGGGCAGTCCTCGCCGGTCGGGCGGCAGAAGACGTAGGAGTCGTAGCCGCTCTTCGCCAGGATCTGGACCAGGCCGCGCGAGTGCCCGAAGGGATCGAGGTTGGAGCCGGTCTTGACGTCCACCCCGAGCTTCTCGCGGAACCAGCGCTTGCCCAGCAGGATCTGCCGGACGAAGGACTCGCCGCTGGGCATGTTGCAGTCGGGCTGCAGCCACCAGCCTCCGGTGACGTGCCAGCGGCCGGCCCGCACCAGCTCGCGGATGCGCTCGAAGAGCGCCGGCTCGTGCTCCTCCACCCAGCGATACAGGATGGCCTCGTTGTGGCAGAAGACGAAGCCGTCGAAGCGCTGGCAGAGATCCGCCGCGCTGCGGAAGGTGGCCAGGGCCTCGGCGGCGCCCTCCTCCCACTCCCACAGCCAGACGGGATCGATGTGCGCATTGCAGAAGAGGTGCACGCTGGGCTTCTTCATGTTCGCTCGCCGTAATCCCCCCGCCGGCTCGAGAGGCCCCATGTTAGGATCCCGGCCGCCATGAAGAGAGCCGCACCTGGCCGCATTCGCCCGTTCGCGCTCCTCCTGGCGGTCCTCGCGCCGGCCGCGCCCGCGCAGGAGCCCGTCACCTCCCCCGAGGCCCGCCTCGCGTCCTGGGAGGCCCACCAGCGCCTCGAGCGCGCCTCGCCCTTCGCCGAGCTCGAGTGGCGGCACGCCGGACCCCGCTTCCAGGGCGGCCGCATCGAGTCCGTGGCCAGCCCGGCGGGGGCGCCCTTCACCTTCTACGTCGCCCCCGGCGCGGGAAACCTGTGGAAGACGCGGAACAACGGCCTCTCCTGGGAGCCCGTCTTCGAGCACCAGGCCACCTTCGCCATCGGGGACGTGAAGGTCGCGCCCTCGGATCCCGCGGTCGTGTGGGTGGGCACGGGCGAGGCCCACCTCAGCGGCACCTCCTACGCCGGCATCGGGATCTACCGCTCCGCCGACGGCGGGAAGAGCTGGGAGAACCGGGGCCTCTGCGACACGCAGCACGTGGGCAAGGTGGTCGTGGATCCCGCCGATCCCGACGTGGTCTACGTGGCGGCGATCGGGCGCATGCGCACGCCCAACGCCGAGCGGGGTGTCTTCAAGACGACCGACGGCGGCGAGGGCTGGGAGAAGGTCCTCTTCGTCGATGAGCACGTGGGCGCCATCGAGCTGGTGATGGACCCCTCCGATTCCGCGACCCTCTGGGCGGCCTTCTGGCAGCGCGGCGGCGGGGCCAAGAGCGGCGTCTGGCGGACGCGGGACGCGGGGGAGAGCTGGGAGCGCCTGGAGGGCGGCCTCCCGACCGGAGATCAGGTCGGGCGCATCGCCCTGGACGCGGCCGCCTCCGCTCCTGGGGTGGTCTACGCCCTGGTGGTCGATCACTCCAAGCCCGGCGGGGGCCGCTACGGCGTGGGCGGGGTGGTCCTGCGCTCCGACGACCGGGGGGACACCTGGCGGCGGGCGCACGAGGGCTGGCTCGAGACCTACGTCGGCTGGGACTTCTGCGACATCAAGGTCTCCCCCGACGACGCCGAGCAGGTCTACGTCTGCGGCATGCATCTGTTGCGCTCGGACGACGGCGGCGCGAGCTGGAGGCGGGCCGGGGAGAGGATCCAGCGCCTGCTCCCCCACCGCGGCGAGGCCCTGCACCTGGACCAGCACGATCTGTGGATCGATCCGAGCGAGCCGGACCGGCTGCTGCTGGGCAACGACGGCGGCCTCTTCATGTCCTGGGACCGGGGCGACACCTGGCTGCACCTGAACAACCTGCCCATCGGCGAGTTCTACACGGCCGCCGTGGACATGGCCGAGCCCTACAACATCTGGGGCGGCACGCAGGACAACGCCTCGCTCTTTGGCCCCTCGACCGCGGTCATCGACGACTGGGGCGCAGATCCATGGAAGCACGTCTTTCTGGACCCCTGGGCGGGGGGCGACGGCTTCGCCACCTTCCCCGATCCGACCGATCCGAACGTCGTCTACTACACCTTCCAGCTCGGCGACATGCGGCGGAAACCGCTCGACGGACCCATCCTGGGCGGATCCGAGGGGGAGGCGCGCATTCGCCCGAAGGCCGCCCGGGGCGAGCCCCGCCTGCGCTTCGCGTGGAGCACGCCGATGGTCCTCTCGCTCCACGACCCGCGCACGCTCTACTGCGCGGCGCAGAGGGTCTTCCGGTCCGAGAATCGCGGCGACGATTGGACCTGCATCAGCCCCGACCTGACGGTGGAAGAGCCCGATGAGGAAGGCCGGGACGCCATCCTCGCCCTCTCCGAGTCGCCCCTCGAACCGGCGCTGATCTACGTCGCCTCCGGCCGGGGAGACGCGCGGGTGACGCGCGACGGGGGCGGCGAGTGGACCCGCATCGGCGAGGGGCTGCCGCCGAAGACCCCGCGCGAGGTCCTGGCCTCGCGGCACGAGCCCGGCCGGGTCTTTGCCGCGCTCTCGGGGAAAGGCGACGACGACTTCCAGACCTACCTCTTCCGCTCCGAGGACTTCGGGGAGAGCTGGGAGTCCATCGCCGCCAACCTGCCGCCCGAGCCGGTCAACGCGATCGCCGAGGACCCGACCCGCGCGGAGGTCCTCTACCTGGGGACCGACCTCGGGGTCTACGCCTCGCTCGACCGGGGCGGGTCCTGGGTCTCGCTGTGCGGGGGCCTGCCCACCGTCTCGGTGCAGGACCTCGCGATCCACCCGCGCGACCGTGAGCTGGTGATCGCGACCCACGGCCGCAGCGTCTTCGTGCTGGACGTCACCGCGGTTCAGGAGCGGTCCGGGCAGTAGAAGGAGGACGCTGAATGAGCCCGCCCCCCGTCACCCGCCGGCAGATCATCGACGCCCTGGCGGAGCACTTGCTGAGCCTCCCCTGGGTGTGGGCGGCCTGGCTGGGGGGCAGCGACGCGAGCGGACGCACGGACCGATGGTCGGACGTGGACCTGCAGATGATCGTCGAGGACGACCGCGTCGAGGAGGCCTTCCTCGCCGTGCACGCGGCCCTGGAGGCCCTCTCCCCCATCGAGCACCTCCACCGCCTGCCCTCGCCCACCTGGCACGGCCACGAGCAGGAGTTCCTCTCGCTGCGCGACGCCGAGCCCTGGCCGATCCTGGACCTGCTGGTCATGAAACGCAGCGCTCCCGACCACTTCCTGGAGCGCGAGAGGCACGGCGAGCCCCTGGTGCTCGTCGACCGCGACGGGATCGCGGGGCCGGTGCCGCTCGATCGCGAGGCGCACCTCGAGCGGATGCGGGAGCGCCTCCCCGCGCTGCGCGCGCAGTTCGGCCTCTTCCAGAGCTTCGTGACCAAGGCCGCGCTGCGCGGGGCGGGCGCCGACGCCATGGCCGGCTACTTCTCGTTCACGCTGCGGCCGCTGATCGAGCTCCTGCGCATGCGGCACTGCCCCCTGCTCTTCGACTACGGACCGCGCTACCTCGACCGCGACCTGCCCGAGGGGGTGCGGGTGCAGGTGGAGGAGCTGTCCTTCGTGCCCTCCCTGGATCGCGTGGAGGAGTACCGCGCCCGCGCCGAGGCCCTCTTCGCGGAGACCCTGCGCGCCCTGGACGAGGGCGAGTGGCACCTCGAGCTGCCGGGGGAGGGCGCGGGCTGATCCCGCGCCGGTCAGTCCCCGGCCGCGAAGAGCTGTAGCTCCAGGATCGTCGGCTCCTGGGTCGTCTCCAGGATCGCGAGCCGGAAGTGCCGACCCTCCACCGGTTCGAGCTCGCGCTCGAGCCGGCCGATGCGCTCGCCCGAGAGGATCGTCTCCCAGCTCTCCCCCTCGCGGACCTGCAGCTCGAAGCGCCGCACGCGGTCCCAGTCGCCCTCGTCGATGAGCACGCGCCCGATCCGGGCGGGCTCGCCGAGGTCCACGGCCAGCCAGGCGGACTCCACGCCCTCGGCCCCGCCCCAGCGCGTGGCCTTCGAGCCGTCGAAGGCCTTGTCGGCCTCGTAGCCCGGGCTCCCCTCCCATGTGCTGGAGGCGCTGGCGGCCTTGCCCCGCGAGATCGGCTCCGGAGGCGGCTCGATCTCGCCGCGGATGTAGCGGCCGACCTTTCGCAGAGTCGCGACGTCTATCTCTCGCAGCCGGCCGTTGCGGTCGGGTCCCACGTCGAGTGAGAAGAGGTTCCGCGCGGCCACCGCCTCCCGCCAGTACCGGTAGATCTCCTCGGCCGGCCGGCAGCGGTCGTCCCACTCCGGCAAGGTGTAGAACCAGCGCCCCCTCGGCTCGCCGAGAATGGGGAAGGTGAACTCGGCGGCGACGTACCCGTCGTAGCCCTTCGCCTGGCGGGCGCCGTAGCCGGCTCCCGAGGGGTCGTCCAGGGGCGTCGGCCGCCCGTACTCGCCGAGCCTCAGGTCGCCCGCCGGCTGTCCGTGGTTGAAGCCCACCAGGCAGTCCGGCTGGAAGCGCTTGCACCAGGCCGCGGTGGCCTCGTGGTCGAGCCCCCCGTCGGTCTGGGCGTGGTCCATCCAGAAGAACTCGATCGGGCCGTAGCGGGTGAGCAGCTCCTCGAGCTGGGCCTTCTTGAGCTCGGGGTCCTTGCTCTCCGGCCGGGTCCAGTCCCCCTCGGAGAAGTAGAACGCCAGCTTCAGGCCGTTCGCCTCGCACTGCCGGCGCACCTCGGACACCACGTCCACGCCCAGCGGGCTGTTCGTCACCTTCCAGTCGGTGGTGTCGGTGTCCCACAGGCAGAAGCCGTCGTGGTGCTTGGCGAGCAGCAGGATGTAGCCCATCTCCGCCTCGCGCGCCGTGCGGCACCACTGTCCCGGGTCGAAGCCGGTGGGGCTGAACCAGCGCAGGTCCTCCACCCCCCGGGTCCACTCGACGTTGGAGAAGGTGCTGAAGGACCAGCAGACGAACATGCCGAAGCGCAGCTCGGTGAGCTCGGCGGCGCGCTCGGCGCTCACCGGCTCCTGTCCGGCGGCCGGACGCCCCGCTCCCGCGAGCGCCAGCAGGAACAGCAGGCAGCTGATGTCTCGTCTTCGCATGCTCGAGCCCTCAGGGGATGATCGCGGGCGTGTCTTCCTGGCTCGCGTGCTCACCGGAGTCCACGATCTCCCGGATGTGATGCACCGCGCGCCAGATCTCGTGGAAGGTGTTGTAGAGGGCCGCGGGCGCGATGCGGAGCACGTCCGGCGGCCGGTAGTCGACGATCACGCCGCGCTCCTCGAGGGCGGCCGCGATCCGGTGGGCGCCCCCGCCTCGGTGGAGGGCGACGTGGCCTCCCCGGCGATGCGGCTCTCGGGGCGTGCCCACGCGGAAGTCGTAGGGCGGCTGCGTCAGCAGCTCGTCGACCAGGTGGATGAGGTAGGCGGTGGCCTGGCGTGACTTCGCCTCGATGCGCTCGGGCCCCGCCCTCAGAATGAGGTCGAGAGCCCCCTCCAGCGGAGCGCTGCCCAGGATCCCCGGCGACGAGATCTGGAAGCCGCGGGCTCCGGGCTGCGGCTCGAAGCGGGGGAGCATCTCGAACTGTCGTTCCTTGACGAAGCCGAACCAGCCCGCCAGCCG
This sequence comes from uncultured Planctomycetaceae bacterium, assembly GCA_964615935.1. Lineage (GTDB taxonomy): Bacteria > Planctomycetota > UBA1135 > UBA1135 > CAZTTG01. Next base: position 932 of record CAZTTG010000138.1, on the reverse strand, counting down.
GGGCCTCCGCGAGGCGTGTCGCCCGTTGACGTAGAGGAAGGCGCTGCTGCCCGGACCGGCGTTCAGGTACTTGTAGCCGCACCAGGTGGCGAAATCGACGCCCCACTCGTCGAAGGCGTGGCGCACGACGCCCGCCGAGTGGCAGCAGTCGAAGCCGATGGGGATGCCCCGCTCGTGGGCCTCCCGCGTGAGCCGGGCCATGTCGAGGAGCTGCCCGCTACGGTACAGAACCGAGGGCAGGAACACCAGCGCGACCTCCTCGGTCATGCGCTCGATGACGTCCTCCTCCTCGATGGTGCGCGCGTCCCGGCTGGGCACGAGCACGAGGTCTCGTTCCGGATCCAGCCCCCTCAGCGCGACCTGGCTCTGGAGCGCGTAGAGGTCCGAGGGGAAGTCGAGCTCGTCGGCCAGGATCCTCCGCCGTGCGCCGCGGGGCTCGTAGAAGGCGCTGACCAGGGCGTGGATGTTCACGGTGGTCGTCCCGGTGGCGACCACGTCCTCGGGGGCGGCGCCGACCAGGCTCGCGGCCCGCTCCCCCAGCCGCTCGGCGAAGGTGAACCAGGGCTCGGACGCCTCCAGCCAGCCCCGGATGGCGAGCTCCTTCCACTCGGACAGCACCCGCTGGAGGGAGGCCTCGGCGTCCTTCGAGAGCAGACCCAGGGAGTTGCCGAGCAGGTAGATGACGCCCTCGGGCAGGCAGAACCGCTCCCGATAGGGGCCCAGAGGGTCGAGGCGATCGAGCTCGAGCGCGCTGTCCTCCGTCGTGTCGAAGCGGGTCATTCTCAGACTCCCTGCGCGGGGGTGAGCCTAGGCCCTCCCGTGCTGGGCGTCCACCGACGGCGCGAATCGGCCTCCGGGTCGCTGTGCGGGACGGCTAGACTGATATGGAGGCCCATATGTCAAGTGGGCAGGAGAGGCCCTACCCACGTTCC
>CAZTTG010000137.1:0-12081 GCA_964615935.1 uncultured Planctomycetaceae bacterium | reverse complement strand
AACGACCCGGAACACTGTGACGGGCTCGCCCTGGCACAATCCGGCTGCCTACAAGTGCCAAGCCCGGCCTCAGGGCTGCGCGCGGAGCTGCTGCTCTCCCATCCTCAGTACGTTCGCGAAGAACTCGATCCCCCTGCCCTCGTCTGGAAGGGCGGGGTTGGGGATGGACAGCGGCTGCAGTCGGGTGTTGATGAAGACTCTGCCGCGATCCTCGCCGATCACGAGGAAGTTGGAGCAGAACAGAATTCCCAGTAGGACCTTCGACGCTGCGGTGTCTGGGAGTGCTCTTCGCGCGAGGGATTCGGCAACGGGACGGCGCAGATCTCCGACAATGGAATCAAGCCGCTGCTCACAGAGGTCCGGTATCTGCTTCGACCCCCTGGCATCGATCCATCCGTCGTGCAACAAGTCCAGGTTGACGGCCACGATTCCGGGAAGCTGTCTCTGCTGCAACTGCCGACAGGCTTCATCGACGTTGCGCCGGATGGTCCGAGCATTCCTCGGACGCTTGCATTCCCATCCGAGCGCATCGCCTCGAGCATCCACGAGCAGGACGTCCGCCTCACCGAATTCGATTCGCCAGTGATCACAAACGAGCTGTGCCGCCAGCTCGAGCTCGAAGAGCCGGTCCCAGGCCTGGGAGTCCTCGGTGCCGGACAGAGACACCGAGATCTGTTTCAATGCCTTTGCCACGCGCCCGAAACCGGGGAGCTCGATGGATCGCTGCAGAGCCTTGCGCGTTCGGTCCAGGCGCAGGAACTTGACCAGCGCGCGAACGGCTCGCTCCGGTTCTGATTCGAACGGCCCATCGCTGGCGAATATGTCCTCCTCTGTTCCGGCCAGCCACGAGACCTCCTGGATGTCGCCTTCCAGCGGGGTTTCCTCCAGGCGGATGCCTTGCGACTCCAGCGTCGCTCTCAGGATGTGGGCCGTCCTGTCGCACTCCTTTGCAGTGACCGGCCTCGGACCCGTTCGAAGTCGGGTTGCCTTGGGTTTCCTCCGCGCCATGTCCCGGAGCCGGATGAGCCGTTCCCAGCCGGAGAGCAGCGCATGGACGTACGAGAATCGGAGATCCTCGCGGAGGAAGGAATGGAGGGCGAGATCCATCGCCTCGCTTCCCCTTCTGATCAGCTTCCATGCCTCGAAATCGACCACCTCCGGGGGGATGTGGCAGTAGTCCGCGAACTCCAACCAGTCCCTCTCCCTGAACCGGCTTCGCTTCCCGCACATGGTGAGCGCCATCTGGTCATCCGGGATGAGAATGGCCGTGTTCACCAGGTCGTACACCGGGGAAAGGCGCGGATGCCCCTTCTCTGCGCTCAGGAGCGAGAGGTTCTTGAGGTGCAGGTCTCCGTTCCCGATCCACCAGGAGAGGAGTAGCAGCCGGTAGAGGCGCACCAGGTCGATCGGCGGTTCGGCCGAGAAGCGTCTAATCGCGCGAGCGCACCCCTCCACGGAGCCGTCGTACTTGTCCGAGGGAAACCTGCCCGTGAGCTGGCAGAAGTCCTCCATAGGAATCCGACCCCCGTCGCTCGTGCGGTCGAAGCGCTTGACGAGCAGCGCGAGGCTGTCGTCCCGCAGCCTCACCAGCCCGAAGGGCGGGACGTCGAAACCCAGCAGCTTTGCCAGGCTCAGGCTCAGGTGCTCGTTCTCCGGGAGGCTCGGATACTCGTCCGCGCGCGGCTTCAGGATGAACTGGGAGTGCGCTGCGACCACCCTCAAGGTCTTTCGCTCCAACCCGAGGGAGATCTTGCGCTGAACGCCGGAGAGCGAGACGCGTCCGGCCATCTGCAGGCCGAACAGGTGGAGATTGTCCGGATCGACCTCGATTGCGGGCATGCTCCTCGTCCCTAGAAGGCGACGCAGGCATCGGACGTGCATCTCACCCGAGGCGGTCCCCTGCAAGGGCCGCATGCAGGACAGGCAGCGCTCAGCCATCCGCGGAACCCGCCTCCTGCTCGGGCTCGATCCAGACCGCGCCGGCGCAGTCTCGGCAGAGATTCAGCAGAAGCCCGAAGGCGTCATCGCGCGACAGCTTGAGCTTCGAGAGCGCGAGCTCGAAGAGCCATCCCTCCGGTAGCAGTCCGAGGAAGAACGGGTGGGGGCCGGAGCTCGGGAAGGGCTCGGCTCGCAACGGCAGCGTCAGGCTGATCGGCTGCGCGGCTGGGTCCTGCAGCCACTCCGGGGCATACCGGAAGACCATCCCAGTCTCAGTTTCCTCGATCCAACCCGCCAAGTGTCCGTCGAAGAGCACGCGGCCTCGTCTGCGCATGACTCGGTCCCTACTCCGCAGGAGCTTCTCGATCGACGACGCCCAGTTGCTTGCCGAACACCCGCAGCACGGCGTCCACCTTGTCCAGCCGCAGGGTCGGCTTGGAACCGCTCTCCAGCTCGGACAGGAACCGACGCCCCACCCCGGTGAGGAGCGCCAGCTCCGTCTGGCTCATCCCGTTGGCCCGGCGCCGCCCGCGGATGAAGTGGGCTAGGCGCTTCGTGAAGATCGTGGATTCCCGTTCCATGTGTTCCCGATCGGGTGCAGCTCCCCACTAGTAGTGCCTCGAGGCCGCACTCACAAGGAAATTGCCATTGAAATGTACCCGATGGGGATCAAATCGCCGTCTGGATGGGCCGCCAGACTCCAGATGTCCCCTCAGCGGATGAAATGTGCCCGATCGGTGTCAGATCGAGCCCTTCCGATGCAATCCAGGTCCAGTTTGGACTTTCCGAGGGAAACCGGCTCGATCCGGATCCACGCCCTCGGCCGAGTCCAATCCGGCGGACGGAGGCGCCGCCGCCCTGAATGCCCCCCCGAGGACATGGGAATGTCGATGATCGCCGCGGTGGCAGCTCCCTTCCGGGCCCCGCCGGGCAGCGCAGGCCGCTCGGCGAGCCGCCACGTCGTCAACCAGGTGCGCGCCGACGAGGTGGCCGTCATCCTGACGTTCGGCCGGTGAAGGAGGCCACCCCTCGCGACCCGAGTTCGAGACCGGACTGGGAGCCGCCGGACGTTTTGCAGAAGTTCGGACCGCGGAAGTTCGAGGGACCTTCCGGCACGGTGGTCGGGCAATCAACAGAGGAAGCGAAGGCCTTCAGCGAGAGGGCGTCCGCCGCGGAGCGGTCCCGCGGCGCGTCGATCCTCGCCAGCGGGCGATCCGACCCCGCGCCGCTCGAGACCGGCGACGAGCTCGCTGCAACAGATCGAGCACTTCACTTACATCCGCGTAGCATTCGAGCTGCACCGCGAGGCGTCCGCTCGGCTCGCTGTCGGTATTCGAGGGCCTGGTATACACTGCGCCTTGTCCGTCGATGCGGCTCTTCGCGCGCGGGATTCCCGCGCTCGAACGCTCTCTTCCTCCTCACCCAGGCGCGTTGACCGCGGATCCCCCACCATGCGATACCATCGACTTCACGCCGCCGCCCTCGGCTTCCTCGCCATCCTCGCGGCCTCGCTCGCGACCGCGCCGGCGCAGGCAGCGCCGCTGACGCGCCAGGCCCCCGAGCAGAAGAAGGTGCTGCGGACCCTCCCCGAGGAGTGGGCCGAGTCCCTCTCCTGGCGCTGCATCGGGCCGGCCAACATGGGCGGGCGCATCACCTCCATCGCGGTCTACGAGGCCGATCCCTGCATCTACTGGATCGGGACCGCCTCCGGGGGGCTGCTCAAGACCACCGACAACGGCATCCGCTACGAGCACCAGTTCGACCACCAGGCCAGCTCGTCCATCGGCGACGTCCAGGTGGCCCAGTCCGACCCCGAGATCGTGTGGGTGGGCACCGGGGAGGCCAACCCGCGCAACAGCGTCACCTGGGGCAGCGGTGTGTACAAGTCCACCGACGGCGGCGAGACCTGGAAGAACATGGGTCTGAAGAAGAGCTTCCAGATCGGACGCATCGCCATCCACCCCACCGACCCGAATATCGTCTACGTGGGCGCGCTGGGCCGCCTGTGGGGGCCCAACGAAGAGCGCGGCGTGTTCAAGACCACCGACGGCGGCAAGAAGTGGGAGAAGGTGCTCTTCATCGACGAGGACACCGGGGTGGTGGATCTGCGGATGCACCCGAGCGAGCCCGACACCCTGCTGGCGGCCACCTACCAGCGACGCCGCGACGGCTTCGACACCAATGACCCGGCGGTGAAGTGGGGGCCCGGCAGCGGGCTCCACAAGACCACCGACGGAGGCGAGAGCTGGCGCGAGATCACCGAGGGCCTGCCTCAGGGAGAGCTGGGCCGGATGGGCCTGGACTACTACCGCAAGGACCCGAGCGTCGTCTACATGGTGCTGGAGTCCGACCGGATCGGCGAGGAGCCCGAGAACGCGGCCTGGCCGGGCATGCGCGCCGAGGACGCCGAGGTGGGCGCTCGCCTGACCTCCATCACCAAGGACGGCCCGGCGGCGACGGCCGGCCTGCAGGAGGACGACATCGTCATCGCCCTGGGCGAGGTGACCATCCACTCCAGCGGCGACCTCACCCGGGAAATCCGCCAGTACCTGGCCGACGACACGGTGCAGATCGAGGTGTCACGCGACCGCCAGAGCGTGGTGGCGGAGATCGCCTTCGCGCGGCGTCCCAGCAGGACGGAGGAGGAGAACCAGGACAGCAGCCCCTGGCAGCGGGGCTCCTCCCGGCCCTTCGGCGCCAGCCTCGGTGGACAGCGCGAGAACATGCACGACCAGCAGGGCCCCCAGGGGCACGAGTACGGCGGCGTCTACCGCTCGGAGGACGGCGGCGAGAGCTGGACGCGCATCAACTCGGTCAACCCGCGGCCCATGTACTACAGCCAGATCCGGGTCGACCCCAGCGATGACCAGTACCTGTACGTGCTGGGCACCTCGCTCTACCGCTCCAAGGACCGCGGCGCGACCTTCACCGGCGACGGGGGCCGCAGCGTCCACCCCGACCACCACGCCCTGTGGATCGACTCCCGGGACGGCCGGCACATGATCCTGGGCAACGACGGCGGGATCTACGTCACCCACAGCCGGATGGACCGCTGGGACCACCACAACCACGTGGCCATCGGCCAGTTCTACCACGCCACTTGCGACCTCACCCGCGACTACAAGGTGTACGGCGGGCTGCAGGACAACGGGAGCTGGGGCGGCCCCAACCTCGTGCGCCACGCCAGAGGGCCCGTCAACACCGACTGGTTCCGGGTGGGCGGCGGCGACGGTTTCGTCTGCCGCGTGGACGAGAACGACCCCGACCAGATCTACTACGAGAGCCAGGGTGGCAGCATCGGGCGCACCAACTTCCGCACCGGCGAGTCGGGCTACATGCGACCGCGCGCGCCCCGCGGCGTGCGCTACCGCTTCAACTGGAACACCCCCTTCCTGCTCTCGAGCCACAACTCGCGGATCTTCTACTCCGCGGGCAACTACGTGTTCCGCTCCCTCGACCGGGGGCAGGACCTGCGCGCCGTCTCGCCCGAGATCACCCTGACCGATCGCGGCAGCGCCACCGCCCTGGCGGAGTCGCCGCTGGAGCCCGACGTGCTCTACGTGGGCACCGACGACGGCGCCCTCTGGGCGACCCGCGACGGGGGAAGGGAGTGGGCCTACCTGCGCGCCGAGGAGGAGCTGCCCGCCGAGGAGCCGGAGGAGTCCCCCGCCGAGGAGGCGAAGGAGGAGGGAGCCGCCGCCGAGGAGCCCCCCGCGGGGGAGCCCGCCGCCGAGGAACCCGAGGAGGAGGAACCCGCCGCCGAGGAGCCCCAGGAGGCTCCCGCCGATCCCGTCAGCGGCACCTGGGAGGCCCAGGCCACCGGCGAGCAGGTCGCCGAGGGCGAGGGCCGCTTCACCTTCACCCTGGAGCTGAAGGAGGGGGGCGAGGTCACCGGCACCATCCAGTCCGAGGTGGGCGAGGGGCCGATCGAGGAGGGAAGCTGGAATGCCGGCTCGAAGAAGCTCGAGTTCCGCTTCGCGACCGACGAGTTCGAGGTCGACTTCTCCGGCACCATCGAGGGCCTCGAGATGAAGGGCGAGGTCATGCTCGGCGGGGGCGTCATCAGCATGGCCTTCGAGGCCGTCCGCACGCCGCCGGAGGGCTCCGCCGAGGCGGTGGAGGTCGAGCCCCGGGTCGAGGGGCAGCCGCCGGCGCGCTCCGCCAGGGGTGAACGCGCACTGAGCCGGGTCCGCCGGGCCCTGGGCGATGAGGACGAGCCCGCGGGTCCCGGCATGGAGGAGCTGGTGCCCGAGCCGCGCTGGGTCAGCTCGATCGCTGCGTCGCACCACGAGGAGGGCCGCGTGTACGTCACCCTCGACGGCCACCGCTCCGACGACGACGAGCCCTACGTGCTGGTCTCGGAGGACTTCGGCCAGAGCTGGGCCTCGATCCGCGGCAACCTGCCCACTTCGGCCGGCAGCACGCGGGTGATCAGCGAGGATCCGACGAACGAGAACTTCCTGCTCCTGGGCTGCGAGTTCTCCGCCTGGGCCTCGGTGGACCGCGGCCAGAGCTGGACCGAGCTGGGCGGCGAGCTGCCCACGGTCGCGATCCACGACTTCGCCCTTCACCCGACCGCCAACGAGGTGGTCGCCGCCACCCACGGCCGCAGCCTGTGGATCCTCGACGCGGCCCCCCTGCGCCAGATGAGCGCGGAGACCGTCGAGGCCGACGCCTGGCTCTACACGCCGAGCCCGGCGATCCACTGGCGCTCCGAGCCCGGCCGGGGCAGCAGCGGCAACCGCAGCTTCGTCGGCGAGAACCCGCCCTCGGGGGCTCAGATCTACTACTCGCTGCGCAAGAAGGCGCGCAGCGTCAAGCTGGAGATCACCGACCTGGGCGGGAACAGCCTGCGCGAGCTGGAGGCCAGCGTGGAGCGCGGCCTGCACCGCGTGAGCTGGGACCTGCGCGCCCTGCCCTCGGAGGAGGAGAGCGCCGCGCCCCAGGAGCGCCGGCGCTGGCGCTCCCGTCGCGGACGCCGGGTGGAGCCCGGGAAGGTCCTGGTGGCGCTCACCGTCAACGGCGAGACCCAGACCCGGCAGCTCGTGATCGAGATGGATCCCGACCATCGGGACGGGTCCTGGCCGGGCTTCGAGGAGCAGGTGGAGGCGGACTCGCCGGACGAGCCGATTCGGTGACCCTTCCCACGGCCGCGGGGCTCAGCCCCGCGGCTCGATGCGCTCGAAGAGCGGCCTGGCCGAGGAGTCGAAGAGCATCCTCGGCGCGACCAGGACGTTGATCACCACCCCGGCCGCGGTGGCGCCGCTGATCAGGAACAGGATCATCACTTGGTACTTGACGGCCTCGATGGGGGAGACGCCCCCCAGGATCTGGCCGGTCATCATGCCCGGCAGGGACACCGCACCGGCGATGAGCATGGCGTTCAGGATGGGGATCATGCCGCTGCGGGCCGCGTCCCGGCGCACGTCCAGGATGGCCTCGCGGGGGGAGGCGCCGTGGGCCAGCAGGGCCTCGATGCGGGGGCGCTGATCGGCGAAGCCCGCCAGCAGCCGGTCGAGGGAGAGGGTGATCCCGGTCAGGGTGTTGCCCAGGATCATGCCCGCGATGGGGATGATGAACTGCGGCTCGTACCAGACCTCGGTGCGCACCACCACCAGCACGCCGTAGAAGGTGACCAGCATGGAGCTCGCCAGGATGGAGGCGTAGAGCAGCCGCCGCATGCCGGGGAAGCTCCTCGAGATGCGGCCCTTCGCGGTCCAGGCCGCGGCCGCGGTCATCCAGGCCAGGATGGCGACCACCGCCCAGGGATTGCGCAGGCCGAACACCCACTCGAGCACCAGGCCCACCAGCAGGAGCTGCACGCAGGCGCGAACCACGGCCAGCGCCAGGCGGCCGGTGAGGCCCAGCTTCCAGGCCAGGCTGAGCGCCGCGTTGGCCAGCACCACCAGCCCCGCGAGGACCAGGTCGATGGGCTGCAGCACGATGTAGCTCGCTTCGGGCGCGGGGAAGATCATCGCTCCTCCTGCATTTGCGGACTCGCCGCGGCGAGCTCCGCCAGGGCCCGATCCGCCGACTCGCCCGCATGGCGCGCGCGGCCCTCCGCCAGGACCAGGAAGCGCTCGCCCGCGCGGCGCGCGAGCTCGCCGGTGTGCACGCTCCAGACGACGGCGCGGCCGCTCTCCTCTTTCCGCCATCGGCGCACCAGCTCCTCGACCCGCCCGGCCGCGGACGGATCCAGGGGCGCGGTGGGCTCGTCGAGCAGGGCCACGCTGGGCCGCATCTGCAGGGCGCGCACCAGGGCCAGCCGCAGGGCTTCGCCGCCCGAGAGGGTGGTCATGGGTCGCTCCAAGAGCTCGCCGTTGAGGCCCAGTCGATCCAGCCACTCCTCGACGAGTTTCCAGGGCTCGGGCCGCGCCCCGGCCAGGGTGCGAACGCGCTCGAGGTTCTGGCGGGCGGTGCCCTCGAAGCGCACGGGCTCCTGGTGGAGGTAGAGGAGTCCGCGCCGCCGTTCCTGGGGCATCAGGTCCTCGATGGCCCGACCCCGCAGGCGCGCCTCGCTCCACCGCGCGGGCTCGAGCCCGGCCAGGGAACGCAGGAGCAGGGACTTGCCGGCGCCCGAGGGGCCCAGGAGCGCGCAGCATTCGCCGGGCACGAGCCGCAGGTCGACCCCCTCGAGGAGCGGGGTGTCGGGCGGGCCCACCTCCAGGCCCCGGATCTCGAGCAGGGCGGATTCGCTCACGGCCATCCTCGCGGGCGGTCCAGCTTGCCGGCCAGCGGGGGCAGGCGCAAGCCGGGCTGGCGGCGGGGGGTCGGGCTAGCACGCGGGGGCCGGGTTTGCTCTGCTATGTGGTCGCCTGCGCACCGGCAGGGCCGGGCGCGATCCACCGGGACGCGGCGCGAGCCGCCGAGAATGGAGAGGACCCGTGGCCGACGGCATGGACAACTTCAAGAACGCCATGAAGCTCTTCGGCGAGGAGCGCTACCCCGAGGCCATCGTGGAGTACCAGCGGGCCCTCGACGAGCAGCCCGAGTGGACCGACGCGATGCTCGGCCTGGGGGTGGCGCAGATGAACGACGGGCGTTTCGACGACTGCATCGCCACCTGCATGAAGATCCTGGAGCTGGACGGGGACCACGCTTTCGCCCACTCCACCCTCTCCATGTGCTACCAGCGTAAGGGCATGATCCCCGAGGCCGAGCAGTGGCAGGCCAAGGCGCGCATGATCTCCTGGCGCGAGGAGCTGAAGAACAACCCCAACGCCCCGCCGCCCACCGCTCCGGGCGGGGGCCACGGACAGTAGTCGGGCCGCAATGCCCCGCGGCTGGTGAGGGCCGGTCGGAGACTGGGAAAGGGACCTTTACTTCGCCCGCTCGATAGTCAAGGATCCTCTACCAGGCCAGGCCATGCGGAGGATCTCGGGAGGCTACTAGCGCTCGATACGAATGGCGTTCGAACCTCCTGCTACGAAGCCTGCCTTGAGCGCCTTCGCGTGGGGACGGAGCTCGAAGACGCATGAGGCCGCCGTCGCACCCAACGCGGCGCTCAGCGCCACACGATCGTCCGGACCCCCGTGAACGGGACTTCACGCGAACATGATCGAAAAGCGCGTTGCCAAGTACGATCTCCACGATCGCGCTGCCCGGAAGCGAGATCTCGAGTACTGGCTCGGTCGGCCGCCCGCAGAGCGCTTGGCGGCGGTAGAGATCCTGAGGAAGCAGCACAGTGGAAGTACAGCCAGACTTCAGAGAACTGCTCGCGTTGTTGAACAAGCACGGCGTTGAGTTCCTCATCGTGGGAGGCTATGCCCTGGCCTTCCACGGGGCTCCCCGCTTCACCGGCGACCTGGACATCTTCGTACGTCCGGCACCGGAGAACGCCCGTCGCATCGTGGATGCGCTGCACGAATTCGGCTTCGGCTCCCTCGACCTGGCGCCGGGGGATTTCGTCGCTCCCGGCAAAATCGTACAGCTCGGCGTACCACCCGTTCGAGTGGATCTGATCACCTCCCTGACCGGCGTCGAGTGGGAGCGGGCGGAGGCGTCCAGGGCATCTGGCGAGTACGGGGACGAGCCGGTATTCTTCATCGGGCGCGAGGACTTCATCGCCAACAAGCGGGCCCTGGGGCGCAGAAAGGACCTGGCCGATCTCGAGGCGCTCGGCGCGGAATAGGGACGGCCCGGCCAGTGTCCGGCGCCCGATCGGCCGGGTGCTTGGGCCCCAGGGCCCCCAGCGCTGACCTCCCCCCTCGCCGGGATTGACTGACCCCCCCAGCGGGATACCATCCCCTCCGGCTCGTGAGGAGGCGAGCGAAACCATGGGAGACATGGACCTGCGGCTCGCCACCCACGATCCAACAAGGTGATGCCCGGCCGCGCTACACGGTCCGGGAGCCAATACTCGGTTCACGCTGAAATCAATGTTGTCCGAACGGAGTGGTCATGAACATCTCGAGGCTGATGACCGAACTGCTGGGTGCATTCGCCGCCAAGGTCCAGTTGCTTGATGCGCGGAACGTGTCCGAGATCCCGGTGAAACAGGCAAGGGATGACGAGAACTGGGATTGGGCCGGTTCCGTCGGGGTTTACTACTTTCGAAACGACTCCCGCGGGGTGCTCTACGTCGGACGCGCCTTGCCGGGAACGAAGTTCGGTAGCCGCATCTGGTCACACCTCAGGGCCGAAGATGCGGAATGGAAGGAGGATATCCAGCATGCTTCCGCCGTTCTCGGTTTCATCCCCGTCAAGGATGAACACTGGTACATGGCCTCCGCCCTGGAACTGTACCTCATCGACATCCTGGAACCGCCGCACAATGCGCGACGGGGGTGACAACCATCGGATAACAGGCCGATTCGACGGGCGGCTCGCCTCGCTCGCCGCCGTTGATCGACAGGGCGCTAGGCGCACCAAGGCTGAGGCGCCCGGACCGCAGGGCGCCATGATCATCGTCCCGAATGCGCGGCTGGATGACAGTGGAACGAGGAGTCGTCACTGAATGAACCGGGCCTATCCCATTCAAGTAGGTCAGATCCTCACCGGCCCCCTCTTCAGCGAGCCGATGCGGGTGGAGGCGGCGCGCGAAGGCTCTGACGGATCCTGGACAGTCGGCTTGGTCGGAACCCGCACCGAGCGGTTCCGCAGGGTCACCCTGACCGCGGAAGACCTCGAGTCTCTCACCATTCACCAGGCCGGCTTCGACTACGACGGTGATGGCGCGCTGCTGCGGCTCGGCCTGCAGGCCTACGCGCTCGGGATCGCCTGGGAGTTCGACCCGTACTTCGGACTCTCGATCTCGCGGGTCGATCCGCTGCCGCATCAGTTGGAAGCCGTCTACGACTACCTGCTGAAGCTCGCCCGGGTCCGCTTCTTGCTGGCCGACGACGCCGGTGCTGGCAAGACCATCATGTCGGGCCTCTTGATCCGGGAACTGCAGTTGCGGGGCCTGGCCGAGCGCATCCTGATCGTCGCCCCCGCCAACCTCGCCTTCCAGTGGCAGCGCGAGCTCAAGGAGAAGTTCGACGAGAAGTTCCTCGTGCTGAAAGGAAGCGACCTGCGCGACCAGTTCGGTGTCAACCAGTGGATTGAGCAGAAGAAGATCGTCACCTCCCTCGACCTCGCCAAGCGCGACGAGGTTTTGCCGGGGCTGCGCCAGGTCCACTGGGACCTCGTCATCGTCGACGAGGCCCACCGCATGTCGGCACGCGATGAGACCCACAAGAGTCTGCGCTACAAGCTGGGCGAGCTCCTACGCGACACCTCGGACCACTACCTGCTCTTGACCGCCACGCCCCACAAGGGAGATCCGGTCAACTTCACCCTCTTCCTGCAACTGCTCGATCGCGACGTCTACGCCGACGTGCGCTCCATCCAGCAAGCCATGGCCCGCCAGCACGCGCCCTTTTACCTGCGGCGCACCAAGGAGGCTATGGTCTACTTCCCGGAGCGCAACGACGACGGCACCTGGGAAGCGCGCAAGATCTTCACCAAGCGCATCCCGCATACGGTGAGCTTCGCCATCGACGGCGAGGAGTTCGAGCATTACCGCGAGATCACACGGTTCGTGAAGCGCCAGAGCGCCCGGGCCGCGGCCGAGGGCGACGATCCGCGTGCGCGCGCGGTCGGCTTCCTGATGGCCCTCTACCAGCGCCGCCTCGCCTCCAGCACCCGCGCCATGCGGCGCAG
>CAZTTG010000136.1:0-12134 GCA_964615935.1 uncultured Planctomycetaceae bacterium | reverse complement strand
CCGGCGGGCGCCCGGGGCGGGTCTCCGGGCGCGGGAGGCGTCGGGGGCGCGGGCGGCCCGGCCGCGGGCGCCTGCGGATCCTCCCCCCGCAGGATCTTCTCCCACATGTCCAGGCCCTTGGGCTTGCTCCCGGCCGGGGGGGCGCTCCGAGGGGCCCGCTCCTTCTTCTTCTCCTTCTGCTGAAGGACGCCGCGCACGATCGGGATCAGCACGAAGGCCACCAGGACCAGGACCTGGACGACCCAGTTGTCGTTGGAGCCCTGGAGCAGGGGCAGGTGGGCCAGGACGGCGGGTTGCATGGTCGAGGGGTGAGCGCCGTCTCAGGAGTCCGGAGTGGAGTCGATCGATCCGCCGCTGCCGGGGCCGGACTTGCCGCCGCCGATGCCGTCGCGCATCTGCGTGTCGGCCTGGATGTTGCGCAGGCGGTACAGGTCCATCACGCCCAGGTTGCCCTCGCGCAGGGCCTGGGCCATGGCCTTGGGCACCTCGGCCTCGGCCAGGACCACCTTGGCGCGGTTGTCCATCACGGTGGCCTTGAACTCCTGCTCGGCGGCCACCGCCATGGCGCGGCGCTTCTCGGCCAGGGCCTGGGCCACGCGCTTGTCGGCCTCGGCCTGGTCGGCCTGCAGGCGCGCGCCGATGTTGATCCCGATGTCCACGTCGGCGATGTCGATGGACACGATCTCGAAGGCCGTGCCCGCGTCGAGCCCGCGCGCCAGCACCGTCTTGGAGATGTCGTCGGGGTTCTCCAGCACGTCCTTGTGGGTCTCCTTGGACCCGATGGTGGAGACGATGCCCTCGCCCACCCGGGCGATGATGGTCTCCTCGCCGGCGCCGCCCACCAGCCGGGCGATGTTGGTGCGCACGGTCACCCGCGCCTTGGCCAGCACCTGGATGCCGTCCTTGGCCACCGCCGCCACCTCGGTCTTGCCGCTGGCCGGATTGGGGCAGTCGATGACCTTGGGGGTGACGCAGGTGCGCACCGCCTCGAGCAGGTCGCGGCCGGCCAGGTCGATGCTGCTGGCGACGCGGAAGTCGAGCTCGATCCCGGCCCGGTCGGCGGCGATCAGGGCCAGCACCACCCGCTCGACGTTGCCGCCGGCCAGCAGGTGCGCCTCCAGGTCCCGGCGGTCGACCTCGGGGATGCGGGCCTGCACCAGCATGACCCGCGCGTTGACGATGGCCGCCGGCGCCACCTTGCGCAGCTGCATGGCGAACATGTCCCACAGGTGCACGCCGGCCCCGGTCAGGATCGAGCGGATCCACAGGTGGGCGTAGCGGATCAGGATGATGGCGAAGACCAGCAGGAAGATGGACAGCACCACCAGGCCGACCGTCTTCAGGAGGCCCCCCAGGCCCTGGGGATCGTCCCCGACCTGGGCCAACACGAGCGAGAGGTTCGACAGGTGCATCAGCTCACTCCTTCTTGGGGGGCTCCACCCCTCCGGGATCTCATCGGTCGTTATTCGGTTCCGTCTGCGGGCGCGGGCTGGCCGGCTCCGGGAGCGGGCGCCTCGACGGCGCGCACCACCACGCGGTTGCCCTGCACCTCGATGACCTCGACCGGCGTTCCCCGGTCCAGGACCTCGCCGCGGCTGACGACGTCCACTCTCCGCCCCTCGATGCGCGCGATGCCGGCCGGCCGCAGGGGGGCCTCCACCACGCCCCGCCGACCGGCCATCTCGATGTCGCGATCGTCGGTGGCCGCCTTCGAGTCGAAGGAGAGCCCTCCCAGCATCATGCGCCGGCCCACGGGGCTCCTGGGGAACAGCTTCATGCCCAGCAGCAGGGCCAGCGGTCCCAGGACCGCCACCGCCACCAGGAACTGGATCCCGGTGGCGGAGTCGATGGTGAAGGCGGTGGCCACCGAGCCGATGAGGGCGGCCGCGGCGCACAGGCTGAGGATCCCCATGCTGGGGATCAGGACCTCGGCGACGATCAGCGCGACGCCCAGGCCGAGCAGCAGGATGGGGATCAACAGGCTCACTGGCTCGACTCCTCTTCGCCGTGGGCACGCTCCACCAGGAGCCTCCCGGCGCTCACCTCGATGACCCGCACGGGCTCGCCGGCGTCGATCGCCGGCCCCTCCGAGCGCGCTTCGTACTCGACGCTGTCGTCCCGGTCCAGCGCCACCTTGCCGACCGGGCGCAGGGCGGTCAGGGCGCGGCCCCAGGCGCCCGGGTGGGCCAGCTCGGCGTGCTCGCCCTGGGCCTCCTGCATGGCCCCCGCGAAGGCCGTTCCCGCCGGCCGCAGCAGCAGGCGGCGCAGGACCGGGGTCTGCGGCAGGAAGCGCGAGAGGACCCCCATCGCCACCACCGCGGCCGCCATCCACAGGAGGCTGTGCAGGGCCGAGTCCACCGCCAGCTCCCGGCCCAGGGCGTACTGCAGGGAGGAGGTCGGGCCGATGCTGGTGAGCAGGAGCCCGCCGACCACCATGAGGGCGCCCAGGGCCCCGGCCCACAGGGAGCCGGGGATCACGAAGACCTCGGCCGCGATCAGGATCAGGCCCGCGGCGATGGCCACGATGTGGGGCACGTCCGCCAGGCCGGTCACGTAGCGGCCGAAGAGCAGCAGGGTGAAGAGCACGATCGAGACGATGCCCGGCAGGCCGAAGCCGGGCATCTTGAACTCCACGTAGGCCGCCAGCAGGGCGCCGATCAGGATCAGGCCGGCGAAGGCCTCCAGGAGGGAGCTGAGCTCCTCCGAGCGCGTGCGCTCCAGGGTGATCGGGGGCGCCAGCTGCAGCCCCAGCTTCTCCCCCACCAGCTCGTCCAGGCTGTCGGCGATGCCGTCGGCCATCCCGTAGCGGACCGCCTCCTCGCCGGTCAGGTTGCAGGTGCGGCCCTGCTCGACGATGGTGTTGAGCATCTCCGGCGCGGCTCCGCGCTGGCGCGCGTCGTCCCACTCGGTTCCACTGATGACGCGGTGCTCGCCGCCGTCGACGACCCAGTAGGCGCGCACCTCGGGGTCCACCATGGCCTCGGCCAGGACCGGCGGCCGCCCGTGGTCCTCGGCCCAGGCGCGGAAGGCCGAGCGCAGGTGCGAGTACTGCTTCTCGACCACGTCCTCGTCCTGGGCCACCGGCTGGATGCCGGCGGGGCCGATGGTGACCGGCGTGGCCGAGCCGATGGTCCCCTTGCGCGCCATGTAGATCCGCTGGCAGGCCATGGCCACCAGCGAGCCGGCCGAGGTCGCGTGGTGGCTCACCCAGGCCACGGTCGTCAGCCCGTCGCGGTTGGCGGCGTCGATCATGTTGGACATGGTCCACATGCGGTCGACGCTGCCGCCGGGGGTGTCGATCTCGACCACCAGGGTGTCGAGGTCCGGGCGCGCGCGGCGGATGGCGCGCTGCAGGAGCCCCTGGGAGCCGGCGTCCAGCATGCCCTGCAGGCGCACGTGCCAGACCTGGGGCCCGTCCGGCGCGGTGGAGCCGGCGGGCTCGAGGGGCTCCTGGCCGAGGGCCGCGCCGGCGGTCGCGCCGACCAGGAGGCACGCGGCGAGGAGCCGCGCGAGGGCGGCCCGGCCGCGGGCGAAGACCCGGGGCCGCTCCGCACGAGGGCGGGGCGCTCCCCGGCTCGGGTCCTTCGAAGGCCTGCGCATGGATACAGCTTAGGACGGGAAGCCCGGAATGCTCAATGCCGACCGGTATCCTCTGGGCGAGAGCCCGCCGTCCTGCGGGCCCCGCCGGGGCGGCCGGACGGCCCCGGCCCGGTCCGTACCGCCGCCGATCCCACCCGCCGCGCCCCTACCCGGGCCGATCCCGCCTATTCGCGGGGGCCCTCCGGCCCCCGGTCGAGCGGGCTCAGACCAGGTCGCTGTCCCCCGGCTGGTACCACCAGCCGTCCCGGAGGAAATCCAGGTCGAAGCGCGGATCGAAGCTGCGCGCGGCGGCCAGGCGATCGGTGGGGTGCACCCGGAAGCCGAGCCCCTGGAGGCGCGCGAACCAGCCCGACCACTCGGGCAGGATCGCGGCCAGGGCGCCCGCCCCCTCGGCGCGCTCGCGCGCGGCGGCCGAGCGGACCAGGGCCTCCCCCACCTCGGGCTCGTCCTCGGGGACCAGCCAGTCCGCGATCAGGGCCGTGCCGGGGGCGAGGTGCCCGGCGGGCGCGGTGACCAGGAGTCCGCGCAGGAGGCCCTGCGGATCGCGGAAGCCCAGGCATCGGTAGCGCCGGGTGGGGTGCTCGAGATAGCGCCAGCGCAGCCAGTGCTCGTCGCGGAGCGCGGCCGCCGCCCAGCCTCGCGCGCACCGGTCCCACAGCCAGCGGGCCTGGCGGTCGAAGTCGCGGAGCTCCTCCACCGGCGTCTCCGCGGGCGGCTCCTCCGCCTCCCCGAGCTCCCGCACCAGCGCCGACTCGGTGCGCACCAGGTCGTACTCCAGGAAGCGCTGTCCGATGCGCCAGGCCTCGGGCAGGGGCCAGCCGTAGTGCACCGGGTCGCGTTCGCGGCCCCCGTGCGCGTCGAAGAAGGCCCGGGCGGTCTCGACGAAGAGGCCGGGGCGCTTGAGCCCGGCGCGGTGGTCGGGGTGCACCATCGAGTCGACGATCTGGCAGAAGGTGCGCTCGGCGCCCCCCATCCAGACCCGGATCGGGAGGCCGGCGTACTGAGCCACGACGCGCCCGTCCCGGAGGGCCAAGTGGACGCGGCGGCCGGCGGGGTTGCGCTCGAAGGCCCAGCTCCACTCGCGCGCGCTCCGAGCGCCCCCCGCGCCGAACACCTCCACCAGGGTCGCCATCAGGGAGGTGCGATCCTCCTCGCGGAACGGCCGGATCTCGTAGGCGCCCATCACACGAGGTCCGTATCGCCCAGGGTGTAGTACCAGCCGCGGCGCAGGCGCTCGATGGGCAGGCCCCGGGCGTAGCTGCGGGCGGCGAGCAGGTAGCGGGTCGGCCGCACGCGGAAGCCGGCCCGCTGGAAGGCCAGCCAGTCCGGGGCCGTGTCGGGGAGCAGCGCCTGCAGGCGCGGGGCGGAGCGGGCCCGGGCGCGCTCGCCCAGCCACCCGAGCAGCGCCGCGCGCGCGGGCCCGTCGTCCGGGCCCACCAGCCAGTCGCAGACCAGCCCCCCCTCGAGCCCGTCGAAGGCGCCCGGACGGTGGACCGCCAGGCCGCGCAGGCGCCCCGGGGACCGCGCCACCGCGATCTCGTAGCGGTGCTCCGGGCACTCGAGGAAGCGCCAGCCGAGCTGGCTCCGGTCGCGCACGACCGCGGCCTCGTGGCCGGCGACGGCGCGCTCGAACAGCTCGTCGATCCCCTCGGGAACGGAGCGGGTCTCGCTCACCTCCACGCCGGCGGTGCGGCCCGGCTCGATCGCCGTCGGATCCGCCTCCAGGGCGAGCACCCGGCGCACCAGCTGGTAGCCCAGGAAGCGGTGGCCGATGCGCCACGCGCTGCGCACGGGCAGGCCCCACATGACCGAGTCCAGGCCCGGGCCCTCGCCGCCGTACTGCTCCGCGAAGCGCCGACCGATCCGCACGAAGAGGCCCTGCTTCGAGAGGCCCTCGCGCTGGAGCGGATCGACCATGGAGTCGACCGACTGCGAGAAGCGCCGCGGCCCGTCGGGGGTCCACACGCGCTGCCCGATCCCGGCGTACTGCCCGGCGACGCGGCCGTCCTCGGCCACGGCGAGCACCATGCGCCACCCGCCGGGGTTCTGCAGGTACCGCCAGCGCCAGCTCGCCAGATCGCGCGGCTCGAAGGAGGGATCGACCCCCGCGAACACGCGGTTGAAGGTGGCCAGGATCTCGACCTCGTCGCCCTCGCGGTACCCGCGCAGGTCGAGCTCGGGGAGAAGATCGGACGCGGCTCGGGCAGCGAGGGGCGGCTCGGGGGAGGAGGGCACGGCGGCCGGGCGACCCGATCGGAGGAGCCCGGATATCGGGCCCATCGGCCGCGATCTCCCCACCCGTGAGCCAGCCGCGCGGCGCCTCCCGATTCTGGGAAGGAGCCGGGTTCGCGGGAGGCGCTACCCCTCGGGTCGCTGCGGATCGAAGACCCTCTCCTCCACCACCAGCACCGTTCGCGCGTGCTCGGCGATCTCCGCGTCCCGGGCGAGGGCCAGCTCGCGCAGCTCCTGGACCAGCTCGGGGTGCTTCTCGGCCGCGTCCCGCTCCTCCGAGACGTCGTGCTCGAGGTGGTAGAGCTCTCCGGGATCGAGCAGCAGCTTCCACGGACCGCGGCGGATGCCGGCGAGCGCTCCCTTCGATGTGTAGTAGAGGAAGTCCACGGTCGGGGAGCTCGCCCCCGGCTCGCCCCGCAGCAGGGCGCCGACGTCGTGCCCGTCGATCTCGCGCCCGTCGGGCAGCTCGGCGCCGACCAGCGCGGCGATGGTGGGCAGGAGGTCCATCGCCGTCACCACCTCGCGCAGGACCTGCCCCGCGGGGATCCCGTCGGGCCAGTGCGCCACGCAGGGCACCCGCTGCCCACCCTCCCAGTTGGTGCCCTTGCCGCCGCGCAGCAGCCCGGCGGAGCCGCCGTTGGCCTTGAACTGCAGCCAGGGGCCGTTGTCGCTGGTGAACACGATCAGCGTGTCGTCGAGGAGCCCGTTCCGCTCCAGCGCCGCGACCAGCTGGCCCACGCTCCAGTCGATCTCCTCGATGACGTCGCCGTACAGCCCGCGCGGGCTCCGGCCCTCGAAGTCCTCCGAGGCGTAGATCGGGATGTGGGGCATCGAGTGCGGCAGGTAGACGAAGAACGGTCGCTCGCCCTGCGCCTCGATGAAGGCGACCGCCTCCTCGGTGTAGCGTCGGGTGAGGAGGTGCTGGTCGGGCTCCCACTCGATCACCTCCTCGTCGCGCATCAGCGGCAGCCGGAAGTCGTACTGGTTGTCCGGCTGGCGGTGGTACTGCGCCATGTCGTTCGAGTAGGGCACGCCGAAGAAGGTGTCGAAGCCCTGGTCGGTGGGCAGCAGCCCGCGCCGATGGCCGAGGTGCCACTTGCCGAAGCAGGCGGTGGCGTAGCCCTGGGCGCGCAGGAGATCGGCGAGGGTGAGCTCGTCCGGGTGCAGGCCGTAGTCGTAGGGGGGGAAGACGACGTGCTCGTGCATCCCCACCCGCCGGGGGTAGCAGCCGGTGAGCAGCGCGGCCCGCGAGGGCGAGCAGACGGGCGAGGCGACGTAGAACTGGGTGAGCTTGGCGCCGTTCGCGGCGAGCGAGTCGATGTGCGGGGTGTGGATGGTCGGGTGGCCGAAGCAGGAGAGGTCGCCGTAGCCCTGGTCGTCGGTGAAGACGATGACGACGTTGGGGGGGCGGTCCTCCCCGGCGGGAGCGGGCGGCCGGCTGGAGCTCGACCGGCAGGCGACGGTGGAGGCGGCCGCGGCGGCCAGGAGGAGGGCGGTCCACTGCGGTGCTTTCATGGGAACAGTCTGGGCCGGGGTGGGGTCCTGGTCCAGGGCACGCGACGCCCCGGCCGGGAGTCTGCTAGCCTCCCCGCATGCAGCGCATCCTCATGCCCGTCGTCGTCTGTCTGCTCACCCCCTTCGTCCTCCCGGGATGCAGCTCGACCGCCGAGCGGCGGGGCGACGCCGTCCTGTCCGACATCGTCCTCGTCCTGGCCGACGATCTGGGCTACGGCGACCCCCGCTGCTTCGATCCCCGCTCGCGGATCCCCACGCCCCACATCGACCGCCTGGCGCGGGAGGGCATGCGCTTCACCGACGCGCACGCGCCGGGGGCCTGGTGCGTGCCGTCTCGCTACGGGCTGATGACCGGCCGCTATCCGTGCCGTCCGCAGCGCTTCCATCCGAACGAGGCGCCGGTGATCGAGCCGGGCCAGCTGACCCTGGCCTCCTTCCTGCGCCGGCAGGGCTACGCCACGGCCATGGTGGGCAAGTGGCACCTGGGTTTCGAAGGGGGCCCGGGGACGGACGGCGGGGATCTTCGCGGTGGCCCGGTGGACCGCGGCTTCGATCGCTTCTTCGGCATCCACGCCTCGCTGGACATCCCTCCCTACTATTACATCCGCGACCGGACTCCGCTGGCGCCGCCCACCGGCACCGTCGAGGCCAGCGGTACGGAGGGCTGGACCGACATCCAGGGGGCCTTCTGGCGCGCGGGCGCCATCGCGCCCGGCTTCGAGCATGCCGAGGTGCTCCCGCGCTTCGCTCGCGAGGCGGTGGCCTGCATCGACGAGCTGGCCGCCGACGGAGACACGCCGTTCTTCCTGTACCTGGCGCTGGCCGCGCCCCACACGCCCTGGTTGCCCGACGGGTCCTTCCGGGGGCTCAGCGGAGCCGATCTCTACGGCGACTTCGTCGCCCAGGTCGACGACACCGTGGGCGAGCTCCTGGCCGCGCTCGAGCGCGCCGGCCGGGCGGAGCGCACCCTGTTCCTCTTCACCTCCGACAATGGCCCGGTGTGGTACCCGGCCGACGTCCAGCGCACCGGTCACCGCTCCGCGGGTCCCTTCCGCGGCATGAAGAGCGACGCCTGGGAGGGCGGCCACCGCATGCCCTTCGCGGTGCGCTGGCCGGGCCGCGTCGAGGCCGGTTCGGTCAGCGACCGAACGCTGTGCTTCACCGACCTCCTGGCGACCGTCGCGGAGCTCGTCGGCGCCCACCTCCCGCCCGGCGCGGGTCTGGACAGCCACAGCTTCCTCCCGGTTCTCCTCGACCCGGCCGCCCCGACGACTCGCGACTCGACGGTGTTGAAGGCGGACGCCTCGGTGATCCGTCAGGGCGACTGGAAGCTGATCACCCACCTGGGCTCGGGAGGCTTCTCGCGGCCGCGCCGGGTGGAGCCGACCCCCGACGGGCCGCGGGGTCAGCTCTACGACCTGGCCGCCGATCCCGGCGAGACCACCAATCTCTGGAGCGACCGCCCCGACGTGGTCGCGCGGCTCACCGCGCTCCTGGCGCCCTATCTGGAGGCGGATCCCCTGCGGGTGGAGCCCCGGACGCACGGAAGGTGAGACGGATGCCCCGCCCCGGGCCGCACCGCCCTTCCCGAGAGGCGAGTGGCGGGAGCGCATGGGAATCGAACCCACCGGTCCCGCTGTTCACGGAACCCAACCGGCTTTGAAGGCCGGGCGGCACACCAGCACCGATCCGCTCCCGTCCGGGGACAGTGAAGCAGGGGCCCCGCGCGGTCGCAACGGGCTGAGCGTAAAAGGGCGGGAGATCGCCGGGCGGGAGGGCCGTGGAGATCTCGCTGGGCGCCGCCATCGGCTTATCCACCGGGCCCCACCACCCGGGGACTGGGCGGGACGCCACCGGTTGCGGTCCTTTCGGGGGAAGCCGGCAGCGAGCGCCGCTGCCTCAGGCCCGCGCGCCCGGCAGCAGCCAGCCGGCCGCCCCGGCGTCGAGCTCCGACGGCACCGCGCCCGCCCAACGGCGAACGCGGCGACGGCCGGCCTCGCGTCCCTCCATCCCGCAGCTGAAGGGAAGCCCCTCGCCGGAATCGAAGTCCTCGGGCAGGATCAGGCGAATGCCGCGACCCCCGCGATGGGTGCGTCCGTCGAGGTGCACGATGGTGCGCGCCGCCTCGAGGGCGCCCGGGTTCTCGATCGACACCAGGAGGTAGCGGCCGTGGCGGCGCACGCTCATCGAGGCGTCGCCGGCGAGGGGGCTCTCGCGCAGCATGGGTAGCCGGACGGCCTCGGCGCGCAGGACGAGCTCCCGGCGGCGGTGCAGGGGGGCGTCCAGGCACAGGCCCTCGGCCGGGCGGCCGGGCCCCTTCCTCCACCGGTAGTGCGCCTCGAGGAGGGGATCCCCGCCCGGGCTCCAGGATCCCCCCGTGAGCTGGAAGGCGAGCTCGCCCTGCGCCCCGGGCGGGAGCTCGATCGCGGCCGGCAGCCCCTCCACCTCGAAGGCCCCGCGGCGCACGCGCAGGCCGCACAGGACGCGCACCTTGAAGCCGAAGGGATTGCGCACGAGGGCGTTCACCTCCCACTGCCCGCACCACTCGCCGCGGCCTCCCGAAAGCCCGCCCGGCTCGACCGTCAGAACGGGGGCCTGGACCGGATAGGGGGCGTCGTCGTCGGGGGCCAGGGTGACCAGAGCCCGCGTCGCCAGCGCGCGCAGCGGCTCGTTGGTGTTGAAGGCGTTGAGCGGGGCGCGGCAGGCCGCGATGAGATCGGCGGGCTCGTCGACCGACCAGGCCCAGCGCTCGCAAGGCCAGGACTCCTCTCCGTCCGGGGCCTCCCAGCCGCGACCCTTCACGCAGACGGCGGCCAGCCTCTCGTCCCGCGCGAAGAGCAGGTCGTCCCGGTTGGCCTCGCGCGCGAGCAGCATGGCGACCAGCCCGGCGTCGCGGGCCTCCAGGCAGGTGCGCCGGCTGGAGGAGGCCACGCGGACCGTCATCTGCCGCCCGCGCTCGGCCAGCTGGCGCGCCACCTCGGCCACCAGCCCGTCCTCCTTCAGCTCGATCATGTGCTGGGGCAGCTTGCCGACGGCGGGACCCTCGATCTCCAGCACCTCGGAGAGGAGCGGCAGGGGCTCCCCCGCGAAGCGCTGGTCGAACCAGCTCCCGGCGTCGACGCCGAAGAGCTCGGGCAGGGTGCGCTCGTCGAGGGTGCCGCGCGCGTTGGTCGTGCGGTCGAGGGTCTCGTCGTGCAGGAGGATCGGCTCGCCGGTGGCGCAGGTGCGCAGGTCGTACTCGAAGCCGTCCAGGCCCAGCGCCATCGCGAGCTGCAGGCCGGACAGGGTGTTCTCGGGGGCCTCCCGGGGCGCTCCGCGGTGGCCCAGGATCCACGGTGGTCCGGGGACCGAGGTTCCGTAGCGTCCGATCCCCTCTTGAGGCTTGAACATGACCTGCCCGGTGGGATGCGCGCCGGCGGCGTCCGATCTCAGAGGAGCTCGACCCGGGGCCCTTCGGGCTCGACGCACTCTCCGATACGGGCCACCGGCACCTCGCGGCGGGCCAGCTCGGCCTCCAGGTCACCGGCCTGGTCGGGGGGGACCGCGATCAGGAGGCCGCCCGAGGTCTCGGCATCGAAGAAGAGGTCGACGAGCGCCTCCTCCAGGTGTTCTGGAATGGCGACTCCCTGGGCCAGGTTGGCGCGACCTCGCTTGGCCCCACCGGAGAGCAGCCCCTGGCGCGCCAGCGGCAGGGCTCCCTCGAACACGGGAACCTCGCTCGCGTGAATACGCATGCAGACGTCGCTGGCCTGCGCGACCGTGTGCGCGTGCCCCAGGAGCCCGAAGCCGGTGACGTCGGTGCAGGCGTCGAAGCCGGCGGCATCCATGGCCTCGGCCGCCGAGCGGTTGAGCTCGGCCATCTGCCGGGCCGCGGGCTCGATCTCCTCCCAGCCGATCTTGCCCTTCATCCCGGCGGTGGTCATCGCTCCCATGCCGATGGGCTTGGTCAGGTAGACCGCGTCTCCCGCCCGAGCGCCGGCATTGGCGGCCACGCGATCGGCATCCACGACCCCGGTGACGGCGAAGCCGAACAGGATCTCCCCATCCACGGTGTGCCCGCCGGCCACCACGGCCCCCGATTCGGCGACCTTGTCGAAGCCGCCCCTCAGGATCTCCCGCAGCCAGTCATCGGGGAAGCCCTTCGGGAAGCTCGCCAGGTTCAGGACGCTGATCGGTCGTCCGCCCATGGCGTACACGTCCGAGATCGCGTTGGCCGCGGCGATGGCCCCGTAGAACCACGGGTCGTCGACGACCGGCTGGAAGAAGTCCACGGTCTGGACCAGGGCCACGCGGCTCCCCGGGGGCAGACCCTCGTCCTGCCCCAGCAGGACGACGCCGGCGTCGTCCAGGGTCTGGGGTCCGACCAGCAGTCGGTCGTCCGTCCCTATATCGAGCCCTCGCAGCACCTGCGAGAGCCGCCCTTGAGGCATCTTGCCCGCTCAGCCGGCGCAGCTGGCGTAGGACGTGAGCCGTTTGTTCTCCGAGGTGGCCATGGTGATGGGCGGTCAGGATAGCCCGGTGTCGCCTGGGATCAACCTGGGCGATTCGGGGTCCTGGCTCCGCGGCGCTGAGGCGCATCCACCGGGCCCCACCGCCCAGTGAGGATGCCCGGGGCAGGCGATGGTTGCGGGTGGATTCGCGAGAATCTCGCCCGAGTGCCGCAGTGGAGCTGGGGTCGGGTCTGCGGGTCAGCGGGTTTTCTGTCCTCTGCCCTCTGCCCTCTGCCCTCTGACGGGCTTTCCGGGGCCCCGTTCGCGCGCGGGACCTCTGGACCGGCCCCCCGGCGC
>CAZTTG010000135.1:0-12484 GCA_964615935.1 uncultured Planctomycetaceae bacterium | reverse complement strand
TCCCAGAATAGCGGCCAGCCGCGGGTCTACGGACGGCCGGGGAAACAGCAACTACGTACGACCACGGCGGCTTCTTCGAGGCCGGCTACATCGGCGTGGCGGGCTACGCCGACGCCTTCATCACAGGAGGGGACTACTCCTACGCCGGCCTGTTCAGAGGTGAAGGGGGCGGCGTGAGCAACCGCGGCATCCTCACCACGGCCGTCTCCCAGACGAGTGCTCCCCTGGCCTTGGGCGTTGGGGCTGACTGTCAGTCCTACACGTTCGGTGGCGACAGCTACGGCGTGGACGCCTATGCCTCGGCCTACTACGACAGCGGCAGCGGCACGTACGGCACGGCCTACGGCGTGTATGCGGAGGCCGATTCCCACGCTTCGGGAGAGAACTACGGCGTGTTCGGAGTGGCAGATGACGTAGCGGTGGCCGGGAAGGTGTGGGCAAGCAGCTCGAGTGACATCGGCGTGCTCGGCGAGAACCTCGGCAACATCACTGCCGACGCCAGGGGAGTCGTGGGCATCAGCGAGCCAGCGCCCTACTACGGCATCGGAGGCGAGTTCCGGGGGGGGTACTATGGTGTCAAGGGAGAGGCCACCATCAGCGGCAGCAGCTCCCGCTACGCTGGCCGCTTCCACGCCGGGGGTGGGGATGGCATGGTCTACGGCGTCTACGCCACCGCCGATGATCCCGAGAACGACGGAGAGGCTCGGGGCATCTACGCGTCGGTGTCCACCAGCGACGGCAAGGCGGGCTGGTTCAGCGGCGACGTGGAGATCACCGGCCACATCAGCAAGAGCAGCGGATCGTTCAAGATCGACCACCCCCTCGATCCCGAGAACAAGTACCTCTACCACTCCTTCGTCGAGAGCCCGGACATGATGAACGTCTACAACGGCAACGCCGTGCTCGACGCGGGGGGGGAGGCCTGGATCGAGTTGCCCGAGTGGTTCGAGGCCCTGAACCGCGAGTTCCGCTACCAGCTCACCTGCATCGGCGGCTTCGCCCCCGTGTACGTGGCCGAGGAGGTCAGCGGGAATCGCTTCCAGATCGCCGGTGGTGTGCCTGGCGGCAAGGTCTCCTGGCAGGTGACCGGCATCCGCCAGGATCCCTTCGCGGAGGCCAACCGCATCCCCCTCGAGGTGGAGAAGCGACCCGAGGAGCGCGGGCTCTACCTGCACCCCGAGGTCCATGGTCTCACGCGGGATAGCGGGATCGACTACGCGCTGCACGAGAGAGCCGTGATCGAGAGGGAGCTCGGCTCCGCCGCGCCCACGCCGGCCCGCAGGGATCTGCCCCAGCGCCCCGAGCGCGCCCAGCCCGAGCCCCGGGCGCCTCGGCAGGAGGACTCCAGGAGGGCGGCTGAGCGGCCGAGCCCCTCCGCCGCTCCGAAGTCGGCCCGAGAGATGATGGAGGCGCTCGGGAGTCCGTCGCGCGGGCACGGGGGGCCGCGACCCGAGGAGGAAGAGAGGAGAATGGAGAGGCAACCGAGCCCGCCCACGGGCCTGGAGCCCGCCCGCGAGGCCGCAGAGCGGGGGAGCCGGCGTGCCGCGACCCTGAGGGAGGGGAACGGAGGGCCGTCCTCCCGGCTCGAGCGCTAGATGGGGCCCTGCTCGGGCTGCGGTCCCCGCGGCAGCGGCCTCGCTCGCTCGGCCTGCCCGACCCCACCCCCCTGTTCAGGGGGATGGACCGAGTGGACCATCCCTGACAACTTGGTTCCACGGGGCGCGCGTCGAGTGCGCGAAGGAGCCGCCCGCACGCGCTGCGAGCCCAATCCCACAATCAGAAGGAGCAAGACCCATGCTGCGAGAACTCAGTGCCCTGGCCCTCTTCCTGGGCATCCCGGCCGTTGCCCACGGCAACACGCTGCACGTCCCGGCCCAATACCCCACGATCCAGGAAGCCATCGACGCGGCGCAGGCGAACGACGTCGTCCTCGTGGCTCCCGGAGCGTACTACGAGACCATCCGGTTTCACGGCTGGCCTCCGGGCAGCGCACCCTACGACATCGAGATCCGGAGCAGCGGCGGAAAGGAGGTGACGATCATCGATGCCAACGGAGCGTCCATGCCGGTGGTCACGTTCCAGGCCGTGACGCGAGCGACGATCCTGGAGGGATTCACCTTGACCAACGCCAATCACGGCTTATGGGGCGGCGGTGTCCTCGTCACCGACCAAAGCTCGCCGGTCATCGAGAACAACATCATCGTCGACAATACCGATTCCTACGGCGCCGGTGTCTTCGCTTCCAGTGGCTGCTATCCGCTCATTTCCAACAACGTCATCAAGCACAACTACGCACATATAACCCATGCCGCAGCCGGTGGTGGGATCAGGTGTTGGTCCGCGGTCATCACCGGAAACGTCGTAGCCTACAATACCGTACACAGCACGAGCTGGGGCGGGGGCATCTGCTGCTATCCCGAGTCCGGGATGCCATCACCGATCATTACCAACAACACCATCGTAGGCAACATCGCCGGCGGTACTGCCGGTCTGCGAGTCGAAACGGGAAACACGACGACGGCGATCACCAACAACATCATCTGGTTCAACCGGCTGACGAGCGGAGGAGTCTCCACGATCAGCTTTCAGGATCCCTCGACGGTCAGCTTCGACTACAACTGCATCGAGTATCCCGGCGGCGATCCCTACGGAATCGGGACGGGGAACATCGACCTGGACCCGGTTCTCTCGAACTTGACCAATGAGGACTTTCACCTCCTCGCCGCCTCGCCCTGCCGCGACACGGGGAGCAACGCTGCGCCGGAGATGACGCCGACCGACATCGACGGCGAGCCCAGGCCTTACGAGAGGTGTCCGGACCGCAGGCCGGTGGTCGACATGGGCGCGGACGAGTTCGATGGCTATCCGGCCGACAAGGAGTGAAGCCCGAAGCCCGAACCGGTGACGGTCTCGGCGCGGCCGGGGCGAGGTGAGGCGCACCGGGGCCGTCCAGGGGCCTGGCGGGAGTCGAGATGGCCTCTGGCCGGCGCGCTGGCCCGAGGGAGGAGAGCCATGGCCCCCCGGGGTCCCGCTGGCGATCGGCGGGAGCCCCGGGGGCCGGAGCCAGGTCCCGCGGCTGGGCCGGACGGCGGGACCGGGCGAGTCCCGATTCCGGGTCGGGGGTCGGAGCGCTCGATAGGGGCTCCATGATGTCTCCCACCCGCGTGGTCCTGGTCCTCCTGGCCCTGGTCCTCCTGGCCCTGGTCCTGCTGGCGAGCGTGGCGATCGTCGGCCGACCCAAGCCCCTCTGCCCGGGATCCGGGGGGCGCCAGGCGGCGCCCGAGCCCTCGCCCCCGGCCGAGGTGACGAGCCCCAAGAGCGGCTCGGTCCTGGACCTCGCCGACTTCCTGCCGGCCTTCCACGTCACCGACGGCAGCGAGGACTACACCGAGGAGGTGCAGCTCGCCCTGGACTCCGCGGAGGGCGCTACCCTCGTCCTGCCTCCCTACCCGATCCGGGTCTCGCGCCGGGCGGGTCAGACCTGGTGCCTGCGGGTCGCGAAGGGCATGACCATCGAGGGGACCCCCTCCTCGGTGCTGCTGGAGACCTCGGGGAGCTGCCAGGTGCTGCGCGGCGATGGCGCCCTGGGCCTGCGCCTGTCGGGCTTCTCGATCCAGGGAGCCGGAGGCCAGGGCCGCGGCCTGGCCCACGGCCTGCTGCAGATCACCGGCGGCTCGGACGTCACGGTGGAGGGCCTTCACGTCCGCGACGCCGACGCCGACGGCGTGGCCATCGCCGGCGTGGCCCGGGCCCTGGTCCAGGGCTGCCGGGTGAGCGGCTGCTCCAAGACCGGGATCTACCTCGCCGGCTGCAGCGACTCGATCGTGGCCCACAACCTGGTCACCG
This sequence comes from uncultured Planctomycetaceae bacterium, assembly GCA_964615935.1. GTDB lineage: Bacteria > Planctomycetota > UBA1135 > UBA1135 > CAZTTG01. The sequence continues at coordinate 8,638 of CAZTTG010000135.1, read as the reverse complement.
AGGGCACGGGGCACTGGACCGCGGCCGGCAGCCGGATCGGGACGGGCATCCAGATCTCGAGCTCGCGCAACGCGATCTGCCGCGGGAACCTGGTCTCGGGCGGGGTCGGCGTGGGGATCCTGTGCAACGCCAACTCCGGCGGTGAGGCCCCGCAGAGCTGCGCGATCGTCGACAACCTGGTCGAGGGCGTGCGCAACCCGCAGAGCCGGAACGTGTCCAGCGGCATCCGCTGCGCCAACGGCGCCCGGGTGAAGATGACCTACACCCGGGTGGCCGGCAACTCCGTGCGCGACTGCGGCGACTACGGCATCTACGTCGAGGACCACGGCGGCTCGATGGTCGTGGACAACTTGATCGTCGAGAGCGACCGCTCGGGCCTGGTGGTGGGCACGGTGTACGGCCTCAGGGTCGCCGGCAACCTGATCCTCGACAGCGGCTCGCTGGGCATGCAGGGGGACGCGGGCATCTACCTGATCAACGATGCCTCCCACGTCGACCTCTCCGACAACCTGATCCGCTCCAGCGGGGGAGGGTGGTGCTCGGGGGCGGCGCACCTCCTGGACTCCAGCCAGGGGCCCGGCAACAGCCTGCAGCCCCGCATCCTGTGGCTGCACGGACCCCCGGTGGGCGAGCCCTGGGCCACCACCGCCTGGCGCGCGGGGGATCTGGTCTACAACCGCAATCCCCGGCCCGGCAAGCACGTCGGCTGGGTGTGCACGAGGGCTGGCACCCCGGGCGAGTGGTGCCCCTTCGGGCTGATCGAGTAGGGACCCGGTCCGCGCCCGGGCGCGTTGTCGCCCGATCCCTTCCTCGCTAGCCTGCCCGGGCGGGGAGGGCCCGACGGCCTTTTCGCCAAGATCCGGCACGACCGCGGCGTTGAGCCGTCAGGACCGCCCGCACCCCTTCCGCGAGGAACGCCATGAAAGCCATCGCCCTGCTCCTCCCGCTCGCATTCCTGGTCTCCGGCTCGCCCGCGGCCCAGGCCCCCGATCAGTACGACGACCTGCGGCAGCGGGCCGAGGCCCTGTACGAGGAGGGCTCCTTCGAGCGGGCCCGCGAGCTCTACCAGCGGGCCAGCGCCCTGGGGCTCTCGCTCGGCGCGCAGCGCTGGGTGGCCTTCCGGCTGGCGGACTGCGACTGGCGCGCGGCGGCCGGCACCCGCCAGTCGGACCCCAGCCGGCTGGAGGCGGCCCGCGACGAGATCCTCCAGCAGGTCGCCCTGGGCGAGCGCACTGGCGAGAAGAGCGAGGTGTGGGCCCTGGCGCAGCGGTCCCTGGGCGACTGGCACTGGGTGCGCCGGGACGCGAACGACTGGGGCAACGGATGGAGCCACTACCGGGAGGCCCTCGACTGGTGGGCCGGCTCGCGCGACATCGAGCGGGCTCGCGAGCGCTACCTGGAGACGATCTGGCGCATGGCCGGCCCCTGCTTCCAGCACGGCTGGTTCCGGCCGGTCCTGCCGAGGGAGATCCTGGAGAACGCCCTCACCATCGCGGTCGCGCCCGAGGATCGCGCCCAGGCCAGCTTCCTCCTGGCGCTCACCCTCCAGCGGCAGGGCAGCGACTGGAGCTCGCTCCAGCGGGGCCCCGAGCTCCTGCGCGACGCCCTCGAGATGGGCCGCGAGAATCCCTGGTACGACGACGCGCTCTACGCCCTGGCCGAGTGGCTCGGCGAGCGCGGGCGCCCGGTGGTCCTGCCCGGGGGCGGCTTCGAGCAGCGGCCGGACTATGTCGAGGCCGCCGCCGTGCTGCGGCGCTTCCTCTCCGAGTTCGAGAAGGGCGAGACCGCCTACCACGACCGCGCGCGCAGCATGCTGGCGAGGATCTGCGGCCCGCAGGTGGGCGTCGCGGCGGCCCAGGCCTTCCTGCCCGACTCGCCCGTCCAGGTGATGGTCTCCTGGCGCAACCTCGACAGCGTGAGCCTGAGACTCGTGCCGGTCGATCTCACCGAGGACGTGGAGCTGGGAGGCGATCGCGGCTCGGTCTACGACTGGCTGACCTCCATCGACGTCGGCGGCAAGGCGCCCGCTCGCGAGTGGACGGTGGAGACCGGGGACACGGGGGAGCACGTGCCCGGGAACCGGAACCTCCGCCTGGAGGGCGCGATCGAGCCCGGCGCCTACCTGATCGAGGCCCGCGGCGGGGGGCGCAGCGCGCGCGACCTGCTGCTCGTCACCGACCAGGCCCTGGTGCTCAAGGCGGTCGGCTCCCGGGCCCTGGCCTGGGTGTGCGACGCGGTGAGCGGCGAGCCGATCGCCGGGGCCCGGGTGGCCCTGTGGGAGCGCAGCTACGAGCGCGGCAAGCGGCGCTGGCGCAAGGAGGTCGGCCGCACCGGCGAGGACGGGCTGGCCGACTTCGACCTCGGCACCCGCCCCGGCACCCGGCAGCTCCTGGCCTGCGCCATCCTCGCCGATCGCCAGAGCCTGTGCATCAGCGGGAGCGACGGCCCCCAGTCGCCGGCCGAGGGCTGGCGCATCTACGCCTGCGCCGAGAAGCCGGCCTACCGCCCGATGGAGGAGGCGCGCTGGAAGCTCGTCGTGCGGCGCCGGGAGGGCGGCGGGGCGTACCGGACGCCCGCGGGTCGGAGCCTCTACTGGCAGCTCGCCGATCCGCGCGGCGCCGAGGTGGCCTCGGGCGAGGCCGAGCTCAACGCCTTCGGCAGCGCCTGGAGCCGCCTCGAGCTGGGCCGGGAGTGGCCCCTGGGCGAGTACAGCATCCGCTTCTGGGAGGACCGCGCGCGCAAGCACGGCATCGGCTCCGAGACCCTGTTCCGGCTGGAGGAGTACAAGCTGCCCGAGTTCCGGGTGTCGGTGGCGACCCCCGAGGATCCCGCCGGCAGCGGTCGGCGCAAGAGCTTCAAGGTGGGGGAGACGGTCGAGGTCGAGGTGTCCGCCGAGTACACCTTCGGCGGCCCGGTGGCCGGCGCGCGGGTCCAGGCGATCGTGTACCAGCAGCCCTTCTCCCCGAGCCACACGCGGCAGCGTGAGTTTCCCTGGTTCCACGAGGAGAGCACCTCCATGCCCTGGCACTGGGGCGGCCGCAGCGAGGTGCACCGCTCGGAGCTCGTCACCGACGCCCTGGGCCGGGCGCGCTTCTCCTTCCCGACCCCCGCCGGCGCCAACCAGGACTTCGAGTACTCGATCGAGGCGCGGGTCACCGACGCCTCGCGCCGCGAGGTCGCGGGAACGGGCCGGGTGCGCGCCGCGCGCCAGCGCTACTACGTCTGGCCCGAGCCCAGCCGGAACCTGGTGGCTCCGGGCGAGAAGGTGCGAGTGGACTTCCACGCCGCCGACGCCAACCAGCAGCCCATGGAGGTCGAGGGACAGGTGATCGTCACCCGCCGGACCTGGCGCGAGGTGTGGAGGACCCCTCGGGGCGAGAGGATCGAGCGCCGCGAGCTCGACCGGCGGCGGCGCCTGGACCCGGAGCTGGCCGTCGATCGCGAGTGGCGGCTGATCTCCCGCGGCTACGACACCGAGGAGGTGCTCAGGAGGGTGGCGTCGACCGACGAGACCGGTCGCGCCCAGCTCGAGCTCAGCCTCCCGCGGGAGGGCTACTACGACGTCCTGTGGAGCGGCCAGGATCGGGACGGCGCGCCGGTCGAGGGCCGCACCCGGATCTTCGCGGCCAGCGAGAACAGCACCCGGTTGGGCTACCACCACGGCGGCGTGGAGCTGATCCTCGACCGCGACACCCTGGAGGCCGGCGAGGAGGCGGTGCTGATGATCTCGGTCCCGGCCAGCGGCCGGCACGTGCTCTTCAGCGTCGAGGCCGAGGAGCTCATGCACCACCGGGTGTACGGGATCGAGGGGACCGTCAAGCTGGTGCGGCTGCCGCTCTCCGAGGACCACATCCCCAACGTGCACCTCTCGGCCATCATGGTGGCCGACGGCGGCGTGTGGATGGACACGCGGGAGATCGTGGTCCCGCCGGTGAAGCAGTTCCTCGAGGTGGAGGTGAGCGCCGACCGCGAGGAGTACCAGCCGCGCCAGGAGGGCGAGCTCACGGTGAGCTGCCGCGATCGCGACGGGCGGCCGGTGCAGGCGGAGCTCTCGCTGGCCCTGGTGGACGAGTCGGTCTTCGCCATCCAGGAGCCCTACGCCGCGGATCCGCGGCGCTTCTTCTACGGCGAGAAGCGTCCCCACCGCGCGCGGACCGACAACTCCTTCGGGATCAAGCCCCTCACGCGGCTGGTGGAGGGGGAGGACGGGAAGCTGCGCTCGGCCGGCGTCGCGGGCGACGCCGACGAGCTGGACCTGGCCTTCGCGCCCGAGGAGGAGGAGCACGCCGGGGGCCAGGCCCTCTTCTTCGGGGGGGCCGAGGGTGGGAAGCGCGGCCGGGCCGGGGCCGACCTCCGGCTCGGCGAGGAGGTGCGCTCGAGCCTGAGCTCCCTGGGCTACGCGGCCGATCGCGCCGAGGCGGGCGGCGCACCCCGACCGCCCGGGAGCGCCGGCCCCGGGGGACCGGCCACCGGGGGCGAGGGGCCCGCGGTGGTGGTGCGCAGCGACTTCCGCTCGGCGGTGCTGTGGCTGCCGGACCTCGTCACCGACGCCGACGGCACCGCCGTGGTGCCGGTGACCTGGCCCGACTCGCTCACCCGCTGGCGGGCCACCGCCCGCGCGGCCACCACCGAGAGCCGCTTCGGCGCGGGGCAGGCCACGGCGCGCACGAAGATGCCGGTGATCGCCCGGCTTCAGGCTCCGCGCTTCTTCGTGGTGGGGGACGAGCTGGTGCTCTCGGCGGTGGTCGTCAACAACACCTCCGAGGCCCTGCAGGGATCGGCGCGAATCGCCCTCGAGGGGGATTCGCTGCGGCTCCTGGACGAGGCCGAGACCGTCCTCGACCTCGCGGCGGCCGGCGGTGAGCAGCGCGCCGACTGGCGCGTGCGGGTGCTGCGCCCCGGCGAGGTGGCGGTGCGGGTGGAGGCGCGCGCGGGCGAGCACGGCGACGCGGAGCTGCGCCGCTATCCCGCCTTCGAGCGCGGCATCGAGCGCTTCCTGGTCAGGGCCGGGAAGACGGACGGCGGCGAGCTCGAGGTGCGGATGGACCTGCCGCGCGAGCGCCGTCCGGAGTCGGAGCGACTGGTGGTCCAGCTCAGCCCCAGCCTGGCGGTGACCCTGCTGGACGCCCTGCCCTACCTGGTCGACTACCCCTACGGCTGCGTGGAGCAGACCCTCAGCCGGTTCGTGCCGGCGGTGGTGGTGGCCGGGACCCTGGGCGAGCTGGGGCTGGCCCGGGAGGAGGTCCTCTCGCGCGCCTTCGGGGGGATCGAGCCCCAGCACGCCGAGGAGACCCACGATCGGGACCCCCAGGGCCTGCGCCAGCTGAACGACGTGGTCGAGAAGTCCCTGGCGCGGCTCTACGACTTCCAGCACTCCGACGGCGGATGGGCCTGGTGGAAGCACGGCGACAGCGACCACTTCATGACCGCCTACACCGTCTGGGGCCTGGCCCTGGCCCGGGAGGCGGGCATCGAGGTGCGCGCGGACGCGCTCGAGCGGGGCCTCGCCTACCTGGAGCTCGAGATCGTCGAGGAGGAGCGCGAGCCCGACCTGCAGGCCTGGATGCTGCACGCCCTGGCGGTCGGCCGCTCGCGGGCCGAGCGCGGTCGCCCCGGCCAGGCCGAGGTCGCGGCCCGGGAGAACCTGTGGGAGAAGCGCGGCGAGCTGAACGCCTACTCCCGCGCCCTCTTCGCCCTGGCGGTCCACGCCCATCCCGGCCAGGAGGAGCGCGCCCGCGTGCTGGTGGAGAACCTCGCCAACGGGGTGGAGATCGACCGCACGCCGGACACCTCCATCGTGCAGCGCGGCCAGCAGGAGTCCCACGCGGCGGTGATCCCCACCGCGCACTGGGGCCAGGACGGGATCTTCCACCGCTGGTCGGAGGGGGGCGTGGAGGCCACGGCCTTCTGCCTGCGGGCCCTGGTGGCGATCGCGCCCGACCACGAGCTGGTCGAGCCGACCATGAACTGGCTGGTGAAGAACCGCCGCGGGGGGAGCTGGAGCAACACCCGCGACACGGCCATCTGCGTGCTGGCCCTGAACGACTACCTGAAGGCCAGCGGCGAGCTGGAGGCCGACCTCACCTACGAGCTCTCGGTGAACGGCAGCACCATCGCCGAGCGGCGCATCGCCCCGGCCGACGTGCTGTCCGCGCCCAGCCGCTTCGAGATCGACCGCCGGCTCCTGCGCGAGGGCGAGAACCGGATCGCGATCGCCCGGCGCTCCGGTCGCGGGCCGCTCTACTTCTCGGTGCAGATGGCCTACTTCAGCCGCGAGCGGCCCATCCCGCCGGCCGGCAACGAGGTCTTCGTGAGGCGCGACTACTACCGGCTGGCGCCGGCGCCGACGCTCCTCAAGGGCTACGTGCAGGAGCGACAGCGGCTGGTCGACGGCTCGCGGATCGCGAGCGGCGAGCGGGTCGAGGTGGTCCTGACCATCGAGGCCAAGAACGAGCTCTCCTACATGGTGTTCGAGGACCTCAAGCCGGCCGGTCTGGAGGCCGCGCGCGTCCGCAGCGGGGAGGCGCTCAGCGCTCGCCGGCTCAAGTCGCGCACCCTGGACGAGCACCTCGCCGAGGGCGACGGGGTGCCCGAGGGGGACGACGGGCTGCGGCCGCGCCGCCTGGTGGGTGGGCCGCCCGCCGACCGCTACGCGGGCCCCTCCCGGCGCGTCCACCAGGAGCTGAGGGACCGCAAGGTGGCCCTCTTCCTGGACGAGCTCGGCCAGGGCGTCTGGGAGATCCGCTACGAGCTGCGGGCCGAGGTGCCCGGTCGCTTCGCCGCCCTGCCGGTGATGGGGCACGCGATGTACGTACCCGAGATCCGCTGCAACGGGGGGGAGATCTCGATCGAGGTCGTTGACTGAGCTCGGGCTCGCGGGCCGGGTCGTCCGCCTTCTGGATCGGGTCTCCTCGAGGAGACCCACCGCGAGGCACGACCCGGTCGCGCGCACCTCGAGCCTCAGGAACGCCCTTTTTCGGGCGCCCCTCCCCGGGGGGTGGACGCCCAGGCCGCGCGCCGGTTTCGGCTCGGCCGGCGAACCCTCCAGAGGACGCCGCCGGGACCCGCTCCCCGCCCGATCCCGAATCGAGGCGGAATCACGGAACCTGCCGCGACCGGGCCCCCGTCAAGAGATGGCTTGGCGGGCTTCGTCGTTCGTCGTGTTGGGTAATCGGAGAGAACCATTGCGACCGCCTCGGGCCCGTCGAGCGTCCCCCGGCAACGGCTCGGGGTCCCGGGCGCGGGGCCCGCGGTGCGCGCAGGCGGACCTCGGGCCTCGCCCGTCTTCCGGGCGGGGAGGCGGGCCCCCGCCCGAAGCACCGCGCCGCGCTCACACGTCGGGGTCGGCCGCGTAGGTGCGGGAGGCACCGACCGCGCGTCGCCGGCGGAGAGGCTCGGCCCGGCCCGAGCGCGGCCCCCGACCGAGTGCTAGTCTGACGCGTCCATGAAGATCCACCCCCTGCCCCTCCTCATCCTGGCCCTCGCCCTGCTCCCGGCCGCCTGCGAGGAGGCCGGGCCGCCGACCGGCGCCGGGCCGGAGGGGGTGCAGGGCGATCCCGAACCGCCGCCGGAGGAGCCCACCCTGGCGCCCCCCGACACCCCCGCGGAGGGCGGTCCCCTGGCGGAGCCCCTCGGGGACGTCGAGGTGATCGAGGATCGGTTCCCGGTCGGCAAGGTCCAGGTCCGACGCCAGGTGAGGCGCACCGAGCACGGATACGAGAACCACGGGACCTTCACCCGCTTCTGGGGGAACGGCGAGATCCGCGAGCAGGGGGAGTACCGCGCCGGCGTACGAGAGGGGCTGCACGTGGTCAACTTCAAGCACGGCGGCCTGCGCGAGCAGGGCGAGTACCGCGGCGGCGAGAAGCACGGCACCTGGCTGGAGTGGACCGGCCTGGGGATCCCCAAGACCAGCACCGAGTGGAATGAGGGGAAGAAGGACGGGCTCTTTCGCGAGTGGCTGACCGCGGAGCAGCTCCTCCGCGAGGGGCGCTACGTCGACGACCTCGAGGAGGGCGTCTGGACCACCTGGTTCCCCGACAACTCGGTGTCAGAGCAGGGCGCCTACGCGGCTGGCAAACGCCAGGGCGAGTGGATCTCCTGGATCATGAACAACCCCCTCAAGGATCGGGTCTACCGCGAGAAGGAGAAGGGCTGCTTCGAGGACGATCAGAAGGTGGGTGTCTGGGAGCGCTGGAATGCGAAGGGACAGCTCGAGTCCCGCAACCGCTACTCCGCGGGGGAGTGGCACGGCCTCCAGGAGTACTGGACGGAGGAGGGCGCCAAGCACCGCGAGGAGCAGTACGCCGAGGGCCTGCCGGACGGGGCCCAGATAGAGTACTACCCGAGCGGCTCGAAGCGCTTCGAGGAGACGTACGTGGCCGGCTCCAAGGAGGGCCGCGCCACCTGGTGGCACGAGAACGGCCAGAAGCAGATGGAGGGTGAGATGCGGGCCGGCCGCCAGGAGGGCCCGTGGACGTACTGGAACGAGGACGGGACGGTCAACCAGGCCTGGTCGGGCACCTACCGGGACGGCCGGCGCGTGCCCGACTAGAGGTCTTGGGCGCCCGTTGCGTGGGCCTAGCAACCGAGTTACGGCGCCCAAGGCCTCTAGCGCTCGCCGGGAGGCGAGCGCGGG
>CAZTTG010000134.1:0-12704 GCA_964615935.1 uncultured Planctomycetaceae bacterium | reverse complement strand
CGTGGGTAGGGCCTCTCCTGCCCACTTGACATATGGGCCTCCATATCAGTCCTCCCCGAAGTAGCCCAGCGCCTTCAGATCCTCCAGCGCCTCCCGATCCAGAGGGATCTCCACCCTCGCCGAGGGCGCCGATCCCGCCGCCTCCCGGAAGCGCGCGAGCTGCTCCTCCAGCGTCTGGACCATGACCTCGTTGTCCTCGATCACGCTCCTCTTCTCCCCCGGATCCGCGTCGAAGTCGAAGAGCAGCCGCTGCCCCGTGTCGTCCCTCTCGATCAACTTCCAGTTCCCCAGGATCGCGGCCCACATGTCCTCCGGCGCCGTGGCCTTGCGCCGGTGAGCGAAGAGCACCCGCTCCCGCAGCAGGCGCCCCGCCCACCTCTCCCCCCGCAGCACCCCGCTCAGCGACACCCCGTCCCTCTCCGTCTCCACCGGCAGCCCCACCAGGTCCAGCACCGTCGGATAGACGTCCACCAGGCTCGCGTTCACCTCGACCCGGCACGGCACGATCCCCAGGTCCGGCCCGTGCGCCATCATGAGCACGTGCACCAGCTCCTGGTGGAGCGAGAACACGTGCCCGTAGTGCCCGTGCTCCTGGAACTCCTCCCCGTGATCCGACGCGATCCACAGCAGGGTCCCGCGATCCCACCCGAAGCTCCGGTACAGCCGCTCCAGGGTCGCGTCCAGGAACGAGATCTCGCTGTCGTAGCGCGCGATCTTCTCCTCCACCTCCCCCTCCGCCTGCGAATACCACGGCGGCCGCGGGTTGTAGGGCATGTGCACGTCGTTGAAGTGCAGGTACAGGAAGTGAGGTCCTCCCTCCTCCAGCTCGCTCCTCCAGCCCTCCAGGGCCTCCAGGACCTGCTCGGCGTCGAAACGCTGCAGGGCGAAGTCGTCGAAGCCCCGCGAGAACCCGAGCTGCGGGCAGACGTTCCGGTTCGTCGCGAATCCCCGGGTCCGATACCCCTCCCGCCCCAGCCTCTCGGCCAGGGTCTCCACGCCCTCCGGCAGCGGAGTCAGGTCGAGGCTCGTCTGGCCCTGCTCGGCCACCGCCTCCTCGTCGTCCCGCTGGGCGAAGAAGCCCCGCGTCAGCCCGTGCCGGGTCGGGTACAGCCCGGTCATCACCGAGGCCGTGGCCGGCGCGGTCCACGAGGAGGTGGAGAAGGCGCGATCGAAGACCGCCGAGCGCCGGCCGAGCTCCGACAGGAAGGGCGCGGTCTCCACGGGATAGCCGTAGAGCCCCAGGTGGTCGGCCCGCAGGGTGTCGATCACGATCAGGACCACGTCCGGCCGCGGGTCCGCCCCGCCGGCCGACGCGTCCTCCACGGCGCGCCCGTCGCCGCCCGATCCGGCCGGGTCCCCGCAGGACGCGAGCAGCGCCATCGCGATCCAGAGGACGCGCCGGGCGCCCCCGCCCGACCCGCCCCCACCGCCGGCTCGATCGTCGTCTCGCACGCGGCGGAGAATAGCAGGTCTCTCCGTGGAATCCTCCAGGAGCCGCGCGGGCCGGGACGGGCAGCGGCGGCCCCCTCCCCCCCTCGCGAATCCCTCAGCCCTCGCGCCGACGCAGGCGCCAGGAGACCGCCGCCGCCAGGGCCGCCGCGAGGGCCAGCCAGGGATCGGGCACGGCCGCGCGACGGGCGGCGGCGCCCTGCTTCGGGGGTTCCGCCGGCGGGCGGAAGGAGGGATCCCCCGCCGCGAGGCGCTCGGCCAGCGGGACCGCGAGGGGATCGCCCAGGGCGGCCTCGTCGAAGAGCTCCGCCCACGAGACCGCGAAGGCCGCCGGATCCCCCAGCACCTCGCCCTCGCCCACGAGGCCCACGTCCACCCGGCCCGCGCACCAGCTCACCGCCGGTCGAGGCGAGCCACCGTCCGCCGCGACCCACGTTCGCATGGCCCCGGCGCGCGCATCGTTCGCGGCCGCGGGTCCGGCCAGGCGGGCGGAGAGCCGCCACCCGTCGCGGGCCACGACCGCGGGCACGGCCTCGCCCGCGCCGACCCCGGCGGTGATCCGCAGGACCTCCGCGGCCGCGGGCTCGCTCACCAGCCCCAGGCCCCGGTCGGAGGCCCAGATGCCCGCCAGCTCCCGGATCGGCCGGCAGAGGTCCTCCTCGATCCACACGCCGTCCGGAGGGTCGGCCGCGGGCTCCTCGCGGACGCGCTCGCCGTCCCACACGAGGCGCGCGGCGCCCCCGGGCCCGCGCACCAGGCCCACCGGCCCGGGCGCGGCCGCCCCACCGGTCTGCACGAGGCCGGCCCTCACGGGCTCGGACCCGGGATGCGCGTCGGTCAGCCACAGGGCGCCGGGCAGGTCCCAGTCCGCCCAGTCCGGAGCCGGGTGCGGCGCGAGCGGGGCCTCCGTCCAGCCTCCGGGCGGAGTCCGACCGGCGTGCGTCTCCGCTCCCTCGGGCGCGGGCGCGATCCACAGCACGCGATCGGCCTCGCGCAGCTCTGCGTTCATCCACTCGCTCGCGCGATCCACGGCGCGCTCGAGGCGCATGGCCGCGCCAGCGCCTCGTTCCTCGCGCAGGTACATCGACGGGCTGCGGTCGACGATCGCCCGGAAGATCCGCATCCCCGGCGCGCGCCGCGGACGCGGTCCCGCCAGCGCGAGGGCGCCCAGCAGCAGGGCCAGGGCCAGCCACAGGATCGCGGCGGGCGGACGCCACCGCGAGCGCGCGCCCGTGGCCGGCGATCTTCGGGCCGCGCCCCGCCACAGGGAGAGCGCCGCGCTGAAGCGCTCGGGCGGGCGCCGCAGGAGCTGCGCGAGGACCAGGGCCAGGATCGGCAGGAGGAGGGCCCAGGCTCCCCAGGGCCGCGCCCACTCCAGCGCGCTCATCGCCCCAGCACCTCGGCCACCGCGTCCTCGAAGGCCGCGTCGCTCCGCACCAGCGCGAAGCCCGCGCGGTGGCGGGCGCAGCTCCCGCGCCACGACCCGATGCGATCCTCGAGCCCGCGCTGGTAGGAGGCCAGGGCGGCGCCGTCCACCTCGAGCTCCAGGCGTTCGCCGGTCTCGGGGTCGACCCAGCCCACGGCCCCCGCTCGCGGCGGCGCGAGCTCCTCGCCCGCCAGCACCTGGACCACGTCCAGCTCGCGTCCCCGCCTCAGCCATCCGGAGACCGCGGCCCCGGGCGCGTCCAGGAGGTCCCCCACCAGGAAGAGGCGATCGACCCCCGCCAGCCGCGGATGGCCGGCCCAGCCCGCGAGGCCGCGCTCGCCCCCGGCCGCCAGGCCTTCCAGGAACGAGAGCCAGGCGGGCAGCTCGCAGCGCCGCTCCAGCTCGAGCTCCTCGCCGTCCGAGCTCGCGATCAGGCGCACGCGCGCACCCCCGGCCAGGCCCAGGAAGGCCAGGCCCCCGGCCAGCTCGGCGGCGAGCTGCAGCTTGCCCGGCCGGCCCAGCCCCATCGAGGCGCTGGTGTCGACCAGCAGGGCCCAGCGCTCGCCCGCCTCGCGCCGGCTCACCTTGACGAAGGGGCGATCGAGGCGCGCGAGGAGCTGCCAGTCGAGCCGCCGCAGGTCCTCGCCCGGCCGGTACGGCCGGTAGCCGACGAACTCCTCCCCCACCCCGCTCAGGCCGGTGCGGCCGTGGCCCTCGCGGCGCCCCCGGGCGGCCGCGACCCGCCGGACGAGGCGCTCGAGGCGGCGGGGGTAGTCGGGGGCGAAGGCCACCCCCGGGGAGGGCAGGGGCGTGCCGTCGCGGGCCGCACCCGGCCTCCGATCCTCGGCGCTCGGCTCCTTCACGTCGCCTCCGGGAACGCTCGGTCCGCGGGCGCGTTCATGCGGACTCACCGCGGAGCCGGCGGACGCAGCTCCAGCGGCCTCCCGCCGGCCTCGCCCGTCACCGCGCCGTCCCGGAACACCACCTCGCCGCGCCGCACGACGACGCGCGGGAAGCCGGCGAGCTCCATGCCCTCGTAGGCCGACCACTTCGAGCGCGAGGGCAGCTCGCTGCCGCGCACGACGCGCACCTCCTCGGGATCGAACAGCACCAGGTCGCCGTCGAAGCCGGGCGCCAGCCGCCCCTTGCGCGGCAGGTTCAGCGAATCGGCGGCGGCCGAAGTGACGGCGGCCAGGGCCCGCTCGGGCTCCAGCAGCCCGCGCCGACAGAGCTCGAAGGTGAGCGGCCACAGGAGGTCCACCGAGGGCATGCCCGAGGGCGACTTCGCGTAGGGGCGCTCCTTCTCCTCGAGGGGGTGCGGAGCATGGTCGGTGCCGATGGCCTCGACGGCTCCCTCGGAGAGACCCCCGAGCAGGGCGCGCGCGTCGGCCGGGGTCTTCACCGAGGGGTTGACCTTGATGCGGTTGCCCAGGCGCTCGGCGTCCTCGCAGGAGAGCAGCAGGTAGTGCGGGGCCGTGCTGGCCCCGACCGGGAGCCCCTCGCGCCGCGCCGCGCGCACCTCCTCGAGGCCGCCGGCGGTCGAGATGTGGAAGACGTGCAGGCGCGCGCCGGTCTCGCGGGCCAGCTCGACCGCGGTGCGGATCGAGACCTCCTCGGCCTCGCTGGAGCGCACCCGGTGGTGGTCGCGGGCGGTGGCCTCGGGGTGGGCCCGGGCCTCGGCGCGCAGCAGGTCCTCGTCCTCGCAGTGGGCCACGATCATGCGGCCCGCGCGGGCGGCGCCCTCGAAGAGCCGGAGGAGCTCCGCCCGGTCGAGGATGCCCCCCATTCCGGTGGAGCCGCCCAGGAAGCACTTGAAGGCCGGGGTGTGGGGCGCCATGGCCGCCAGCTCGGCCACCGAGGCGCGGGTCAGGTTGGCCAGGCAGCCGAAGTCCACCCGCGAGCGGGCGCGGACGTGCTCGATGCGCGATTGGAGCGCCTCGAGGTCGGTGCTGAGGGGGGGGTTGTTCTGGACCTCCACCACCGAGGTGACCCCCCCGTGCAGGGCCCCGGCCGAGCCGCTCTCCCAGCCCTCCTTGCGCGCCAGACCGGGGTCGCGGAAGTGGACGTGGACGTCGACCAGCCCGGGGATGACGGTGAGTCCGCCGGCGTCGAGGACCGGCAGGTCGCCGGGCTCGAGCTCGGCTCCCACGGCCTCGATCTCACCCGCGACGAGGCGCACGTCGAGGATCCCCGCACCCGGGCCGGGGGGGAAGCTCTGCGCGCCGCGGATCAGGAGGTCGGGGCCGCGAGGCTCCATGGCGTCGCTCAGCCCCTAGGTACGGCGCACCACGACGAGGGTGATGTCGTCGTCGTGCTCCCCGCCGGCGAAGGACAGCGCGGCCTCGGCCAGGCTCCGGGTGATCTCCTCCGCCCCCGCTCCGCCCGCCGCGCACTCGGCGATGTGCCGGTGCAGGCGCTCCTCGCCGAAGAGCTCGTCGGGCCGGTCGGGGTGGTACGCTTCGATCAGACCGTCGGTGTAGGTGACCAGCACGTCGCCGACCTCCATGACGAGCTGGCCGTGCATCGGGTACTCGGCCTCGTCGATCATGCCCAGGGCCACGCCGTGCTCGGGGTACGGCTCGACCTGGCCGTCCCGTCGCCAGACGACCGGGGTGCTGTGGCCGGCGTTGATCCACTCGATCCCGCCATCCGGGGCCAGCACCGCCAGGAGCAGGGTGACGAACATGCCGTCGTCCAGCCGCTCGGACAGGTCCTGGTTGAGCATGGTCATGGCGGCCGGGGCGTCGGGCACGACCTTGAGGTAGGAGCGCAGGCTCGCCTGGGCCATGGCGGTGACCAGCGCCGGACCGATGCCGTGTCCGGTGACGTCCCCGATGATCACCGCCAGGCGCTCGTCGCGGGTGCGCACGAAGTCGAAGAAGTCGCCCGAGGTCCGCTCGGCCGGCTTGTACCAGCCGTGCAGGTCGAAGCCCTCCAGGTCGGAGGGGATTCGGGGCATCAGGCCCGACTGGATGGCGCTGGCGAGCTCCAGGGAGTGCTCCAGGCGGGTCTTCTCGATCGAGTCCAGGTTCAGGCGCGCCTTCTCCAGGGCGATCGAGATGTGGTGGGAGAGCGCCGCGAAGAGCCCCAGGTCGCGGCGGTCGTACTCGCGGGTGGCCACCCGCGAGTCGACGTACAGCACGCCCCGGGCGGAGCGCTCGGCCGGCAGCCCCTCGCCGCTGGCATCGTCCTGCTGGTGAGCGATGGGCACGCACATCACCGCCCGCAGCTTGAGGTCGTAGACCGAGCGGCCCAGCTCCAGGGCGTCCGAGTCCGACTGCACCGTGGCGCGCACGGCCTGGCCCCCCGTCAACACCCGCTTGACCACGCTGGTCGAGAAGCGCAGCGGCTCCTCCTCCTCGGTGATCGACTGGTGCCCCTGCGAGCGCGCCACGCGCACCCGGAACTCGCCCGGCTCGGCCTCCAGGATCAGCATCCCCCGCTCGGCCCCGGTGATCTCGACCGAGCGGTCGACGATGTCGATCAGCAGGCTCTCCAGGTCGCGGGACACCGAGACCCGGGCGATGGCCTCGAGCAGCACCTCCACCGACCGGCGGTCCACGTTGCTGTCCCCGGTGAGGAACTCGGTGGTGGGCGCGTCGCCCCCGTCATCGTAGTCGGAAGGTATGGAATCCCCGTATTCCGGAGGTTCGGGCGGCGGGGCGGGCTTCTTGCGCCAGAACATGTCCGGAGTCTATCCAGGGGGGGGCCGGCGCACCTCGAAAATCCTTGCTTCGCCCCCCCCCGCTGGGACAATCCACCCCCCGGGCGAGCCTCCCCGGGCGCACCAGATCGGCCAGCCGAGGGTAGCCATGCACATCAACGTCGACCACCAGGACCGCCACGCCATCCTGCACCTGCGGGGGGAGTTCGACACCTTCTACGTGAAGGCCTTCCAGGACGAGGTCGAGAGCCTGGCCCAGGGCGGGATCCACTCCGCGGTCCTGAACCTGCGCCTGGTCAAGTTCATCAACTCGACCGCTCTGGGCGCCATCATCAAGGCCTCCAAGACCCTCACGGCGGGAGGCGGCCGGCTGGTCATCTCGCGCCCCTCTCCCTTCTGCCGCGGCATCATCGAGAAGGTCGGCCTGGATCGCGTCGTGCCCATCTACGACACCGACGAGGAGGCGGCGGTCAAGCTGCTGGAGGGAACGGCCACCCCCCAGGCCTCGGGCGAACGCAAGGAGGCCGCGGACGAGTCGGCGGTGCTGTTCAGCCCCACCGACCCCGCGCGGGTCGAGCACTACCTCACCGAGACCCGGCGCTTCAAGTCCGAGGCGGTCAACCCGCTCCACGGCCACGAGTTCGGCAAGAACTGGACCGGCGTCGGCCGCATGGCCAGCCTGGACGAGCAGGGCCTGCACTTCACCTGGAACGGCGGCGACACGGGCCTGGATGCCTTCGCCATGGGCCAGCTCCTGGCCATGGGCACCGAGCTCAAGGTGAAGTTCCGCCTGCCCCTCTTCCAGAAGGGCTACTGCGAGGCCTCGGCCGAGGTCAGCGCGCTCGAGGAGCGCGAGGACGGCGTCAAGGTGGGCTGCGTCTTCTCCAGGATGGACGACTCCATCCGCGAGGCCGTCAAGCAGTACTCCGCCGACCTGCGCTTCCTGAAGGACGAGCTGCGGGAGGCGACCGACTCCTAGGTCGGCCCTCGGCCGGTCCTCGGTCGGGCCTCGGTCGGGCTCTCACGGCGGGTCTCCTCGAGGAAACCGCCAAGGACGCCAAGGGCGCCAAGCCCGGAGGAGAGGCGGCCCGGGGAGCCGTAGCCGGGCGGAGACCGCGAGGCTCGGCCCGCGGCCCACGCGCGAGGCCCCCGGGCTCCGGACGCGGTGTCCCCGCCCGCGCAGCGCCCGCGAGAGGGCGGCGACGCCCCGATCCTGCGGTACGCCCAAGGGATTCCTCCAGGCCACTCAAGCGTCCCCGCAAAGGGCCGAGAACTGGTCTGCAGGCCCACGGCAATCCGACGACCCATGCAAAACCGCTCCCCCCTCCCCTTCGATCCCCTCCCCGGAACCGAGCCTCCCCGACGCGGCCTCTTCATCGACCGCTGGGGAACCCTCCTGGAGCTGCCCGCCCGGGGCTACTGCTCCCGCTTCGAGAAGGCGCGCTTCACGCCCGGGGCGGTCGACGCCCTCTTCCGGGCCGGACAGGCGGGGTGGAGGCTCTACCTGATCGGCAACGAGGAGGCGGTGGCCTTCGGTCACCTCGCCGACAGCACCTGGGCCCGCTTCGAGGAGGCCCTCCTGGACCACCTCAAGGGTCACGGAGTGCCGATCCGCCGCAACTACGCCGGCCTCGATCACCCCGAGGGCAAGGGCCACCACCGGCGGCCCTCGGTGTACCTGCTCCCGAACACCGGGGCCATGTACCACGCGGCGCAGGTGGACGGGGTCCGCCTGAGCGAGTGCTGGGTGGTGGGCGACAGCACGCTGGAGATGGCCGCGGGCTCCCGCTCGGGCTGCCGCACGGCCGCCGTGGAGACCGGCCTGGCCCTCGCCGACGGCGGGCTCCACATCGAGCCCGACGTGCGGGCGGTCGACCTGGCCGAGTTCCTGTCCATGCTCCTCGCGAGCCGCTCGCGGGCGGCCGGCTGAGGTCGGCCGCGGCGGGCGCGCGAGGCCGGGCTCAGCGCGAGCCGCCCCGGAGCCAGCGGCGGCGCCAGGCCGGGGCGCTTCGGCCGGACTCCTCCCCGGCCGGGACCGCCGCCTCGGCGGCCCGGGGATCGACCGGCTCGGGCATCGGCGGCGCGGGGGATTCGATCCGCTCCGCCTCCCCACCCCCCCACGGCCAGAGGAAGCCGGCCCAGCGGGGCTCGGGGCCCGAGGGCGCCCGAGGCCGGCGACCGCTCGGGCCACCGGGGGGCCAGCGCACCAGCGCCGGCGACGCGGCCGCCAGCGGCGTGGGGAGCGCGCCGGGGCCGAGCAGGACCCGGGCCCCCGGCAGGATCTCGGCCGGCGGGCGGGCGTGACCGGCCGGCGCCGGCGGGCGGACGACCGCCGGCCGACCCGCGTCGCAGCGGAGCTCGAAGAGCCCGTCGGGGCGCCCTTCCAGGAAGAAGGCCCCCGAGGCGAGCTGCACCCTCCAGCCGTCCGGCAGGGCGAGCTCGACGCGGCCTCGCCGCACCTCGATGCAGGCGCGGCGCAGGTCGGCGAGGGTCCACCTCATGGCGCCGTCCCCCGGCCGCCACTCCAGGACGGCCGGCCCCTCGATCCGCAGGCTGGCGGCCCCCTTCCAGCCCAGCTCCACCCGCGAGGCGATGGAGACCTCGAGGTAGGCGGGCCCCTCGATCTCCCGGCTGCCGTCGGCCGGCCGGTGGTGGACGACCCCCTCCGCCTGGCCCGTGCGCGCGCGGCCCTCGAGGACCTCGAGGGTCGCGGCCCGGGGCCACGCGTCGACCTCGGCGCGCGGGGCCGGCGCGGCGCAGAGCAGGAGAGGCGTCAGGAGGGGTGCGAGCACGGCTCGGTCCGCGGGGGGGACCGAGGGCCCTTATCGGCCGCGCGGAGCCGTCTTCTGGCGACGAATCGGCCGGCTCTCGGGCTTCGCGCGGACCCTCAGGCCAGCGCGTCCCTCAGGAAGGCGGCGCGGAGCTTGTCCCGCTCGCTGGGCCCCAGGAAGCGCGAGTCGTCCGGGCGGTGGCCGAGGACCTGCACGTGGCCCCGCTGGATCTGGACCCGGAGGCGGTTGAGGTCCTCGATGGTGAGGCCCGACCACAGCCCCAGGTAGTAGCCCAGGCGCAGGTTCGAGAGGTGCCCCAGGGCGGCCTCGGTGGGCAGCGAGAGGCTGGTCTGCAGCATGCCGTGGGAGCGGCTGACGCGATCCACCAGGGCGGCGCGCTGCTCCTGGAGGAGCTGGGTGCGCACCGTGCGCTCGAAGCGCACGATGGCCGGCACCAGGTTGCGCAGCTCGCCGATGAGCTGGGTCTCGGTGCGCCCCAGGGTGACCTGGTTGCTGATCTGGTAGAAGTCGCCGGCGGCGCGCGATCCCTCGCCGTGCATCCCGCGGACCGCGAGGCCCGTGCGCTGGGCGGCGGCGAAGACCTTCTCGATCTCGGTGCGCACCAGCCCCAGGGCGGGGAGGTGCAGCATGACCGAGGCGCGCAGGCCGGTCCCCACGTTGGTGGGGCAGCCGGTGAGGTAGCCGTACTCGTCCGAGAAGGCGAACTCCACGCGCGACTCCAGCTCGCGATCGAGCTCCTGCGCGCTGTTCCAGGCCTGCTCCAGATCGAGGCCGGGTGCCATCGACTGCACCCGCAGGTGGTCCTCCTCGTTGACCATCACCGAGAGGGTCTCCGAGCGGCCGAAGGCCACCGCCCGACCCGGCAGTCCCCGGCGCCCGGCCCCGCTGGGCGCGTGGTCGCGGCTGACCAGGTGGCGCTCGCGCAGGAGCAGGCGCAGGACCGGCGTGGCGTCGACCATCTCGATCCACAGGGTGTCGTGATCGCCGTCGAGGTCCTCGAGGTGCGGGCGCATCGCGATGGAGATCTCCATCGCCTGCTCGGGCTCGAGCTTCGAGACGAAGGGGTACTGCCCCAGGTTGCGCGCCAGCCGGACGCGGGAGGAGATCGCCACGTCGGCGTCGGGGCCCTCGGGCACCAGCCACGAGCCGACGCGCTCGGCGAACCTGCGGTGGTCGATGGGATCGGATTGGTCGGACACGGGAGGGAGGCTCGGCCTTCGGCGGGGTCGGGCGACCCAAGAGCATCGCCTCCGGGCGCTCCGGGTCAAGCCCGGCCCGGCCAGCCTTCCCGATCCAGGGCGCGGGCGTCCCGCGCCGGCCGCTCGCGGTCTTGCGCCCTCCGGAGGGATCTGGGAGGCTCGACCTGGCCGCGGGACCGCCGTGCGGGGCTCGCGGTCGACCGGTCGGTCGATGATCGCCCTCCTCCTCCTCGCCCCGCTCCTGCAGCAGCCCGCCCCCGCGGCCGGGCCGGTCGAGGACGTCTGGCGCCGCTTCCCGGTCTTCGTGTGGCGCCAGCAGTACCGCGGCCGGGCGCTTCCGGACGATCTGGTCCAGGGCCTGGGCGGCACCAACGTCGAGGGCGCCGACGAGGCGGCCTGGGTCCTCGGCGGCGGGCACGATTTCTACGTCGGCCATGCCCCCGGCCGCGACTCCCTGCACCTCGAGCGCAGCTCGCCGGCCTACCGCCGCGCGTGGGATCGGTGGTACGAGGAGCGGGACGACCGCTGGCTGGTGCGCGATCCCTGCCTCAGCGATCCGGCCGCGCGCCTCGACCTCCTCGAGCGCCTGCGGACCACCCTCGCGGCGCGCGAGGGCCGGCACGGCATCGGCGTCTCCCTGGGCGACGAGGTCTCGCTGACCCCCTGGGGGGATCCCCTGGGCCTGTGCCTCTCGCCGACCTGCCGGGCGGGGTGGGAGGCCTTCGCCGCCGAGCGCCGCGGATGGAGCGGCGAGGAGCTCGCTCCCCCCTCGACCGACGCGACGCGCCTCGCGCTGATCGACGGCCGCCGCGAGCCGCTGGACGCGTGGCTCTTGCGTCGCGAGTACCACCAGCAGGTGATGCTCGACTGCCTGATCGAGCTGGCCGCGGAGGCGCGTCGGGTGCGGCCCGGCGTCCCGGTCGGCCTCCTGGGCATGGCCGGCCGCACGGCCTTCGGCGGCGTGGCCATCGAGCGGATCCTGCCCCACCTCGACTTCGCCGAGGCCTACGCGGTCAGCGACAGCCGCGAGCTCCTGATGACCTTGCGGCGGCCGGAGCAGCGCGCCCTGGCCACGGTCTTCCCCCGGGGCGACTGCGCGGCCGACGGCGCCTGGCAGGCCTGGCAGCACTTCATCCGGGGCGGCGACGGCATCGTGGTGTGGAGCGATCGGGTGCTGATGCAGCATCCCCCGGCGGGCGAGCGGCTGCGCCAGGCCGTGGCCGACATCCGGCGTGTGCGCCGCCTGCTGCCGGGCTTCCGCCCTCGGCCGGGAGGCGTGGCCATCGCGCACTCCCCCGCCTCGGTGGCGGTGAGCTGGATGCGCGACGCCCTGCTCGACGGGCCGACCTGGCCGCGGCGCTTTCAGGGGACCCAGGAGCGCGAGGGGAGCCGCGAGCGCGACCTGAGGGCCTGGCTGCGCCTCCTCGAGGACTGCGGCCTGCAGCCGGGCGCGATCCCCATGTCGCAAGTCAGCGCGAAGACCGTCGAGCGCTTTCCGGTGCTCGTGCTCAACCACCTGCTGGTTCTGGACCGAGAGGACCTCGACCGGCTGCTCGCGTTCCAGGCCGCGGGCGGCGGCCTGTGGGTGTGCGGCGATCTCGGCTGGGTGGACTCGCGGGGGGGACGCCTGGGGAGGGTGATCGACAATACGCTGTCGTTCCTCCCCCCCCCCGTGGCCGACCGGGGCATCGACCACGCCGACTACGCGGTCTTCCGATCCCGCAGCGACCCCTGGGCAGCGCGTCACGTGCGTTTGGTCGCGGCGAGGTGGATGGAGGGCCTGGGCCTGCCTCCGCTCCCGCCCTGGCCCCTGGGCGAGGGCGTCGGAGAGCCGGACCGACGCGAGGACGACGAGGTCATCCCCTGGCTGCGCGCCATGCAGTACGACCCCGTGCGGGATCTCTGGATGGGCGCCGGCCTGCCCAACCTGCCGGACCCGTCGAACCGGGCCGAGAAGCTGGAACCGTTCGAGCTGAGGGCCGAGTGCCCTGACGGCTGGCAGCTGAGGTGGATCCACCCGCGGGTGGAGGGACCCAGCGTGACCCTGCCCGCCGGGGATGCCGTCGTGTTCGTCCTGCTACGGGATTGACGGGGCGGGCGCGGCCCCCCTGTCGCGCGGGAAGCGTGGCGCGCCGGCGCCCCCGTGGGCCCGGTTGGCACCGGAGGCGCGCCCC
>CAZTTG010000133.1:0-12863 GCA_964615935.1 uncultured Planctomycetaceae bacterium | reverse complement strand
GGGCGGAGGCGCCGCCTGCGGAGCAGGCGCGCCGACGAGGATTCTCCGGCACGCCGGGTCGGTCTGAGGCGAGGCCTCGTTAGGGATCGACGCGCGGACCTCATCCGGGCGAGCGGGGTGCCGCGGCGAGGGGCTCGGGTCGCGGATTCGGCGGAAGGAGAGGATGCTCCTCACCCTGCTCCCCGAGTACGATGCCCGACGGCTGACCCCGATCCGGAGGAGACCATGCACCGAACCCATCGCACGCCTCGTCGTGGCCTCCTCCTCGCCACCCTGGCGGTCCTCGCCCTCGCGGGCCTGCTCTGGCGCGGGCCCATCGCCGCCCAGGAGCGCCCGGCCGAGGTGATCCCCGCCCCGTCGACCCTGGTCTATCTCGTGCGCCACGGCGAGAAGGGCAGCGGCGATGCGTACAACCCCGAGCTCAGCGACGAAGGGGTGCGCCGCGCGATGGCCCTGGCCCGGGTCCTGCGGGACGTCCCGGTGACGCACCTCTTCGTCACCGAGTACCAGCGCACGCACCTGACCCTGCAGCCGCTGTCCGAGGCCACCGGGATCGAGCTGACGCAGGTGGCGGCCAGCGACGTCGAGGCCCAGGTCGAGGCCCTGCAGGCGCTGCCCGCCGGCTCGGTGGCGGTGGTCGCCGGCCACTCGAACACGGTCCCGGCGATGGTGCGCGCCCTGGGCGGTCGGGCCTTCAACGAGGGCGAGGATGGCCCCGAGCGCAACCTCGGCCACGACGAGTACGACCGGCTGTACGCGGTGGTCCTGCCGCCCCCGGGCGAGGCCCGCATGCTGGTGGAAGTCGCCACGCTGCACCTGCGGTTCGGGGAGTAGGCCGGCGGCACCCCCGAGAGCGCGATGGCCGGCCCACGCCGCGAGGCGGAGGCCGGCCGTCGTACGGACCGCTTGGAGCGGTGATCGCTCTGCGGGGACTACTTCTTGAAGTAGTTGACACCCATGTGGATGCCGTTGCTGTCCCCCCAGATGGTGCCCTTGGACGTGTTCCCGTCGTCGTCGAGGGCGGCGTCCACGTCTTCCAGGATCATCTGGAACCTGCTGCCCAACTCGGATTTGACGCCCAGGTCGATGGTGGCCTTGTCGTGATCGATGATGTCGACGTCGTAGGTGCCGCCGAAGGGGCTCTTGGTCTTGACCCGCTCGAGGTAGGGGCCGTCCCAGCCCTGCTCGCCGTCACCGGTGATGAAGTGCTTGACCGTCCAGCCACTGCCGACTGCGGTGAAGCCACCGATGTTGTTGAGCGGCTTCATGGTGCCGACGTCGACGTAGTACTGGAGCATGCCGGTCTTGATGGCGTTGAAGTCCTCGCAGACCGTGGCGACCTTCGACCTGTGAATCTGCTTCAGGACCGCCGGAGTCAGGACAGCGCCCAGGATGACGATGATGGAGACGGCGACGACGATCTCCATCAGCGAGAAGCCGGCTCGGGACGAATCGCGTTTCAGCAAGGGATCCTCCGTGATGGGGGGGGGAACTACGGGATGATTGGCGAGCCGCCCCAGGGATGAAGCAGCCGTACGGGGCTCTGTTTCGGCCGCAGGACCCCTGGAATTGAGGCCCAGGCCCGGTTCCGTACCCGCAGATCCGGATTCCTGAAGTTGGGACCCCGCGAGCCTCCTGCCGCCGCTCTGGCCCCGCCTGAGTCCCCGCCGGGCCGCCGCGGGGGGCGAGCCGGTGCTGGCCGTCGGGGACCGGGCGGCGGGCCTACTGCTTGAACCAGTTGACGGCCATGTGGAGGCCGTCCTTGTCACCCCAGATGGTGCCCTTCCTGGGATCACCGTCGTCATCCAGGGCGGCGTCCACCCCCTGGACGATCAGGCGGAAGCGGCCCTTCAGATCGGCCTGCTTCCCCAGATCGATGGTGGCCTGGTCGTGGTCGATGACGTCGATGTCGTAGGTGCCGCCGAAGGGGCTGGCGGACTTGATCCGCTCGAGATAGGGGCCGTCCCAGCCGGTCTCGCCGTCGCCGGTGATGAAGTGCTTCACCGACGAGCCGCCGGAGAGGGCCGAGAGGCCCTTGATGTCGTTCAGGGGCTTCAGCGTGCCGACGTCCGCGTAGTACTGGAGCATGCCGGTCTTGATGGCGTTGAAGTCCTCGCAGATGGCCGCGATCTTCGACCGGTGGATCTGGCGCAGGACGGCCGGCGTCAGGACGGCTCCCAGGATGACGATGATCGAGACGGCCACGACGATCTCCATCATCGAGAAGCCGGATCGGGGCGATTGGGGCTGGGCCAAGGGATCCTCCCTGGAAGGGGATTGCGGGAGCGGGGGGCGGCGTCGGGCGGGCCTGGTGGTCCTGTTTCGGCCGGATTCCCCGCGGAATTGAGCGTCTTGCCCGCCTCCGGAGCCCCGGCGGCGGGAGGGACGCCCGGGCGAGCGAATCGGCCCCCGCACCGGGGGGCGCGGGGGCCGGCGAGGGAGGAGGGCAGCGGGGAGGGCTAGTTCTTGATGTAGTTCACCCCCATGTGGATGCCGTTGTGGTCGCCCCAGATGGTGCCCTTGGAGGTGTCGTTGTCGTCGTCCAGAGCCGCGTCGACGTCGTCGAGGATCATCTGATACTTGCCGCCCAGCTCGGACTTGACGCCCAGGTCGATGGTGGCCTTGTCGTGATCGATGATGTCGATGTCGTAGGTGCCGCCGAAGGGGCTCTTGGTCTTGACGTGCGCCAGATAGGGCCCGTCCCAGCCCTGCTCGCCATCGCCGGTGACGAAGTGCTTGACCGTCCAGCTGGTGGTGCTGGCGGCGAAGCAACCGATGTTGTCGAGGGGCTCGAGGGTGCCCACATCGTCGTAGTACTGGAGCATGCCGGCGCGGATCGAGGTGAAGTCCTCGCAGACCGCCGCGATCTTGGACTGGTGGATCTGACGGAGCACCGAAGGGGTCAGGACGGCGCCCAGGATGACGATGATCGAGATCACCACGACGATCTCCATCATCGAGAAGCCGGCCCGAGAGGTTCTTCGGATACCCAGGGGATCCTCCATGCGGTGGAAGGGGTCGACGGATGGGGTCGCCGGCCGCCTGCCGGGCAGCGGCCGAACGCCCTCAATCGGCCCCTGATCGGGCGCCATTGAGGGGCGCTGGCCGGCCGGCGCCCTCCAGTGCGAGATCTGGGACGGCCCCCTCGGGCCGGCCGCGGGCCCTACCACCGGGGCTGCCAGCCGAATCGCCGCAGGTCCACCCGGCCGCGGGCGTCGAGGTGGACCCCCTCGCCGGCCAGGAGGTCGCGCTGGCGCTCGGAGTCCCCGCCCGCCCGGAGGCTGATCCGGCCGCTGGCGTTGAGCACCCGGTGCCACGGCAGGGTGCTTCCGGGGGGGAGATGGCGCAGCGCCCAGCCCACCTGCCGGGCATGGCCCGGAAGGCCGGCCTCGCGCGCGATCTGGCCGTAGGTGGCCACCCGGCCGCGGGGGACCGAGTCGATCATGGCGTAGATCCGCTGATAGTCGGGGTCGTCGTCCCGGCCGGGCATGCGCTGCTCCAGGGCTCGCGGGCCGCCATTCTAGCCCCCGTCCCGGGGGCGGCCAGATCCCCCCTCCGGCCCGCGGTAGACTGGGCCGAGGTGGCCGGGCATGAGACCTCCCCCCTCACAGGATCGCCCTCCCAGGGACCACGGCCCCCACACCCTGAAGGTGTGGGAGGGCACCGTCGTGGGCCTGTACGGGGACGACGTCTTCGTCGAGCTGGGACCCCGCATGCAGGGGGTGATCTCGCGGAGACGCTTCGAGCACGAGCCCGGTGTGGGCGACAGCTACCGCTTCACCCTGCACGGCCAGGAGGAGAGCCTGTGGGCCCTGTCCCTGAGCCAGACCAAGGCGCTGGCGAGCTGGGAGGGCATGGAGGAGGGCAGCCAGGTCCAGGCGCGCGTGGTGCGCTGCAAGCACGGCGGGCTCGAGCTCAAGGTGGGCCCCCTGCACGCCTTCATGCCCCGCTCCCACTGCGGCCTGCCGCGCGGCAAGCAGCCCGGGATCCTGGTGGGCAAGACCATCACCTGCGAGGTGATCCAGGTGGACCCCGAGCGGCAGCGGGTGCTGCTCTCGCGCAAGCTGGTCCTGCAGCGCGAGCGCGAGAGCGAACACCAGCGCCACGTAGGCGCGCTGCAGGTCGGCCAGGTCGTCAGCGGCCGCGTGACGCGCATCGAGCCCTACGGGGTGTTCGTGCGCTTCGGCCGCGGCATGGAGGGCCTGGTCCACGTGTCCAACATCTCCTGGGACCGGGTCGAGGACCCCGGCGAGCTGGTGAAGAAGGGCGAGCAGCTCGACGCGGTGGTGCTCTACGTCCGCAATCGCGGCAAGCGCATCGGGCTGGGCCTCAAGCAGATGGGCGACAACCCCTGGCTGGACTACGAGCGCCGCCACCACATCGGGCAGGTGGTGGAGGGCAGCGTGGCGCGGGTGGTGGAGTACGGGGCCTTCGTGAGCCTCTCCCGGGGCATCGAGGGGCTGCTGCACCGCTCGGAGACCGGCAGCGCGCCGGACGGGCGGATGGGGGCCATCCTGGCCTCGGGCCAGAAGCTTTCGGTCCGCATCCTGGAGCTGGACGGCGAGCGCCAGCGCCTCTCCCTCTCCCTCCTGCACCCCGACGGCGCGCGGATCGCGCCCGAGGAGGCCGCGGGCGCGCGCCTCTTCGCCGATCGCGATCCCGATGAGCAGGAGGGGGACCTGAAGGCGAACCTGGGCCGCCTGCTGCGGGGAGCCCTGGAGGAGGACGAGCCCCGGCCGCCGGGCTCGGGCTGAGCCGCATGCCCGCCCCGAGCCGACGGCCCCGCTGGCTCTCGCGCCTCGCGCTCCTTTGCGCGAGCAGCCTGGTCGCGCTGGTCCTGGGCGAGTTCGCGGTCCGGCTCCTCGACCTGGGGCCCGAGATCCAGGTGGTCTTCCGCGAGAGCTACCAGCTCTCGGAGAATCCGATCCTGCGTTACGAGCTGCGGCCGGGGTCGCGGTCGGGGCCGGTGCAGGTCAACCGGCACGGCATGCGCGACCGGGAGCACGCCCTCGAGAAGGACCCGGGGACCTTCCGCATCGCCTGCATCGGCGACTCGATCACCTTCGGCATGCGCGTGGGCCAGGGCGAGACCTGGTGCGATCGGCTCGAGGAGTACCTCAACGTCCACTACGCGAGCCCCGGGCGGGGCTTCGAGGTGCTGGACTTCGCGGTCACGGGCTACAACGTCGCCCAGTGCGTGGAGAGCCTGGAGGCGCGGGCCCTGGCCTTCGAGCCCGACCTGGTCCTCTACGGCTACTGCCTCAACGACCCGCAGGACTACAGCTTCGAGCTGGAGAGCCTGCGCGCCCGGCTGAGCGCAGCCGAGAGCCGCTACCGATCCGGCCTGCTGAACGGCGGCCGTCTGCTGGCCCGCTCCCGGCTCTACCTGCTGGCGCGCTACGCCCTCGAGCGGCGCCCGGAGGCCCGCCAGCGCCAGGACAGCGACGCGCCCGGGAGCGTCGCGCCCGAGCCCGAGTGGGAGAGCCTGGTCCGGGGAACCTGGGTGGACTACTTCCGCCGCCTGCACGCGCCTGGTCCGGGCTGGCGGCGGGTCGAGGACGGCCTCTCGCGCCTGGCCGCGATCGGCGCTCGCGAGGGGATTCCGATCCACGTGCTGGTCTTCCCGGTGTTCCGGGACCTCGAGGCCCATCCCCTCGAAGGGGTGCACGCGAAGGTGGTCGCGGCCGCGCGGAAGCGGGGCCTGCGCGCCCTGGACCTCGCCGGCGCCTACCGCGCGGTGGCCCGCGCACGCCCCGAGCCGATCCGCGCCGACGACCTGCACCCCAACGAGTTGGGCCACGTGCTGGCCGCCCTCGCCGCCCTGCAGCGGCTGCTCGGCTCCGGCGAGCTGCCGGTGCAGGACCGCGACCTCTCGCGGGTGGCCGAGGGCGGTTCCGATGAGAGGAAGGTCAAGGAGGCCCCCATCGCCGACTTCCTGATGGACGTCGTGCCGGCGGCCCCGCCCGAGGGGAACTGAGGGACGGCGCGCGCGGGCCGATACAATCCGGGGCGCCGCGCGAGACGGTCCCGCCCCGCCGCAGCATGAACGAGCCTCGACTCGCACCAGACGATCGCGAACGGCCTCCGGAGACGGGGGCGGGCCGCCGGTGGCTCCTGATCGCGATCCTCGCCGCGGCCGCGTTCCTGACCCACTCCCGCGCGCTGGGCCACGAGTTCCTCCTGTGGGACGACGACCTCAACGTCACCCACAACGCGGCGCTCCGCCCGCCCGACCTGGAGGCCGTGGCCGGCTTCTGGCGCGAGCCCTTCTCGGGGATGTACGTGCCCGCCAGCTACACCCTCTGGGCGATCGAGACCCGGCTGGCGGAGTCGGGGGAGGGGGGAGGACCGGGGGACGAGCTCGATCCGGCGCTGTTCCACGCGGGATCGCTCCTCCTGCACTGCGCCTGCGCGCTCCTGGTCTTCGGGCTGCTGCGCCGGCTGGTCGGCTCCGACCTTCCGGCGCTCGCGGGCGCCCTGCTCTTCGCCCTGCACCCGCTGCAGGTCGAGGCGGTGGCCTGGGTCTCCGAGACCCGCGGGGTGCTCTCGACGACCTTCTCCCTCCTGGCCTTGTGGCTGTACCTGCGGCCGCGGGAAGGCCCCGATCGCGCGAGCGGCGCGTCCCGGGCGCGATACGCCCTGGCCACCCTGTGCTTCGCCCTGGCGCTGCTCTCCAAGCCCAGCGCGGTGGTGGTTCCCCTGATGGCGCTGGTCCTGGACGCCGGCCCGCTCGGCCGCGGGGTGAAGCGCTCGCTCCTCCTCCTGGCGCCCTGGCTCCTCCTGGCCCTGGCCGACGTTCTCGTGACCAAGCTCGCGCAGTCCGACGAGACCATCGGCTTCGTCGCGCCTCTCCTGGCGCGGCCCTGGATCGCGGCCGACGCCCTGGGCTTCTACCTGGGCAAGCTGGCCTGGCCCTTCGGGCTGGCGGCCGAGTACGGTCGCACTCCGGAGCGCGTCCTGGAGCAGGGCTGGGGCGGCGGCACCTGGGCCCTGCCGTGCCTCCTGGCCGGGCTCCTGCTCCTGCTGCGGCCGCGCCGGGCCGGGCTCGTCGCCGCGGCCCTCTTCCTGGTGGGCGTCTCGCCGGTCCTGGGTCTGGTGCCCTTCGTGTACCAGGACATCTCCACCGTGGCCGACCGCTACCTCTACCTGGCGATGCTGGGGCCCGCGCTCGCCCTGGCGTCCTGGCTCGCCGCCCGCGAGCGCCGCGCGGCCGCGTGGATCGCCTTCGCGCTGCTCGCCGCGCTGGCCGCGCGCAGCTTCGACCAGCAGGGAAGCTGGCGCGACACCCGCGCGCTCTTCGAGCACAGCCTGAGCGTCAACCCGCTGAGCCACATCGCCTGCAACAACCTCGGCCTGGTCAGCGAGCGGGAGGGGAAGCCGGAGGCCGCCGAGCGCCACTACCTCGCGGCCCTGGACATCAAGCCCGATCACCACAAGTCGCACATGAACCTGGGCAACGTCTACCTGGGCCGGGTGGAGGATCCCGAGGCCTCGAACGAGGAGCGCGAGCGCTGGCTCGTGGCCGCCATGGAGCGCTACCGCCGGGCGATCGACATCCGGCCGGGCTACTGGAAGGCGAGGTTCCACCTGGGCCAGGCCCTGGCGGCCGCGGGCCGGCCCAAGGCCGCCGTCGCCCAGCTCCGCCGGGCCCTGGCCGGCGCGCGGGCGGTCCGCCAGGAGGCCATCGCGGCCGAGATCGAGCGCTTCCTGAGGCCGCTCGAGGGGCGCTGAGGGAGGATGGCCCGATGCTCGCGATCCCGACGCTCTGCCTCCTCCTCCCGTGCGGGGCCCCGCAGGGCTCGCCCGACCGCGAGGTCGAGCTCGAGCTCGAGATCCCCGAGCACGACCTCTACCCCGAGAGCATCGCCTGGGACCCGGTCTCGAAGAGCTGGCTCCTCGGGAGCCTGAGCCACAGCCGGATCCTGCGCATCGCCGAGGACGGCTCGATCGAGGAGCTCGTCTCCGGATCCGGGTCCGGCCTCCTGAGCTCGGTGGGCATGAAGGTGGACCCCCGCCGGCGCGTCCTGTGGGTGTGCACGGGTCTCTGGGGGCTCTACGCCGACCTCGACGAGGTGGAGCCTCGCACCGGCGTGCTCGAGGTCTCGCTCGAGAGTGGATCCGTGCGGAACGCCTGGCTCCTTCCCCAGGAGAGCGTCTACCACATCTTCAACGACCTCGCGCTGACCTCCTCCGGCGAGGTCTACGCGACGACCACGCTCATGGGGCGGGTCTACCACATCGACCCGGAGAGCGGCGAGATGAGGCTCGTGCTGCAGCTCGAGGAGGGCCAGCACGACAACGGCATCGCCCTCGACGACGCCGAGCGCTACCTCTTCCTGAGCGTCGGCCCGACCCTCCAGAGGCTCGATCTCGAGACGCGCGAGCGGATCGTCCTCGCGATGTCCGCTGGCGAGGGCGCGGGGGTCGACGGCCTCTACTTCCACGAGCGCTCGCTCGTGGCGGTCCTGCCGCGCAGCGATCGGATCGCACGCTACCACCTGAGCGAGGACCTGAGCGAGGTCGAGCGCGTGGAGGACCTGGCGAGGGGCCATCCGGGCTTCGACTACCCGACGACCGGCGTCGTCGTGGGCGAGCGCCTCGTCTTCGTGGGCACCAGCTACGCGGGCGCCCGGCAGCGGGCCGATTCGGCGGTCCAGCACGGAGACGTGCGCATCTACTCGGTACCCCTGGGAAGGACGCCACGGGCTCGCTGGACCTTCGACGAGGGGGGAGGGCCGCTCGGGGTTCACGGGGCGGCCCTCGAGCTCGCCGGGCGGCACGCCCACGAGCGGGACCTCTCCCGGATCGCGCCCGGGCTCGCGCGGCTCACCTTCTCCGCCTGGACGCGGCCGAGGGAGCTGGGCGGCTACCGGGAGATCTTCCGCCAGGAGTGCCCGCGGCGCCTCCTCTTCTCCTTCCAGCACGACGGAAGCATCCTCTCGCTCGGCCTGGACGTCGGCGGCTACGTCGAGTGCGACGCCGCGACCGATCCCGCGCGCCTGCTGGACGGGGAGTGGCACCACGCCGCCGCCACCTTCGACGGCCGGCACATGCGCGTGTACCTCGACGGCGAGGAGATCGGCTCGCTCCTGCGGCCGGGCGAGCTCGCCACCCAGGGGGACGTGGCGGGCTTCATCGGGTCCCTGGGTGGAGTCGCCGAGCACTACCAGGGGGAGCTCGACGACCTGCGCGTCTACGGGGATGCCCTGGCGCCGACCGGGATCGCGCGCCTGCACGAGGCCGGGCGGCGGGCGCTCGAGGCGTCGCGGGCCGAGCTCCGCGCGCGCACCGACGCCTTCTGGGTCCCGGGCGAGACCTTCGCGAGGACCCTCCAGCTCTCGCGGGCGCGCCGCATCGCCGATGGGATCCCCGCCCATCGCGACCTGGCCGGGGAGGCCCGCCGGCGCCTGCGGGAGGCCTTCCCCGAGGTGGAGCGCCGCTTCTCCGAGTGGACCGGCCTCGACGCGGGGCGGGTGCTCGCCGCCGAGGACACGCACGGGTTGGCCGGGGCGGCCGGACGGCTGGTGGACCTGCTCCTCGAGTACGCGCCGCTCACGCCCGAGCAGGAGGCGCTTCTCTCGGGCGAGGAGCGGGCGGCGTGGCAAGCGGCCCTGGCGATCGAGCGGCGCCGCGATCGGCTCCTCGCCCGCCAGGACCCGGAGGCCGCGGTGGAGGGCTGGATCGAGCTGATCCTCGAGGCCGGGGCGCGCGTGATCTTCCGGCCCCTGGCCGCCGAGGCGGTGGCGCCCTACGTCCCGCCGAGCACGCCCCCGCTGCGCCGGCGGACGCCCGAGGAGGAGCGGGAGCTCCTGCGCGCGGACTGGCTGCACCAGGCCGGCGGGGAGCCGGACGGCCCGCGGATCCTGCACGAGATCGGCTGGACCCGGCAGCTCGCCGGGCGCCTGGCCGCGACCGCTCCCGAGGGCCCCGACCTGGAGGAGGAGCTCGCGGCCCTCGATCGGCTGGAGGAGGAGGCGCGCGCCGCGGCGGACCCCGGACGCGAGCTCTACTTCGCCGTGCGGGAGCTCAAGCGCTCGATCGCCCTCTCGAACCCGGCGCTGGACTTCGAGCGGATCCTGCTGGTGGACGGGCCCTATCCCCAGGGCTCGGAGTGGCGCCACGAGACGCGCCACCGGCTGGGCTACATGGCGGTGCCCGGGGGGCGGCTGCTGGTCCTCGACGGGCTCTCGCCTGGGGGCCGGCTCACCCTGCTCCACCCCCGGCCGCCCTGGCACGGCTCCTTCTGGCGCCCCGACCTCTCCTTCGACGGCCGGAAGGTGCTCTTCTGCTTCAAGCCCCACAACGAGAAGTCCTTTCACCTCTTTGAGATCGGGATCGACGGCGAGGGCCTCGTCCAGCTCACCCACGGCCCCTACGACGACCTGGATCCGATCTACCTGCCCGACGGCGAGCACGTCCTCTTCTCGACCACGCGCGCGCACACCTACGTGCGCTGCATGCCGCCCACCAACGCCTTCGTGCTGGCGCGCTGCGACGCCGACGGCAGCGACGTGTACCTGATCTCGCGCAACAACGAGCCGGACTACCTGCCCTCCCTGCTGCACGACGGGCGCGTGGTGTACACGCGCTGGGAGTACACCGACAAGCCGCTGTGGCGCGCCCAGGGGCTGTGGACGGTTCATCCGGACGGTACGCAGGCCAATACGCTGTGGGGCAACCAGAGCGTGTGGCCCGACCTTCTGAAGGACGCGCGCGCCATCCCCGGGAGCCGCCGCGTGATGTTCACCGGCAGCGCCCACCACGACTGGTTCGCCGGTTCGGTGGGCATCGTCGATCCGGCGGCGGGCTCGAACTTCCCGCGCGGCCTGACCAAGGTGACCGCCGAGCTTCCCTGGCCCGAGTCGGGCGACGGCCCCACGGATCCGGTCGAGTCCCCCGACTACCACGCCAGCGGCCGCTACCGGGGCTACACCTCGCCCTACCCCCTGAGCGAGACGGACTTCCTGGTGTCGGCGGAGCGCGACGGGCGCTTCGTCCTCTACCTGATGGACGTCTTCGGGAACCGCGAGCTGATCTTCGAGGGCCAGCACAACGTCTTCCACGCCGTGCCGGTGCGCGCCCGGCCGCGCCCGCCGGTGCGGCCGGATCGGGTCGCCTGGCCGGAGCGGGCGAGCCGCGACGAGCCGGCGGACGGGGTGCTCTTCAGCGCCGACGTGCACCAGGGGGTCCCCGAGGAGCTGCGCGGCAGGGCGCGCTACCTGCGCGTCCTGGCCATCGACCCCAAGACCTACACCTACTGGCACCGCCGCCCGTACATCTCCACCGGTCCCGTGGTGTCGATGGTCCAGTCCGAGGGCGTCAAGCGCATCCTCGGCACGGTCCCCATCGAGAAGGACGGATCGGTGGCCTTCCGCGTCCCCTCCGGGAAGGCCCTGCACTTCCAGCTCCTCGACGAGGACCGGCGCGCCCTGCAGACCATGCGCAGCTTCACCGGCGTGATGCCCGGCGAGAGCCGCGGGTGCCTGGGCTGTCACGAGCAGCACTTCTCCGCATCGGCGGTGAGCGGCGATCGCTCGGCCCTCGTCCGGGAGCCGAGCGAGATCACGCCGCCGCCCTGGGAGCCCGACACCGTCGGCTACCACCGCTACGTGCAGCCGGTGCTCGAGCGCTACTGCGTCTCCTGCCACGGGGGCGAGGGCGGGGAGCGCGCGGAGCCCGACCTGACGGTCCGGCCCGGCTACCTGATGTTCGACGAGCCCTACGTGACCCTGACCGGCCGCCCGTCGTGGGGCGCCGCCTACCAGGCGCCGCCCGATCCTCCCCCGGGCTTCGGCATCGCGGGGATGCTCATGGTCGAGGGCTACGCCACGACCGACCCGGCCGGCTACGTCACCCCGGCCCCCATGACCCGGCTCTCGTATGCGAGCCGGCTGATCGAGCTCGCCTCGAGCGGCGAGCACCACGGCGTGGTCGTCGATCCCCTCTCCCGCCTGCGGCTGATCGCCTGGGTCGACGCGATGTGCCCCTACCGCGGCGAGGAGGAGGTCCGCCGGATCGAGGACCCGGACTTCCCCGGCGTGGACTGGCTGGCGATCCGGCCGCTCATCCGCACCGCGCCGACGGTGGTGCGGCCCGGCCCGGTCGACTAGGGGACGCGGCGCGCCGGACCCGCTGGAGGATGGAGGGAACCCCATGTCGAACCGCATCTTCCTTCCCATCGTCGCCCTCGCGGCGACCTGCGCCTCGGTCTTCGCCGGCGACGACCGGGAGGATCTGCGCCTCCTGAAGGACCGGCTGGTCGCGTCCTGCCTGGAGGGGGAGAGGGAGCCGGCGCCGGCGATCGAGGCGCTGATCGGAGCCCTCGGCGAGGACGGCCGCTGGGAGGACGTGGACTACGAGGACCTCAGCCGATCCGGCTGGAGGACCTTCGAGCACCTGAATCGCACCCTCCGGCTGTCCCGCGCGCTGCGCCATCCCCGGCACCCGCTCTTCGAGGACGCCGGGCTGCGGCGCGCGACGCTGCGAGCGCTCGACGCCTGGCTCGAGGCGGGGTTCGTGAACCCGAACTGGTGGTGGAACCGGATCGGCGTGCCCCGGACGCTGTACCGGATAAGGTGGCGAGCCGCTCGACCCGGTGTTTTGAGCAGGCGTCCGCTGCAGCGGTGGATCGACGCACAGCCAGCCGCCCTGGAACGGGAGAGCGTTGGGGCCGGTCCTACTGTAAAAGAGGATGCCGAGCTGGTTGGGCTCAACTTGGCTCGCGGTGAGTGCGAATCCGCTCGGAGCCGTGGCGCTGGCCACGCCCGAGAAGGCTACCGCCGGGGTGCAGCCCGAAGAGGTCGTCTTCGCGAGGTCGTCCGTCCCGTTGTGAGATTTGGACGGGGACGTGTACATCATGCAGG
>CAZTTG010000132.1:0-13009 GCA_964615935.1 uncultured Planctomycetaceae bacterium | reverse complement strand
GCCGGTGATCGCGCCGCGCGCTCCTGCGCGCGGCTGCGCCACATGCTCGCTGCGCACGCGTGGCGCGGACGGGCCCCGCGCTCGCCCCAGGAGAGGCCGGAGACCGCGTCACCGGGTGTACCTCAGGTCCTCGAGGATGGTCAGCAGCGCCATCGCCGTGGAGTAGGATCTCCCCTGCATCTGGGCGTCCACGAAGGTGCCGTCGATCTCCCGCTGGGGGAGGATGACCTCCATCTGCCTCCTCGCCAGGCGCGCCGCCTCGTCCCTCGGCAGATGCGCGAGCGAGCGCGCCGCGTAGTAGTGCCCGAAGTAGTAGTGGTAGGCGTCGTGCATGGAGGTCGGCGCGAAGTGGCTCTCGAACACCTTGGCCGCGTCGCGCACGGAGGCCTCGTGCTCGAAGAAGAGCTCGACGCCGGCCAGCAGGCGCCTCGGGTCGCCGCCGCCCGTGTGCTCGAGCAGAGCCAGTTCGCAGAGCGCGGTACGGCAGGAGGACGCGCGCAGGGCGAACTTCATGGTGGTCGCGTAGGCGAAGTGGCGCGGGTCCTCGAGGCGCAGGCCCTCGAGGAACTCGGCCGCCGCGGAGGTCATGCTCTCCGGCACGCTCACGCCGTGCCGGCTCAGCTCGGTCAGGAGCAGGAGGGCCGGCGCCGTGTTGAAGCTGTGGATCCGGGGCGGGGGCATGTAGCTCCAGCCGCCCGAGTGCTGGCAGGTCCCGAGCACCTCCACCAGCTTGCGCGCGCGCCGCCGGGCCGCGTCCCGGGCGGCTCGCGGGAGCTCGGACTCCAGGATGGCCACCTGGAGGTGGAGCGCGAAGGTGAGCTTCCAGACGTGCGGCTGCGGGGCGTCGGCGAACTGCCCCACGTACTCGACGCCGCGCGCGATCGCGGCGTCGATCTCGACGCGCCGCCTGGGGAGGCGGGCCCGCGCCTGGAGGAGCGCGTCCACGCACAGGCCGGTCCGGGGGACGGCCTTGTCCCACTGCGAGCCCGGGGCAGCCCCCGGATGGGGGTCCACGAAGGGATCGCGCCAGGAGCCATCGGAGCGCTGCGCCAGGAGCAGGTGCTCCACGGCGCGTTCCACCACCCGCTGGACCTCGCCCGGGTCGCCGACTTCCGTGCCCTCCGCCAGCGAGTCGGCCTCCAGCTCGCGCAGGCACTCCCACTCCGCGATCCGCGGCCCGTGCGGCGAGAGGCGGATCGCTGCCCTCCCGCCCCAGCAGCCCTCCGGGTCGCCCGAGGAGACCGCGCGCCAGGCGTCTCGCGCCCGGTCGGCCTCGCCCCGCGCGTCGAGCAGGTGGCCCCGGAGGTAGAGATGCTCCCACCGCCAGGCGGCGCCCTCCGGCGGCCTCAGGCCCTGGAGCGCGCGATCGGCGTCCTCGATCTTCCCCTCGCCCGCCAGCGCCCAGGCCTCCGCGAGGCGGTCGGGGCGCTCGTCGGGGAAGGGCGCGATCCGGTCCACGCCCGCCCGGCTCAGCACGGCCCGGAGCATCTCGCGCACCATCGGGGCGGAGAAGACGCCCATCCTGCGGAGCGCATGGAGGAGCTGGCCGTCGGCCGTCGCGATGACCAGCGAGGGGTCGCCGAGCTCGGGGCCGGTGGTGCCGAGGGCGGGGAGGGGATCCCGCAATCCGCGGCTGCCGGTCTCGTCGAACGCAAAGGTGTGGAGCCGCAGCCGGACGGGCACGAAGTGGGACCTCACCAGGTGCGCGATCTCGGGGTCCGAGAAGAGCGCGGCCATCATCACGCGCTCCTTCATCAGGCCCTCGTCGATCGCCATCCCGCGCTGGTCGCCGAAGGGGTGCCTCTTCTGGTCCTTCAGGACCTCCCTGGCGGCGGCGTAGCCGGAGACCCACTGCCGGTCCCCGACCGGGACCACCGTGGCGATCACGGGCTTGCCCTCGGCCTTCGCGCGCCCGAGCGCATCCTCCAGGTCCACCGCCCACGGGAGCGAGTCCGTGAACGGCGTCCCGGTGCGGATGGGGGGCTGGGTCCAGGGGCCGGTCGGAGCCGCGCCGGCGCCCAGGGGGAGCGCCTCGGGCACCTTGAGGAGGAGGCCGTGCTCGACCCTCCTCGATCGGACCCATCCCGTGAGGTCGATCCTGAGCTCGGGCTGCTCCGGATCGACCCGCACCACGAGGAGCGGCTCCTCCTCGAAGGCGGGCTGGTTCCCCCAGCTCGTCTCGCGCTCGCTCCAGGCCTCCGTCACGCGGTGCATCGCCAGGTCGAAGGGCGCCAGCGGCGGGATGCCCGACTCGTGGGCGGCCAGGACCAACTCGGCGCTCCGCGCGCCCCGGAGCTCCTTGGCCGGAAAGGCGATCAGGACGCGATTCCGGTCCCCCAGGCTGACGGAGAGTCGCTCATTGAGACCCCAGACGCGGTCCGCGAGGTACGAGATGAGGACGGTGTCGGCCGACGCGGCCAGCTCGACCCTCCCCACGCGGAGCCGCGGTCCGGAGCCCGTCTCCTGGCTGTCGAAGTACAGCCACTGCCGCCCGTTCAGCTCGACCTGGGGCATCCGATCCGGCGCCGGCCCCCGGCTCCGCTGGAGGAAGCGCGCGAGCTTGGCGGGATCGCCGCCGAGGGCCTCGATGACCCGTGCCGGATCGTAGCGGTCGTCGTCGTCGTGGAAAATCCAGCCGTAGTACCAGAGCAGGAAGCCGGTGCGCTGCTCCAGGCAGGCACCGATCGCCCGGACGACGTCTTCGGTTCCGTTCTCGGTGGCCGAGGACCAGCACACCTTGGCGAGGGGCACCACGGGCTTTCCGGTCTCGCCGGCGAGGGCCCGCACCTGGCCCACCCGCTCGCTCATGTCCGCGCCCTGGCGGACGGAGAGGAAGGGGCACAGGAAGTCGAGGGCGGCTTCGTGGTCGAGCCCGACTCCCACGTGCCCGATCCGGACCTCCGGCCGGTGGACGCTCCACGCCTCGCGGCACCTCTCGATGAAGCGGGCGACGTGGGCCTCGGCCCTCCCGTCGCGGCAGGCTTCGCAGCAGCAGCTCGGGCGGACGTTGTAGAGGATCAGGTGCCGGATGGAGGGGCAGGCGGTGAGGATCCTCGAGCCCCAGCTCAGGCCCCAGCGGACGGAATCCTCGTGGGCCAGGCAGAGGTCGAGGTGGTCCTGCGGCGGCCGGCCGGTGGCGTCCACGGCGTAGTGGACGTCGGCGTCCCTCTCCTGCAGCGCGCGCGGCCGGTACATGGCGGCCACGACCACCCCCGCCTCGGTGAGCTTCTCCGAGAGCGCCTCGATCGCCTCCAGATCGCTCCGCGGCCAGATGCCGGTGATCCACGCGAAGTCGAAGACCACCAGCTCCATGTCGCACTCGCGGACGAAGGAGAGGACCTCCTCATCGGAGACGTCGTCGGGCACGGCCGAGGCGAGGAGGGCGACACCCCTCATCGGCTCGACCATCGCGTCTTCCGCCGCGACGGTAAGCCGGGCCAGGGCGGCGAGGAGGAGGGTCAGCGCGATGGCGTGCGATCGGATCATGGTTCCCTCACCCGAGCTTCGCCGCCACGAAGCGCCCCATGCCCTCGATCGAGGCGCGCGCCTCCGGGACGAAGCGGGCCGCGGCCTGGAACACGTGCCACAAGCCCGCGAAGGTCTCCAGCTCGACCTCGACTCCACAGGAGCGCGCGCGCGCCGCGAGCCGGAGGGAGTCGCTCAGGAGCAGGTCGTGCTCCCCGACGTGGATGCACAGCGGAGGCAGGCCGGTGAGGTCGACCCCGGCCGGGAAGAGCAGCGGCGTGTCCGGATCCGCGTCGCCGACGTAGAGCGAGGCCGAGAAGCGGCACATCTCCTGGGTCAGGAGCGGATCCACGGAGGTCTTCGAGGCGAAGGACTCGCCCTCGAAGCGCACGAAGTCGGTCTGCGGCGAGAGGAAGAAGGCCGCCGCCGGCGGCGGCAGGCCCTGGTCTCGCGTCGCGATCAGAGTCTGGAGCGCCAGACCTCCGCCCGCCGAGTCGCCGCCCACGGCGATCCTCTCGGGAGCGTACCCCTCGCTCAGGAGCCAGCGGTAGGCGGCAACGGCGTCCTCCAGCGCGGCGGGAAAGGGGTGCTCCGGTGCGAGGCTGTAGTCCAGGGACAGGAGCGGCGTTCCGATCGCGGCCGAGAGGCGCGCGGCCAGCTCGCGATGCGTGGCCGGTGCGCACATGATGAAGGCGCCGCCGTGCAGGAAGAGCACCGCCGCGTCCGCGCGAGCGCCCGGCGCGTGGACCCACTCCGCGGGGAGGTCCCCGACCGCAGGCGGGGTGATCTCCGTGCCCGCGGGGACCTTCTGGCTGTCGGCGAAGAAGTCCGTCAGGCCGCGCAGGCGCGCGACGGAGGTGCCGGCGCGTCTGAACTTCGCGCCCACGACGCGCTTGACGATCCAGCGCAAGGCTCGACCTCTCAGGCTCGGCATGATCGGGCCAGGGTGACCTCCCGCCCCGACCTGCTGCAAGACGACAGGCGGCCCGCCGGGGGCACTCTCCCGCGGCAGTCAGAGGCCCTGCCGCGCCGTAACCCCCATCCAGAACGCGACTTAGGCACCCGATGGTCGCGCCGCAGCGAGGCGGGCCGGGCGGGAGGCCCGGAGGACGCCGCACTCTCCCCGAGCCCGGGGCGCGACGAGCTGCTGCCCGCCCTGGATTCCATCGCGCCGGCGGTAGGATGGTCCGCATGTGGAAGGGCACCCTGTTCTCCTGGATCGTCCTGGCCCCCCTGCTCCCGTCCTGCGTCAGCTCGGCGGAGAAGGCGGGACCGGCGCCGCTGAGCGAGCCCTTCCGCGTCCTCCTGCTGGGCGACTCGATTTCCATGGGCTACACGCCCTTCGTGCGCGAGGCGCTCGGGGCGAGGGCCCACGTGGTCCGGCCCATGCAGGGCGAGGAGCGGAGGTCCCCCGAGAACTGCGCCGGGACGAACAAGGGCGTCGAGCACCTGGACCGCTGGCTCGCGATCGAGGGCGGCGAGTGGGACGTGATCCACTTCAACTTCGGGCTTCACGACCTGAAGCGCGTGCACCCCGAGACGGGTCGGAACTCGAATGATCCCGATCATCCCCATCAGGCCGACCCCCAGCGCTACGAAGAGCAGCTGCGCGCCATCGTGAGACGCCTGCGCGAGACCCGGGCCCGCCTCGTGTTCTGCACGACGACGCCCGTTCCCCAGGGCGAGCTGCGGCCCTACCGCGAGCCGTCGGACGCGATCACCTACAACCGCATCGCCCGGAGGATCATGCGCGAGGAGCGCGTCGTGGTGAACGACCTGTTCCAGTTCGCCCTGGTCCGGCTCGATGGGATCCAGCGGCCGTCGGACGTGCACTTCACGGAGGAGGGCTCGCGCGTGCTCGGGGAGCGCGTGGCGGAGGCCGTCCTCGAGGTCGCCCTCCGGGCGGAGTAGACTGGACGAGCCACCGCGGCCCGGGAGGGTGAGCGCGGGCTGACGCATTCGATCAGACGAGAGAAGGAGACGGGATGAGCAAGGCGAGCGGCGGCAAGGCGGCGATCAGGGCGAAGCGCACCTTCCTCAAGGTCGGGACATGATCGCAAACCCTGATCAACGTGCTTGATCGCGCTTTCGAACATCCGCTCCAGATCGAGGAGAACGCCACCATGCCCTTCGCGGGCGGGATCATGCAGCACGGCTACCAGTGCGGCATGGTCTGGGGCGCGGCGCTCGCCGCCGGGGCCGAGGCCCATCGACGTCATGGCCCCGGGGCCAGGGCCGAGGTCGCGGCGATCCGTGCAGCGCAGCGGGTGGTGGACTCCTTCCGCACCCGTCACGGCGAGATCAACTGCCTCGAGATCACCGACATCGACCGATCATCATCGACCTGGCAGATGATCAACTACTTCCTCATCAAGGGAGGGACCCTGGGTTGCATCCGCATGGCCGCCTGGTATGCCCCGCTGGCCTTCGATGAGATCCACGCGGCCCTCGCCGACGAGGTGATCGAAGCGCCCTCTCCGCCGGTCAGCTGCGCCGCGATGCTGGCGCGGAAGATGGGCGAATCCGACCTGCATGCGGTGATGGCGTCGGGATTCGCGGGCGGCATCGGCCTGTGTGGCGGCGCCTGCGGGGCCCTGGGAGCCGCGATCTGGATCCTGGGGATGAGGATCGGCCAGGGGGAGGACGGCAAGCTCAAGTACAAGGATCCCCGCACCCAGGGAGTGGTCGACCGGTTCCTGAGGCACAGCGGCTTCGAGTTCGAGTGCTCCGAGATCGTCGGACGGCAGTTCGAGGATGTCGACGATCATGCCGACCACCTTCGAGGCGGCGGCTGCTCGGAGCTGATCGGGGCCCTGGCCGCCGAGTGAGCCGGAGCCACCGGCGGGCGAGGCCTTCACCGAGCCCGGGCGGGAGAGCCTGCTCGCCCGTGAACCGGGCCAGGGGTCCTCCTGGCCGCGCTCCGACTCGAGGTGTCCGGCCCGCGCAATTGCGCCGGCGACGGACCGAATTCGATATCCTGCGGGTCAGGCCCTCCCGACCATCACCCGGCGACCGACCATGACGATCCCCAGAACCCTGCTCGCTGCGATCCTCCTCCAGCCCCTGACCGGCGCCCTGACCACCCCGCCTCCGCAGGACCCGGACCCGCTCCGAGAGACGGCCAGGGGAGTCCACGCGCGCGCCGTCACCCTGGACACGCACGTGGACATCGCCGGCGAGCGCTACGCCACGCCGGAGGTGGATCCCGGCATCGATCATCCGGATCTCCGCTGCGACCTGGTCAAGATGAGTGAGGGAGGGGTGGACGGCGTGTTCCTGGCCGTGTTCGTCTCTCAGCGCGGGGGCCTCGACGGCGAGGGCTACGAGCGCGTTCACCAGAGCGCTCTGGCGCGCTTCGAGGCGATTCACCGGCTGCCGCGGATGTACCCCGATCGGTGCGCTCTGGTCACCTCTCCCTCCGGCTTGCCGGACGTGCTCGAAACCGGCCGGCGCGCGATCATGATCGGCATGGAGAACGGCTATCCGGTGGGAGAGGAGCTCGCTCACCTGGCCGAGTTTCACGGGCTGGGAGCCCGCTACATCACGCTCGTTCACACCGGCCACAACCAGATCTGCGATTCGTCGAGCCCGGACGAGCCGCTTCATGACGGTCTCTCGGACTTCGGGCGGCAGGTGGTCGCCGAGATGAACCGCCTGGGCATGATGGTCGACGTCTCTCACGCCTCCGAGAAGGCCTTCTGGGACGTCATCGGCGCCACGCAGGCGCCCATCATCGCCTCGCACTCGGGCTGCTCGGGAGTTCGCCGACACGACCGCAACCTGACGGACAGGCAGCTGCGGGCGCTCGCGAAGAACGGGGGGGTGATCCAGATCGTCGCGCTCGGCAGCTACCTGAAGGAGGAGACCGAGGAGCATCGGAAGGCCGTGGCCGCGCTGCGCGAAGAGCTGGAGCTGCCGAGCTGGCGGCAGCTGCGCGGGATGACCGATGAGGAGCGCGACGCTGTCACCCCCAGGTTCGAGGAATACCGGCGGCGCTTGACCGAGCTCGAGAAGACCACCCCCGGCACCTCGCTCACGGACATGATCGATCACGTCGTGCACGCCGTGGAGGTCGCCGGGATCGATCATGTCGGCATCGGCACCGACTTCGACGGCGGCGGGGGCATCGCCGGCTTCCAGGACCACTCCGAGGCGCTCAACGTGACCACCGAACTGCTGCGCCGCGGACTCTCGGAGGAGGACATCCACCGGATCTGGGGCGGCAACCTGCTGCGGGTGTGGCGGGAGGTCGAGGAGCGGGCCGCGGAGCTGTCGCGAGCCAGGTGAAGGAGGGGACCCCGGAGAGCAGAGTCCTTGTGGCCCGGCGGCGTCTGTCGTAGCCTTCCGGAAGCGCTCGAAGAGGGCCCCGAGGCCGCGCGCGGGCCTCTCGGGAGTCACGAGGGAGGAATCGTCCGATGGATACGAGTCCGCAGTCGGTGACCTGCTACTCCTGCTCCACCTCCTTTCCACTGGATCTCGAACGCGCGGGGCGCTCGATCGTATGCCCTTCATGCCGGGCGATCGTCATCTGCCCGGCGGGGCTCACGGAGAGGCAGGTGCTGACCGGAGCACGAGGGAGCCGGTACGCGCTCGCCCCCGACGGCCGCTGGTCCCACCTGGCCGGACCCCCGACGGGCGAGGACGAGCTCCGGGTACAGGCGACCGCGAGCCAGGAGCCCTCCTCCGAGCCGGAGACGCCGGAGCGCGAGTGGCAGGTTGGCTTCCAGCTCGGCGGTGTCGTGGGCGAGCCCGCCGCCGAGCCGGCCGCTTCCCCGCCTCCCGCGCTGGAACCCGAGCCCGCGCCCGCGCCGGGCGAGGAGCCTCCGACCACCTTCGCGGACCTCCCCTGGTACGTGAGCGAGGACAGCGTGCGGTCGGCCCTCGAAGAGCTGGGGTACGAGCGCAAGTCGCGGGAGGCGACGACCGAGGGCGCGCGAGTGCGCTTCGAGGGACGGATGGGCGGGCAGGAGGTCAACGTCACCTCGACCTTCACCGCCGACGATCGCCTCGATCGGGTCGCCATGGTGATCTCCGTCGACGGACCCGTTCAGCGGGACCTCTACCAGGCGATGCGAGCGAGCCTCGACGCGAAGTACGGCAATCAGAAGATCGAGGAGCACGGCGAGGGGCCGTGGTCCTCGTCGTGGCTGGTCCAGGCGTTCACGTCGGGAGAGTGGTCCGTGTCCGTGTCAGAGCGTTCCGAGGGGGGCGAGTGCGCCGTCTGCGTCTGGTACGACTCGCCTCGGGCCCACGGGAGTCGGTGAGCGGGATCGCACCGAGGCGAGCCCACGTCGCCGCCCGTCGCCGCGCGGGATGGCCTGCCGTGGCTCGTGCCCTCGGCGACGTGCTCGCTGCCACCCGGAGTCGGGTTGGGATGCGGATGATCAGAGGGACGTGGACGCTCCTCGTCGGCACGCTCGCGCCCGGCCTCCTCGGCGCAGCGCAGGACGCCCCTCGGGAACCCGAGCTCCTGCTGGGGGGGTGCGGGGGGGTCTACTTCCTCGCGGAGCCCGGTGAGCTCGAGGTCGAGGTCTTCAAGC
The DNA here is from genome assembly GCA_964615935.1 of uncultured Planctomycetaceae bacterium. Taxonomy (GTDB): domain Bacteria; phylum Planctomycetota; class UBA1135; order UBA1135; genus CAZTTG01. The sequence continues at coordinate 4,004 of CAZTTG010000132.1, read as the reverse complement.
GCGACGGCCACCGGCGCGGTCGGCACACCGAGCTCCGCGCCATCCTGGTCGGCCCGGATCGGCGGGTGCTGCAGGAGGTCGCCATTCCGGACGACGGGCGGTCCAGGGGCCCCGCCCCCCTGCAGCGCGCGGAGATGTCGACGTCGGTCGAACGCAAGGGCGTCTACGCGCTGAGCGTCACCGTCTCGCAGGACCGCTACGGGCAGGAGATGGTCTGGGGGTTCCGGACGAGCTGCCCGCGGTACCTCGTGGAGACGGCCCGCGGGCACCGGGACGAACGGCACCGGGAGCCGATCGTCCTGGCCGGATCCGACGATCCGGCGGCCGTCTGCTTCGTGCCGCGCGCCGGAGCGTTCGACGTCGGCGTGACCGGGCTCCCCGAGGGAGCCGAGACCCTGCGGATGATCGATGCCCGTGGTGAGCTGATCGGGACGATGAGCGTCGAGGAGGGCCGAGCCGCTGGCGCGTTCCCGGCCGGCGTGCACCGCGAGGCCGTTCCTTGGCGCCTGGAGCTGCCCTCGGGACGGGCCACCATCGAGATCGACGGGCTGACCCGGTGGGAGGGAGGCGATGCGCACCCGGACCTGTGCGTATGGACGCCCGATCCGCGCTCGTGGTTCCCGCTCCTGGAGCACCGCTGGCTGCTGACGCCGTACTCCCGGACCGTGTACGGCGAGGCGGGAAGCCGGAGGGAGATCGCCTTCCAGGTGCACAACGACGGAGCGCGCGACAAGACCGTGCGTCTGGCCGTCGAGTTCCCCGGTGCCCCCTGGCGGGTGCGACTGGAGAAGGACCGCGCGACGATCGCGCCCGGCGGCGTGGAGGAGATCGCGGTCGGATTCACCGTCCCTCCCGAGGGTGGGACCGCGCACATCCGCGCCACCCCGGAGGAAGCCCCCGACTTCACGACCTACTCCACGCTGACGGCCCGGGCCGGTGAGGCCCCGGCCCTGAGCATTCCGGTGCAGCTCAGGCCCTACCAGCACGAGAACGAGCTGTTCGGGTACCTGCCGGGATACCCCACCGCCAGCCAGCCGTACTTCGACATGGAGAACCGACCCTTCCTGGTCCTGGGGAGGGAGATCGCGACGCTCCACGCCGGCTCGTGGGTTCACACCCGGCTGCCGAAGCCCTCGTGCACCACCAAGATCGCCTTCGATCGGGACGGCGGTGCCTATCTCGTCGCGGCGGCCGGAGGGGCGGCCTCGCTGCTCCACTCGTCGGACGGAGGGCGGACCTTCGGCTCCTGCGAGATCCCCGGCCCCGCCGGCACCTTCGACCTCGAGCAGTACTCCGGCCACAACGTGCCGGACGGCCCGCCGCCCTTCCTGCGCTTCACGCGCACGGCTCGGGACTCGAAGCTCCGGTGGCGGAGCCTGAACGACCTCGAGCTCTTCGTGCCCCGGCGGGTCGACGGTCGCGTGGAGATCGGCGATCCGATCCTGATCAGCAGGGCTTGCATCGGGCTGTCGGCCCATTCGGACATTCCCTCCTCGGTCGTCTCGCGCGGCGCCAGGGTGCACGTGGCGTGGGGAGAGGCGACCGATCCGGAGCGGGAGGTACCGGGCGTCCCCACCTACGCCGTCACCTACGATCGGGATGAGGGCCGGCTCGGGGAGCCCGCCCTGATCGGATACGGTCCACCCCCCAACGACGTGCACAACTCGCCCAGCATCACGATGGACAGCCGGGGCTACCTGCACGTCCTGATCGGCACGCACGGCCGACCGTTCCAGTACGCCAGCTCGGAGGAGCCCGACGACGCCGGCGCCGGCTGGACCCGGCCGGTGACGACCGGCGAGGGGCTGAGTCCGACCTACATCGGATTCGTTTGCGGGGAGGACGACACGCTGTACACCGCCTTCCGGCTCTGGCGAACCGGCGAGCCCTACCCCCACAGCTCCCATGCCACCCTGGCCTTCCAGCGCAAGCGCCCCGGCGCGCCGTGGGAGCCGCCGGTGGTTCTGGTCGTGGCTCCCTTCTCCGAGTACAGCATCTTCTACCACCGCCTGACCATCGACCGCAGGGGCCGACTCTTCCTCTCCAAGGACTACTGGTCGACCTACTGGTTCTACCGCAACGACCAGCGCGGGAACCGCGGGCACTGGCGCACACTGTTCCTGTCGCCGGATGGCGGTGAGAGCTGGAGGCTGGCGGACGACGAGGACCTGCGGGAGTGACGCCGGCTCCGGGCTACCCGGGGGCGCGGCCCTCGCTCCGCTCGGCCGGCCCCTCGGGGGAAGCGCCCCAGCGGGCACTGGCAGGGACTTCACGACTCACCTAGACTGTGGCGCCGGTCCGGGGGGCAGGTCGAGGGCCCTGGAGCCGCGTACGGAGTCTTCGGGAACGACGACCCCGTCCGCCGCCAATCGAGCGAAACGCACTAGCCCAGGAAAGAGGACATGACTGAAGAGAGACACGACGAGACGAGCGGTGGACTCACCGGGCAGAAGGAGAACCCCGTCGTCAAGTACTTCAAGGACTTCAAGGTCCTGAAGGAGACGCGTCGGGAGTACTGGGGCATCCAGTTCATCAACATGCTGGATTGCCTGGCGTACTTCTCCTTGCTGAACGTCATCGTCGTGATGCTCTCCGATGACTATGGCTACAGCGACACCGAAGCTGGATACGTCTTCACGGTCTTCACGTCCCTCACGACCATCTGTCTCGTGTTCTTCGGACTGGTGACGGACAAGCTGGGGGTGAAGAACGCGATGTACCTGGCCATGGCCGGCTATCTGGTCAGTCGGGTGAGCATGCTCGTGGCGGCCTACCTCGAGCCAAGCCTCCTGCGCCACGTCATGGTCATCGGCGGCCTGGTCGTCATGGCGCCGTGCATGGCGATGGTACAGACCATCTTCCAGGCGGCGAACCGGCGCTTCACGACCAAGAAGTCTCGCGGGGCGGGATTCAATCTGTGGTACCTGTTCATGAACGTAGGTGCCATGGGGGGCGGCTTCCTGGTCGATTTCTTCTTCCTCAAGCTGGGTCTGCCTCGTTTCCACCTGCTGAGCTTCGCGGTCGCCATGGGGATCCTGTGTGTTCTGCTCAACTTCCTCATGATCAAGAACACGGAGCAACTCTACGGTTCCGACGAGGAGGAGAAGGAGGAGCAGGCCCAGCAGCAGAAGCAGGTCGGCTTGATCGGCACCGCCAGGGCTTCGATCAGGGAGCATGGATTCGGACCCGCGACCAACCGGTTCTTCGTCTCGCCGCTGTGGAAACTGGCCGTGCTGATCTTCCTGCTCCTCGGGGTTCGATGCGTATTCATCCATCTCTCCCTGGTGGCGCCGAAGTTCTGGCTTCGCGTGATCGGGCCCGAGGCGAACATCGGCTTCCTGCAGGCCTTCAACCCATTCCTGGTGATCATCGGACTCATCCTGTTCATCCCGCTGCTGCACCGCTTCAAGATCTACAACATGCTGATCTTCGGTGCACTGATCACCGCCGTCTCCTTGTTCTTCCTCGCCATCCCTCCGCCCGAGGGATGGGATGTGGCCCGGTTCACCTACATCATGACCATCTGCTTCCTGTTGGTGCTGACCATCGGGGAGCTCATCTGGTCGCCACGCCTCCAGGAGTACACCGCCGCGATTGCCCCCAAGGGTCAGGAGGGCACCTACCTCGGGCTGTCCATGGTGCCCTACTTCCTCGGCAAGATGGTCGTCGCCTTCTTCTCCGGCCACATGCTCATGCGGTGGTGTCCGGAGTATCCCGAAGGCGAGCCCGACGTCGGCGATCGCATCGCGGCCGGCGAGGTCGCCTACTGGGATTCCCCCTACGTCATGTGGTTGATCCTGGGACTCTGGGCCCTCATCGGGGTCGTGGTCGCCATCTGGTGCAAGGGCTGGTTCTCGAAGGGCATGGCCAGCGACAAGGCCCCGGCCGCGGCTTGATGGGCGGCGTCCCGGCCCGCGGCATTCAGAAGCTCGGCCGCGCCGCCACCCCTCGAGAATAGACGTTCCAAGGGGTCGATTCGCGGCCGGAGCCGCCGAGGGGCAGCC
>CAZTTG010000131.1:0-13285 GCA_964615935.1 uncultured Planctomycetaceae bacterium | reverse complement strand
ACGGTTCGACCGATGATCACGCCACATGCTCGGTGCGCTTCGCGCACCGAGCGTGGCGTTACGGCGCCACTCGGCGCCGGCGCGGCAAGTTTGCCGCGCGGGGGGAGGGGGCGGACGTCTGGGTGATGAGAGACGAGGACGGGGCCGCTAGCTCGACTCGCCCGGCGAGCGTTGCCGCCGTCGGAGGGCGAGGAGTAGAATCAACGACAAGCGCACGAGCGCCGCTGCGCACGACGCGGCCGAGGAGTCGGGGCTTTCAGAAGAGGTTGGATGCCATGGGGATACGAACGGGCCTTCGCTGGATCGCGCTCGGGCTGCTCTGGGCGGATGGGGCGGCGGACGCGGCGGCGGACTTCGAATGGGCGGGCAAGGCCGAATTCGTGGGCGTGGCCGGATTGCCGTCCGGGACCGGATGCGCACCGGCCCCGCCGGGCGCCGAGCTCGTTGCCGATCTGGGGGACTTCGCGGAGCGGCGCAAGGTCCACAAGTCCAGGTCCAGCACCCACGTTGACTTCAAGACCGGAAAGATCCTCGGGATCATCGACGTCGAATACGAGCTGTACACGCGCTACTCGGAAGCCTACCAGCTGATGCGCCCGGGCAAGGTGGGCCCGTGCGCGGTGCGTGTGGCGCAGCGGTACACGCTCACGGGGGAGATCTCGCAGTCCTACGAGAAGTACTACGAGAACGAGACCCTGAACACGATCCCCTTCTTCTGGGGGGAGGGGCTGATGAGGCGGGAGACGTTGAAGCGTGAGGCCATCCCGGGGCACGTGCTCTGCGAGGAGCTCCAGGAGGGCGGCCCCTTCGAGCGCGTCAGTTGGTCGGCCTACTTCAACAACGACCCGGCCTATGCCGTCGGGGACCTGAAGGGGGACTTCGTCCTTCTCTTCTACGACATCACCGTCGCCGGATACGTCAAGCCCCAGCCGATTCACAGGGAGGGCGTCTTCGAAGAGATCCTGCTCGCGGCAGCGCCGATCAGCAAGGCCGAGCCCAACGCGAAGCTGCCGGTGACCTTCCTGCCGGGGATCGCCGGCAGCAGGCTGCAGAGCGCGAAGGACACCCAGGAGGTCTGGCCCTCTGGCAGCGCGTATTCCCCGGATTCCCTGCTCATGACAGGTTCAGGTCAGAGCAAGCATGAGATCCGAGCCACCAGTTCAATTGGCAATCTGCTGCCCGCGATAGGCGATGTCTACGACAGCTTCTTCGACTTCATGGAAGAAGTAGGCTACGAGGAGGGCGAGTGGCTGTTTGACGCCCCCTACGACTGGCGCTACTCCCCGAACCGCGCCGAGACCCTCGCGTCGGTGCAGGAGCAGGTCAAGACGGCGCTGAAGAAGACCGGCCGAAAGAAGGTCGTCCTGGTCGCGCACAGCATGGGCGGGCTGGTGGCGAGGGCGTATCTGAGGAGGTACGGAACCGGTCAGGTGGACAAGCTGATCACCATGGGCACCCCTCACCGGGGAGCCCCAAAGGCCTACTATGCGTTGATGATGGGCTACACCTTCGGCAATCCATTCTTCAACGAGAACAGGATGAAGATCGTCGCCAGGCACATGCCCAGCGCCTTCAGCCTGCAGCCGTGGGGGCGGTTCGTCAGGGAGCGCTCCTCCCGCACGGGCGGCGAGCAGGTGGACTGGACGCTGGAGGAGACGTATCGATGCCGCTACCACTCGGTGACCTTGTCGGCCCTGCAGGGCGTGTTCGGCATGAGGATCAGCGAGGACCACCCCTGGGCGCCAGACCTGACGCTCTTGGGGCGGGCCCGGGTGCTCCGCACCGATCTGGGCACCCGGGCCCCCGAGGAGGTCGAGACCTTCACGATCATCGGATACGGCTCGGCGACGGCGACCGGCTACGTCGCGCTGCACCCCGACAAGGGCAAGCCCGGGATCCTGCATCCATCCGGTCGGACGTACCATCTGTACCCGGTCTGGGGTGATGGCGACAGCACCGTTCCCCGGGAGAGCGCAGAAGGGCTCGAGGGAGACTTGAAGTTGTACGTCCAGCACCTGCCCGATGACTCCGCGAGCCACGGGGTCCTGGCGGCGAACAAGAGGATCCAGCTGATGACTTACAGCATCCTTGAGGGTCAATTGCGGGCCTCCTCGAACGGCTACACGAAGCCGAAGGACCTGAAGCACCAGGACGAGCTGACCCTGGAGATCTTCTGCCCGGCGGACCTGCACGTCTACGACTCGCAGAATCGCCACATGGGGTTGAACGAGCACGGGGCGGTGGAGGAGCTGATCCCCGGTGGTTCGCACCTGGTCATGGAAGACGTGGAGTACGCCGCGATCCACGGCGCCACGGGGAGCTACCGGGTCCGGATCGAGGGCCTGGAGGACGGGAAGTTCACGCTGAACCTGACGGCCTCCTCGGGCGGACGCGAGCGCGCGCTCTCCTTCGCGGACGTCCCGCTGGGAGCGGGGGAGTCCGCCGAGTTCGCGATCCCCTCGGTCGCGGGGATGATCGACGATCCGCCCGACCTGCTGCTGCCCGGTGGACGCACGGTGCCGGGGACCCCGCTGGAGCCGGGCGAATCGGGATCGAGGGGTGAACCACCGACTGGGTCGCAGGGCGAGGCGGGAGGCGGCTCACAGGGAGGGTCCCCGATGGCGGGCCTGGACCTGACGGGAAGGTGGAGCGTGGACGGACGCCTCGCGGTGGCCATCCGGCAGATCGGCGGCGATGTGTTCTGGGGCCCGATCGCGGGCGAGGCGACCGCCTCGGCGCACGTCTTCGTCGGCCGCATCGATGGCGACGTCCTCGCGGGGCGATGGGTCGACCTGCCGGGCAATCCGGCGCTGGGGCAGGGGACGCTGCGCCTGCGCATCGAGTCGCAGGACCGAATGGTCAACATGGACCCGAGCTCGACCTTCGCCGGCAAGGTGTGGATCCGCCGGGCCGAGGGGGCGGGCTATCCGGGCGTGGTGGAGCAGTCCCCCATCCTGGTCTTCGAGAACGACGTGTGGAAGAACACGGTCCACACCCACGTGGGCTGCAGCGACAGGCGGGAGTTCTGCAAGGAGCACTTCATCGATGTCGAGATGAACGGGAGCGTCGGCAGTACCCTGAAGATCGAGTGTCCCGGGCTCATTCTCCAGGGGAAGCTCGAGGACCTGCAGTACGATTTCCTGATGTACCGGGAAGGCGCCACCTACGGTCGCGGGCGGTTCACCTTCAGCCCGAACTACAGCAGCTTCGAGGGCACCTTCGAGGACGACTACGGCCACCGGGGCACCTGGACGGGATCCCGCTGACGGCACCTTCCGGGGCGAAAGGACCACGACCTGCGCCGCGCGATCGACATGAGCCGGAGAGGAAGCGCCCTCCGTGTGCTGGACCACCGACCCTCGTGCGTGGCGGAGGTGGCCGCAGGCCGTTCAAAGACAGTTTGAGGGCAAGCGCGGCACGCAGCCCACGCTCGTCCTCCATCGAGGTCCGACCATGAGCGACTCCTCCCTGCCCCGCTACCTGACCGATCGGCCGCGGCCGGTCTTTCCGCGGCGTGCCGTCGTCACCGCGGGGATGCCCTACGGCAACAAGGACCTCCACTTCGGGCACGTGGGAGGGGTGTTCGTCCACGCGGACGCCTTCGCGCGCTTCCTGCGCGACCGGCTCGGCCCGGAGAACGTGATCTTCGTCTCCGGCACCGACGGGTACGGCTCGCCGATCGTCGCCGACCACGCCCGTCGGGTCGAGGCGGGGGAGTTCTCGGGCTCGCTGGAGGAATTCGTCCGCGCGAACCACGAGCGGCAGAGCGAGACTCTGGCCGCCTACTCCATCTCGCTGAACCTCTTCGCGGCGTCCTCGATGTCGCCGTGGCGGGAGATCCACGCGGAGCGGGGGGCGTGGATCCTCGAGACCCTTCACGCGAATGGCCACCTCCGCGCGCGCAGCACACCCCAGCCCTACGACGAGGAGGCGGGCACCTTCCTCTCCGGGCGGCAGGTCATCGGGCGGTGTCCCATCGAGGGCTGCCGGGCCGAGAAGGCCTACGCGGACGAGTGCTCGCTCGGGCACCAGTACGATCCCGCGGCCCTCGTCGATCCCCGGAGCGCCCTCACCGGCAACCGGCCGGCCCTGCGCGAGGTCACGAACTGGTACATCCTCCTGGAGGAGCTCGGCGACGGGATCCGCGCGTGGATCGAGCGACTTCGCGAGGAGGGGCGGTGGCGGGACTTCATGATCCGCACGCTGCTCGAACACTTCGAGGCCCCGACGATCCACGTGCTCAGCGACGAGATGGAGGCCGTCGAGGCGGTCCGCGACCGGCTGCCGCCGCACCGCGAGGAGGAGGGTCGCAGCAAGTCGGTGCGGCTCGTGTTCGACTCACTGGCCGAGATGGACGCGGCCCGCGCGGTCCTGGACGAGCAGGCGATCCGCATCCGGACGGGCAAGACGCTCGTCCCCTTCCGCCTCACGGGCAACCTCGAGTGGGGGCTGGCCGCGCCGGACATCGAGGGGCTCACGTTCTGGGTGTGGCCGGAGTCGCTCTGGGCGCCGATCTCGTTCACCATCTCCCAGCTCGAGCGGACCGGCGCCGACCCCGACCGCTGGACGGACTGGTGGTGCCGGCGCGACGCCGAGGTCTACCAGTTCATCGGGGAGGACAACCTCTTCTTCTACGGCCTGGGCCAGGCCGGGATCTGGCTGGGGATGCAGGGCCCCGAGTACGACCCGGACCCGCCGGACGGCGCGCTCAGGATGACGCACCTCGTCGCGAACCGCCACCTGCTCTTCCTCGGCAAGAAGGCGAGCAGCAGCGGCAAGGTCAAGCCGCCGATGGCGCGGGACCTCCTCGACCACTACACCGCCGACCAGCTCCGGATCCACTTCCTCAGCCTGGCGCTCGGCCACCGGAACGGCCGGTTCCGTCCGCTCCCCCTCGACCCGTCGGCGAAGCCCGGCGCCCCCGACCCGGTGCTCCGGGAGGGGAACCTGCTCTCGAACGCCCTGAACCGCGCGGTCCGCTCCTGCTTCTACACGGCGCAGAAGTTCTTCGAGAACCGCGTCCCGCGGGGGGAGGTGGACCCGGAGGTGGGCGCGCGGTGCGAGGAGACGATCCTCGACTTCGAGGAGGCCTTCTCCCGGCACGACTTCCCGGCCGCCCTGTCCGCCGTCGGGGGCTTCATCCGCGAGATCAACTCCCGCTGGGGCGCCGTGAACCCCTACCGCGACGACTGCGATCCGGACGCCCGCCGGCAGGCGCTGGTGGACGCGTTCCAGATGGTCCGCATCGCCGTCGTCCTCCTCCACCCCGTCGCGCCGGTGGGCACCGAGAGGGTCCGCGAGGCCCTCCACGTCGGCGAGGAGTTCTTCCGCTGGGACCGGATCTTCGAGCCGATCCTCGCGTTCTTTCCGGACCCCGCGGCCCACGAGATCGAGGAGATCCCGCCGCGGACCGACTTCTTCGAGAAGCACCCGAGCCAGCTCGCCTGATCCGCCGGGAGGCGGCCGCCACGTCTCCACCCCCCACACCGCGCGCCTCGGCAGTCCGCCTCGCCGCTCCTCGTGGCCTAACCCACTCGCCCCAGCTCGCCCCGGCCTCCTCGGGCCTGGCATCGAATCGGCCCCTGAACCAACCATCCTCTCCTGCGGCGGCTGGAGGCAGCTGCAAGAGCCTGGTGCCCTGAATCCGATGCATCCTCACGCAAGACCGCAGACTGCGCGCGCGGGACGTGGCCCGGGGCCTGGATCGGGCCTCGTCAACTTCGATGAAACCGCAGCTTCGATGAAACCGTCGGGCACGCCAGGAACGCCAAGACCCTATGGGAGCGGACCGGAGAGGATGAGAGGAGGCGCGTAGCCGAGCCGAGTCGGGAGAGGATCCGCATGGTGCTCCATCCCCCGACCGGGTGGGACCGCTGCTCCGCGGGCGTCGAGGTCGACCTGGTCTCCCGGGGGCCCTGCCCGGCTGTACCGGCTTCGTGTCGGTCCCTCGGTGGGGACCTGCTCTCCGGAATACCGCCCCATTCAGCCTTTGATGGAGTAAGCTGAAAGCCATGACTCGAGTAAGGAAGGGGATCATGTTCACTCGCCATGCTCTGGTTGTCCTGATTCTCGTCCCCACAGTCGTTGCCGCGAGCTCCGAGACGATGCCGCCTGCCCTGGAGGATGCGGTTCGGAAAGCGGTTCTGGATGAGCAGTACCGAGTCACACCGGGGCTTGGAGACACTTGGCGGGCAACGAATCCCGCACGCGGGATGAGCGCGAGCTTCTCGCCGTCGGGCTTCACGGCTTCGGGCATGGACGAGGACGGCGAGACCTGGATGCTGGGGCTGCGCCTGACGGGCTGGGGGCGCGGCGCCTCGCTCTCCCCCGTGGCGGCAGGAAGCTGCGAGGCCTTTGGGCGGCGGGTGGAGATCCGACGCGGGGGCTTGACCGAGTGGTATATGAACGACGAGCGCGGCATCGAGCAGGGCTTCACGATCGCCTCGGCTCCGGGACCTTCCGGGGCCGAAGAGCCCCTGCGGCTGGTCCTGGCGGTGGAAGGCGGCTTCGACGCCAAGGTCCTGGCAGGCGGGCGCGACGCGCGGCTGGAGGCGGTCGATGGAAGCGCGAAGCTCTCTTACAGCGGACTTCGAGCCTGGGACGCGGGGGGACGTGAGCTGGAGGCGCGCTTGACCCGAGCCGCCGAGGGATTGGCCATCCTCGTGGACGACCGCGATGCGAGGTACCCGCTCACTGTGGATCCGTGGATCTGGGTCGAAGAGGCCAAGCTCACGGTGCTCGATGCGTGGAACGGAGACGAGTTCGGCTTCTCCGTCTCTGGTGACACGGCGCTGGTCGGCGCGCGGTGGAACGACGATGCAGGCTACCAATCCGGATCGGCCTACGCATTCGTGCGAGCCGGCACGGTATGGAGGCAGCAAGCCAAGCTCACGGCGAACGATGCGGCGCCGGAGGACCACCTACTGCACCGCCAAGGTGAACTCCTTGGCCTGCCTGCCCTCGATCGGGTACGCCGGCGCGGCGACCATCAGCGGTCCGGACGACTTCTACGTCACCACCGCAGGCGTCCTGAACGAGAAGGCTGGCATCATGATCTGGAGCCACGGCCCCGACAATCGGCCGTTCATGGGCGGCACCCTGTGCGTTGCTCCGCCGATCATCCGCACGCCCGTGCAGGGCTCGGGCGGCAACCCGCCGCCGCCGGACTGCTCGGGCTCGTACTCGTTCCACTTCTCGCAGGCCTACATGGCGGGCAAGTCCATCGTGGCAGGCATGCGGCTCTTCGCTCAGTACTGGAGCCGCGATCCTGGCTTTGCGCCACCTGACGACGTGGGCCTGACGGACGGCCTCGAGTTCGTCGTCGGGCCCTGATATGGGTGAACCTGTCAGGCCCTGGCTGACGGTCACCCTGCATCGCGTTTTCCCGCTCCCTGTCGCTCGGCCTTTCCGAGCGGCGGGGAGCGTTGTTCCTGTTCGAGAACAAGGCCGAGCACGGCCGGTGCCGGATGGCGATCACCGTGCCCTGGCCCACCGGATTGCCCTCCATGTCCACCGTGCTCGCCCCGGCCTCCTCGGGCCTGGCATCGAATCGGCCCCTTAACCAGCCATCCTCCGGAGGAGGCTGAGGCGGCGGCTCCGATTCCCGCGGGCGCCCTTGTCCTCGACGATCCGGCCACACAACATGCCGTGCGCCTGGCCCCATCGCCAGGCGTACCCATGAGCGAGCCGAGCCGGGAATCCCGACCGATCTTCGTGCTGGGGATCTCTCAGCGCAGCGGCACCAACTTCTTCAGCCGCCTGCTGCTGCTGCATCCCCACTGCGCCCGGCCTCCGGATCCGATCCGGGAGGACTTCCTGCTGCATCACTCCGGATCGCTCTCGAGCTACGCGACCACCATGTACGGCACGTGGAGTCGCTGGGGGGAGGACGAGGGACTCGTCGACACCCTCTGCCGGCACTTCGGCGACGCCCTGGTGAAGCTCCTCTCGCCGACCGGGGACGGGCTGCGCCTGGTGACGAAGACGCCGAGCGTCCTGAACATCGAGCACTTCTTCCGCTTCTTCCCGCGGGCTGACCTGCTGATCCTGGTCCGGGACGGCCGCTCCCTGGTCGAATCCAAGATCCGCTCCTTCGGCGGGGGCTACGAGCGCGTCATGCGGAGCTGGGCCGACGGGGCGGACGGCATCCTCCGGCTCCGACAGGAGGAGGGGGAGGGGGAGCGGCGCTTCCGGATCGTCCGCTACGAGGATCTGTGGCTGGACGTCGAGGGCGAGCTACGCGCGGTGATGCGCTTCGCCGGGCTGGACGCCTCGCTCTACGATTTCGACGCGGCCAGGGAGCTTCCCGTGAGGGGCTCGTCCACCTTCGGCCGGGATCCGGGCCAGCGCCTCAACTGGGAGGAGTCCCCGAAGACCGACGAGTTCCGGCCGCTCGAGCGCTGGAAGGACTGGAGTCGGGCCCGGCACCGGCGGTTCAACTGGATCGCCGGCCGGCAGATGGGCGAGCTCGGGTATCCCGACCTGCAGCACCGCTCCGACGGTTCGACGGCGGCCGCGCTCAACCACCTGCTGGACTCCCGCTGCCGCGCCAAGAGGGCGATCCACCAGCTCACCCAGCGCGTCAAGCGGTTGTGGCGGCCTCCGCCCGGCGCGGTCGCGGATCGACGCTGAGCGGGAACCGAATCACCGAGGAGCGGATCATCTGCCTCCTCCTGGAGGCCGAGGCGGGCCGGCCTCACCGCCGCGCGAAGAACTGCGCCAGCCGCCGCGTGTAGAGCTCGGCTCCGGGGCGGCTGAGGTGGCCCGGATCGAGGTAGTTCTCGAGCCGCTGGAGCTCGGCCGGATCCGGGCGGAAGACCTCACCGCGGGCCTCGTGCACGGCCACGTGAGAGGGGCTGAGCCCGGGCTCGGCGAAGGCGGAGAGCTCCATGAAGATCAGCCGGATGCCGCGCTCCCGGCAGAGATTCGCCAGGCGGCCGGCGTAGAGCCTGGTCGCGCGGAAGCGGCCCGGATCGCTGAAGTTCTCCGCGCGCACCTGGGCGATGCGCTCGGCGATCGGGGTGGGGTGGGCGCGCTCGGCCTCGAGGAAGCGGTCGTTGGCGGCGCGGGCCGAGGGGTTGCCGCGGTCGAGCCGGTGCCAGCCCTGCGCGTTCACCTCGGTGCGGGTCTGCTCGGGATCGATGCGGGGCTCGTCGGCCCAGTAGAGGTCCAGGCCGCGCCCCGCCGCGAGGTTGCGCAGCGCGTTGTAGCCCACGCGGAGCACGTCCTCCGGGCCTCGGCCCAGGGCGTTCAGCGTGAGCTGCAGGTGCAGCGCGTTGCGGCCCAGCGCGCGGACCAGGCCGCCCGGATCGAAGATCGGCGGGCGGCCCCGCTTGCGGCCGTACTCCGCCTGGCTGGTATAGTCGTAGGGCTGCCGGGCGAGCATGCGCAGGGCCTCGACCGGGCCCAGGAAGCGAGTGAGGGTCTTGTGGGGCCACTCCATCAGGCCCGCCGTGCCCATCTCGACGAAGATCGCCTCGGGGGGATCGTGCTCCTCGAGCCAGTCCTGGAGCTGCAGGAGGGCCACGTGCCGCGGCGTGCCCATGATCGCGATGTTCAGCGCCCGCACCTGCTCGCCGTCCGCGCGCGCGATCTCCTCCTCGAAGATCGAGGGGATCACGCCGCGGGCGGTCCTCGAGCTCCCGAGGAAGAGCACGTCCGGCGAGGGCTCCTCGGCGCGCTCCAGCTCGCGCAGGATGGCGTAGCGCCAGTCCGAGCACAGGGCCAGCCGCTGGTCCAGCGCGAGCCAGAGCGCCGCCCCGCCCAGGAGGACGAACCAGATCAGGGAGCGGGCGCTCTTGGGGACGGATGCCATCGCGTGGATCAGAACTGGAAGTAGATGAACGGGTTGGCCGCGTAGGCCAGGTTGGCGAGCACTCCGGCCACCAGGATCATGGCGCCCGCCTGGGCGGGCGAGGGGAGCCGCCTCCACCCCGCCAGCAGCCGCTCGGGCCAGCTCACGGGCGTGAAGTGCAGCAGGACGGCCGCCGCCATGGCCACCAGGCCTTCCAGTGGCAGGGAGGCCAGCGGCCGGCCCCACTGCGCGAAGGCCCCCAGCATCTCCACCGACCCGACCAGGCCGCGGTTCCCCTCTAGCACGCTTCCGTTGGCGAAGAACAGCATCGACAGGGCCACCAGGTTGAAGGTGCCCAGCCGCCTCAGCCCTCGATTCCAGACCGAGCGAGCCTCGAGCTGCGCCCGGCTCCGGTGGGGGAAGAGCATGCCCGCGAAGCTCGCCAGACCGTGCATCGTCCCCCAGATCACGTAGTTCCACCCGGCCCCGTGCCACAGGCCGACCAGGAACATGGTGAGCAGGACGTTGCGGAAGCGCCCCAGGAGGCGCGCGCGCGTCCCCCCCAGGCTGAAGAAGACGTAGTCGCGGAACCAGGTGGACAGCGAGATGTGCCAGCGGCTCCAGAACTCGCCGATCGACTGGGCCAGGAAGGGCCGGTCGAAGTTCTTGGGCAGCTTGAAGCCCAGGCAGGCGGCGCAGCCGATGGCGATGTCGGAGTAAGCCGAGAAGTCCAGGTAGAACTGGAACAGGGCCCCCCAGACGGCCAGGAGCACCTGCAGGGGGTGGTAGGCCCCGGGATCGGCGTAGACCGGCGCGACCAGCGTGGTCCCCAGCACGTCCGCCAGGGCCATCTTCTTCACCATCCCGACCAGGATCAGGAAGAGTCCCCGCTGGGCGTCCCGGTCGTCGAAGCGGGCGGGCTGGTCGAGCTGGGGCAGGAACTCGCGGGCGCGCACGATGGGGCCCGCGACCAGCTGGGGGAAGAAGGTGACGAAGAGGGCGAACTTGAGCAGCGAGTCGGTGGGTTCGAGCTGCCGCCGGTAGATGTCGATCGTGTAGCTGAGCGACTGGAAGGTGTAGAAGGAGATGCCGACCGGCAGGATGATGTTCCAGGGGGTGAACTCGGCCAGCCCCGACAGGCCCGCGCCGCGCAGGGTCTCGACGACGTTCTCGGCGAAGAAGTTGAAGTACTTGAAGTAGGCCAGGAGGCCCAGGTTGCCGACCAGGCTGAGGATCAGGCAGAGCCTCCGCCGGCCCGGCTGCTCGCTCCGGTGGATGGCCCCGCCCAGGTAGTAGTCCAGCAGGGTGGAGGCCAGGATCAGGACGATGAAGCGCGCGTCCCAGCTCATGTAGAACACGTAGCTGGCCGCGAGCAGCAGCACGAAGCGCAGGTTCCTCGTCCGGGAGATCGCCCAGTAGGCGAAGAAGACGACCAGGAAGAGGAATACGAACTGGCTGGAGTTGAAGGACATCTGCGGCGCCGAAACCCTGCTCACGCGGGGCGCTCGCGGGATCCCCGCGGGATCGGCGGCAGCCCGGAGCCCTGCAGGCACGGGGCGGGCATGTTATGGGAGAGCCCCCCGACCCGCAACCGGGGGCGAGGACCCCGATCGAGGGGCAGAAGGTGGTTCTCCCCTCCGGTCCCTTCGCGTATCCTCCCGGGCCCCTCGGGGCGAGGGGCACCCCCGGAGCACCCATGGCCAGGAAGCCCGACCTGGAAGTCGCCGACGGCCGCGTGATCGGCATCTACTACACCCTCAAGGACGACGGCGGCAACGTCCTCGACAGCAACCGCAGCGGCGGACGGCCCATGGCCTACCTCCACGGCGGAGGCAGCGTGGTGCCCGGCCTGGAGCAGGCGCTGGAGGGCGCTCACAAGAACGACTTCGTCCAGACCGACGTTCCGCCCGCCGACGGCTACGGCGATCCCGATCCGGAGAAGGTCAAGGAGATCCCGCGCTCGGCCATGCCCGCCGAGCCGGCGCCCAAGGTCGGCGACACGATCACCGCCGAGGGTGCCGCCGGCAAGCTGCTGGGGCGGATCCGGGAGATCGGGGAGGAGACCGTCACCATCGACTTCAACCACCCCCTGGCAGGCCAGACGCTCCACTTCGAGGTCACCATCGCGGGCGTGCGCGAGGCCACCGAGAAGGAGCGGGAGGCCGGACGGCCGGGGTAGGGGAGAGCGGGCCAGGGCGGAGGCACACCATGAAGGGCTTCTCGGGCGCGATCCATCCGTGGCTGACGGCCTTCCTGCTGCTCACCACCCTCCAGACAGGCGTCGCCGCGGACGAGGAACTGCTCGCGAACGGCGACTTCGAGCTGGCCGGCGGGGAGGAGATCCCCGGGTGGAGACCGGAGTGGCGCTCGGAGGGGATCCGACAGCTCCTCGACGAGCTGGGGGAGGCCGAAGCGCGCGAGGGCCGGGGATGCGTCCTCCTCGATGGCAGCGAGCGGACGCGGCAGGCGCTCCTGCAGGTGATCCAGGCGCCTCGCCCCGCCGCCGTGGCGCGGCTGACGGGCTGGATCCGGGTCGAGGTCCAGATACCCGGCGACAACCCCCACGGCAACCTCTACCTCGGCTTTCACCGATCGAGCCTGAGCTATCACCCGCAGCACGGCCACCACGCCGGCTCCGTGACCGAGACCGGCTCCTGGACGAGGGTGGAGATCGAGGTGCCCGTTCCCGAGGAGCCCGCGGAGTGGGTCGTCCGCTGCAGCCTGACCGGCGGGGGGCTGGCCTGGTTCGACGACCTCAGCCTCACCGTGGCGGAGACCCGAGGCGAGTGGTCGCGGGTCGCGCTGCGCCTCGTCTCGGGGCGCTACCAGGCGGTCGCTGACGGAGCGCAGGAGGGGGCGCACCTCGACCTCTCGATCCCCTTCCCCTTCGAGCAGCAGGTCCCCCTGGCCATCCGCGCGACGAGCATCCCGCCCGACCGGATCGACCGGCTGGAGATCCTCGAGGAGCGCGAGAACCGGCCCCTGCGGATCCACCTCCGGCCCCTCGAGGACGGCGAGCGGGTCCGCGTGAGGGTGGAGACCCTCCTCTTCGTCCAGGACGTCCCCCTCCACGACGGCGCGGAGGTGCCCCTGGCCGGGAAGCGCGCGATTCCCAGGTCGATCCGCGCGCTCCTGAAGCCCGCCCCGGGGGTGGCCTGCGAGGACCCCGGCATCCGGGAAGCCGCCGGCTCCTTCCGTCGGGAGGACCTGCTCTGGCTGATGGCCGATCTGAGGCAATGCCTGCGAGCCCGGCTCTCGTCGGGATCGGCCGGCGGCGATCAGGGCGCGCTCGAGTGTCTGGAGCGCGGCGGCGCCGTCTGCACCGGGAACGCCAACGTCGCGGCGTCCCTGCTGCGCGCCGCCGACGTCCCGGCTCGCATCCTGGCCTGCACCATGACCACGGGCGAGCTCCAGGAGCACTACATCGTCGAGGTCTGGACCCCCTCGCTGGGCTGGTCGCGCTTCGAGCCGTCCGCGAAGCTCTTTCCCTGC
>CAZTTG010000130.1:0-13291 GCA_964615935.1 uncultured Planctomycetaceae bacterium | reverse complement strand
CGTTCGCAGCTGCCGCCCCTTCGGGGCTTGACCATTGCACCCATATCAGCCCGCTACTCCTCCTCCTCGGCCAGCATCTTCTCGTACTCCTCGAGGCTCATGAGCCCCGCCAGGCTCTTGGAGCTGGGCTTCAGGCGGATCAGCCAGCCCTTGTTCCAGGGATCCTGGGCCAGGATCTCGAGGTGGTCCTCGATGGCGCCGTTGACCTCGAGCACCTCGCCGGCGACGGGGGAGCTCAGGTCGGACACGGCCTTGACGGACTCGATCTCGCCGAAGGTCTCCCCGGCCGCCAGGACCCGGCCCGGGCTGGGCAGGTCGCAGTAGACCAGGTCGCTGTCGTTGCCGTTCGAGAGCTGTTTCACGGCGAAATCGGTGATGCCGATCAGCACGGTGTCGCCGTCGGGCTTGATCCACTCGTGCGTGGGGTGGTACTTGCGGTCGTCGGGGCGCATGTCGGAGCTCGAGTGGAGCCTCCGCTCCGGAGGCCGTTGGGGGAATCGTGTACTAGCGGGTCCGCGAGAAGAAGGGCAACTCGACCAGGACGCAGGCCTGGCGCTTGCCCCGGAAGTCGATCTCCAGCGCGGTGCCGGGCTCGTCCAGGCCGAGCCGGACGTAGGCGGTGGCGATGTTTGAGTCCAGGGTGGGCGACTTGGCGCCCGAGCAGACCACCCCCACGGTCCGCTCGCCCTCCAGCAGGCTCGCGCCCTGGCGCGGGATGCGGGGGCCGGGGGTGGTGAGGCCCACCAGGCGTCGGGTGGGGTTCTTCTTGATCCGGAGCAGGGCCTCGCGCCCGATCCAGTCGCCCTTCGACTTGCGAAAGGAGACGCCGAAGGCGAGGCCCGCCTCGATGGGGTTGTACTCGGAGCTGATCTCGTGGCCGTACAGGGGCATGCCGGCCTCCAGGCGCAGGATGTCGCGGGCGCCCAGCCCGATGGGGCGCAGGCCCGCCGCGGCGCCCGCGGCCACGAGCTCGCCCCAGACGCGGGGCGCCTCGGCGGCCGGCAGGTAGACCTCGAAGCCGTTCTCCCCGGTGTAGCCGGTGCGGCTGATGCGGGTCCGCTCCAGCCCGCTGACCGTGCCGCGATCGAACTTGTAGTAGCCCAGCTCGGACAGGTCCAGGTCGCTCACCAGCGGCTGCAGCGCCTCGGCGGAGCGCGGCCCCTGCAGGGCCAGCATGGCCAGCTCGCCGGTCTGGTCCTCCAGCTCGACGTCGAAGCCTCCGGCGTGCTCGCGCATCCAGGCCAGATCGACCTCGGTGTTGGAGGCGTTGACCACCAGGAAGATCGACTCCTCGCCGTCCCGGTAGATCAGGAGGTCGTCGATGGGATTGCCGTCCTCCCGGCAGAAGAGGGAGTAGCGGATGGAAGCCTGCGGTATCCGCGCGCAGTGGTTGGTGGCCAGGCGGTCGAGGTAGGGCACCGCGTCCGGGCCGCGCACCGACAGCCGGCCCATGTGCCCCAGGTCGAACAGCCCGACGGCCTCGCGGACGCAGCGCACCTCGTCCAGGATCGGTCCGTACTGGACCGGCATGCGCCAGCCGGCGAAGTCGACCATCTTGGCGCCCGAGGCGGCGTGCAGGTCGTGGAGGGAGGTCTGCTTCATCGGCCGTGGAGGGCTCGGCGGGGAGGGTGCCGAGCCCGAGACTTTATCCCCTGTCCCCCGCCCGCGCGAATCCCGCCGGCCCAAACCGCTCCCCCCGCCGGGTCCGAGCCGGCCTTCCGCGCCCGGCGGGGTACAGTTCAGGTGGAGACCTCTCGGCCTCCGCCTTCCCGCCCCCCCGGACGACCCGCGCATGACGCACTCCCACGGCTCCCGGAGACCCTTGATCGCGGCCGCGGCCCTGGCGACCCTGCTCATGGCGGGGCCACTGGGGGCGCAGGGCGCCGATCCCTTCCAGGCCGGCCTGCGCTGGATCCACGCGGCCGATGGATCGGCTCCCTGGGTTCCCATGGGAGTCGACTTCGCCGCCGGCGGTCAGCTGGTGTGGGGCGCCCCGGCCGTGGGAACCCCGCACCTCGCCCTGCTCTCCTCGCAGGACGGACCGCTGGTCGCGCCTCTCTTCGAGGACTTCGGAGCCCTGGGTGCTGCCGCGCCTCCGCTGGTGCGCGGCAGCGCGGACGCGGCCCGGCTCTACTCGCTCCTGCAGCTCCCCGACCCCGACCCCGCCCACCGCAAGACCCTGGTCTCACGGCACGACGCCCTGGCCGCGGCCGGCGGGTCGGGCTTCGCGCCGGTCTGGACCCATGATCCGGGCTTCCGGGGGCCGGGGGCGGGCCACCTGGAGCTCGCCGAGGACGGCGGCCGACTGGTGGTCGCCGGCTACGACCTCGGAAGCGGCGAGACCTGGATCGACTGGCTGGACGCGCACACCGGCGCGCTCGCCGCTCGGGTCCGGGTGGCCACCCCCTTCCTGCGGAACCTGTCGGTCTCCGCCGATGGGAAGAGGGTGGCGCTGACCGCGGAGCAGGAGCTCCTGCTGGTCGACCCCCTGGGGGGCATCCTGCACCGGGAGGTCCTGCCGGCGGCCACGAATGCCCTGGCGCTGGCGGCGGACGGCCGCTCGCTCCTCGTCGGGGGCTACGATCGCCTGCGGGTGCTGCGGGAGACCGGGGGAGCCTGGCTGCTCGCCCTGGAGCACGCCGGCGCGCCCGGTGAGGTGGCCGTGCGGGCCGCGATCTCCGCTGGGGGCGAAACCCACGCGGTGGCCTGGTGGGAGGCCACCCAGGGCGTCGCCGTCCGGCTCGAGGTTTTCGACGGCCCGAGCGGGTTGCGGCTCTTCGAGCACGCGCAGGGCGGCCCGGTCGGCGGACCGCAGAACCTGCCCCAGGACCTGGCGATCACCCCCGACGGGGAGCGCGTGGCGCTGGGCCTGTGGGGGGCCGGCGATCCCCAGCCGGAGGTGCTCCTCTTCGAGCGGTGGGGAGGCGCCCCCGTGCTGGCCGCCGATCTGCCCGGGAGCGTCATGGACCTGGCGCTGGACCCGGGGGGCACGCGCGTGGCGGTGGCGGCCAAGAGCGTCCACGCCGGGACCCTCGGCGGCCTGGGGGACCTGCGCCTCTACGACACCGGGGAGCGGGAGCTCCAGGTGGTGGGGCAGCCCGCGCTGGGCGCGCAGCTCCACTTCGCCGCGCGGCGGGCCGGGGCGGAGGCGGTCTACTTCCTGCTCGGGGCGCCGGCCGCCGCGCCGACCTCGATCCCCGGGGTGGGCGGCAGCCTGCTGATCGATCGGAGCCGGAGGATGCGGGTCTTCGCCCGGCCGGCCGATCCCGCCGGGCGCGCCGATCTCCTGCTGCAGCTCCCCGCCCACGGGGCGCTCCTCGGTACCCCCTTCGCGGTTCAGGCCGCCTTCCGAGCCGGCGCGGCGCTCGAGCTGTCGGAGCTCCGGATCGAGCCTCTGGTGCTCTGAGCGGGGCGATGTCCCGGAGCCGGGAAGCCCCCGGCCACCCATCCCCCCGCATCAAGCATCCCTGCGGCCCTGACGATAGGCCCTCCGCGGCCCCGAGCCGGCGCGTCCCGCCCCTATCCCATGGGACGCCGGTGCGGGGAAACTCCGCATCCCCGCTCACGCCTTGCACGGCCAGACCGGAGGGACCCCTCGTATGCACTCAGGAAGTCGGCTCGTCTCCGCCCGGGCGGGCGCGCTCGCGCTCGCCGTCCTCGCCCTTCTCGCCACCGGATGCTCCTCGGGAGGGGGAGGGGGCGGCACCGCTGCCAACTCCGTCGCCGGGGCCCAGCAGGACCTCACCTTCAACCCCAGCGGCCTGACGACGGTGGTGACCTTCACCGGCACCCTCGGCGGGACCTGGACCCCGGCCCACTTCGAGGCCGACGGGGGTCAGGCCGCCCAGACCGTGGTCACCGCCGGCACCACCGCCACGGTGACCTGGGACCAGCGGGTGACTCCCAACCACCAGGTGCGGGTGGTCGGCAAGAGCGGCATCCCCTCCAGCTGGACGGCGGTGACCACCAGCGACCCCTCCACCCCCACCTTCACCGCTGCCGGCGCGCAGAACCCCGGGCTGGGCGGTGACGTGATCACGGTCACCTTCGACGGGGGACCCTGGGTGGTGGAGGCCGACGCCGAGGATCCCGCCAGCTGGTCCTTCGAGCAGGGCGGCACCCCGTTTTCGCTGACCGGCTGCACCCTCGACCTGGTCCCGGCCACCCAGATCCTGACCATCACCACCGACGAGTCGGTCAACGTCCACGCCACCTTCGAGCTGGCGGCGGTCGGCCTGACCACCGTGGCCGACGTGAGCCTGGACACCACCCCGGTGGCGGGCGTCGGCACCGGCGACACCACCTCGCCCAGCCTCGTCACGGCCGATCAGAACCTGGTCGAGGATCCCCTGGGGGCGGTGATCGACTTCACCTTCGACGAGGCCATGGACCCGGTCTTCGCGACCCAGCTCTCCCACTTCCAGGTGTCCACCCCCGACCTGGCGGTGGACGTGGAGCAGCCCACCGGACAGCCCGAGGTCCTGCGGGTGACCTTCAACAACCCCATCGTCCCGGGGCTGAACACCGTCACCCTGGACGGGCTGATGGACGTCCACGGCAACGTCCTGACGGGCGATCCGCTGGTGACGGCCATCACCAGCAGCGGCGCCGTCCCGGCCGACTACGACGCCGTCAACACCAAGGCCGTCACGGTGGAGAACGAGTACGGCGACCAGATCATCGTCGTCACCACCCAGGCCCTGGAGCCCGAGCAGGCGGTGGACACCGCCCTCTGGTCCATGGAGTGGAACACGGCCACCGAGGCCCCCGCGGTCTCCATCATCCCCTTCATCACCGAGATGAGCTACGACCTGCCCACCGCCACGCTGACGGTGGACTTCGACCTGGACCTGGTGAACGGCGACACGGTCGACATCCAGGCGCTGGGCATCGCGGAGATCGACGGCGAGCTCTTCGGGGACTCGATCCAGGTGACCGCGGCGGGCGACGCCACGGTGCCCACGGCTCAGACCTTCGTCCAGAACCGCAACCTCGATCCCACCGGGATGACGGTCGACGTCACCTTCTCCGAGGACGTCGAGCAGACCAGCGCCGAGAACACCGCCAACTGGAGCGTCTCCGGCGGTCCGAGCGTCGTCTCGGCCACCCGGCTGACCGGCCTCGAGATGGTGCGCCTGGAGCTGGACGCCCTGGCCGTCCCCGGCGACAACACCGTGAGCGTTTCCAACGTGACCGACCTGGCGGGCAACGTCATGACGCCGGTGGTGGCGGCGGCCCTCACCTCCACGGACACCACGCCGCCGGAGATCCTCTCCGCCGTGGCCACGGCGGTCGAGGGCAGCGACAACGACACCGTGGTCGTGCACTTCGACGACGACATGGTCGACAGCGAGGTGCTGGACGGCAGCCTCTGGACGGTCGAGTCCCCCCTCGGCACGACCATGAGCACCGCCGGCGTCACCATCTCCTACACCTTCGCGACGCGCATCGCGGTGCTGACCTTCAACGGCGGCAACGACCAGAACTTCAGGCGCGATTCCGGCTTCCGCCTGACCCTGAGCTACATGCGCGACCTCGGCGGGAACACCATCTCCATCACGCCCTGGGAGGGCCAGGTGGTCTCCGAGTCCAACCTGCCCACGGTGGACACGGCCTGGGTCGACACCGTGCAGGTCAGCGATGTGACCGTGCGCTTCTCCGAGCCCTGCGACTACCTGGACGACATCGCCTTCCTGTCCGAGTACACGGCCCGCGACAGCGGCGGCGTGTTCAAGGGCCTGCCCAGCACGGCCACCCCCACCGCCGACGACATGGGGGTCCTCCTGGTGTACCCCTTCGCCGTCCTGACCACCGACACGGTGGACGTGGAGGGCGTGACCGACCTGGCCGGCAACCCGCTGTTCCCGGCCCTCACGGTCCCGGTCGCGGCCGAGGATCCCCTCGAGGTGACGCTGCTGGACGGGGCCTCCGAGCCGGTGGCCATGGCCGGCGAGGAGAACGACACCATCCAGGTGAAGTTCCTGACCCCTCCGGGGAGCTGGGGGCGCCTGAACCACTACAACTACACGATCTGGCAGGGGGTCGATCCGCTCGACCTCACCGGCGCCGAGTTCGCGTGGTACCCCGGTCTGAGCTCGGTGTTCATCGGGCTCAACCAGCCGGGTGCCGAGAACGTCCTGCGGGGCGGGCCCTACACGATCAGGGTCCAGGGCATGATCTCCCAGCAGGGAGTGCTCAGCGCGTTCTACGACGACCCGACCCTGGTCGGGCTGGGTGACTCGTCCGGACCGCTCCTGAACCCGCTGCGGACCCGTATCGACGCGGCCAACCCCACCACCTCGGTCATCGTCGAGCTGGACGAGGCCTATGATTCCAGCGACCTGGCGACCCTCTCCAACGTGCAGCTGAACGGCTCGAATGCCGTCGGCCTGACGGCGCTCGGCCCGCGCAGCCTGCGGGCGGAGTTTGCCGCGGTCCCCGCGGTCAGCGACGTGGTCGCCATCGACCTCGACGATCTGGCCGGCAACAACGGGGTCGCCTCGACGACCCTGCAGGCACAGGTCACCGGAGGCCCCCTCCTCAGCTCGGTGTCGGGCACGGCCGTCTCCGGCGTGG
Organism: uncultured Planctomycetaceae bacterium; assembly: GCA_964615935.1. Lineage (GTDB taxonomy): Bacteria > Planctomycetota > UBA1135 > UBA1135 > CAZTTG01. The sequence continues at coordinate 6,715 of CAZTTG010000130.1, read as the reverse complement.
GGGGCGACACCCTGACGATCGAGTGGAGCACGCCGGTGCAGACCTCCACGGCCCTCAACCTGGCCAACTACTCGGTCGAGAGCCCGCCCGGCACCCCGGTGAGCCTCACCGGAGCCACCGCCCGCTACTCGAGCCCGAGCAACACGGTCACCATCCGGCTGGCCGACGGCGTCGAGCTCCAGCCGGCCGCCACGACCGTACGCGTCTCGGCCACCAACATCGCCAACCACGACGGCGTCCCCATGGCCCCCGGACAGCTCAACGGGGCCGTCGGGGGTGACGTCACGGCGCCCGCCTTCCAGGCCGCCTTCGCCAACTACCGGGCGGACCTGATGGGCATGGTGTACGACGTCCTGTTCGACGAGGACGTCGACTCCGCCTTCGCCTCCAGCCCGGCCAACTGGTCGGGCTCCGGGGGCCAGACCGGCTACTCCGTGATCCAGGTGCGGCCGGACCACTACCGGGTGGAGCTCCTCCTGCCCCTGAACCCGGGCGAGGACCTCATCCTGGCGGCGGGCCTGGAAGACCCCGCGGGCAACCAGGCCGCCGAGCTGACCGTCGCTCCCACCCTCTGATCGGGATCCCGGGGCGAGCGAGGAGCCCGGGGGGAGGGTCCGCCGACCGGCGGCCCGCCCCCCGGGCTCCCCAGCCTTCGGCGGATTCCGTACAGATCGCCTCGGGGGGTGATCGATACGGCCGAGGTCCTCCTCACGCCGGGGGAGCCCGGGTCACACCGCCCCGCGGCCCCCGGCGATCGGAGGCAGGCGCTCAGGCATGGTGGTCGACAAAGCAGCCGATAGCAGGAGATTGGTGGCGGAGGTGGTGGCCGAGCTCACCGGGGGCGAGGAGCTGCCCGAGGGGCCCCGTGAGCTGCTCGGCGAGCAGATGCAGCGGGCGGCGACCGAGTTCGACGACCGCACCGCCGAGGCCTTCTGCGGGGCCCTGCTGGAGCACCTCTCGGAGGAACCCGGGAGCCTGCGCGAGCTGGAGGCCCTGATCATCCTGGGCCTGGCGCACCCCAAGGTGCTCGGCCGGCACCGCATCCCCCTGGCCCAGGAGGGGCGCCGTCTGGCGGTCCTCCTGGAGCAGGCCGGAGAGGTCGAGCGCGCCACCTCCCTGCTGGAGGTGCTGGCCACCCGCCTGCCCCGGGACCGAGGCGTCGACAAGGACCTGGCCTCGGTGATGCGCCGCAGCGGCAACGTGGACCTGCTGGTGGAGCGCTACCTGCGGCGGGCCGAGGGCGCGGTCGAGTGCGGCCGACCCCTGGAGGCCATCCCCTGGCTGCAGGAGGTGCTGGTCGTCGACCGCTCGCGCCGCGACGTGGCCCGGATGATCCGCGACCTGCGCTGGGAAGAGGCCCAGCGCATCGCGCGGATGAAGCGCCGCCTGCTGTTCGGGACGGCGGCCCTGATCGGGATCCTGGTGGTGACCGCGATCGGCACGCGGGAGTGGAACCTCCACCGCCGCTACGGGTCCATCCCGCCCGCCTCGCCGGGCGATCGGACCTCCCTGCAGACTCGCATGGAGGCGGTCGACGCCCTGATCGCGGACAGCCCCGCGTGGCTGGGCTCCCTGTGGGCCAGCCGCGAGCGGGCCAGCCTGCGGGGCCGGATCGACCGCATCGCCGCACTGGAGGCCGAGCGCGAGCGGCGCGCGATCGAGGATCGGGCGCGGCGCCTGGCCGAGGCCGAGAACGCCTGGCTGCGGGGCCGCGAGGACGCCTCCGTCCGGGACTTCGCCGGAGCTCTGGAGGAGTTCCAGCTCGCCCTGGAGGTGGCGCCGCCCTCCTGGGAGCGCCGGACGCGTCTGGAGACCGACGTCCAGGCCCTGGAAGCCGAGCTGGAGGATCGACCCCGATGAGTTGGATGCGACGCATGCTCACGCGAGGGAGGGTGCGAACCGCTCGCCGCAAGCTGGCCCAGAGCCCTTCGATCCTCAGCTACGCCCAGCTCGCTCGCGAGCACGCCCGGCTGGGGAACATGCAGGAGGTGCTGCGGGTGTGCGGCGAAGGCCTGGACATGTTCCCGGGCAACCCCGAGCTCCTGCGCCTGGCCGACCGCGCCGCGCAGCTCGAGCGCGAGGACCGCACCCGCGAGCTGCACCGGGAGCTGCGCGAGGCGCCGCGCCCCGCGCTGTGGCGCGAGCTGTGCGAGATCCTGATCCGCGGCGGGCGCTTCGAGAGGGCCGAGGAGTGCGCCCGGGAGTGGTACGCCGCCACCCAGGACGGCCAGGCCCTGCTGATGCGCGCGCGCTCGCGGGTGGGACGCTTCCTGGACGGCCGCCACAGGGAGGACGGCCGGGTGGCCCTGGAGCTCTGCGAGGCAGCCGCGCGGGCGCTGCCGCGCGAGCAGGAGCCCCTGCGGCTGCGCCTGAAGCTCGTCTCGCGCATCGGGGCCTGGAAGGAGGCCCGACGGGTGGTCTCCCAGCTCCTGGAGATGGTGCCCGGCGAGCCCGCCCTGGAGGCGCGCTTCCGCACCCTCCTGTCGCTCTCCGAGGGCTCGCCCACACCCGAAGAGGCCCTGCTCGAGGTGGAGAAGACCGGCCGGCTGGTGGACGACGAGCCGGGAGAGAACCTGGAGCTGCCCCAGGACGGCTCGATCCGGCCCCGCCTCCAGGAGCTCGCCTCGGAGGAGGGGGTCAACGCCGCCATCTACGTGCGCGGCGGAACCGCGCTGGTGCAGGGACCCCGGGGGGCCACCGCCGACCGGGCCGCCCGCGCCGTGCGAGAGATGGTGCACAGCAGCCGGACCGCCGCTCGCCGGCTGGGCCTGGGCCAGGCCATCGAGGTCCGGCTGGAGGGCGAGTTCGGGACCCTGATGGTCTCTCCCGGAGAGCTGGGCTCGGGCGCCCTGTGGTGCAACGGGCAGGTCCTCGCCTGGCACGAGCAGGCGCTGGCCGAGCTGACCGGGGACCGACCGTCCGTGGCGGAGGCGAGCTCATGATCGAGGTGCTGGAACCGCTGGCCCGGATTCCGGGCGTGAGGGTCGCCGCCCTGGTGTCCCCCGAGGGGATGCCCATGGCGGCGCGCGGGAGGATCTCCGGGACCGGGCAGCCCCCGGGTGCCTCCGAGCGCTCCCTGGACGAGGAGGCCGGCTCGGTGGCGGGCCTGGCGACCATCTGGCTGGGTGAGCTCACCCGGGCCGCGGGGCTCCTCTCCTGCGAGGGCCCCACCCGCGTGGTCCTGCGCGCCTCCCGGGGCACGCTGGTCCTGATGCACGCACCCGGCGCGATCCTCCTGACCATCCTCGAGCGCGGCGCCAGCCCCGAGGACCTGCGGCTCCCCATGGAGGGGGCCGTGGCCCGCATGCAGCGCATCCTGCGCGGCATGGGTGCCTCCAGGGAGGCATCGACGGCCGAGAGAGAGAGAGCACGAGGCCCCCAAGGTCCCCTCCCCGCCAGGACGGGGGATCCCGCGGGCACCGAACGGACTCGAGTCGAGACAAACCAGAACGAGGCCCCGGGGCAACCCGGAAGCAGCTGAGATGGTCCAGATCAACTTCGCGCAGAAGACGGTGACCGCCAAGATCGTTTACTACGGTCCCGGCATGTCGGGCAAGACGACCAACCTCGAGGTCGTCCATCAGCGCGCTCCGGATCAGAACCGGGGCCAGCTGACCAGCATCAGCACCGACGGAGACCGCACCCTGTTCTTCGATTTCATGCCCCTGGATCTGGGCACCGTGGCGGGCATGAGGACCTGCTTCCAGATCTACACCGTGCCCGGCCAGGTCTACTACAACTCGACCCGCAAGCTGGTCCTGCAGGGGGTGGACGGGGTCGTGTTCGTGGCCGATTCGGCGGCCTCCATGACGGAGGAGAACATGGAGTCCCTCCGCAACCTGGAGGAGAACCTGACCGAGTACGGCAAGAGCCTGGTGTCGATGCCGCACGTGATCCAGTTCAACAAGCGCGACCTGCCCGACGCGCTGCCGGTGGACGAGCTGAACGGCTTGCTCAACCGGTACGGCGCGCCCACCTACGAGGCGGTCGCCAACGTGGGCCAGGGGGTCTTCCCGACCCTGAAGGCTCTGGCGGCCAAGGTGCTGGAGTCGATCCACTCCTCGAGCGGGGCGGCCGCCAGCCACGCTCCGCCGGCGCCACAGCCGGTGGTCGAGGGCGTGAGCGCGGCCGAGATGCACGCACCCATGGCCCCTCCGCCCCAGGCCCCGCCGGCGATTCCCGAGCCCACCGTGGGCCTCGACCCGCAGCTCCGATCGGCGCCCGCGGCCTCGCTCGAGCCTCCCTCGCCGCTCTCCCCGCACCAGATGGGCGTCCAGCCGGCGCCGACCCCGCACCAGATGGGCGTCCAGCCGGCGCCGACCCTGCACCCGACGGGTGTCCAGCCCGCGCCGCCCATGCACCAGACGGGTGTCCAGCCCGCGCCGACCCTGCACCCGACCGGGATTCCTCCCGCGCCACCTCCGGCGGGCATGCAGCCGGGCGAGCCGCAGCGACTCGAGCTGAAGGCGCCGGTCCAGCAGGCGCCGACCGGCTACTACCAGCGCTCCGCGGTGGCCCAGGGCGCACCGGTCCAGCAGCCGCCGCCCAGCCCAGGACAGCTCATGCAGCCCGACCCCGCGGCGGGGGCCGCGGCGCCCCGCGCCGCCCGGCCGCCGGCCACTCGACCGGCTCCCGGTCCCGCGCTCCCGGGAACCCGCTTCCGCCCGCGCGGTGCGGCCCGACCGACCGCCCGACCCACCCCCGTGGCCCGCACGCGCGGAGGGGGGAACGCGGTCTATACCGGGGTCTTCGTGGCCCTGGCCGTCGCCGTCGCCGGCGTGCTCGTCAAGGTGATCCTCTCCTTCTTCTAGGCAGCGCAGACCATGGGACGCGACGAAAACCTCCGGGCCGAACGCCTGGTCTTCTACGAGCGGGACATCGACCGCCTCGAGGGCGAGCTCGACTCCTTCCTCGAGCTCGCCGGCGCCCGCTGCGCCATGCTGATCGACAAGGACGGGCACATGGTGACCCGCCGCGGCGAGCCGCTCCGGGCCGAGGCGGAATCGGTCTCGGCCCTGATCGCGGGCTCCTTCGCCGCCACGCGCGAGATGGCCCGCCTCCTGGGCGAGGAGGAGTTCTCGTCGCTCTTCCACCAGGGCGCCCGCGACAACATCCAGCTCCAGCTCGTCGGCGATCGCACCCTGCTGGCGGTGCTCTTCGACGACCGCACCAACCTGGGGCTGGTACGTTTCTACGCGCAGGAGACCACCCGGCGCCTGTACGACGTCCTGATCGAGATCGCCGCGCGACCCGCGAGCGAGGAGGACGAGCAGTTGTCCGAGGGCTTCTCGCAGGACGCGACGGCCGCCCTGGACGAGATCCTCTAGGCCCCGGCAGGACCCCGAGATCCCACCCCGAGCGCGAGGAGCCCCCCTCCGGGGCGGGCTTCCCGCGGACCGTCCCCCCCCGGGGGGCGGGATGGGCCCCTGGGGGCCAGCGGGGGAGGGCGGGGGAGGGCGGGGCCGGAAGTGCCCGAAAGCGGGATGCCGCGGGCTGGGGACTTGCCACCGGGGGGGGCAGGGGCTACCTTCTTCGGCCGCGCTGCCGGGGCTCACCCCCCCTGGGCGGCGCTGGCGGGCCCTGCCGCGGCGGCGGGGCCCAACGATGGGAGCAACGATCATGGCCCGGGTATGTGAATTCTGCGGGAAGCGCACCGAGAGCGGCGGCTCGATCGCCCGCCGAGGCCTGCCGAAGAAGCAGGGCGGAGTCGGTCTGCGTACGACCGGGCACACCCTCCGCAAGTTCAAGCCCAACATCCAACGGGTGCGGGCGGTGGTGAACGGCGAGGTCAAGCGGGTGAAGATCTGCACCCGCTGCCTGCGGGCCGGGAAGATCGTCAAGCCCGGCGTTCCCGCGGCCTCGGCCTGACCCGCGAGCCCCGGCGCGCGCCCGGGCCCCGGCTCTCACTCCTGCAAGCGCTCCTCCTCGGGAGAGGTCCGTCCGCAGCTCGAGGCGCGCCCCCACCGAGAGCGCTCGTGGAATCCGGTTGATAACCCGGCCGTGGGGCGCGAACTCGGCGCGATCCACGGGCTTCCACCACGATCATTCCCCGGACGTCGGCGGCGATTCGAAGCCTCCGACGGCCTCGACACTCACATTTTCTCAAAAGGAATACTGGGATCCGAGGCGGCGCGCGCGGGCGTTCCGGTGCGCGGGCGCGCCGGTGGGATCGCGAGGGCGCGCCCCACCTCCTCGGCGCAGCTCGCGACCGGCGCAGAGGCCCGCGCGACCTCCCCGCTGAGGTGTCGGAGGGTATTGCATCTCTCGCTGTAACTTCTGAAAAACGAGTGGCTTATGCGCACGGTGCCCCACGATCGCGTCCGCGCGATCACCGCGGTCGAGGAGGAGCGCGGCCCTGTCCTTCGTCTTGACTCGAGGGAGTTGAAAGCCATCGACCAGCGCGCTTTCACCGGTCGGATCCGCTTCGGATCACCCCGTCGAAACCGGTCGCGCGGACCGACTTGCCCGGAATGTTTCGAAAAAGCCTGGAAAGCAAAATCGGGAATTCGCCGATGGAGCCATTGATGTCGTGAACAGGGCGCGCCTTGCGCTCCTCGTTCCGGACTCGAGTCCAAAGGAGACTTCTCGAATGGCGAAGAAGAAAGCACGCAAGAAGAAGGCTGTCCGCAAGGTCGGCCGGAAGAAGGCCGTGCGGAAGAAGGCCACGCGCAAGAAGAAGGCCACCCGCAAGAAGAAGGCTGCCAAGAAGAAGGTG
>CAZTTG010000129.1:0-13389 GCA_964615935.1 uncultured Planctomycetaceae bacterium | reverse complement strand
CGCTCTCTCTGAAAACCAACTCAACTCCGGTGTCCGAAGAACCCGGGAGGGTCAATTCCGTCACTGGCCGGTGTGCCTCCCTGCGGAGTGTGCGGGAGCGCACCTCCGCTGTGTGGAAACGAGCGCCCCGGATCACAGCCTTTCGAGGCCTTTTCCAAGCCTTTCGTGGCTCGACAATGGGAGGGGGCCAGACCGGACGGTCGCGGCGGTCTCACCGTGGGACGGCGGCATTGCGCCGTCTGCCCGGGCTCGGGCGCCTCGCCTACCGGGAACGGAGGGGGGGGGCGCTGGTTGGCCGTCTCCAGAGCGGGAATCCACCCTCTTCGCCCCGACTCTCTACGCAGCGCATCCTCGGCCTGCGCCCCGGATCGCACTCGGGCCTGGCCCTCCTCTTCGAGCCCGGGGCCGGCGAGATCCCTCGCATCGAGGAGCCCTTCGACCGCTGCCCGAGAGTGGTCCACCCCCGGGGCCGCGTCCGGCCCGCGAGCCGGCCCCGACTCAGCGCCAGTCGACCTGCAGGCCGCTGGAGAGGTTGGCGGCGGTGCCGCAGGGACCGGTGCCGTCGCGGTACCAGGCCTGGTAGTAGCGGGTGTCGCCCGGGGCGACCCAGCCGGCCAGGGAGGTCGTGGTGGCGGCGTAGCCGGTCGCGTCGATCTGCGCGTACTCGAGCCGCTTGATGGGCGGGCCCATGCACAGGAGGCCGTCGTAGAAGGGGATGCTGTTGGCGCTGCTGGACTGGGCGAAGACCGTGAGCGCCAGCGGGCGCGCCTGGGAGACGTGCAGGACCAGGTCGTCGGGCGCGACCAGGTTGGTGCCGGTCCAGGAGAGGACGGCGCCCACCCCGGTGGAGTTGAGGCAGCCCTCGCCCGAGCCCGGGACGCTCTCGTTGCCGCACGGGCAGGGAAGGCTCGATCCGTCGCCGAAGCAGTAGGCGGTGATGCGCATGTCGGCCTGGTAGAGGTGCACGTTGCCGCCGTAGGCGCCGATCAGCACGTCCTCCAGCCCGTCTCCGGTCCAGTCACACACCGAGGGCCGCGAGCGCGGCGTGCCCAGCAGGTCGATGGTCACGCCGTCGGCCTCGACCAGCGCGTAGCCCGAGAAGCTCGGCGCGACGTCCGTGCCGGTGTTGCGGTAGTACACCAGCTGCCCGTTGGTGTTGCCCGAGAGGAGGTCCTTCCTGCCGTCGCGGTCCACGTCGACCACCGCCGGGCTGGAGCGGCTGGTGGGCACGTACAGGTTGGAGCCGTTGTTCTGGGCGTAGGCGTGGGTGACGAAATCCGGAGCGGTGTCGGTCCCCGTGTTCAGGAAGAGGTGGATGCGTCCGTCCAGCCCGCCCACCACCAGGTCCTTGCGGCCGTCGCTGTCCCAGTCCGCGACCTTCGAGGTCGCCCGGCTCCCGACGCTGAGGTCCACCTTCGATCCGGTGGGACCCACCTGGAGGTAGGTCCCGCCGTCGAAGGTCGGAGCGGCGTTGGTGCCGTTGTTCAGGAAGATCATGACCCGCCCGTCGCCGCGGCCGACCAGCAGGTCCTTGAGCCCATCCGCATCCCAGTAGACCACCAGGGGGAAAATGGGCAGTCAGCCGCTCCCCGGGACCGTCAGGTCGCTCCCGTTCGACTGGGCGTAGAACCAAGCGTTGAACTGCGGGTCCGGGAGCGTGCCGACGTTCAGGTACACGCGGACCCGGCCGGTGGTGGTGCCCTCGCCGACGATCAGGTCCGGGAGGCCGTCCTCGTTCCAGTGGGCGAAGCTCGGGATCGAGTAGCCGGGGACGTCGATGTCGACGCCGCCGGCCTGGACCAGCTCTTCGGGGCCGAGGTCGAGCTGGCCCGCGACCGGGCTCGCCAGGCCGAGCGCCAGGGTCAGGCCCAGGGCCCCGGCGACCAGGGGATTTCTTCTGCTGCCATGCATGGGGTGGTTTTCCAGAGGGGGTACGGGTCGCGACGCCCGTCGCGGCGTGGATCGGGTTGGGGCGGGGAGCCGGACTCGCCGCCGGGCACCCGAGCGCACGGGGCCGGGCCGGTGGAACTCAGGCGGCTACGTCGGAGGCTGACGTTCGCGGTCCGGGCAGGGCCCACGCGCGCAGGGGGCCACGACCCAATTGTACTCCGTCCTTCGAAATGCGGTGGGGACGGCCGCAGGGGTTCGCGCCCCGTTAGGTGGATCCCCGCTCGCGGGCCCCGTCAGGGGCCCGTGCGCGCCACGCGAGCGCAGCGAGCATGTGGTGCAGCCGCGCGCAGGAGCGCGCGGCGCGATCACCGGCCTGTCCCGGCCCCCCTGGCTCGTCCATCCCCGGGCAGAGGCGCCGCCTGCGGAGCAGGCGCGCCGACGAGGATTCTCCGGCACGCCAGGTCGGTCTGAGACGAAGCCTCGCTAGACCCGGAGCTTCCACCGCCGGAAGGCCCACGCCAGCCCCAGGCCGATGGCGAAGCCGACGGCCAGGTTCGCGGCCAGGGCGGCCCCCAGGATGACGAGGGCCACGAACAGATCCTCGCGCTCGCGCACGTCCAGGAGGGTCAGCGCGAGCTGCGCGCCGGCGAAGATCAGCAGGGCCCCCAGCACCGAGAAGGGCAGGACCGTCAGGGCCGCCGCGGCTCCTCCTCCCACCAGGAGGGCGGCCGCCAGCAGGGCGCCCCCGATCATCAGGTTCGAGGCCGCGGTGCGGGCCCCGAAGCGGTAGTGGGCCGCCAGTCCCCCGGCCCCGTGGCAGAGGGGCATGCCGCCGATCAGCGCGCTGCCGAGGTTGGCCAGGCCCATGGAGATCGACAGGGCCCGGAAGCTCGACCGGCGCGCGGTCTCCGCTCCGAAGTACTCCCTGGTCAGGTCCGCCTGGGCGATGACCGCGTTGCCCACGGTCTGGGGGAGCTGGGGAAGGGCGAGGGCGACCAGGGCCAGCACCGCCTCGGACGGGCCGGGCAGGCCGTAGGGGAGGAGGGTCGGAAGGTGCAGGCCCGGGCGGATCTCCGACAGGCCGGGGTGATCGCCGAGCAGCAGGCCCGCCGCCGCGCCCGCGACGATCACCACCAGGCCGGCGGGCGCCACGCGGTTGTCGAGCAGCAGGAGGATGGCGAGCACCGCGGCGCCCCCCAGCAGGATCCCGATGGGCAGGGGGCCGACCGAGGAGATCGCCAGGAAGGGCTCTCCCGATCCCAGCCGCGTCTGCAGGGGACCCCGGCCGAGGATGAAGCGGATGCCCTCGGTGAGCAGCAGCACGCCGGTGGTGAGCTGCACGCCGCGCACCGCCGCTCGGGGCACCAGCCGGCTCACCGCGGTGATCGCGCCGGTGGCCCCCAGCACGAGCAGGATCGCGGCCATCCACATGCCCGCGCTGCTGATCTCCACCGGGCTCATCCCCCGGGCGATGGCGTAGGCCCCGATCACCTTCATCGGCTGGACCGGGACCGTCACGCGGAAGTACAGGCCGGAGAGCACGTAGAAGAGGCCCACCGCGATCAGCACCGCGGTGGCGTCCAGCCCGTTGACCAGGATCAGGCCCACCGCGATGGGCAGCAGGGTGCCCATGTCGCCCAGCGATCCGGCCAGCTCGCGCCGGTCCCAGCGCCATCTCCGCGTCGGTGAGTCCAGGCCCGTGTCAGTCACCGCGACACAGGATGGCGAAGAGCTCGCGGCGGTGCCAGGGATTGCGCCAGCGGAGCGCCGAGCGGACGGCCTCGGGCAGGGCCGCCTGCAGCATGGCCAGGGTGGCGATGCGCGACTCGGTGGAGTGGGCGCTGGAGAAGAAGCGGCCGGGGTCGCGGTTGTACACCTCCATCAGGCCGTGCAGGTTCCGCTCCAGGGCCTCGAGCACCTCCTCGCGCCGCCAGTCGGTGCGCTCGCAGAGGTACTGGAGCACCCACACCCCGTCCATGTTGCCGTAGTCGAAGCCCCCGCCGAAGGAGCCGCTCGGGCGCTGCAGCGCGAGCACCCCGTCGATGACGCGCTCGGGGTGGGGGATGGGGCGCTCCAGCGCGGCGTACAGGGGCCAGATGTGGAAGGCCCCCCCCAGGTACTGCATGGGCGAGCTGGCCTCGACCCCCCTGCGCCAGAAGCCGGTCCCGGGGTCGGCCTCCGCGTCGAGCCAGCCGAAGACCGCCTCGGTCCACTCGACCGGGGTGCTCGGGGTGCATACCAGCGGCACACCCGCGCCCCAGACGTCGTGGGAGGCGCCCCACTGGTTCACCCAGTCGATGCCGTCCAGCCAGGCGGGGACTCCCTCGACGTCCAGATAGGCGTCGAGCAGCGCCGGGCGGTGCCGCTGCCGTCCGCCGAGCATGTTCAGGGCTCCCGTGGCGTGGCAGAAGGCGTGGGTGGCGCAGTGCCCGGTGAGGTGGCGGTAGGATCCGTCCCCGGGGTCCTGCTGGTCGCCGATGTAGGCGATCCACTCGCGCCGCTGCGCGGCCTCGAGGTCGAGGTCGTCCTGGATCCAGCGGATCCAGGCCACGTCGGCCGAGGCGTAGAGGTCGGGCGGCGAGCCGGGTCGCATCCGGTACGCGCCGTAGGGCTCGCCCGGAGCCTGCAGGCGGCGGTACCAGTCGCGCGTGCGCTCCCGAACCGCGTCGAGGTCGTAGGGCGGCTCGAGCAGCTCGAGCTCGGGCGGCGGCGGGCGGTCGAGGCCCAGCTCGGCCGCCGCGCGCGCCAGGGCTTCCGCGCCCGGCGCGCTCGGGTGGAACCACGCGCCGCCGATGATCCCGTCGAAGGCGCAGGCGTCCTCGGCGCCGGGTCGGTTGCCGAGGAGCACGGGGGTCTCGCTGTCGAAGACCTCGCCCGGGATGCGATCGGCGATCCGGCCGCTCTCCGCGCCGTTCACGTAGAGCGCCATGCTGGCGTCCGGCTCGAAGGTGGCGGCCACGAGGTAGATCTCGCCCGGCTCGAGCTGTCGGGTGCTCAGGAGCTCCCGCGCCCGCTCCGGCCAGGTGCCGCTGGCGCTGATGGTGAAGAAGAGCTGGCGCGAGGCGGTCAGTCCCAGCTCAAACGAGCGCCCCCCGCGCGTCAGCCGCCACTTGGAGATCAGGGACACCTTGCCCGGCGGCACCGCGTCCATGCGGACGACGGCCACCAGCGAGAGGGCTCCCCGCATCCGCAGGGCGCCCCCCTCTCCCTGGCCGAGGTCGAGGAGGGTGCCGCGCTCGCGCTCGAAGCGCAGGGCGTACCCCTCGCCCAGGGGCACCAGGGCGGGCGCCCGCTCGCCCTCGGGCGCCGCGCTCCACACGTACTCGACGACCGGTGGCTCCTGGGCCGCGGCCGCCGAGCCGACCGCCGCCAGGAGAAGGCCGCAGGCGAGCCGGCCCCGGCGCGCGAGAGGTCTTCTTCGAATGCCGGGAATCAGTTCCCCGGGATGGTCATGGCCAGGATGTTCTCGTTCAGCTTCTCCGAGAACTTCTTGGCGCAGCCGTCCTGGCAGAAGTGCATGGTGTAGTCGAGCGCCTTCACCGAGTGCTCGGCCTTGCCGTCCATGCCGAGCGCGCAGTTGGCGCACTTGTGCACGACCATGTCCACGTTGCCGTCGAGCGCGTCGGCCTTGGCCAGGGCGGCCGACACCAGGGTGGTGTCGGCGGTCGCCTCGGGCACCTCCGGGGTTCCCACGTCCGCGGGGAGCTCGGGCTTGGGTGCCGGCTCTTCGCCTCCCGAGCATCCCATCGCCACCAGGAGGAGCGTCGAGAGCAGGAAGCAGGTTGAGCGGTTCGTCCGTCGCATGATTGGCATCTCCTCGGCCGGAATTGCTGTGGTCGCCTCGATCCCGCCGGTCCGGGGGAGAGATCGGGCGCGGTCAAGCCGGGAGCATAGTCCACCCTGAGGGCCGTTCAAGGCCGTTCCTCGCCGGGAATCAGCCCCGGAGCCGATCCTCGACGAAATCCCCGTCCGGCAGCCCCAGGCGCCACTTGAGCTGCTTCAGCCCGCAGTAGCTGGCGGGCACCACGAAGAGCACCACCAGGGTCAGTAGCATGCCCCCGAACACCGGGATGGCCATGGGGACCATCACGTCGCTGCCCCGGCCGGTGGAGAGCAGCACCGGGACCAGGGCCGCCAGGGTGGTGAAGGAGGTCATCAGGCAGGGCCGGATGCGCCGCAGTCCGGCCTCCACCACGCGCTCCTCGATCTCGGCGAAGCGCTCGATCTTGCGCCGCCCGAAGGTCTGGTCCAGGTAGGTGCCCATGACGATGCCGTCGTCCACGGCGATGCCGAAGAGCGCGATGAAGCCCACCCACACCGCGACCGTCAGGTACATCCCGCTGCCCTCGAAGCCGCGGTCCATCAGGCCCGAGAGGTACAGCCAGTCCTGGATCTGCGGCCACCATTGCAGCAGCAGGAAGCCGCCGGCGAAGGCCACCGGGATGGCCGCCAGGACCACCATGGCCAGCGAGAAGCGCTTGAACTGCAGGTAGATCAGCACGAAGTTGATCAGGAGGACCAGGGGCACCAGGAGCGCCAGCCGCTCCTTGGCCTTCAGGTTGCGCTCGTAGCTGCCGGTCCACTTGAAGGAGAAGCCGTCGGGCACGTCCAGGCTGCCGTCGATGACGCTGCGGGCGAGGATCTCCTGCCCGCGGCGCACCAGGGTGGTCTCGTCCACGCCGGCGTTGGTCATGGCCACGTAGCTGACGTAGCGGGCGCCCTCGCGGCGGACGCTCATGGGGCCCACCACGCTCTGGATCTCGGCCACCTCCGAGATGGGGATCTGGGCGCCCGATGGCGTGGGGATGAGGATGCGCTCCAGGTCGGGCGGGTCGTCGCGCAGCTCCCGCTGGTAGCGGACGCGCACCGGGTAGCGGTCCAGGCCCTCGTAGGTGGTGGTCAGGTTGCGGCCGCCGATGGCCACCTCGATCACGTTCTGCACGTCGCGGATGTGGACCCCGTGGCGGGCGATGGCCTCGCGGTCGATGCGGAACTCGAGGTAGGGCTTGCCGTTGGTGCGGATGGCGCTCACCGAGCCCGCGCCCTCGAGCTGCTCGCGCAGGATGCGCTCGATCCCCACCGCCAGCTCCTCGCAGCGGCGCAGGTCGTCGCCGTAGACCTTCAGGCCGATCTTGGCGCTGAGCCCGGTGCTGAGCATCTCCACCCGGGTACGGATGGGCTGCAGCTCGACCGAGGGCAGCACCCCCGGGAAGCGGCCGGCCTCCTGGATCCGATCCCAGATCTCGGCCATGGTGCGGCGGCGCTCCCGGCCCGGATGATCGGGGTCGTCGACCAGCGGCCACTCGGCGCGCGGCCGCAGGGCGATGACCGTCTCGAGCATCCCCACCGGCGCGGGGTCGAGGGCCGACTCGATGCGGCCCAGCTTGCCCACCACCAGCTCGACCTCCTCGAGCTCGGCGAAGGCCAGGTCCTGCTTGCGCATCACCTCCATGACGGTGTTGATGGAGCCCGCCGGGAGGATGCTGGGCATGTACAGGAAGTCCCCCTCGTCCAGGGGAGGCATGAACTCCTGACCGATGCCCTCCTCGTCCGCCAGGGCGGCCGCCAGGGGGGAGAAGCGATCCAGCTCGACGGGCGGGAGGCCCAGGATCGCGGCGATGGGCGCCGAGCGGGCCTGGGCGAAGCCGGCCGCGTGAAGGCCCCAGGCCACCAGGGCGGCGGTCGCGAGGCAGGTCGCGCGGCGGAGCCAGGATCGGCTCCGGGCTCTCGAAGGGGGGCACCGCCGGAAGAGGCCGACCGTGTCGAGCAGGAGCGGCAGGAGCACCAGGCCGGCCAGGGCGCCCAGGCCGAGGTGGATCCACAGGGCCAGGGACCAGGTCTCCAGCGAGAGGCCCAGGGCGCGCGGGGGCGCCAGCAGAGGGCCGACCACGGCCGCCCACCCCAGCCAGACGGCGAGCCCCCACACCGAGAGGAGGAGCGGCAGGGCGAGGAAGAGGAGCTTGTGCGCCAGGATCCAGCGCAGGGCCGGCTCGTAGACCCGGTGGATCAGGCGGGTGGTGGGGTTCTCCTCGGCGGAGCGGGTCCGCTCGCGCAGGACCACCCAGGCGATGAGGAAGGCGATGGCCCCCACGGCCAGGGCGTCGAGGGGCTCGCCCAGATGAAGGACCCGCCGGAAGGAGGCCACCACCCCGGGCGCCCCGCCCGGCCCGCCGAGCGCGGTCCACCCCCAGCCCGCGGCGCCCCCGAGGATCGCGCTGAAGAGCGCCGCCCGTCCGCGCGGCACCCGCTGCTCGCGCAGCATCAGGGAGGCCAGCGGCGGGACCACCACCAGCGCCATCAGGATGGCGCCCACCAGGCAGAAGGTCTTGGTCCAGGCCAGCGGCGTGAACAGCCGGGCCGTCTGGCCCTCCAGGAAGAAGACCGGCAGGAAGGAGATCACCGTGGTGCTGACGGCGGTCAGGATCGCCCCGCCCACCTCGACCGCCGCCTTCCGCACGACCTCGGTCCGCGCGGCCGGGTCGATCACCGCCCGCAGCCGCCCCCCCGGACCCGGCTCCAGGCGGGTGTACTCGTCGCGGTGTGCCGTGAGGTGCTGGTGGATGTTCTCGGTCATCACGATGGCCATGTCGACCATCGTCCCGATGGCGATGGCGATGCCGGCCAGGCTCATGATGTTGGAGCCCACGTCCAGGGCCTGCATGCAGACGAAGGCGAAGAGCACCGCCAGGGGCAGGGTGACCGCGATCACCAGGCTGCTGCGGAAGTGCAGCAGGAAGAGCACCACCGCCACGGCCGTGATCAAGAGCTCCTGCCACAGGGCCCGGCCCAGGGTGGCCATGGTCTCGCCGATCAGCTCGCTGCGGTCGTAGAAGGCGACGATGCGCACCCCGGGCGGCAGGCCGGCCTCGATCCCGGCGACCCCCTCCTTCAGCCGCTCGATGACGCTCAGGGGGTTCTCGCCGAAGCGCATGATGGCGCAGCCGCCCACGGCCTCGGCCCCCATCTTGTCCAGCGCCCCGCGGCGGAAGTCGGGCCCGGTGGTCACGTCGGCGAGCTGCCGGACGTAGATCGGCGCCCCGTCGGTGGCCTTGACCACGATGTTCTCGATGTCGGCGATGGCCGCCCGCTCCCGCTCGGCGCGCGTCCCTGCGCTGCGGTCGCCGCCCCCCAGGAAGCCCACGCCGCGGACCAGCACCTCCATCCCGCTCTGCTCGATGACCTTGGCCCCCACGTCGAGGTTGGAGGCCCGGACGGCCGAGACCAGGGCTCCCAGGGGCACGTCGAAGGCCCGCAGGGCCTCGGGGTCGACGTCGATCTGGTACTGGCGCACGTGGCCGCCGACGCTGGCCACCTCGCTGATGCCCTCCACGCTCTCCAGCGCCAGCTTGACGTCGAAGTCCTGGATGCTGCGCAGCTCGTCGAGCGGGAGCTGGCTGAAGACCAGGTCCACCCCGGTGAGGGGGCAGGTGAAGGGCTCGGCCATGTCCAGGGTGGCCCGCAGCACCGGGTCGTCCAGCGGCAGGGCCCGCCGCGAGGTCTCGGTCAGCCGGCCGTCGTCCCCGAAGCGCAGCCCCGGCCGCCGCGGCGAGGTCCAGCCGTTCTCGACCGTGTACCAGAAGACCTGGCCCAGGGCCGTGGCGTCCGGCCCCAGGCGGGGCACGACCCCGTCGGGGAGCTTGGCCTGGGCCGCGTTGAGGCGCTCGAGCACCCGGCTGCGGGCCCAGTAGAAGCCGATGTCGTCCTCGAACACGACGTAGACGATGGACCAGCCGAAGCCGCTGGTGGCGCGGATCTCCTCGACCCCGGGCACGCCCTGCAGGGCCACCGTGAGCGGGTAGGTGACCTGCTCGTCCACGTCCTTGGGGCTGCGGCCCATCCACTCGGTGAAGACGATCGCCTGGTTCTCGGCGATGTCCGGGATGGCGTCCTTGGGATTGGCCTGGAACGAGCGCCAGCCCCAGGCGGCCAGCACGCCGGCCAGGAGGATCGCCAGGACCGGGGCGCTCAGGAAGATCCGGACGAGGCGGTCAATCATCCCGGCCCGCTTCCGGCATCGGGTGATCGTGCGAGGGGGCCGGCTGCGGCGCCGCGCCCGGCTCGGGGGCGTTGAACAGGCTGGGCCTGCCCGCGATCTGCATCTGGCTGTCGATGGCGAAGTTGCCGCGGGTGACCACCCGCTGTCCCTCCTGGAGGCCCTCGAGCACCGGGTAGAACGGCCGTCCACCCTCGTCCTGCGCCACCGGCCCGAGCGCGACCTCCAGCCCCGCGTAGACGCCCGGCTCCTCCTCCACGTAGACCAGCGAGCGCTCGCCGGTCCGCAGCACCGCCTCGCGCGGCACGCTCAGGACGGGCGCCGCCGCGAGGGGCGGGCGGTGGCCGGGGATCGAGGAGGCGAGCACCATGTCCATCTCGCAGATGGGGCAGGGGGCCAGGGCCTCGGCCGTCTCCCAGGTGTGCATGGGGCAGGCCCAGTCGCCGCGGGCCGCGGCCGCGGCGGCGCGGCCCCCCTCGCCCAGGCTCACCCCGATCCGGGCGGTCACGAACATGCCGGGCTTGAGCCTCCGCTCGGGGTTGTCCACGTCCACGCGCACCTTGATGGTGCGGGTGGCGTCGTCCACCAGGGGGTCCACGAAGGTGATCTCGCCCCGGAACACCTCGCCCGGC
Source organism: uncultured Planctomycetaceae bacterium (assembly GCA_964615935.1). Classification (GTDB taxonomy): domain Bacteria; phylum Planctomycetota; class UBA1135; order UBA1135; genus CAZTTG01. The sequence continues at coordinate 2,874 of CAZTTG010000129.1, read as the reverse complement.
AGCGAGCGGGCGGTCAGCTCGACCACCTGGAAGGGCGCGATCCACGGCAGGTCGGCCTCGTAGAGGTCCAGCAGGAGCCAGACCCGCGTCAGGTCGGCGATCTCGTACAGCGGATCGCCGGTCTTCGCGTACATCCCCTCCATGGCCCACTTGCGCACGATGGTCCCCCCCAGGGGGGCGTGCATCACGAGGTGCGTGGTCGCCTGGCCGGTCTCCTCGAGCGCCTCGATCTGCGCCGGGGTGATGCCCAGCAGCTCCAGCTTCTGCCGGGCCGAGTCGATCAGCGCCTGCGCGCTCTCGCGGGCGGGCCCCGGGGAGTCCGCGCTCATCGCGCGAAAGCCGCGCAGGAACTGCAGCATCTCCTCCTGGGCCGAGACCAGCTCGGGGCTGTAGATCTCCACCAGGTGATCGCCCTGGCTGACCACCATGCCGGTGAAGTCGGCGAAGAGCCGGTCGATCCGCCCGCTGGTCCAGGCGCTGACCATCCGGCGGCGCGTCTCGTCGTAGGTGACCTTGCCCACCGTGCGGATGGACCTCGAGAGGTGGCGGTAGGCCACCGGCTCGGCGGCCAGCCCGGCCAGCCGCCGGGCGTGCTCGGAGAGGGAGAGGCGGGCCTCGCCGGGCTCGCCCCCCATCGGGTCCAGCATCACCGGCTCGCGCTGCATCCCGCACACCGGGCAGCGGCTCTCGGGGTCGTCGCTGCCGGGGTCGTTGCACTCCGGCATGGTGCACAGGTACCAGGCCCGGGGTGCGTCGGGTGGCTCCTGGGGCTCGCCCTCTTCCGAGTACTGGGGGACCAGCGGCATCCCGCACACCGGGCATTCGCCCGGCTCGGGCAGCCGGACCTCCGGGTGCATCGAGCAGGTCCAGTGCTCGAGGGTCCTCTCGGCGGGCGCCTCGCCTCCCATCGACGGCGCCGCGCCCGCCAGCTCCTCGGCGGCCGTCGTCATCCGCCAGGACGCCCAGGCGGCGAAGGCTCCCACCGCGAGCAGGACCAGGCACCAGCGCGCCAGGACCCCCCTCACCCGCAGGGCCCGCTCCTCGTGCTCCATTCGGCTCATCATCGCCCTTCCGGCTCGGCGGTCCGCGCCTCGATCTCGCTGTGGAGGAGCTGCACGCCCACCTGGCGCTCGAGCTCCGAGAGGGCCGTCTCCAGCTCGGCCACCTCGCGGTGGTACATCAGCTCGAAGTCGAGCAGCCGCCGCCAGTTGTCGATCACGCTGGGGAAGCTGCTGCGGCCGGCCTGGTGGGCGGTCAGGGAGACCTCCCAGGTCTGGCGGGCCTGCGGGATCAGCGTGGACTCCAGGATCTCCAGCGTGTCCTGCTGCGCCTGCACCCGGATCCAGGCGTCGTGGATGCGGAAGGCCAGCAGGTCCTCGGCCGCGCGCCGCTCCAGCCGCGTGCTCGCCAGGCGCTGCTGCGCCTCCCGTCGACCGGCGCGAATGCGATCCCGCCACAGGGGCAGGTCCACCTTGAGCATCAGCGCCCAGATGTCGTCCCCGGATTCGCTCAGGCCGCCCATCCCTCCGGGCGCGTCCCGCGGATCGACCTGGGTCCACTCGACGCCGACCGAGGCGTCGGGCCAGCCCTCGAGGCGAGCCAGCTCGAGCTTCTCGCGGTCGCGCTCGAGGCGCGCGTCCAGCAGGGCCAGCTCGGGGTTGTGCTCGGCGGCCAGCTCCATCAGCCGATCCACGCCGGCCAGCAGCTCGACCGGGACGATGGGCTCGGTCGCCGCGATCTCCCGGGAGGGGGGCTGGCTGCAGAGCCGGTTGAGCGCGGCGGCGGCCGACGCGCGCCGGCGCCCCAGGCGGCTCTCCGCGTCGCGCAGCTTGGAGATCTCGGTCTGCATGCGCAGCAGGTCCTGGTGCTCGACGCGGCCCACGCGGTAGCCCGAGGACAGCACCTGTTCCAGGTCCACCAGCGACCGCAGGTGGGCCGCGGTCAGCTCCAGCGATCGATCGGTCAGGTACAGCCGCAGCCAGGCGTGCTCCACGTCCGAGATCAGGCCCAGGCGGACGGCGTTCAGCCGCCCGATGGCCATGCGGACCTCGGCCGCGGCCACCCGCCCGGCGCGGTCGAGCCGCGCCGGCAGGGGGATCCTCTGGGCCAGGCCCAGGGTGAGCACCGCGTCGCCCGCAGCCGTGCGGATGGGCTCGGGGCGGATCATGGCCGAGAGCACCGGGTCGGGCAGGGCGCCGGCCTGCGACACGCGCTCGACCATGGCCCGGGCGTCGGCGACGGCGGCCTTCACCGAGGGGTTGCGCGCCAGGGCCTCCATGACGTGGGCCGAGACGGGCGAGCTGGGCATCGGCTCGGCGAGGCCGGGTTCCGGGACCGCCTCGGCTTCGCCGGGCTCGAGCCGCGCGGCCGATCGACTCCAGCCCTCGGTCGCCCGCGCGAGCTCGGACTCGACCGGCTGGTGGCTGCGGCAGCCGAGAGACAGGAGAAGCGGGAAGAGTGCGACGGCGCCGAGGATCGGCCCCATCCGCGTCGCTCTTGCAGGATCTCTCGCGGCGTCGGGATGGGGGGGTGTGATCATCGACCTCTCGAGGGGACGTTGGGTGGGCTCGCAGCACCCGCAGAGCGGGTCGGAGGCGTTGGGGATGGCCGCGGACCGCTCCGGAGGCCCTGGACCGTATAGGGTCCCACACCGGGCGGATCAAGGACCGGCCTGCCAGCGGGGGTATCCCCCGCCGAAGCGGGGATTCGGGAGGGCGGCCTCTCGGCTCTCCTCGAGCTGCGGATGTCGACCGGAGGCCCTCTCGCGGTGGGGCCGTTGCGCTCCCGGGAGGGGCTGCTTACCCTGGGTTTGCGTCCTGGCAGGGGGTGTTAGCGGCTGCCGAAATCCGCGGTTATTCGGCGGTCGGGCCGGTG
>CAZTTG010000128.1:0-13523 GCA_964615935.1 uncultured Planctomycetaceae bacterium | reverse complement strand
CCAGCAACGCAAAGCTGCATAACGTGGTGCTTACGTTAAGACGGACCTACACCCGTTCCTACGGGCACCCTACCCCAGCCTGAGTCCCTGCGGCGATCGCGCGGCGGCGGAGAAATCCTCAGAAAGCCACCCTCCCACCTGCGGAAAGTGAGATATGAGGTCTAACAAGGCGATGCAGGCGGACGGCCGCTTCGCGGCCGCCGCTGATCGCCAAGCCGTTGGGAAGCGAGAGAACGCCGTCGGTTCACCCCTCCATGCTGACCAAGGGAGGTGCGTAGTTGGCTCCCAAGAGAGTTCTTTTCATCAGTGGATCGATCGGCCTCGGACACATTACTCGTGATCTGGCCATCGCCAAGGAACTGCGCGCTGAGCATCCCGAGTTGGAGCTGTCCTGGTTGGCAGCACCGCCGGCAGATCAGCTGATCAAGGAAGCCGGAGAACACCTGCTTCCGGAGGCGGCCAAGCTCGTGGACGAAAATGCCATTGCGGAACAGTCCGCCAGCGGGGCAAGTCTGAACCTCATCCGCTACGCACTCGGAGCGCGCAAGCAATGGTCCCGCAATGTGGATGTCGTGACCCGGATCACCCGTCGGGAGCCGTACGATCTCATCATCGGCGACGAGACCTACGAGGTCATCCTGGCCTACAAGCGCAATCCGCGGCTCAAGACCTGCCCGTTTGTGATGATCTACGACTTCGTCGGCTTCGATGCGATGTCGTGGAATCCCCTCGAGAAGCTGGGGGTCTACTTCTGGAATCGGGCTTGGTCCAAGGGCTATGAGGAGACGCCGAGCTACGTTGACCTGCGCCTTTTCGTCGGGGAACTCGAGGATGTTCCCGACCGATCCTTCGGATTCATGCTGCCCGGCCGCCGCGACTGGGCGGCTCGGAGCTGTCGTTTTGTCGGCAACATCTTCCCCTTCGACCCTGCCGGCTACGCCGACCGGGCTCGGGTTCGCGGGCGACTCGGGTACGGCGAGGAGCCGCTCGTCATCTGTTCCATCGGCGGCACGGCGATAGGTCGGCGGCTGCTGGAACTCTGCGGCCGGGCCTACCCGATACTGCGAGAAGGGATCCCCGATCTTCGCATGGTCCTGGTCGGAGGGCCCCGGCTTTCGGGCGACAGTCTCGCCGTGCCCGATGGCGTGGAGACCAGAGGATATGTGCCTGACCTCTATGAGCACTTCGCAGCGAGCGACCTGGCAATCGTTCAAGGAGGCGCGACAGCCACCCTGGAGTTGACCGCCCTGCGCCGTCCTTTCCTCTTCTTCCCCATCGAGGGGCATTGTGAGCAGGAGGTGCAGGTTGCAGCCCGACTCGCCAGACATCAGGCAGGCGTCAGGATGACCTTCTCGCGGACTACTCCACAGACACTGGCAACGACGGTAGCAGCCAACATCGGTAGAGAGGTAGCCTATCCCCCAATCGCGACGGACGGCGCCCAGCGAGCTGCCAAGCTGATCTGCGGGTTGCTACGGAATTAGGCGCTTCTCTCTGTGATCATGTCGCCTCCCAACAGACGCGTCCAGTGCGACCGAGCGACTCCGACGCGTGGCTGAGAACAAGCGCCATGCTCTATGGCCCGAGGACTCCGCCCATCGCGCCCTGGGCTTCGCCGACGCGGGCCTCGTGCGCTGCTTCCGCAAGGATCCATAGGCGACGAGGCCGACCCCGGCCCCGCCCCCTACTCCGGCTTGCGCGCCACCGCCAGGTAGCCCGAGCACAGGGCCGTGTCGTGGCTGAGGCGGGCCAGGCCGGCGAAGAAGACCTGCACCAGTGCCACCAGCGGGAGCACCAGGGGCGCGCGCCAGCGGCTGAGGGTGACACCACCATCGTGGCGCAAGCGCCGGGCTCCCAGGAGGCGGAGGACCTGGTTGGAGAGGAGCGAGCCCATCACCGAGGCGTAGTTGCCGCGCGGGACCACGTGCTCCGGCTCCAGGCCGTGACGGCGCAGGATCTGCTCGACACCCAGGGGCGTGTAACGGCCGTAGTCGAAGGGCAACTGGTGCAGCGCGGAGGCGAAGGGGACCGTCAGGAGCAGGCGCCCCCCGGGACGCAGGACGCGGGCCAGCTCGGAGACCATCCGGTCGGGCTCGGGCACGTGCTCGAGCACCTCGGCCAGGAGCGCGGTGTCGAAGCTCCCGTCGACGAAGGGCAAGCGCATGCCGTCTCCGAAGACGTCCACGATGCCCTCCAGGCGCTCCAGGTGCTCCCAGATCTCCGGAGAGAGGTTGTCGGCCACCGGCGGGTACTCGAGCCCGATGTACCGTTCGACCCGGGGCTCGAAGAACTCGGCATAGGGACGCTCGCCCACGCCCACGTCGAGCAGGCGCCCCGAGGCATGGGCCGCCAGGTCGCTCATCGCCCGGCGCAGCTCGCGCACGTCGATCCAGTAGGGATTGAAGGGCGAGCGCTTCCGCCAGGCGTTGAGCCGCGACAGGAGGGGGGGCCGATGATGGGGAATGGCGTCCTCGGGCGCGAGCGGGGCGGCCGCCCCGGCGGGCGGGTCCTCGGTACGCTCGGGGCGGGTCCTGGTTCCTGCGGGCTGCATGGCTCGAGTCGGGGCGGGGTCGCCTAGACCATACCACGCGCAGCCGCCCGTCAGGCCGGCTCCGCGGCCCCCCGCCCTCGAGATCGCCCTTTGCCTTCAGGCCCGAAACTCGGGGCTCCGAGAAGCCCCCCCGGAAGACGGTTGCCGCCCCCGTTTCGGGCGGCCTCGAGATCGGGGAAGAGGAATCGGCTGATGACAACGAGAATCCTGCGGGGGAGGTCTATCCCCCGACACCCGTCGGCCCAGTGGGGTGACGACGGATCGCATGCGCGCCGCGACGTGCGGCGCGCGGGCCGAGCTACGGCTCTGGCCCGGCTCCTGGCCGCCACCGCCCTCCTGGGCGCGGCAGCCTGCTCGGCGGGGTCCGGAGGTACCTCCGGCGAGGCCGGCGGTGGGGCGGACTCGACCGGCTCGGGCGGCGAGGTGGTGGCGGTGCTCGAGACCGCCGCGTCCGAGCGCAAGGCGTTCATCCTGAGGGGCACCGTGCCGGTGCCGCCCGGCGTCTATCCGCGACGCGACAAGAAGGTGCCCTTCTCGGTCCTCGACTGGGACGGTCGGGTCCGGAACACGCAGATGGAGGTCGTGAGCTGGTACCCCCGGACGGTCGACGGGGCCGACGTGGTCGAGGTGCTGGCGATGGTCCACCCTCCGCCCGGCACCCCGGTGGGCTCGCGCCTCCAGTACCAGGTCGTGGAGAACCCGCACCCCAAGCTGGCCATGAAGGTCCACCCGCAGGTCGAGGACCTGCTGTCGCGCCCGGGAGCCGTGCTGCTCGTCGGCCGGGACGTCTTCGGCAACCAGTACGGGGTGGACCTGTGGCAGAACGAGCGCGCCTCCTCCGGGTCGGACCGCAAGACCTTCCGCAAGGGCCACCTGGCCGAGACCGTGCGGACCCACGGGGCCATGGTCCCGGTGGGCGCCAGCCTGGGCCCGCCCAGCGGCGCCCTGCCGCACCTCTTCGGCGTGCACGCCTACTTCACCGCCTGGCACAAGTCCAGCGCCCTCTCGCTGACGCTGAGGATCCACAACGGCCTCAGCGGTCTGGACAAGAGCGACGCGGTGGACGACCCGCTGGGCAAGGTCTACTTCGAGTCGCTGGAGCTGTGGGTGCCGAAGGGCTGGCAGGTGCTGAACCAGACGCCCGACCCGGCCATGGGTGCGCCGCGACAGGTCGAGAGCTGGACCGCCTTCCCCCTGGTGAAGGCCCGCACCGACGGGAAGATGCACTCGATGCCCTCCCAGGCCCAGTTCCACCGGCGCCTGGCGCTGGCTCCCACCGGGCGCACGGCGCGGGCGCGGGCGATCCTGGCCGAGGAGGGCCTGGCCTTCTGCCAGCCGGAGGGCGCCACCGGGTCCGGGGAGCCGTACTCGTGGTGGAACCCGAGGACCGCGAGGTACTTCCCGCAGAACCACCGCTTGCCCGAGCTCGACCACGTGGGAGCGGAGACCATCCGCAACAAGCACGCGATCGACCTGGCCAACCTCTCGAACCTGATCGAGACCGGGACCGCCGGCAACTACCCGATGATCAACCCGGCCATGGGCTGGGCCCACCCCTGGGGGGTGGCCTACTGCGGCATGACCGGGGGCTCGGAGATCTTCCTCTTCGACGGAGTCTCCACCGCCTGGGCCGCCTCGCGGGACGGCTACCGGCACTACCAACTCGTCCACCGCATGTACACCGACCGCCAGCCCGACGTCCTGTTCAACAAGGACGGCGAGCCCACCTCGCTGCCGCAGTGGGTCACCCACGGGCCCAGCTTCGACTACGTGCACATGCTCTTCTTCCAGAAGCTGATCGGAGGGCACGACCCCTTCGGCTTCGACCAGGCGCCCACCTTCCAGCGCGACTGGGTCGCCTCGCACGGGCTCCGGCCCGGCTACGAGGCGACGCTGGACGGCTTCATGCCCATCGACTTCCAGCACTACACCCGCGCCACGCGCGCGGCCAAGGTGCTCGCCTGGCTGGGCAACGACGCCCTCTCGCGGGACGACCTGCTCATGCGCGCCGAGCTCCTGCGGCTCTCCTACCACATGATGCCCAACGGCCCCGGAGGAGGGGCCATCGTCTCGGGCATGCTGGCCGACTGGGAGAGCGTGCAGGAGCACCCCGGCCAGGGCTTCGCCTTCGGCCGCGGAGAGGCCTGGGGGCTGGACGCGGTCAACTGCGCCTACGCCCTGGCCGACCGGGGCTGGCGCCAGGGGATCCGATCCTGGTACGAGGACATCGCCGACCTGGTGTGCCAGGGCCAGGCGTCCTGCAGCGGCTTCATCCAGGCGATCATCTCGGTCAAGATGCTGGGCGGGGAGTACCACACCCGCCAGTCGATCGAGCAGTCGATCACCGAGAACGCCCTGAAGGGCATGCTGGAGACGGTCCTGCGCGGCGCCGACGCCGGGCGCACCGAGCAGATCGAGTTCGTGCTGGCGGAGTCCACCCGGGCGATGATCGGGCCCATGGCCTGGGACTCGAGCATCCGCGGACCCTGGAACTACCTGGCGGTGGGACCCAAGGACAAGAACCAGGGGGTCTACTGCGGCGGCATCCCGAGCGGCGCCGGGGGCGCCGGAGCGGACAAGTTCCAGATCTGGTCCTCCTTCGCCTACGGCTACGAGCTGACCGGGGACAGCCAGTTCCTGGACCGGGCCGCGGAGGCCTTGGGAGGCGGGGACCTTCACACCCTGGTGCACGCCTCCTACCTCGACAACCTGGAGAACAAGGCCGCCCTGCTGGCCCTGGTCCAGGAGCTGTACTAGCGCCGCTCCCCCGGTCCGGCAGCGGAGCCGGGCCGGGGGGAGGTGCCGGGCCGGCGGAGATGGGTTAGGATCCGGGGAGCCCCGGACCCGAGAGGAGATCCCCATGTCCCGTCCGATCCACCGTCGCGACTTCGTCAAGGGCGGACTCGCCGCGCTCACCATGGCCTCGGCCTCCCCCGCCATCCTGGCCGGGCCGCGCCGCGAGAAGCTGAACCTCGCCGTCTTCGGCTGCGGAGGCCGGGGGGAGGGCAACCTGAACGGCGTCTCGGGTGAGAACGTCATCGGGCTGTGCGACGCGGACGAGCGCATGGCGGCCAATGCCCGCTCGCGCTTCCCGGAGGCCGTCTTCAACGCCGACTACCGGGCCCTGCTCGACGAGCTGGGGGATCGCCTGGACGCCGTGGTGGTGAGCACGCCCGACCACATGCACGCGCCCATCTCGCTGGCGGCCATGCGACGCGGCCTGCACTGCTACTGCGAGAAGCCCCTGACCTGGTCGGTGGGCGAGGCCCGCGCCATGGCCGAGGTGGCGGCCGAGAAGAAGCTCGTCACCCAGATGGGTAACCAGGGCACCTCGCACTCCGGCTTCCGCGCCGGGGTCGAGGCCCTGCGCGCGGGGATTCTGGGAGACGTGACCGAGGTGCACGTGTGGACCAACCGGCCGGTCTGGCCCCAGGCCCTGGAACGGCCGGCGGAGACGCCCGAGGTGCCCGAAGGCCTGCACTGGGACCTGTGGCTGGGCGCCGCGTCCGAGCGCCCCTACCACCCGGCCTACCTGCCCTTCAAGTGGCGCGGATGGTACGACTTCGGCTCGGGCGCCCTGGGCGACATGGCCTGCCACACCATGAACCTGCCCTACATGGGCCTCGCGCTCGACGCGCCCACGCGGGTCACGGCCGAGACCACCGGCCTCTTCGAGGAGACCTTCCCGGCCGGGGCGAAGATCACCTACAGCTTCCCCGCCCGCGGCGACCGCCTGCCGGTGACGCTCACCTGGTACGAGGGCCAGACCCGGCCCGCCGACGACATCCTCGGCGGCGAGGAAGTGCCCGGCTCGGGCTGCCTGATCATCGGGGACCGCGGGACCCTCTTCTCGCCCGACGACTACGGCGGAAGGCAGGTCCTGAAGTCGAGCGCCGGGGGCGAGCTGGAGCGGCCCGAGCCCAGCCTGCCGCGCAGCCCCGGCCACCACGCCGAGTGGCTGGCCGCCTGCCGGGGCGAGGGCGAGACCCTCTCGCACTTCGGCCACGCCGGCCCCTTCGCCGAGACGGTGCTCCTGGGCAACCTGGCCCTGCGCCTGGACCGCCCCGTCGACTGGGAGCCGACCCGCATGCGGGCCCGCAACTGCCCCCAGGCCCACCCCCTGATCCACCGCGACCACCGGGAAGGATTCGGCTGCTGATTGGACGGCCCCCTCCCCCCTGATCCGCTCGCGCCGGGAGGATCGCTGCGCGGTCCGGGGTGGTTCCTGCGCGCCCGGGGCTTCGACCCCGCGACGGCGCGGCACTGGGAGGGGCTCTTCACCCAGGGCAGCGGCACCCTGCACCTGCGCGGCTCGCTCGAGGAGCCGGTAGCCGGTGCTCCGCAGAACCGGGACCCGCTGCGCTCGCCCGGGGACGTGACCTCCGAGCGCTTCGCCGAGACGCCCGCCCGCTGGGGCGTCTACGTGCCCGGCGTCTTCGCCGAGCACCCCCGGCTCGGGCACGAGATGGTGAACCTGCCCTTCTTCGCCGGCTGGACCATCGAGGTCGGGGGCGAGGTCCTGGCCATGGGCCGCTCGAGGGTGGAGGAGCACGAGCGGACCCTGGACCTGCGCGACGGTCGGCTGCGCCGCGAGCTCCTGTGGCGCGCGCCGGGCGGCGTCGCGATCCGGGCGATCTTCGAGCGCTTCCTCAGCGCCGCGCGGCCCCACGCCTGTCTCCAGCGACTGCTGCTGGAGGCCGATCGCGAGGTGGAGGTCGAGGTGAGCTCCTTCATCGACGCGGACGTGCGCACCAACGGCTTCGATCACTTCGCCAGCGTCGAGTGCGACACGGGCGAGCGGCGGGACGCGATCTGCCGGGTGGAGACGAACGGGGGGGACGCGGTGGAGATCCTCTCCCGCTTCCTGCACGGGTGCGAGGAGGCCAGCGGCTCGGCCGGCGACCGCCAGGCCCGCACCCGGGCCCGCCGGCGGCTGAGTCCTGGAGACGGCCCGCTGTGCCTGGAGAAGCGGAGCCTGGTGCGGACCTCGCGGGATCTCGGGCAGCGCCCCCTGGGAGAGCTCGTCGGCGAGATCGCGCCGCTCGCCTTCGAGGAGCTGGCCCGGGAGAACCGGGCCGCCTGGGAGGAGCGCTGGCGGGCGAGCGAGGTGCTGGTCGAGGGGGATCCGGAGTCCCGCCTGGCCCTGCGCACGTCCATCCATCACCTGCTGCGCAGCCACGTCCCGGGCGACGCGCGGGTCGCGATCGACGCCAAGGGCTACGCGGGGGAGGCCTACTACGGCCGCTTCTTCTGGGACACCGAGGTGTGCCTCCTGCCCTTCTTCCTCTACACCGATCCGGCCCGGGCCCGGACCCTGGTGGACTTCCGCCTGAGCACCCTGGAGGGCGCCCGGGAGAACGCCCGCTCCGGCGGCTTCCGCGGCGCCCGCTACGCCTGGGAATCCAGCACCACCGGCGTCGAGCAGTGCCCGGCCTGGCCCTTTGCCGAGCAGGAGATCCACGTCACCGCCGACGCGGTCTACGGCTTCGCGCACTACGCGGCGGTGGCCGATCCCGGCTACCTGGAGGGGCCCGCGGCCGAGGCGATCGTCGAGACCGCGCGCTTCTGGGTGGACCGCATCGAGGAGCGCGGTGACGGGAGTCCGGCGCTCACCGGCGTGCTGGGTCCCGACGAGTACACGCCCTCCTCCACCAACAACGCCTACACCAACCGGATGGTCCGCTTCGCCCTGGGTCTGGCCGCGGTGGTCGGCGCGCGCGGCGGCGCGAGCTCAGAGGAGCGCGAGCGCTTCGCCGCGCTCGCCCGCGGCCTTCCAGTGCCGCGCTCGGCCGACGGCGAGCTGGTGCTGCAGTGCGAGGAGTTCGAGGAGCTGGAGGAGCTCGACCTCGACGCCCTCTGGACCGACCGCTCCCGGCCGCTGGCCGCCCAGGTCCCGATCGAGCGGCTCTACCGCTCGCGCGTCCTCAAGCAGGCCGACGTGCTGATGATGATGGCGCTCTTCCCCGACGACTTCGAGCCGGAGGAGGTGCGCGCCGCCTGGGACCGCTACGAGCCGATCACCACCCACGACTCCTCGCTCTCGGCCGGCGTCCACGGCCTGGTGGCCAGCCGCCTGGGGTTGAGCCAGGAGGCCTGGGCCTTCTGGCTCTCCGCGCGGGATCGCGACCTGGACCCGAGCCGGGGGGGCGCCGCCGAGGGCATTCACGTCGCCAGCGCCGCCGGCCTGTGGACCGCGGCGGCGATGGGCTTCGCGGGCCTGAAGAGCGGCCTGTGGACGGAGACCCTGACGCTGGATCCGCACCTGCCGGAGCGCTGGGGGCGGCTCGCCTTCCCGCTGGTCTGGCGGAGGGGGCCGGTGCGGATCGACGTACGCCGCGGCTCCACCCGGGTGACGAACCTCGGCGAGCGCGCGATCGCGGTCCGCGTGGCCGGCGAGTCGCGGAGCGTGTCGCCCGGCGCGACCGGGAGCTTCCGGACCGGCGAGCCGGGCGGCGGGGCGCTCGAGGCCGTGCTGCTCGACCTGGACGGCGTGCTGGTCACCACCGACCGGCTGCACTTCGCGGCCTGGAGCGAGCTGGCCCGGCGCGAGGGCATCTCCTTCGACTGGGAGACGAACCACCGCCTGCGCGGCGTCAGCCGCCGGGAGAGCCTGGAGATCATCCTGGAGCGCTCCGACCGCGACCACGACGAGGAGCAGAAGGCCGCGATGCTGGAGTTCAAGAACGGGCTCTATCGGCGTTCGCTCTCGTCGCTGGGCGCCGGGGACGTCCTGCCCGGCGCCCTCGAACTCCTGGCCGCCCTGCGCCAGGAGGGCATCCGCACGGCGGTGGTCTCCGCCAGCCGCAACGCGCCCGCGATCTTCGAGCGCGTCGGCTTGCAGGGCCACGCGGACGTCCTGGTCGACGGCGGCGACACCTCGCGCAGCAAGCCCGACCCGGAGGGCTTCCTCCTGGCCGCGCGGCGCCTGGGAGTCGCCCCGGCGGCCTGCCTGGTGGTGGAGGACGCCGCGGCCGGGGTGGAGTCCGCTCTGCGGGCGGGGATGGCGGTCCTGGCGGTGGGCGATCGCGTTCGCCATCCGGGCGCCCCCTCCGTGGTCTCGGGGCTGGAGGAGGTCTCGGTGGCCGACCTGCGGGCCATGGTGGGCGGCTGAACGGCGTCCCGTGGACCCCGAGGCCCCGAAAGTGGGCTGCGAGGCGAGGTAGTCCCTCCCATTCGCGCTCCGGGGGGTAGGCTGGATGCGGAGGGCCGGCCGTCGACGGGGGTCCGGCTCTCCGTCTCTCTCGGCACTCCCCGTCCGGACACCTCAGGAGAGAAACGCATGCGCTTCACGTCCCGCTGCACCGCCGCCATCGCGGCGATCGCCCTCGCGCCCGTGTGCCTGGCCCAGGGGGCCGCCGACGGCGCGGCACCCGGCGCCCCCACCACCGTCAAGGCCGGCCAGCCCCGCGGCGGCCCGGGCGGCGGCTCGGACGCCTTCACCTGCTACACCAACCTCGCCTCGTGGACGGCGGCCGCCGGCACGCCGACCCATACCGAGGGTTTCTCGGGCTTCACGACCGACGTCCCCTTCGATCCCACCGTCGGCGGCACCGGCCCCGTGTCCCTGAATGGCTGCACCATCGAAGTCCTCCCCGGCGGCGGCGCGGGCTTCCGCAACATCGTCGACGTACCCCCGTTCCAGTTCGGTGACAACAACGGCACCAACAACTGCTCCAGCTTCACCAACTGGGACGAGCCGACCGAGATCACCATCACCTTCGACAATCCGGTTTCGGCCTTCGGCGCCGAGATGTACGACTCCATCGGGCTCGAGATGGCCGAGATGGTCGCCATGGCCGGGACCACCACGGTGGGTATTTGCTCGGCCGCCAGCCAGGGCCCGGCCTTCGTCGGCTTCGTCGATGACGTCGGCGGAATCACCCACGTCGTCCTGCGCTCGCAGACCTACTCTCCTGGCGGCGGCGGCGAGGGCTTCGGCCTGGACGACCTGACCATGGTCTCCGGGCTCCCCGGATGCCCGAAGCCCATCGTGTACTGCACCGCGGCCCAGGGCAACAGCTCGGGCGGCTGCTTCGCCACGATCTCGACCAGCGACATGAACGCCTGTCCGGTTCCCGGCGCCAACGATTACGACGTGATCGTCAGCAATGCCGAGACCTCCAAGCCCGGCATCGTCTTCTACGGCTATGCCCCGGCCAGCATCCCCTTCTCCTCCGGCGCCCTGTGCGTGAATCCGCCGATCAAGCGGACCTGGCCGCAGAACACCGGCGGTGGGACGCCCTGCACGGGCACCCTGACCCAGAGGATCAACGATCCGGCGGTGGTGAACCATCCCTCCGGAACGGTGGTCTACTTCCAGGGCTGGACCCGCGACCCGGCGGGAGTCGGCACCGACGTCTCCGACGCGGTCGAGATCAAGTACGAGTGACCGCCGCGCCCCGCGGCCCTTCGCTTCACGAGCAGGCGGCGTCGCCCCCGGCGGGCGGCGCCGCCTGCCGTCGTGTCCGCGCTCGGGCCACGATCCCGCCCCCGCTCACTGCACCAGCACCTCGACCGTGTCCGACGAGTAGGGCACGCCCAGGAGGTCGCTGACCTCGATGGTCGCGGTCCACACGCCCGGTGTGGCCCCCGCGGGGATGGGGATGCCGAGGTCGCGGGCGGGGAGGACGAAGGAGGGCTGCAGGAGCAGCGTCCGCGGGCCCGCGAGCAGGGAGGGCGGCTGGCCCGGCTCGGCGAGAAGGACGCGGACCACCGCCGCCTCGGTCTGGTGGGCGCTGTCGCTGGCGAAGGCGAAGCCGACCCTCCAGAGCGAGCCGGGCGGGAGCTGCGCGTCGTCGTCGGCCGCCGCTGCGTCGACGGTCGGTCGCACGCGCTCGATCGCCATGTAGGCCAGGTAGTTGCTCACCCAGCTCTCGTCCGAGGTGTTCGCGTGGGTGTCCTGGGTCATGATGCCGCCGTCGTCGTCCGTGTCGCGAGAGAGCAGCCGGTCGTAGATCGTGCGATGGGTGGTGTGGAAGCTGGCCTGGCCGCTGGCCTTCCAGGCCTCGTGGCGGCCGAGGCCGTACCAGGCGGCGTGGGCCAGGTGCCAGGAGCCGGCCGCGTCCCACTGCTTGGTCATGGGCCCGTAGGTCTCGGCCCAGGCGCGCCCGCCGGGATTCTCGCGGAAGGTGGAGCGCAGCACCCCCCACAGGATCGCGCCCGAGGACATGGCCCACTGCTCGACCTTCAGGATGGCCGGGTTGGCCTCCGCCCGGGCGCGCACCAGCTCGCCCATGGCCACCGCGTCCGCGCGCATGCCCGGATCGCCCTGGTCGAGGCCGAAGTCGTAGAGGGCGCCCGCGGCGAAGCCGCTGATCTGCGCGTTCAGCGCGGAAGCCAGGTTCAGGGGATTGGCGCGCAGGTAGCTGACGCAGGTGAGGGCGTAGGGGAGGAAGGAGGCGTCGCCCGTGGCCTGGCGGTAGGTCGGCTCGGCCACCAGCGCCCAGGCGCAGTTGTAGATCCGGTAGTAGCCGGTCGGTCCGCCGCCGCCCTCCTCCAGCCAGGCCGGGTTGGCCAGCACGTACTGCCACGCAGCGGCCACGTTGGCGTCGAAGCGCCCGTCGGCGGTCAGCTCGCGGTAGCGGCTCCAGACCCAGATGCTCTCGGTGGTGTTGTCGGTCTGCACGATCCCCATCAGGCTCTCGCCCTCGGCCATGCCGCCGCTGGCCACCTGCAGCCCGGTCAGGAACTGGCCCTCCTCCAGGAGCTGGGTGAGAGGATCATGTCGGGTGAAGTCCGCTCCGCCTCCCGGCGGAGGGAGGGGGACCTCCCCCGACTCGAGGCCCTGCTCGGCCTCGAAGACGGCGCGGATCTTCTCCAGGCTCCAGTAGTCCTGGGCCGAGGCGAGGGGGGCGGCCAGGACGACCGCCGCGATGGACAGGGATCGGGATCTCATGTGCACCTCTTTGCCGTTCGGCGGCCTCACTCCATGGAGTAGCCCGCCCGGATCGGAATGTCGGCCTTCACCTGCTCCCCACCGATCTCGATGGCCGTCGGGCCGCGCGCGCCCACGAGGTGGAGCCGGACCGGCTCGTCCGGTCGGTCGGGCGCGAAGCCCACGGCCTCGACGATGCCGGCGGTCATCTCGAGGACCCCGGTCGGCTCGATCGCCGTGACGCGCGCGTAGAAGGCCGGGTCCCCCTTGATGGTGAGCTCGACGGGGAAGCGCCAGCCGGGCCCCAGCGGCGTTTCGACGCGTTCGGCCTCGTGGAAGGCCGGCTTGAACGAGACGTTGACGGTCGGCACCAGCCACGTCCACCAGCTCGGGAACTGGACGACCCGCATGAGGAGCCCGCGCGCCGCCTTGTTCTCGTTCGCGATGGTGGACATCGAGATGATCGCGCAGCCCTCGACGCCCAGCCTCTCCCCCAGCTCGGCGGTCCACTCCTGGCCCTCCTGGGACTCCGAGAAGGCCTCGCAGGATGCGTCGAATCCCTGCTTCAGGAAGCCCAGCGCGAGGCGCGCCGCGCTCTCCTCGGCGGCGCCCTCCTCGGGTCGAACGGAGATGAGCCCCTCGTAGAGCGCCGCGCGAAACCCGAGCCGGTGCTCCCCCTCGGGCCGGTCCGCGGCGGACCAGACGATCAGGCTGCCCTCGCGGTCCTTCGGAGAGCGCGGCGCCGTGATCTCCAGCTCCCACCGCTCGCTGGCCTCCTCGCCCCGGCTCCACTCGACGCGGTAGAGGGCCTGGGAGCCGCAGACGAGCGGCCCCTGCAGGTAGGACCGCTCCCCCGCGTCGATCGATTGATCCCCGAGGACCTGCTGCTGGGCGAGCTCGGAGGTGCGGCCGTGCCAGTCGGATTCCTCCATCCGCACGGCACCGCACGATCCCAGGGTGAGGAGCAGGAGGACGTAGGGGAGGATCCTGGTCATGGCGGAGCTTCTTTGGAGGACGCGTTCTCGAGGGCAGTCGTGCCCATGATCTCACTTTCCGCAGGTGAGCGCGGGACTTTCTTCCGAATTGAGCCGGGCTGAT
>CAZTTG010000127.1:0-13662 GCA_964615935.1 uncultured Planctomycetaceae bacterium | reverse complement strand
AACGTGGGTAGGGCCTCTCCTGCCCACTTGACATATGGGCCTCCATATCAGTCCAGGAGGCCGTGCGCCAGGATCCCCTCCGCCAGGGTGCGCGCCAGCAGGTCCGCCCCCTCGTCCCACAGGTGCACCTCGTGGCTGAAGATGGTCTGGTCCTCCTGGGGATTGGCCGGGGCCGGATCCCCGTGCGCGGCCGCCTCGCGGCGCTGCCGCGCGGCCTCGGCCTCGAGCACCGCGGCCGCCTCCACCAGGGGCACGCCGCGCTCCTCGGCCACGTAGCGCAGGATCTGGGTCATCTCCTGCAGGGCCCGCAGCTGATTCTCCTTCGAGGCCGCCCCGTCCAGGTCGGAGGCGTCCATGCCCTGGGTGGCGAAGAGGACCCGCGCGCCGTGGGCCCGCGCCAGGGCCACGAGGCTCACCAGGTTGCGCTGGAAGCTGGAGAAGCCGCGGCGGTCGGAGATCTCCCCGTCGTAGAAGTCGGGGTCGTTCGCGTCCCGCTCGGCGTAGTCCACGATCGCGTAGAAGCCCAGATCCGCCCGCATCTCCAAGTAGTCCGTGAAGCGGTGGCGCCAGATCAGGTACGCCATGCTGCTCTCCAGGGTGCCCTCCATGGGCGATGGCCGGTAGACCGGCCATACCGCTCGCCAGTGGGTGTTGTCGGGCTGCGGCCGGGGATCGTAGAGCGCGCACCGCATGTCGTTGATCGAGTGGTAGACCACCACCAGATCGGGCCGCTGGTCGACGCCACGAATGGCGAGGTTGATCAAGCTCTCGAAGGTCGACCAGCCCGAGGCGCCGCAGTTGACGACCTCCACCGCGCGATCGGGCCGAGCCTCGCTCAGGTGGTGCTGGAGACGGGCCGGCCAGGTGGCCTCGTTCGTGGAGGGGGTGTGGCCGTAGGTGCTCGAGCCGCCCAGACACAGGATCCGGAGGACGCCCTCGGGCTTGCGCCAGCTCGTCTCCGGGCCGCGGTAGCCGAGCTGGTTGTGGGCGGTCTCGAACTCGGCGGTGGGGGCCGAGCGCCAGCCCGGCTTGAGGGAGTACGCCAGGTAGGGATGGGGCTGGTTGCGGTGCTTCTCCTCGCTGTCCAGGTACTCGGGGCTCAGCTCCTCCCGGCTGAGACCGGAGACCCGCACGTACCGCAGGCCCACCTCGACCGCGAGGACGAAGAGCACCAGGGTCAGGGCGAGGATCAGCAGCGCGGACAGGAGCAGCCGGACGAGCCGGCGCGGGAGGGACCGCCGGGGCGCGGGGGCCGGGGACTCGGAGTCGTTCATGGGCTCGGGATGGTGGAGGCCGTCGGTCTCAATCCTCGTCGCCGCGCTCGCCCTTGGGCGGCGGCGGCGGGTAGCGCACCCCCGAGCCGGGGTTCTCCTTGTCGTAGGCGAAGGCGTCCCGGTTGCGCAGGAAGAGCTTCACGCGGGTGATGGGGATGGCGAAGTTCAGGCCCTCCGACTGCACGTACTCCATGCTGTTGACCCCGATCACATCGCCCCGCAGGTTGAACAGGGGGCCGCCGCTGTTGCCGGGATTGATGGCCGCGGTGGTCTGGATGAAGAGCATGCCCGAGCCGTTGCGGTTCTTGGAGCTGACGATCCCCTGGCTGACCGTGCGGTCGAGGCCGTGGGGGCTGCCGATGGCGAAGACCGGCTCCCCCACCCGGACCGCGTCCATGTCGCCGAAGGCGCACACGGAGAGCTCCTCCCCCTCCAGGTCCTCCTCCTGGATCTGCAGCAGGGCCAGGTCCCAGAGGTCGTTGACCGCCAGGATCCGGACCTTCTCGAAGACCTTCTTCTCGAGCTCCCCCTCGCCCTTGCGGAAGAGGGTCACGCTGATGTTGCGCTCCCCGGAGACCACGTGGGCGTTGGTGATCACGTGCCCCTCGGCGCTGATCACGAAGCCCGAGCCCAGGGCTCCGGGCACCTTGATCAGGGCCACTCCCTCGCCGACCCGGTCGACGTTCTCGCGCACCGACAGGGGGGGCTGGCGGCGCTGGACGAAGAGGTCCCCCTCCCGCTCGAGCCGCTCCTCCCCGCCGGTGGCCCCCGGGGCCTCCGGGGCCTCGCCCCGCCGGACCTCCCGGACGTGCTTGCGCGGGATCGCCAGGATGGTGTAGCCCAGGTCGATGAAGACCTCCTCCTCGGTCTCCTTGACCAGCTCGCCGCGGATCGACCGGCCCCCGCCCAGGAGGATCAGGTCGAGGGTGGGCTCGGGGTCCTGAGGGGGCGGGACGGCGAGGGTGAGGCCCGGTACCATGGCCAGGACCAGGAGGGCTCGGTGGAGGGGGTTGCGCATGGGTTGGCCCCGTTCGAGGAGTGCCGATTCTGCACACGAGGGCAGATGCGGACCCCCGGGCGCTCCCGGCAGAATACCAGCCCCCCCCGGGCGGAGGCTCGATTTCCGCGGTCCGCGCCGGGGATCGCGAGCCCGCCCCGCCTCTTCCCGTTAATTCGCGAAAATCCCCCTTCCCCGGGCCAGTCGGTTCGGTTGTTGCACCCCCGGTGGAGCCGCACGCATGCACGCAGCCCTTCTCACCCTGGTCGCCGCCGCCTCCACGGCCACAGCCCTGCTCCCCGGTTCCTCCCCCGAGCGCCCGGCCCAGAGCCCGAGCCAGGAGTTCGGCTTCTCGGACTTCGAGATCTACGAGCTCGGGAACGGGATCTCCAGCCTGAGGGGGGGGGACCTGAACGGGGACGGGCTGGGCGACCTGGTCGTGGCCAACAACTCCCGCTCGCGGATCGACGTTCTCCGGCGCCTGCCCGAGGGGAGTCCCGACGCCGACCCCACCGAGGTCGACGAGGACGACCCCAACCCGGTGGCCTACGACGGGCGCTTCCAGGTGGAGCCGATCCCCCTCGAGCGCCGGGTGCTGCAGCTCGGGGTCGGGGACTTCGACCGGGACGGGCTCGACGACGTCGTGTGCGCCACCTCGGGGGGCTGGCTGGAGCTCTACCGGAGCACCCCCGCCGCGGGGGAGCCCCGCTCGCTGCGCCGCCGGCTGGACGAGCTGGCCGAGGGCTGCGACCTGCTCACGGTGGTCGATCTCGACGCGGACGGGGAGGACGATCTGCTCCTGGCGGGCGGAGGCCAGCTCCTCCTCCTGGAGCCCTCGCCGGCGGGCGGCTTCGGCGAGGTCCGGCTCCTGGACCGGATCGAGGCGGACGTGGACCGGGTGCTGCCCGCGGACCTGAACGGGGACGGCCAGCTCGACCTGCTGTACGCGCGCTACGAGCGCGACTGGCCCTTCCAGCTCCGCCTGCGCCGGACCGACGGCACCTTCGGGCCGCGCATCGACGTGGATCTGCCCCAGGTGCGCAGCGCCTGGGCCTCCGACCTGGACGGCGACGGCGCCGCCGAGATCCTGGCGGTCTTCAAGCTCTCCGGTCGGGTGGCGGCCTTCGGCCTGGCCGCCCGGGAGGAGGGCTCGCGCGGCCTGGCGCGCTACTCCCTGGGGCCGGCGGTCGGGCGCGGCCGGGGGGAGTCCCGCTCGGTCGCGGTGGGCGACCTCGACGGCGACGGATGCGACGACGCCGTGGTGGCCGAGCCCGGGATGGCCAGGGTGGTGCTGTGGCGCGGGCAGCGCGGCCGCCTGACCTTCGAGCGGCGGAGCTTCCCCTCCCTGGTGGGGGTCCGCGACCCGCGCGTCGGCGACGTGGACGGGGACGGCGCGGCCGAGCTTGCGGTGTGCTCGGCCCCCGAGCGCATGGTGGGCCTCTGCCGCCTGGACGAGGCCGGGCGCCTGCCCTTCCCGGAGACCCGGCCGGTCGACGGCGAGCCCACCGCCCTGGATCTCTCCGACCTGAACGCCGACGGCTTCGACGACCTGGTGGCCTGCGTGTCGAAGGGCGAAGGGCGCCAGCGCGAGATCTCGCTGCAGATCTGGTACGGCTCGCCGGAGGGGCCGGCGGCCGAGCCGACGGTCCACGCCTTGAGCTCCCTGGACAAGGCCCCCGACGCCCTGCGCATCGGCGACCTGACCCGCGACGGGGTACCGGACGCGATCGCCTTCCTGCCCGGCGAGCGCGACGCCCCCGCGATCCTGGTGCAGCGGGAGGGCTCCTTCGTCACCGACGAGCGCGGCGAGGACGCGCCCGGGCTGGGCATCCTGGTGGGCGCCCGGCCGGCCAGCCTGTCCTTCGGCGACGCCGACGGGGACGGCCTGGGCGAGCTCCTGGTGGCCTCGGGCAACTTCGCGCGCTCGCTCTACTTCGAGGCCGCGGCGGACGGCGCCCTGACCCCCCGGGTGCTCGAGCAGTGGAACGGCCCGGCGCCGGACTCGAGGATCAGCGGGGCCACCTGCGCCGACCTCGATGGCGACGAGAAGGTCGAGGTCGTGCTGCGGGACGAGCGCAGCCGTGAGCTGCTGGTCTTCCGCGCGGAGGAAGGGGGCGGCGGAGCGCCCCACCAGCGGGTGGAGGCCGGCCGGCTGGCCTTCGCCGGCATGGAGCCGGCCGACCTGAACGGCGACGGCGCCGTGGACCTGGCCCTCTTCGGCTCGGACCAGCTGGCGGTGCTCTTCTCGGGCTCGCGCGAGCCCACCCTGGTGGAGCTGGCCTCCTACGAGCCGCCCAGGCAGAACCTGCACTTCGATCGAATCACCGCGGGCGACCTGAACGGGGACGGCTCGCGGGACGTGGTGGTCACCGAGACCGCCAAGCACTCGGTGCTGATCCTGTCCACCCGGGAGCGCGGCCTGGACCACGCCCTGGGCTTTCCGGTGTTCGAGGAGTCCTCCTTCTTCGGAACCGAATCCCGGGGCCGCGAGCCCCGGGAGATCTTGTGCACGGACATCACCGGCGACCACCGGCCGGAGCTGGCGGTGATCGTCCACGAGAAGCTCATCGTCTACGTTCAGGGCTGACGCCCGAAGCGAACCTCCCCAGCCCACCCGAGGAATACCAACCATGCTGACACTCTCCCTTTCCCTGATGATCGCCGCCGTCGGTGTCGATCCCGCGACCACTCGACCGGATCCGATGCCGCGGGCCGACGCCATCCTGAGGGCGGTGCCCGCGGACGCGGTGGCGGTCTTCTCCGCCCGAGACCTGGACGGCTTCCGCGCCCGGGGCGCCGAGAACGCCTGGGGTCGGTTCTTCGCCGACGAGGAGATGGGCGAGCTCGCCGAGTTCGTCGGGGCGGCGGCTGGCCCCCTGATGGAGCAGGCCGAGATGCCCTTCAATCCGCTGGATCTGTGCGCGTCGATCCACGGCTCGGTGGCCGTGTTCGTGTCCCCCACCGGACCGGGCCTGGAGCCCGGCTTCGGCGTCCTGATCGACCCCGGCGAGGAGCGCGGGGCCTTCGAGGACATGTTCGACGGCGTCCTGCAGCTCATGGAGGGCGAGCTCGACTCCTCCAGCGACAGCTACGCCGGGGTCGACCTGCGCCTGTTCGACACCGGCGATCCCACCCTGGTGGTCTTCGAGACCGGCGGTCTGGTGGGGATCGTCGGCTCCAAGGGGGGCCACCTGGGCCTGGCCCACGGCGTCATCGACCGCTACAGCGGCCAGGACGACTCCGAGGGCGTGGCCGGCAGCGCGGGCCTCGCCGGGGCGCGCCAGGCATCCGGAGGCGCCAGCACCTTCGAGATCTTCGTGGACGTGGGCGCCCTGATCCACCTCATCCAGGACGTGGAAGGCGAGCCCGACGCCGAGGTCATGGAGATCCTGGACGCGATCGGCGTCAGCCGCATGGACTGGGCCTACGGCGCCTTCGAGGTGGGCGCGGGAGAGGACTTCGACATGATCCTCTCCCTGCACGTGCCGGGCGATTCCTACATGGCCCAGTTCATGGACTTCCTGGGCGAGCCGCCGGCGGGCCTGGGCGCCACGATCCCGGCCGAGTCCACCGGCTTCGGCCTGATGAGCTACCACGTCTGGGACGCCTACGAGGCGGTGATGGAGATCCTGATGGACCGGGCCCCGGACGCCTACGAGGGGTACCAGGGGTTCCTGGGCAACGTGCTCGAGGAGTACGGCCTCGACCTGGAGCAGGACCTCATCGCCCAGATCAACGGTGACCTGGCCAGCTTCAACATGACCGTGCCCGAGGAGGAGGTCGAGGCGGCCACCGGCGGCATGGGCTTCGGGGGCTTCGCTCCCGGCGGGATCGACCAGGGATCGGCCATGATCCTGGGGCTCACGGAGCCCGACGTGGTCGACCTCTTCCTGGAGGACGCCATGAGCCTGATCGGCCTGGACTCCATGGTCGAGGAGGAGGAGTACCAGGGGCAGATCATCAAGAGCCTCACCTTCGGCATGCCCGGCATGGGCGGCTTCCACTGGGCCTTCACCGACGACGCCCTGGTGTTCTCCCAGTTCCCGACCTGCCTGCGCGCCAGCCTGGCGCTGGTGGGCCAGGAGGACGCCCCCACGGCCTTGACGTCGGGTCCCTTCGAGCCCTACCTGGAGGACCTGCCGCGCTCCAGCGGCTTCTCGATCTCCGACACGGCCACCTCGGTCAAGACCCTGATCAACCTCGCCGGAGTGCTCGAGGGGCTGGCCATGCTCCCCGGCATGGAGCTGCCCGAGGAGGCGCTCGACTTCCTCACCGACATGCCGGTGCCCGACTCGAGCCTGGCCGAGAAGTACTTCGAGGGCGTGATCTTCTCGACCCTCGAGCGCGGGGAGAACTCCCTCAACATGCGCTACGCGGGCCGCTGATCCGCGGCCTCGAGCTTCACGAGCCGGGGGCGGTCTCCGCGGGGAGGCCGCCCCCGGCTGCGTAGAGAGCCTCGCTAGACGGGCCGAATCCGCACGGACTCCCCTACTCCTGCTTCCAGCAGCCCCCGGAGGATCCCATGGGGGTGGTCCTCATCATCACGCTGTCGCCGGCCAGGGTGACGACGCGGATGGAGTCGCCCGCGTCCATGAAGTACATCCTCCCGGGGCCGGCATACACTGCGATCGTGTCGGGGCCGCTGCAGCTGATCAGGTAGGCGTCCCCGGCACCGGCCGAGTAGGTGATGACGTAGGGGGTGCTCCCGAAGCACGACCAGGCGGTGGTCCCCGGGCAGTCGCACAGGTCGCCCCCGCCGGCGTTGAAGGTGAGCTCCACGGCGTCGGTCACGTCGGTCCCGGAGGTGCTCTGGGGATCCCGGAGCCATCCCTGGTAGCAGATCACCGTGCCCGGGGCCTGGTTCCACGATGCGGCGGGATCGTTCACGCAGACGCCGTGCGAGCCCGTGCAGTCGTAGGCCGGGTTGCCCCCGGTGCTGCCCACCGGTGTCCGCTTGATGGGTGCAGCCACGCATAGCAGGCCGCTGGAGAAGGGCATCTGCGCCTGCGCGAAGCCGTAGAAGAGGATCGCCGGCTTGCCGTTCTCGGCGCCATGGAAGCGGACCCAGTAGTCGCCCTGCCCGCTGTCGGGGTGCCCCGCCACGTTGGACGTCGTGAGGGCCGCGCGGCAGCCGCTGCTGCTGGGGCACTGGGCCATGCCACACGCGGTGACCATGATTGGGTCCTGATAGCCGCAGTAGAACACCGGGGCGTTGCACGCCTCGGGAGCGCCGCCCTGCGCGGCCGGAGAGTCTGCGTTCGGCCCCAGGGCGCACAGGACTGCGGAGAGAATGGCGAGTGGGGTTTTCGGGAGCATCTTGACCTCCTTGGGTCCGTGCCGTCGCGGCGTCCTGCCGGCCCGGGCCGCGGACGGCGAGCTGAACGGGTGTCGGATTCGGCCGGTCTGCCCACTCACGCGCAAGGCGGGGCCGCGACCCTCCGCGAAAAAACCGAAATTCCCCGCTCCACCTCTTGTCTGACTGCCCCAGGAGGCGGAAGGCAGGGGCCAGCTCAGTCCGCACCCATCCTGCCGGCGAGCCCGTACGGGCTGGCCTCCAGGGGCATGACCTCCACCACCGGCCCCACCCGCTCGAGCTCGCCCTCGAAGGTGCACGCCAGGTTGTGGAAGGTGCGGCCCACCAGGGTGCCGGGAGCGCGCTCGGAGACCTCCTCGACGAAGACCGGTTGGCGGCGTCCGATCTGGCGCTGGTGGCGCTCGAGGCCGGCGCGCTCGGCGACCGCCAGGAGGCGCTGGTGGCGCTCCTTCTTGACCTCTTCGGGCACGTCGTCGGGAAGGGCGGCCGCGGTGGTGCCCGGACGGGGGCTGTACTTGAAGACGTAGTTGACGGCGAAGCCGTGGTCGGCCAGCAGGCGCTCGCTGGCGCGGAAGTCCTCCTCGCCCTCGCCCGGGAAGCCCACGATCCAGTCCGAGGCCAGCTCCAGGTCGGGCAGCTGCTCGCGCAGGAGGTCGATCCGGCGCCGGTACAGCTCGGTCGTGTAGCCCCGGCGCATGGCCGCCAGCACCCGATCCGAGCCCGACTGCAGCGGCAGGGGCAGGAAGCGGTCGCACTTGTCGCAGTCGCGCAGGGCGCGGGCCAGGTGCTCGTCCACGTAGGTGGGGTGCAGGGTGACCAGGCGGATGCGCGCCAGACCCTCCAGCTCCTGCAGGCGGTAGACCAGGTCCGCCAGGCCCGGCCGCCCCCCGCGACCCCGGCCACGGGCCTCCTCGGGACCCGGGAGGGAGAGGTCCCGGCCGTAGGCGTCGATGGTCTGCCCCAGGAGCGAGATCGCCCGCGCCCCCCGCTCCACCATCCAGCGCGCCTCGCGCACCACATCCTCGATCGGCCGGCTCTGCACCCGCCCGCGCGTCGACGGCACCACGCAGAAGCTGCAGGCCAGGTCGCAGCCGCGCATCACCGCCAGGTAGCCGTGCGGTCCACCCTCGTAGACCTCGCCCTCCCGATCCGCGCTCACCCGGCCGTCGGTGTCCAGGCTGAGCACGCGGGCCCGGCCGCGACCGCCGCCGGCGGGCTCGGCCCGGCGGGCGCGCACCTCCTCCACCAGCTCCGGCAGGTGCAGGAGCTGCCGCGTGCCGCACACCACGTCCACGTGGCCGGCGCGCCGGAAGAGCTCCTCCCCCACCCGCTGCGCCATGCACCCCATCACGCCGACCACCAGCTCCGGACGGCGCTCCTTCTCGCGCTTCAGCCGCCCCAGCCAGGACCACACGCGGTCCTCGGCGTGCTCGCGCACCGAGCAGGTGTTGAACAGGATCGCGTCGGCGTCCTCGGCGGAGGAGGTGGTGCGCCAGCCGCGGCGGCGGAAGCGCCCCTCCACCCGCTCCGAGTCGTACTTGTTCATCTGGCAGCCGAAGGTCACCACGTGCAGCCGCGGGGCGGCGTCCGCGGCGTCCTTCTCGGTGCGGGATCGGGTGCGAGTGCGCGTCATGGGGCGGTCCGTCGGCGAGGGGGGATTGTGCCACGGCCTCCCGCGGCCCGGTACGCGCCCGGAGCCCATTTCGCGCTGGACCGGCGGCCTGGCGGCCGCGGCCCAACGCCCGGCGTTGCAGCTGGCGGGGCTTCGCCCCGCTGTTGAACGCCGGGGGGCCGACGCCTTCCCGCAACCACCCGCGCATACACGCGCTTCACACGGCGGGAGCGGGTGTCCCCCGAGGACACGCGGCTGCGCTCTCCAGGCGACAGCCCCGCCGGAGCCCCCCCCGCAGGGGCCGCCGGGGGGGTCGACGGCCGTGGCACGGCGCTTGCGCTGGACCCGGGCGGAAGGACAGCCGGTTTCCCGGCCCAACGCAAGGAGCCCTGCCATGCGCACCCCCCACCCTCTCCCCAAGGTCTCCCTCCTCGCGATCCCCCTCGTCGTCGCGGTCCTGGGCGCCAGCTCGTGCGCTCCCTACGGCCCGGGCGGCGGGTACGGCACGAACGTGATCTACGAGCAGGAGCCCAACGACCAGGTCTGGGAGGCCAACTGGATCGGCGGGCTGCGTCCCGGCCGGAGCTGGGTCATCGAGGGCTTCAGCGAGGCCGGCTTCGATCCCGCCGACGGCTTCGCCTTCGTCGTGGACCAGCCCTGCGAGGTGGAGCTGAGGCTCTTCCAGCACGATCCCCTCTCGGACCTCGACATCGGCGTGTACGACCCGCAGCTCGGCCAGTACGTGTTCTTCTTCGACTGCGGCTGCAACCCCGAGGGCGGCTTCTTCGAGGTCTACGAGCCGGGCGTCGAGGTGCACCTGGTGGTCCTGCCGGCCTGGGGCGCGACGCCCTACTCCTTCGAGGTGTACGCGCGCCCGCTGGCCGAGGGCGCCGGCGATGGCGCGGGCCAGCGCATGCGCCGGATCGGCGAGGAGAGCCGGCCCAGCCCCGAGCTCCTGGAGCGGGCCCGCCCCTACGGGCGGCGTCCCGAACCGATCGCCGCACCGGCCGCGCCACGCGTGCCCGTCGCCGAGCTGATCCTCCTGGACGATGAGGGCCGGGTCGAGGTGGTGGAGCTGCTGGCCCCCGCCGACTGAGGAGCCCGACTCCGCATTTCAGCGCGCCGCGGGGGGCCGGCTCACTTTCCGCTCTCGGCCGGCGGTCCGCCGCGGATCTGGTCGAGGTAGGAGCGCGCCTGGTCGGGGCCCAGGAAGAAGACGATGATCCCCACGATCAGCGCGATCCCCAGGATGGCCACGATGGCCGTCTTGATCAGCTTGCTGACCAGGTACAGGATCAGCGCCACGGCGATGACCGCGACCACGCTGGCCAGGAGGGGCTGGTCCTGGACGAACTCCGCCACGGTCGCGCTGATGTGGTCGAACCAGTTCGACAGGTCCGCGAGGAGGCCGCTGGCCTCCCCCTGTGCGATCTCATCCATAGAGGGTACCTCCTCCGACTGGGGCCCCGCGTGGGGTCCTCGGCCAGGGGAGTCTACCATCCAGCGGCCGGCTATCCCCCGCCCAGGTGGCGATCGAGGCTCTGCTGCAGCCGCTCGACCTCCTCGGGGTAGCCCGCGGCCACGTCCTGCCGCTCGCCGGGGTCGAGGTTCAGGTCGTAGAGCTCCATCCGACCCGAGTCCTCGCAACGGATCAGCTTGAAGCGCCGCCCCACGACCGCCCGCTGGTGGACGGCCCGCGTCTGGCTGCCCCCGATGGGGGGATCGAAATCGACCTCGAGGTACACCGGCCCCGGATCGGGCGGGGGACGACCCTGGACCAGGGCCGCCAGGGAGGGCGCCCGGAAGGTCCCCGCCGGCGGCGGGCTCAGGGCCAGGAGGTCCAGGATCGTGGGCGCCAGCGAGGCGGTGGAGACCGGCAGCGACACCACCCCCTGCCGCCGGCTTCCGACGGGCGCGCGCACCAGCAGGGGAACGCGCACCGACTCCTCGTGGAGGCCCGTCGCGGGTCCGATCCAGCCGTGCTCCATGAACTCCTGCCCGCAGGTGCCGGTGACCAGCACCAGGGTCTGCTCGTCCAGCCCCAGGCTCTCCAGCTCCGCCAGGAGCTCACCCACCCCCTCGTCGGCCGCGCGGATCTCCTCGTCGTAGAGGTCGCGGACGAACGCGAGCTGCGCCGCGCTCATCTCCTTCGACAGGAGGCGCAGCTCCTGGATCGACTCGCCCCCGCGCAGCCCCTCCACCGCGTCGGTGGCGAAGGCCACCTCGGGGTGATCCATCCAGCTCGCGTGGGGATCGTAGTAGTGGACGAAGAGGAAGAAGGGGTCCTCACCCCGCGCCAGCTCCCGCAGCCGCGCCCGGGCCTGGCGGGTCACGCCCGGGGTGGACAGGTGCTCGTCGCCGCGGGCCTCGCCGTCCTCGAAGGAGCCGTAGCCCCTCGAGAGCCGCCGCGCCCCGCCCAGCAGGAAGTCGCTGACCACCGCGGCCGTGGCGTACCCCCGGGCCGCGAGCAGCTCGGCCAGGGTGGGCGTCCCGTCCGGGAGCCCGTCCGCCAGGCCGCGCACGCCCAGGTCCCCGGGGAAGCGCCCGGTCACCATGGAGGCCACCGAGGGCAGGCCCCAGGGGGCCACCGAGTAGGCGCGCTCGAAGCGCACACCCTCACTCGCCAGGGCGTCCAGGGCCGGGCTGGTCAGGCGGTCGTGGCCCTGGCACCCCAGGTGGTCCGCCCGCACGCTGTCCAGCGCGACCACGAGGACGTTCGGGCGGTTGCTCCCCACGGAGGGGCTGCAGCCCGCCGCGAGGAGGACCGCGGTCGCGATCCAGATCCTCTTCATGGGTATCCCGGAGCTTCATCGGCCGGACGCGGGCCGAGATTGAGGCTTCCTACTCGGAATCGTAGCGGTACACCCCGCTCTGCCCGGCGGTCTCCTCCACCGCCAGCCGCAGGCGCCGGACCGAGATCCCCTCGAAGCGCTGCTCGAGCCGCCGCCGGAGCTGGCGCCCCAGCCAGCCGGCCAGGTTCTCGGAGCTCACGTTGTTCAGCGGCAGCACGAGCACGTCCTGCTCCGGCGCGGCGTAGTAGCGTTCGCGGTAGCGCACCTCCAGGACCCCGTCCTCCCGCAGCTCGCGGAGGACCTCCGGGTGCTCCCCGGGCAGCAGCCAGTGCTCGTCCAGCTCGGCCACCAGCTCGCGGACCAGGGGCTTGATCTGGCGGAAGTCGATCACCAGCCCGCAGGGGCCCAGCCGCGCCTCGATCTCCACCGTCACGCGGTAGTTGTGGCCGTGCAGCCGCTCGGCGCTCCCGTCGGGGAAGACCAGGAAGTGCGCGGCGGAGAACTTGAAGTCCTGCTTGTAGAGGTCGATGGACCAGCGTTCCATGGGCTCGCTCCGGGAGGCCGACCAGGGTAGCGGCGTGTCCGGCCTCGCGGTGGGTCTCCTGGGCGGTTTCCTCGCGGAGACCTTCAGTCCCCGATGCGCACCTCGCCGCGAGCCAGGGCCGCGAGGTGCCCCATCCAGTCGAAGCCCGCGACGAGCCCCACGGGCTGGTGGGGCCCCCCCTCGATGGCGAAGAAGCTCTTGGGCCCGGCGGCGGCCTCGAAGAGCCTCCGGCCCTGCTCGAAGGGGACCACCTGGTCGGCGGTCCCGTGGTAGATCGCCAGGGGCAGGTCCAGGCGGCGCGCCGCGGCCAGGTTGTCGTAGTGGTCGGGGACCAGGAAGGCGGGAAGGAGCGGGAAGACCGCGCGGCTCATGGCGCGGATCGAGGCGAAGGGCGCCTCCAGGATCACGGCCGCCGGCCGCGCCCCCGATTCGACCAGCTGCAGGGCCACCGCGGCGCCCAGGGAGGAGCCCACCAGCACGATCTCGCCGGGCTCCAGGCCGCGCTCCCCGGTCAGGTGGTCCCAGGCCGCCCGGGCGTCCAGGCCGGTGCCGCGCACGCTGGGGCGGCCCTCGGACAGCCCGAAGCCGCGGTAGTCGAAGGCCAGGACCGCCAGCCCCTCGGAGGCCAGGCGCGCCAGGCGCCACACGCGATCGGAGAGGTTCCCGGCGTTGCCGTGCAGGTACAGCACCGTGCGGCGGGCCCCGGGCGCGGGCAGGTACCAGGCCGTGAGGAGGAGGCCGTCCTCGGTCGAGAGGCGCAGGGCCTCGTACTCGAGCCCGCGCTCGGCCGGGGTGGCCTGCTCGCCCGCGGTGGGATGGAAGATGAGGTGGCGCGCGATCATGGGGAGGGCCAGCGACAGGAGGCCCATCGCGACGAGGACGACAACGAGGAGGCGCAGGAGGCGTCGCATACCCCCCAATTGCAGCGGAGGACGCCCGCGGGTCAAGCCCGCGGACGCCCTCCATCAGGATCAGGGTACTCGCAGGGGCCCCGCGCGATCCGGACCGGCTCCCGGTCCGCGGCGAGCGCGGGCCCCGTCAGGGGCCCGTCCGCGCCACGCGAGCGCAGCGAGCATGTGGCGCAGCCGCGCGCAGGAGCGCGCGGCGCGATCACCGGCCTGCCCCGGCC
>CAZTTG010000126.1:0-13760 GCA_964615935.1 uncultured Planctomycetaceae bacterium | reverse complement strand
CCTCACCCTTGTTTACGCGCCGCGCCAGAACTACGTCAGGACGGACCTACACCCCTATCTGCTTGCTGGCGGCCTTCACGTTACCGCCCTGGCTGAGGGCCACCTCCGCCTCTCGGAGCTTGTGGATGATCTGCTCGGCTGTGTGCCGTCTTCTCGGCATGACTGTCCTCCTGGGTCTCGGATCCTAACATTCGGGGTGGATCCGGTTCCGGGGGGCAGGTCAGTTGGGAAGCGATGTCGGATCGGGGACCACGTTGTACTGGTCTGCATAGCCGACGAAGACGCTTCAGGCAAGAGGACGGCCGAATCGGGGGATAGCGACCACCTACAGGCGATCGAGGGGCTCTTCACACCCAGCGGCCCGCGGTTCAGGACGTGGGTGTAGATCATCGTCGTGGTGACTGAGCGGTGCCCGAGCAGCTCCTGGATTGCGCGGATGTCCGTCCCGTCCTCGAGAAGGTGGGTTGCAAAGGAGTGGCGGAATGTGTGGGAGGTGATGCGTTTGGGGGTTCCCGTCCGCCTGACGGCCTCGCGGATGGCGCGCTGGAGGACCGTCTCATGGAGGTGGTGGCGGCGGCGCTGGCGGGTCTCCCGGTGGAAGTAGGTACGGGTGGCGGGGAAGACCCACTGCCAGGCGAGCTCGCGGCCGGCGTTGGGGTACTTGCGGTGCAGGGCAAGGGGGAGCTCCACCCAACCGGCACCGTGGGTCAGGTCCGCGGCGTGCTGCCCGCGCACGCGCTCGAGCTGGGCGCCCAACGCCTCGCGGGCCGAAGCGGGGAGGATGGCGACGCGGTCGCGATCGCCCTTGCCGCTGCGAATGGCGAGCTGGAAAGCAGAGAAGTCCACGTCCTTGACGCGCGGGCGGGCGCATTCCATGAGACGCAGGCCAGCCCCGTAGAGTAGGGTGGCCATGAGCCGGGGGACGCCGTCCATCGCTCCGAGCACGGTGCGCACCTCCTCCCGACTCATCACCACCGGCAGGCGGCGGGGCCGGCGGGCCCGCACCAGATCGTCGAGCCAGGGGAGGTCGGACTCGAGGACCTCGCGGTAGAGGAAGAGCAGGGCCGCCAAGGCCTGGTTCTGGGTCGAGGCGCTGACCCGGGCCCGCACCGCGAGATCGGAGAGGAAGTCGGTAGCCTCCCTCCGGCCGAGGGCCAGCGGGTGCCTTTCACGATGGAAGACGAGGTAGCGCCGGATCCAGTGGTAGTAGGCCTTCTCCGTCCGAGGGCTCAGGTGACGGAGGCGGATCCGGGCCCGAAAGGCCCTGCGGAGGGATGGACCCCACTCGGCGCCCTTCGCCTCGGCGCGGAGATGCGCCGGAGGTCGCTTGTGATCGGGGCTCCTCTCGCGATCCACGTCTACGGGACGCTCGGGGCGCGGTCGGGTTGCGAGGGGACTCCCCGATGACGCACGAGGGCTGCGCACGAAGGCGCAGGGCGGCCGCGGTTCGGCCCCCCCGGGTTTTCAGGCGTAGAGCTACCGCGGAGGACGCCGTCATTGCGCCGAATGAGTTGTTCAACGCGCTAGGCCGCGTGCAAGGGGGCCAGATCGTCGCCGGTCACCGGCGGCAGCCCCAGGTCTCCCAGGACCCGGTTGAAGTCGTCGAGCGACAGCTTCGACGGCGCGGTGATCTCGATTCCGATGGGTCGTCCGTCGGAGGTGTAGTCGACGACCATTCCGGGCTCGACCCGGCGGCTCCGAGCGCTCTCGCCACGCGCCCCGGCCGACAGGTGGTAGTAGGCGGCAAAGGGCCGGCCGCGGCGGTACGAAACCTCGAGATACGCTTCCCTCATCTCAGGTCTCCAGGGGATACGCCGTGACCACGATGAGAAGCTCCATGCCCCCGTCCGGCTCTACGATGATCTCCCATGCTCTTCCATCGTGCTCCGTGAGGACGACCCATCGGCCTTCGACGATGTCCTCTCGAATGCCGGTGGCCGATTCTATCATGAGCCGCAGGTCCGCCTCGTTGAAACGACGGACCGGCATCCTCTCGAGCACGTGAGGACTGATCTCGAGCTCCCAGCGCCACCACTCCGGCCACTCCGCCCGTTCCAGATCGTCCACCTCGTCTCCATGCGGCAGGGCGCCTCGGCGCGGAGATGCGCCGGAGGTCGCTGGTGCTCGGGGCTCTTCTCTCGATCCACGTCTACGGGACGCTCGGGGCGCGGTCGGGTTGCGAAGAGGCTCCCCGATGGCGCACGAGGCGGCGCACGAAGGCCCAGGGCGCCCGCGGTGCGACCCCCTCGGGTGGGGGGACGTGTCGGGAGCCGGGTGGTTGCGGGTTGGAGGGGGCTGCTGGCGGCAGACTCGGGGGAGAGGGGCGGTCCGGATGGCGAGCTGGGCGCGGAACAGCCTGCTAAAAAAGGAGTTAGGAGCGTGCTCGCGGGGGCCGCGGAGACCCACGGATTTTAGGGATCTGTTAGGGTATCGGTCGGACACCTCTCCCCACCCGATCCCCATGTACGTCCCCCTCCGCGTCCACGGACACCACTCCCTGCTGGCCGGCGTCGACTCGCCGAAGGCCATCGTCCGGCGCGCGCGGGAGCTCGGGCTGCCGGCCGTGGCCCTGGCCGACGTGGACTGCACGGCCGGGCTGGTCGACTTCCTGAAGGCGGCGCAGGCGGAGGGGGTGAAGCCCATCGTCGCGGCCGAGATCAGCGATCCATCGGGCGCGCCCGGGCGGGTGGTGGCCCTGGTGCGCGACCGGCAGGGCTTCGCCAACCTGTGCAAGCTCGTCTCGGCGCGGCACCTGGGGGAGGACCCCGGCGAGGCGGAGGCCCACGCCTCGGGAGCGCTCGACGCGGATGGGGAGGCCAGCCGCTTCGACCTCGTCGCCCGCGCCGTGGAGTACCGCGAAGGGCTCACCTACCTCGTCGATCACCCGCGGCTCGCCTACGCCCTCTTCGGCCGCATCGAGAGGCGACACCTGCTGGTCGCGATCTCGCCGGCCTCGCTGCAGCGGGGGATGTCCCGGAAGGGAGAGATGCGAGGGCCGCGCAACGCGCACCTCGCGCCGCTGGAGCGGCCCGCGAGCATGCTCCGGCCGCAGGAGTGGGAGGAGCCGGACGGGGGCTCGCCCAAGACGCCGCCCCCCTCCCGCGCGGTCCCCGCGAGCGAGCTGGTCGAGGCCGCGCGCGCCACCGGGCTCGCCACCGTGGCCGCGAGCGACGTGTACCACGTCGAGCCGGCGGGCGCGCAGAACCACCGCGTGCGCGCGGCCATCGGGCACAACGCGCTCGTGTACGATCTGCCCGAGGAGTGGGTGGCGGAGGAGCCCGCGCACCTGCTGGGCTTCGAGGAGACGTGCGCCCTCTACGCCGAGGTGCGCGACGCGGCCGGGCCCTGGAAGGGCGCGAAGGGAGCCGGCGGCGTCCCCCCCATGGTCGCGCGCACCCTGGAGGTGGCCGCCGAGTGCCAGTACGCGCCCGAGCTCGGCGGGGTGCTCTTCCCCGACATCGAGCTGGGAGAGGACCAGACCGCCTACTCGCGCCTGTGCACCCTGGCCTTCGAGGGCGCCGCGCGGCGCTACCGGCCGCTGCGGCCCGAGGTGATCCGGAGGCTGGACCGGGAGCTCGCCGCCATCGACGGGCTGGGCTACGCCCCCTACTTCCTGCTGGTCAAGCAGATCGCCGACTTCGCCGCGAGAGAGGACATCCCCTGCGTCGGCCGCGGATCGGCCGCCGACAGCCTGGTCTCCTACTGCCTGGAGCTCACCGACGCCGACCCCCTGCGCTACCGCCTCCCCTTCGAGCGCTTCCTCAACCCCAGCCGCAAGGATCGCCCCGACATCGACCTCGACTTCTGCTGGCGCCGCCGCGACGAGGTCATCGAGCACGTGTACGGGGCCTTCGGAGCGGAGCGCACCGCCATGATCTCGACACTGGCCTGCTTCGGCATGCGCTCGGCCTTCCGCGAGGCGGCCCTGGTCCAGGGCATCCCCCCCGCCGAGATCAACACCTGGTCCCGACGCCTGCCCGGCTCCGCGCCCTCCGGCGCGCTGCCCTTCTCGGGCTCGGCCGACGACGGCGATGGGGAGGAGGGACCCGAGGACGAGCCCGCGACCGAGGCCCGGCTGCCCGAGGGCGCGCTCGAGCTGCCGCGGGAGCTGGCCCACAACCCCCTGGCCCGCGCCATCGCCGTCACCCCCGAGTGCCGCGACTTCCCCCTCGAGGAGGAGCGCTGGCTCCCCGCGTTGCGCTCGGCCGCCAGGCTGCTCGACGCGCCCCGCCACTTCGGCCTGCACCCCGGCGGCACGGTGGTCTCCCCCGGGCCGATCACCGACTTCGTCGCCTGCCAGCGCGCCGCCAAGGGGGTGATCGTCACCCAGCTCGACAAGGACGCGGCGGAGGCCGTGGGCCTGGTCAAGATGGACCTGCTCGGCAACCGGGCGCTCACCGTGATCGACGACTGCACGCGCGAGCTGCGCGGGGCGGGGATCGAGGTCGACGTCACGACCATCCCCGAGGACGACCCCGCGACCGCGCGGGTGCTGCGCGAGGGGCGCACCCTGGGATGCTTCCAGGTGGAGTCGCCGGGCATGCGCAACCTGCTCAAGCAGACCGGCGCGAGGTGCATGGACGACGTGATCCAGGCGGTGGCGCTGATCCGCCCCGGGCCGGCCGGGGCGGGCATGAAGGACGCCTACGTGCGCCGCTTCCGCGGGCTCGAGGAGCCGACGCCGCCCCACCCGCGGCTCGCCGAGCTCCTGCGGGACACCCACGGGATCATGCTCTACCAGGAGGACGTGATGCAGGCCGCCTCCCTGCTGGCGGGCCTGGATCTCGCCGAGGCGGACGGGCTGCGCCGCGCCCTGCAGAAGCGGCGCGAGGGCGAGCTGGAGGAGCTCGCCGCGCGCTTCTTCGAGGGCTGCCAGGCGAACGGAGTCGCGCGCCGGGACGCCCGCCGCGTGTGGGAGCTGATCGCCAACTTCACCGCCTTCGCCTTCTGCAAGGCCCACGCGGTCACCTACGGCCGCATCTCCTACCGCACGGTGTGGCTCAAGACCCATCACCCGGCGGCCTTCCTGACCTCGTTTCTGAGGAGCGAGACCGGCTACTACGAGCCGCGCGTCTACGTCGAGGAGGCGCGGCGGCTGGGCGTGCCCATCCTCGCGCCGGACATCAACAGGAGCGAGGCCAGCTTCTCGCTGGAGTGGTCAGGTGCGCGCTCCGGCTGCCTGCGCATC
Organism: uncultured Planctomycetaceae bacterium; assembly: GCA_964615935.1. GTDB lineage: Bacteria > Planctomycetota > UBA1135 > UBA1135 > CAZTTG01. The sequence continues at coordinate 8,572 of CAZTTG010000126.1, read as the reverse complement.
GGCCTGGGCCAGATCAAGGGGCTCTCGCAGCGCACCCTCGAGGCCATCCTCGAGGGCCGCGAAGGCGACGGCCCCTTCCTCTCCCTGCCCGACCTGCTCGAGCGCACGCTGGCCCGCACCGACGAGGCCGAGCGGCTGGTGCAGTGCGGCGCCCTGGACTCCTTCGACCGCACCCGCCCCGAGCTCCTGTGGCGCCTGCACCTCCTGCGCCAGGGCTCCGCGCGACCGCCGACCCGGCTCCAGCCCGGCGAGGAGCCGCTCGATGCCGCGCGCCTGGCCGCCTGCCGCTCCACTCCCAGGAGCCGCATCCAGGAGACCATCGAGCGCGCGGCCCACCTCACCAGCGGCGGCTGGTCGGGACGCGGCCTGGGACTCGGCCGCGCCCGCCTCGAGCCCGGGCAGACGGCTGCCCTCTTCCCCGAGCCCGAGACCCCGGCGCCGGTGCTGCCCGGCCTCCCCGACCTCGATCCGAAGACGCGCGGGCTGCTCGAGCACGAGCTCCTGGGCCTGACCATCCGCGAGCACCCGGTGCAGCTCTTCCCCTGCGAGGCCGAGGAGCGCGCCCGGGTGCCCTCCCCCACCCCCTGCGCCGAGCTGGACCGCCGGGTCGGCGAGCGCATCACCCTGCGCGGCTGGCTGGCCGCCTCACGCCGCGCGCAGACGCGCAACGGCGACTGGATGCGCTTCCTCACCCTGGAGGACGAGTCCGGAATCGCCGAGGCGGTGCTCTTCCCGGACACCTACCGCGAGTTCGGTCACCTCCTGACGCACCGCGGCCCCCACTGCATCACCGGGCTGGTCGAGGACCAGATGGGCGCCCGCACCCTGCACGCGGAGCGCATCTGGTGAGACGGAGGGCCGACGAAGCGCCGGCTCAGTCGCTGTTGTACCGCAGGCTGACGTTCTCGCGCCCCATCCTGCGCAGGCGCGCCGAGTTCTTCTTGAGCCCCATGTGATGGGCCTTGGACACCACGCTCTTGACCGAGCGGCCCAGCGCCTCGGCGATCTCCAGGTTGGAGCGGTCCGAGTACATGGTGACCAGGATCTCGATCTCCTTGGGGCCCCAGCGCGGCATCCGGGTGGTGCCCGAGCCCTGGAGCTTGCGCAGGAAGGCCTTGTCCTTGGCCAGGTGCAGGCGCCGGGCCAGCGTCCGGACGGTCTCCAGGCCGCGGCTGAAGATCTTGGCCAGGTCCTCGTCGGTGCGCGTGCCGTAGAGACGCTTGAACTCGGCCCTCTCCTCCCGCGACCAGCGGCCGCCCTTCTGGATGCGACCCAGCCTCAGGATCTGCTCGTCGATCTCCTGCTCGGTGCGACCCAGGATGCGGGCGATGATCTCCGTGGTGTTGGCGCCCAGGTAGCGCTTGAGGCTCTGCACCTCGTTGGAGGTCCAGGGACCGGAGTGCACGCCCAGCCGGAAGACCTCCTGGGCCTTCTTGCGCACGCTGGCCGGAGAGCGCCGCAGATCGCGCGCGATGGTGTCCTCATCGCGCAATCCGTACCAGTCCCGCAGACGGGCAACCTCGGCCTCCGACCAGCGCCCCTTGCGCAGGTTGCCCGACCTACGAATTCCCCGATCTCCCCACTTCGAGTCCGGCACACATCCTCCTACGACGACTCGACTCCTCATCGGCGATTCTACACCATCAGGACTGGCGTTCGATCCTCCCGGGGCGGCGAGACGCCCTCGGGTCGTCCCGGACCGCGGAGGCCCGGTCGGACGGGACGGACCGGCCCCTTCCCCGTGGCTGGCCCCCTGAATCCGCGCGCATCCCGCGGGGAGGGGCACAAAAATGGGAAAACCCTCCCCAGAGGCCCGGGAACCGCTGGACCGGGGAGTTCCGCGGACGGGAAGGGCGCTTCCCCGAATCCCGGCCGTCGGCCCGCCGCCGGGCCCCCGGCCGCCTCAGAGGGTCCCCAGTAGGCGCTCGCGAGCCTCCTCCAGGACCGCCTGGACGCCCTCGGTATTGGGCTGGGCCAGCGCCTGCCGGGCCAGCTCGCAGGCCACCTCGGCCGGGGTGCGGCGCACCGCGTACTTGATCTCGGGCACCAGCTTGGGCGCCACGCTGATCGAGTCGTACCCCAGCCCCAGCATCAGGAGCGCCACCAGGGGATCGCCGGCCATGTCGCCGCAGACCGAGCAGGGGACCCCCGCCTCGCGCGACCGGCGCGCGACCCGATCGAGGGCCTGGATCACCGAGGGGTGCTGGGGAGCGTAGAACCGGGCCACCCGCGGGTTGTCCCGGTCGACCGCCAGCAGGTACTGCACCAGGTCGTTGGTGCCCACGCTGATGAAGTCGACCGTCTTCAGCACCTCCGGCAGGATGAACAGCACCGAGGGGACCTCGATCATGACCCCCACGGGCACGTCGGCCTCGACCTCGTAGCCCTCCTCCAGCAGGGAGGCGCGCACGCGGTCGAAGATGGCGCGCGTCTGGGCGATGTCGTTCATCGAGGCCACCATGGGCAGCAGGATGCGCAGGTCGCGCCCCACCCCGGCCCGCAGCATGGCCCGCAGCTGCACGCGGAAGAGGTCCTGCCAGTCGAGCAGGATGCGCAGGCCCCTCCAGCCCAGGGCCGGGTTGGGCTCCTCCGGCGTCTTGAAGTAGGGGAGCTGCTTGTCGGCCCCGATGTCCAGGACGCGCAGGGTCACCGGCCGACCCTCCATGTGCTCGAAGGCGCGCCGGTACAGCCGGTACTGCTCCTCCTCCGAGGGGAACTGCGGGCGCTCCATGTACAGGAACTCGGTCCGCAGGAGGCCCACGCCCTCCACGTGGGCGGGGTCGAAGGTGTCGAAGTCGCGCAGGCTCTCGATGTTGACCAGCATCTGCAGGTGCCGGCCGTCGGGTGTGACCGCGGGTTCGCCGGCATCGCGAGCCAGGGCCGTCTGCCGCTCGATCATCAGGCGGTGGCGCCCCTGGAACTGCTCGATGTCGGCCGGCAAGGGGCGCAGCTTCACCACGCCGCGCTCCCCGTCGACGATCACGGTCATCCCCTGCTCCAGCCGGGCCAGCAGGTTGGGGAGGCTGACCACGCAGGGTACGCCCAGAGCCCGGGCCAGCACGGCGCCGTGGGAGAAGCGACCGCCCTTCTCGCAGATCACGGCCAGCAGGTGGCTGCGCTCGATCAAGGTCACCACTTGTGGGGTCAGCTCGGCGGCCGCCAGGATCACCTCCTCGCCGTGGGCCAGGACCTCCTGCTGCGCGTCGTGCATCAGGCAGTCGAGCACCCCCCGCCAGGGGTCGGTGATGTCCGCCGCGTAGCTGCGGGCCAGCCCACCGCGCAGGCGCTTGTCCAGGCTCTGCTCCAGCCGCTCGATGTAGGCCTGGAGCGCCGCCTCGGCGTTGACGCCGTCGCGGACGCGCTCCTCCACCTTGAGCCGCTCGCCCTGATCCTGCAGCACCATCCGGTGGACCGCGAAGATCTCGGCGTCCCGGGGAGTGGCCTCCTCGGCGACGATCTCCTGACGCCTCTGGAAGTCCCGATCGGCGCGCTCGAGGGCCCGATGGAGCCGCCCGACCTCGTGCTCGACCATCGAGCCGGGCACGTACCAGGTGGGGACCTCGTCGGGGGCCGCCCGCACCACGTGCACGGGGCCGCACGCCAATCCAGGTGTGACCGAAACGCCCTTGATCATCGTCCGCAGACCTCCAGACCCACAGCCTAGCCGCTCGAAGCTCCCCGGAGTAGCCGGCGGCCCGCTGGACGCCGTGCGGGCCCGCCAGGGGGTCCCAGGGGCCGCGGGGGCGCGGCGGGCGCGGACGGCCTCGCGGTTTCCCTCAAGACCGGGATGGGCAGCATTCGAGAACCCCTGCACCTGACGCGTGCGTCCGTGGGGAGGGCCGAGCGGCGTGGAGGGAGCCGATCCGACCCGACGTCCGCCGGGCGCGCCATCACATCGAGAGCACCACTCCGGGGGTATCCGTATGGTCCGCAAGCGCACCACGAACGACGACGAGGATCTCCGGGAGGAGGCCGCGGCACCCGATCGGCCCCCCACCATCGCGGCGGGAGGAGGCTGGGACGCCACCATCATGCTGCTCTGCGGCTTCGCCGCCAGCGTGATCGGCATGGTCCTGTGCGCGGGACCGAGCCTCTCCTGGAAGGCGGGTCAGATCTCGCAGGGCCTCGGCCAGCTCGGCCTGCACGGCGGGACCATGATCATGGGCGGTCTGGCCCTGGCGGGCATGGGTCTGCTGCGCCGGGGTCAGGGACAGCTCGGGCTCAGCGTGATCCGGGGATCCGACGACGACCTCCTGCTCGAGCAGGTGGCCGCGGACCTGTGCGAGGTTCGCTCCGTCCTGCTGGACGTCACGGGCCAGGTCACCTCGATCGGGGAAGGCCTGCTCGGCCTGCAGGCCGAGGTGCAGGCGGGCTCGCGCGCCCGCAGCGCGGCGGAGCAGGGCGAGGGCAACGCCGTGTTCCGGCTGGCCGCCAGCCTGGACCAGCTCGGCGCCCGCTTCGAGCAGCGCCTGGGGGGCCACCACGCCGCGCTCCAGGACGGACTGGCCGGCTTGCGGTCCGCGCTGGACGACTGCAACGCCGCCCTCGCCGATCTGGCGGCGGGCTCGGCGGCTCCGGCGATCGAGGAGGAGGCACCCACCTCGGTGGTCGAGCCCACCGCGGACGCGGTCTCCGACGAGAGCGAAGAGCCCTCGATGGTCCACCTCCCGGAGCTGCCGGTCGAGGCGGATCCCGGCCACGAGCTGTCCCTGGGCGTGCTCGACGCGCTCGAGGACGTCCCGGCGATCGATCCGGCCGCGGCGGCCCTCCTGTCCGCTGCCGCCCATCCCCTCGTCGAGATGGACGAGGCCCTGGCCGGGCTCGAGGAGGCGATGCCCGCGCTGCCCTCGGCGTCGGAGGTCTCTGAGCCGACCGCGGTGGAGGACCCGGCGGCAGCCCTGAGCTCGATGCTCTCCGACGAGGAGATCCGGGCGGCCCTGGCGGACCTCCGCGACCAGGCGGGCCTCGGAGACGTGGGCCGGGACTGAGATGGGATGAGGGGGACGCGCCCCTCCCGTCGGTCCCCCTCGACCGGAGAGGGCCCGACCCGGGGGATGGCGCTCCCCGCTCCTACGACTCGGGCTTGGGCTTGGGCTCGGGCGGAGGCTCCGGCGCCGGCTCGTCCGGGGGCTCGGCCTCGGCCTTGGGCTCGGCCTCGGGCTCCGGCTCGACCTCGGGCTTCGGCTCGACCTCGGGCTTCGGCTCGACCTCGGGCTTCGGCTCGACCTCGGGCTGCTGCTCGACCTCGGGCTTCGGCTCGACCTCGGGCTGCTGCTCGACCTCGGCCTTCGGCTCGACCTCGGGCTCTACCCTGGGCTCGGGCGGCGCCTCCTGGTCCGGCTCCTTGAAGAAGGAGGCGAAGGGGTTGTAGCTGCCCGCGTTCCGGTCGGCCGTCTGGAGGTCCTGGGGTCGGTACACCTCCCCCCGGTCCCGGCCCCGGCGATCCCGCGAATCGCCCCCGGGCCGGCGGCCGCCTCCACGCCCCCCACGACCGCCCGGTCCGCGTCCGCGGCCGGTGCCGGTGCCTCCCAGCCCGTCCCGCCGGGTCTGCGCGGCGCGGAGGTGGGGGGACTGGCCGCCTCCCTCGCGATCCGGACGATCCCGGCGACCGCGCCGTCCACCCCCGCTCCGCGGCCCCGTCTCCAGCGGCCCCACGCGCTTGAGGGAGAGGGAGAGCCGCTGGCCGCTGGCGTCCAGGATGCGCACGCGAAGCGCCTGGCCGATGCTCAGGAGCTCGCGCGCGTCGCGCACGTAGCGGTCGGAGATCTCGCTGATGTGGATCATCCCGTCCTGCTCGAGCCCCAGGTCGACGAAGGCGCCGAAGCTGGTGACGTTGGACACGATGCCTTCCAGGGTGCGGTCCTTGGTCAGGGTCGCCGGGTCCGCGGCCGGGGTGAGGATCCGGGGCTGGAAGGCCCGCGGTCGCGGATCGCGACCGGGGTGGGCGACCTCGCGCATCAGGTCGCGCCAGGTGGCGTCGTCCGCCCCGTAGTCCTCACGCCGCAGGCCTCGGGTCGCCCCGGGTCGGCCCAGCGCGTCCTCGATCGAGTTCCCCGTGCTCTCGATGACCCGGCGCGCCAGGTCGTAGTGCTGGGGGTGCAGGCTGGTGCGATCCAGGGGCTCGGCGGCGCTCGGGATCCGCAGGAACATGACCGAGCTGGTCCACTGGGCCTCGCTGAGCAGACCCTCTGCGCGCAGCTCTTCGCGGGACCCGATGGGCTTGGTCGCGCGGTGCTCCAGGAGGCGACGGAGGGCCTCTCCGTCCAGCCCCGGGACGTGCCTCAACAGCGTCTGAGGAGCGCGGTTGACGTCGCAGCCCACGTGGGCCACGCAGGACTCGATGGTCTCGCGGAAGATCCGGCGCAGGTTGGCCTTGCTGACCAGCCCCTGCTCGGTGCCCAGCCCCAGGTGCCGGGGATCCACCTTCAGGATCTCGCACATCGGATCCTGGAGCCGTCGCCCCAGGCTGATCGCCATGCGCTGCGGCACGGTGACGTCGGCGTGCTCCCGGCGGGCGAGCTCGGAGTTGGCGTAGCTCGAGAGCCCGGCCTCGTTGACGATGGTGGTGAAGACGTCGACGCCGGCGGCCGCGGCCGCGGCCCGGATCCGGGGCAGGGCGCCGCGCGGCCCCTTGCCGTGCCCCACCGCCATGGCCAGCGGGCGGCCCGCGGTCAGGGCCTGCTTCAGCTCCTCTCCCAGCGCGGCGGCGTCCTTGCCGGCGGTCTCGATGCGGACGGGCGGTCCGGCGAGCGCGCCCTCGCCGTCCAGGACGGCGACGGTCCAGTCCCCCTTGGCGCTGACGTCGACGCCGGCCACCGGTCGGGGCCCCAGGGGAGGGGTGAGCAGGACCTGCCGCAGGTGCTGCGACAGGAAGCGCAGGGCCTCCTCGTCGGCCCGCTCCTTGAGCTCCAGGCGCACGTCGGCCTCGAGCACCGGGATCAGCCGCTGGTCGAGGGACTTCTCGGCCACGTCCTGCAGCACCGAGCTGCAGATCGGCCGCGAGTGCTTTCCGAGCGCTGCGCGCACCTTGGGCAGGGCCAGATCCCGCCGGAGGTCGATCGAGGTGGTGAGCACGCGCTCCTTCTGCGCCAGGCGGATGGCCAGCAGGCGATGCCCCTGCACCTGACGCAGGGGGTGCTTGACCTTCAGCAGCGGGCGGTGCCGCCCGAGCTTGCGGTCATCGACGGTGGCCCGCACGCGCAGCTGCCCGTTCTTGCGCAGCAGCCTGCGGATGAGGCCGCGCAGCTTGGTGTCCCGACCCAGGCGGTCCGAGAGGATCCGCATGGCTCCGGCGAGGGCCTCGGTCTCGGTGTGGATGCCCCGATCGGGGTTGACGAAGGGGCCGCACAGCCGCGCCAGGTCGGCGGTGAGCTCGACGCCCGGGGAGGTGGGCTCGGTCGGAGCCGGGGCGGCGCCGGCCTGGCCGGAGTCCGGGCTCGGCTCGCCGGTCTTCACGTCCTCCGCGGGCGCGGCCTCGGGTGCCGCATCCGGCGCGGGTGCGGGTGACTCGGCCGTCGGCTCGGTCGATTCGGCCGTCTCCCCGTCGGGCTCGGTCGATTCGGCCTGCGCCTCGGCCGGCTCGGTCGATTCGGCCTGCGCCTCGGCCGGCTCCTCCGATTCGGCCTTGGCCTCGTCGGGTTCCGTCGCGACCGCCTGGCCGACGGGCGCAGCGGCGGGCTCGGCCGCGCCGGCCAGCGACGAGGACTCGGCGACCGCCGCCTCGGACTCGCTCGCAGCCGCCGGGATCCCGGCCGCCGGCTCGGCCCCGGCGGCGGTCTCCACCGCCTCGGAGCCCGCCTGGCCCTCGTCATCGGCGGCGGAATCCGCCTGGGGCTCCGCCGGCGGATCGGACGCCTCCGAGGCTTCCTCGGCGGGCGCCCCCTCCCGATCGGCCTCGGCCTCGTCGCGGGGCGTCGGCGTGGTCAGGAGGTCGGCCAGCTTGCCCAGCCCCCGGTCGAGGGCCAGCTGTACCTCCGGCTCCGGGCGCCGGTGTGGCACGAAGAGGTCCTCGAGCTCGAAGCGGTTCATGCAGGCGTTGATGCGCGTGCGCGTGGCCTCGGGCACGTCGCCGGCGGCGTCGATCAGCCTCAGGATGGTGCCGCGCCGTCGGTCGAGCTCCTCGAACTCCTGACGGCGACGGTGCAGCCGGCGAACGACGCTCTCGGAGAGCTGTCCGGTCTCTGCGCGGCGGACGCGCCCGATGTAGGGAGCGCTCAAGCCCGCGTCGATCATCTCCAGCGTGCTGCGGATGCTGTCAGCCGAGGTGGAGAACTCTCGAGCCAAGGCCTCGAGGATGTTGGTGGAAGTCACTTTTCGACCCCTGGGATCAGGTACATCGCCTTCGAGAGGCGATTCGGTCCGGTCCGGAGGGCGCTGGTCGCCGCTGCCGGCCGGATTCGGTGGATCCCGAATGGTAACCCGCCGCCTACCGAGTCAGGACAGAAAACGCGCCCCCGCCGCCCGGGGGCCGGCGTTTTCCCTCCCGAGCTCCCGTCCCTAGAGGTCTTGGGCGCCCGCTGCGTGGGCCTGGCAACCGAGTCACGGCGCCCAAGGCCTCTAGCGCTCGCCGGGA
>CAZTTG010000125.1:0-13875 GCA_964615935.1 uncultured Planctomycetaceae bacterium | reverse complement strand
CCCTGAACGACCCGGAACACTGTGACGGGCTCGCCCTGGCACAATCCGGCTGCCTCCAGGGCGTCTTCGACGCCCTGGAGGCCTGCGGCGAGGCCGCCCTGGACCTCGCTCGCCTGGAGGACTTCGAGCGGGTGCGCGAGCGCTTGCTGGCGGCCTCGCCCGAGCACGCCGCCCGCCTGGGTACGGCCCTCTCGCGCCCGCGCTTCCTCCTGCGCGGGCTGGGCGGCCTGGAGGTGGAGTACCTGGAGCACTTCGCCGGCGTCTTCGACGCCATCCTGGAGGGCTACGACGAGCTCTTCGGCTTCGAGGAGTGGAGCAAGGTGCCCGGCAAGAAGCTGCGGGTGCGCATCCACCTGGAGGAGAAGATCACCCGGCCGCCCCACTTCGCGCCCGAGTTCCCCTACCACTCGCAGATCGACTTCCCGGTGATCGACGCCGAGGTCCTGAGCTCCCCCACCGAGGCCGGCCAGTTCATGTTCTACGGCTTGTGCCACGAGCTCGGCCACGTCATCGCCATGTGGGGCAACCGCGGCTTCGAGGAGGACCACCACACCTGGGCCCACTACACCGGCGTGCTGCTGGTCGAGCACCTCTCCGATCAGCGCTCCTTCAAGGCCTTCAAGAAGCACCTGCGGGACGTCCAGTGGCGCTCCCTGGACAAGGAGCGCAAGGGCCTGGGGGACACCGAGCCCGGGGTGGACGACCGCGACGGCACCATGAAGCTGTGGATCGAGCTGCACGACGAACTCGGCCCCCGGGCCCTCGGCGAGGCCATCAACTGGCTGGATCGCGAGGACAAGCGCCTGCGCATCAACTGCGTGCGCTACTACACCTTCCGGGACCTGAAGGAGGGCCTGCTGGAGACGCAGAAGAAGAAGAAGGCCCGCAAGGCGATAGAGAGGCTGCTGGGCTAGCGCCGAGCACAGCATGCAGGCGCCCTCATTTCCGCTGCAGGCGAGTGTCGCGATGCTCCTGGCGTGCGCCCTGCCGGCCTGCACGGGGCCCTGCGATGGTGCGCCCCGTGAAGGACCTCCGGCAGAAAGTCCCCGACCCCGGTTCCCCGGAATCCGCCGACTGATAGCGGAAGAGCGATGGGCCGAGGCCCTGGCCGAGCTCGAGCCGCAGCGGGCCGCGGCCGAGGCTGCCGGCGACGATTGGCTGCTGGCCGCGATCCTGGGCCAGACTGCCGACGTCCTCATCCGCGACCGCCAGTTCGACGTCGCGCGGGTGCACCTGGATCGGGCCGTCGAGCTCGATCCCGGGTACTTCTGGCTGCACTACGCGAGGGGCACGTGTCTGCGAGAGATGGGCGAGCTCGAGAGCGCCGTTCAGGCCTACTCGGAGGCGCTGGGGCTGAATCCCAGGCACATCAAGTCGTTCCAATGGCGAGGCGAGGTCCGCAACTTGCTGAGGAATCACCTCGGCGCGATCGAGGACTTCACGATTGCCCTCGAGCTGACCGAGGAGGCCGAGGAGCAAGACCTGCTGAGCTGGGGAGGGAGGCGGCAGGAGCTGATCCGGTACTGCCTGCTCGCGCGGGCCAGGGCCTGGGAGGCCGTCGGCGATCACGAGGCCGCCGCCGAGGAGCGCGCGCGGGCCGGGCGGTAGCCGCGGCCTCCGCTGGCAGGCCGGAAATCGGGCGGAAGCGCCTGCTCCGAACCGGAGCGCGCCCCTGTACCTAGTAGGTGCCCGTGGGCCGAGCCCCGACGCACCCCCTGGAAGCAGGCCCTCTCGCACCGACCCTCCGCCAGGCCGAACGACCACCGGATCGGACCTCCCCCACCCAAATCCGCCGACGCCCCGGGTCGCATCCGACCCGGTCCGGCCTCTCCCCAGGGGATCCCGGTAAGGCTCCGATCCGGCGCCCCTGAGCCCTCGCGATCCGGTCTCTCGTCCCACCACCCGGGCCTCGCGTACCCAGGCGCATTCCCGTCCCTGGATGCGAAATCGGCTGCGCGCTCGGCCGGCATGCGGCCGACTCCCGAAGGCATTTTCATCGAGGAAGGGAAGTCATGCACTCATCGATCCGCGCCTCCATCGTGCTCGCGCTCCTGGCCCTGACGGCCGCGGGGCAGAACCATACGACATCCGTGGTGAGCGTCGACTCCAGCGTTCCGCCCATCCAGGGGGACCGGGAGAGCTGGTGGCAGAGCCTGTCGCTCGACGGCCGCTTCGTCGCCTTCGCGAGCTACTCCAGCAATCTGGATCCCCTGGACGGCAACCACCACTTCGACGTGTTCCGGCGCGAGCTCCAGACCGGAACCACGAGCCTGGTGAGCCTCAGGGCGGACGGGCTCTCGTCGGGGAACAACAACTCGTGGAGGCCTTCGATGTCGGGCGACGGCCAGATGGTCGCCTTCGCGAGCTTCGCAACCAATCTGGTTGCAGGCGACGACGAGGGGGAGCAGGACGTGTTCGTCCGCGACATGTCGGCGCAGACGACCTACCGGGTGAGCGTCCAGGCCGACGGCACGACGGGGGGCAACGGACGAAGCTGGAACCCCTCCATCTCACCCGACGGTCGCTTCGTCGCCTTCTCCAGCGAGGCGGACGACCTGGTCGCCGGCGACGACAACGGACTCGAGGACGTCTTCGTCCGCGACCTGGTGGGGCAGGTCACCTTCCGGGTGAGCGTGAGCCTCGGGGGCGATCCGGAGGACGGGGGCAGCTACGAGCCCTCGATCTCGGCCGACGGCCTCTTCGTGGCGTTCTGGAGCGAGGCGAGCAACCTGGTGACCGACGACAACAACGCGCTCGGGGACGTGTTCGTCCGCGACCTCGCGGCCGGCACGACCACGCGCGTGAGCCTGGACACCCTGGGGCTGGACCCCAACGGCAGGAGCGATCGGCCGTCGATCTCGATCGACGGCCGGATCGTCGGCTTCCGCAGCGCAGCCTCCAACCTGGTTGAAGGAGACTGGAACATCGTCCCGGACATCTTCGCCCACGATCGCCTGAACGGGGAGACGGTGATGATCTCCGTGAACAGGAACGGGGATCCCGGCTCCTGGGAGAGCTGCCACGTCTCGGTCTCGGAGAACGGTCGCTACCTCGCCTTCGGTAGCCACGCGGACAACCTCGCGGACAACCTGGAGGGGGGAGACACCAACGGACGCTGCGACGTGTTCCTCCACGACCGCCACCACCGACGCACGAAGATCGTGAGCTTGCGCTCCGACGGCACGCAGCCGATCAACGGACCGTCGGGCGATGCGGCGGCGCCTGACCTCGCCTACGACGGGAGGATGATCGTGTATGACAGCGCCGCCAACCTGGTCATCCCCGACACCAACGGAACCTGGAAGGACGTCTTCCTCTACCAGGGGACAGTGGCGCCGATCGTGATCGACGTCGTGGTGTACAGCGCCGCGTTCGCCGCCCCCGTGGGCGACGGCCCCAGCTCCTGGCCCAGCGTCTCGCAGGCCGGTGACCAGGTCGCCTTCGTGAGCGCGGCCACCGACCTGATCGCCAGCGATCTCAACGGCGTCATGGACGTCTTCGTGCGCGACGGCGAGACCGGGATCACCGAGCGGATCAGCGTGGACTCCACCGGCAAGGAGGCCGACGGCGACTCCTTCGAGGCCGCCATCTCGGCCGACGGGCGGTGGGTGGCCTTCACCAGCGCCGCCACCGACCTGGTCTCGGGCGACACCAACGCCGACCGCGACGTCTTCCTCCACGACCGCGACACGGGCAGCACCACCCGGGTGAGCCTGAGCTCGGGGGGGAGCCAGGCCAACGGGGACAGCCACGTCGGGCGGACGATCTCGTCCGGCGGGCGCTACGTGCCCTTCCACAGCGAGGCCAAGCTGGTCTACCCCGATCTCAACAAGGCCTTCGACGTCTTCGTCCGCGACACCGCGACCGGGACGACCATCCGCGCGAGCGAGAGCTCGGGCGGCGCCCCGGGAGACGCCCACAGCGATTGCGCGTCGATCTCGGCCGACGGGCGCTACGTGGCCTTCCAGAGCGCCGCCGCCAACCTGGTGTCGGGCGACTCCAACGGCGCCATCGACGTCTTCGTGCACGACCTGCAGACCCACCAGACGAGCCGGGTGAGCGTGGACTCGACCGGCAAGCAGGGGAACGCCGACAGCGGCTCGGCCCTGATCTCGGCCACCGGCCGCTGGGTGGCCTTCGCCAGCCTGGCCGACAACCTGGTCGACGGCGACGGCAACTCCACCTGGGACGCCTTCGTCCACGACCGCCAGACCGGCCTCACCGAGCGCGTCAGCCTGAGCTCGATGGCCGAGGAGGGGAACAGCACCAGCGGCTACCCGGCCATCGCTCCCGACGGCCGCTACGTCGCCTTCTGGAGCCTGGCCGACAACCTGGTGCCGATGGACGAGAACGGCGCCGGCGACATCTTCCTGCGCGACCGCATCACCGGGGAGACGACCTGTCTGAGCACCGACTCCCGCGGGGTCCTGGGAAACCTCGACAGCTATGAGCCCATGCTCTCGCTCGCCGGCCGCGCGGTGGCCTTCACCAGCCTGGCGGACAACCTGGTGGACGGTGACGTCAACCAGGCCTCGGACGTCTTCGTCCGCACCACCCGTGACACCCTGGGGATGGTGGAGATCTACTGCACCGCCAAGCAGAGCTCCCAGGGCTGCGTGCCGCAGATCGCCAGCCAGGGCGCCTGCAGCCTGAGCGATCCGGAGCCCTTCGACATCACCGCCACGGGCGTGATCAACAACAAGAACGGCATCTTCTTCTACGGCTACCAGGGCCGCGCGGCCATCCCCTTCCAGGGCGGCTGGCTGTGCGTGCAGCCCCCGATCCTGCGCACCGCGGTGCAGCCCTCCGGCGGCAACCCGCCCCCCAACGACTGCTCCGGCGCCTTCCGCTTCGACTTCAACGCCGCGCTGCAGGCCGGCGGCGCCGGCAGCGAGGTCATCGGAACCCGGGTGAACGGCCAGTACTGGTGCCGCGATCCGCAGGACCCCAGCACCACCGGCCTCACCGACGCGATCGAGTTCCAGATCCTGCCCTGAGCCGATCCACTCGCGGACGCCTCGGCAGCCCATGCTCCGGGACCCGGCACCTCCCTTCCGCGGGAGGCGCCGGGTCCCCATATGGGGCGCTGCCCGGCCCCGGGTCAACCGGTTGCGCAGTGCGCTACTGGCAGAAGGTGAGCCGGACAGCGTCGGTCAGTCCGGTCGTACTCAGGCTCTTGGGGTCGCGGTACCAGTACTGGGCGTAGGCGGTCTGGCCGACGAACAGGTTCGGATCGACGCCGCTGCGCGCCCAGGCGTTGAAGTCCATGGAATAGGTGCCCGAGCAGTCGTCGGGGGGCGGGTTGCCGAAGGAGTACTGCAGCGGGGTGCGCTGGATGGGCGCCGCGACGAGAAGCCAGCCGCCCTGGAAGACGAGGCTCTCGGGGGCGTAGCCGTAGAAGAGGATGCCGGGCTTGTTGTTGATGACCTGGCTGGCCTTGACAAAGAATGGGTTGGAGCCGGAGAGGTCCGGCTGGCCCCAGGAGTCGATGGCGGGGGTGCAGCCCTGGGAGTTCACCTTGGCGGTGCCGTAGGCGGTCGGCGGGAGGCAGCGGCCGGAGAAGACCTGGGCGAGGCCGGAATCGAGGCCGGTGACGTCGCTCTTGGACACTCCGACCAGGATGTCGTGGGTGCCGTCTCCGTCGCAGTCGCCGCAGTCTGCAACACTCTCTCCAAAGGGGCCTCCTGGCGCGATGGCTCGCAGCTCGAAGAGCAAGGCTCCCGATTCGCCGGAGAGGATCCGAACGTAGCCCACTCCGCCTTTGTCGTACTGGTAGGATCCAGCGATGACGTCGTCGGATCCGTCTCCGTCAAGGTCTTCTACAGATTCCAGGCGGTTGCCGAAGTAGTCATTGAACGACTTCCCTGCAACCGACCAGAGCCAAACACCGTTCGGGCCAGCGTAGCACGACACCGCTCCGGGGCCCACCCCCTCCTGCTTCGCCCCCACGACGAAGTCGGGCTGAGAATCGTGATTGACGTCACCGACTCCGGCCACCCGATTGCCGAAATACAGGAGGTCTTTGTCGGGCAGTTCGCATATCTTCGAGCCGTCCTTTCCAGAGTGAACGGACGCGCTGCCCTGCACACCTCCCTGGCTGCTGTCTAGGGGGGCGCCCACGATGTAGTCCGGCACACCATCCCCATTCACATCGCCGGTAGCCGCCACGCTGATTCCGAAGCATGCGGGTATGGACCCGCCGAGCACTTGATGTAGCAGCGCCCCGATCTTCCCTGAGTAGACGCGGACATAGCCCGGTCCGGTGTGTACGGTCGGAGAGCCCCATGCCTCGTTCTGGATTGCGCCTATGACCATGTCGTCGTGGCCGTCGCCATCGACATCTCCGAGAGAGGCCATGCTGACGCCAAACCAATCATACAGGTTACCGCCGTACAACACGGGGAGGAGAGGCCCATACGGTGGCATGCCCGAGATCACCTGCACGAAGCCGCATCCCAAGCCAACTTGCTCAGCCGATATTCATGATGTCCGGCGTGCCGTCGTTGTTCACGTCACCCGCCGAGGCAACCCCCGTGAGCGCATTGGCAGGATCGGTGCCGTCCACGGCATAGAGGACGCGAGGCGTGGAAGCCGGAGTCGAGGGAGGACCTCCGGCGTAGATGGTGACTCGCCCCGACCCCCCGTTCCCTTCCAAGCCTCCTCTGTTCACCACGCCAAAGTCGTCGTAGCCATCTCCATCGAGATCGCCCAGGCCCGCGACCGAACCGCCGTGGTGATCCCCCGGTTTCGCACCTGGCATGTAGAACAGTGGGGACTGTGCGCTCGCGAGATGGGAGAGCACCATCACGGTGGCGGCCATGCGAAGCCCGCGGGCCTCGACCAGCCCACGGACCGTACGGGCGACCCGCGGCCAATGTCGAGTGCCCCAGCCGGCACCCCCACCGCTCCAGCGAGCGACCAGTCGATCGATCGAGAGGGACAGGGTCATCACCCAGCCGCGCAGCCGGCCGGGAACGAAATTCCGCACCTTCATGTCCATCCTCAGCACCTCCGTGGTCAGCACGAGGTCTCCCAGCGAGGCCCCGTGGGGGTGGGAAGGGGGAGGTGGAGAGGACTGGTTCGCGGATTCCCGGATCTTCTGGGACAGGTGCTCGGATGGGGTCCACACGCCAAAGTGCAGTCGAGGCGCGGCGGGGGCGCCCGAAGCCCGGGGCTCTACCCGGATGTCCAGTTGACCCCGCCAGGTCTCGACCAGGGTGAGGAAGCTGCCCGGCTGTCCCGGGAACTCGGCGATGGCGGCGGCCAGGCGCCCGACGCGGTCCTCGGAGGACAAAGATGCCCACCAGCTGTCTGCGCGTTCGAGGAAGAGCGGTCCGTAGTAGTCCGCCCAGACCTCATCCCCAAGCACCTCCCGGTAGAGGTGCAGCGCGCGCTCCGGCCCTCCCAGGATCTCCAGCAGATGTGCGTAGCCGGTAGGAGCCCTGCCTCGCCAGTACGAGCGCAGGTTCACCTCGTACAGGGCTTCGGCGCGCTCGAACTGGCCGCAGGCCGCGGCCACCTCGGCCTCCAGATGCTGTAGCGTGAACGTGGGATCGTTCTGGTCGAGCCCCCGCGCTTGTTCGAGGTAGAAAACCGCTTGTTCCAGCTCTCCGAACTGCAGCGCTGCGTCCGCAAATCGCGTGACGAGATAGCCCGCCTCTGGGAAGGCTCGAATGGCCGAGTCGAGCCGCACCCAGGCGGACCCGGGGAGGTGCGAGTCGAGTAGAAGCACCCCCTGGGCGGCATCGAGGAAGGGGTCGTCACCGATCGGGGAACTGACCCGTTCCCAGGCGGCGTGACAGCTCTCGGCATCCCCGAGCAGGTATGCCAGAAGGCCGAGCTCCCGAAGGTCCTTGCTGTCCGTTCCCTCGGGTGGCGTGAACGGATTCCCACGACCCAGATCCGCCGGATCCCAGGCCGCCGCGTAGCTCTGAAGCAGACGACTGGCTCCTGTCGGCGGGTCCCGCTCACCTAGGGATCCGATCAGGATCGAAAGGGCTTGCTGCAGCACTCTGCTCTCGGAGCGCACCAGCGGATCATCGGCCCCCAGGGCCAGGGCGCGCTCGAAGTGGGCCAGCGCCTGCCGGTATCGCTCGCGAATGGCGGGATCATCCTGGTACTGGGGGTGGTTGCTGAGATCACCGGTCATGAAGGGCCGGTTCCGGGCAGCCCAGATCTGTCCCCAGTGGGTCGGATCGAACAGGAGCAGACGAGCGCTTCGCACGTGGTGATCGATCCGACGAGGCAGCCCGGACAGGTAGGTGATCAACGCTGTGGCTATCAGAGCGATGAGGATTCCCCCAGCCAGGGCGCCGAAGACCGCGGGTCGGTTGCGCCGAACCGTCTTCCACGCCCTCTGCGGGAGACCCGACCGCTTCGCGCGGATCGGCTGCAGCTCGA
Organism: uncultured Planctomycetaceae bacterium; assembly: GCA_964615935.1. Classification (GTDB taxonomy): domain Bacteria; phylum Planctomycetota; class UBA1135; order UBA1135; genus CAZTTG01. Next base: position 5,475 of record CAZTTG010000125.1, on the reverse strand, counting down.
GCAGGCGCTCGAGGTCGTCGGCCATCTCGCCCGCGCTCGCGTAGCGGCGAGCGGGCTCGGGACCCATGGCCTTGGCGACGATCGTCTCCAGGTCCCGCGGCAGGGGCGGATTGCGACGGCGGAGGGGGACCAGGCGCTCGGCCTCGACCTGGCGCAGGATCTCTGCCGTGCTGCGGCCGCGGAAGGGCAGCTCGCGGGTGAGTGCGTGGTAGAGGGTCGCGCCCAGCGCGTAGACGTCGGAGCGCGCGTCGATCCGCTCGGTCTCGCCGCGGGGCTGCTCGGGAGGGGCATAGGCAGGCGTGCCGAGGAAGGAGCCGGTCTGGGTCTGGAGCGTCCCCTCGCCCTCGCGGACGAGCCCGAAGTCCGAGAGCAGGGCCGTGCCGTCCCGGCGCAGGAGCACGTTCGAGGGCTTGACGTCGCGGTGCACGAGGCCGGCGGCGTGCACGGCCTCCAGGGCGCGGGCGATGGCCAGGCCGGTCCGGACGAGGAAGGTCGTGGGGTTGGCGCCGCGCAGGTCACCCTCGCCCGCGCCCAGCACCCTACGCACGTCCTCCATCGTCGGCTCGCGCCCCAGGCCCGCGAGGTGGTCGAGCAGGCGCGCGAGGGTGATCCCCTCGACCCACTCCATCGCGTAGGCGACCAGGCCCTCGCCCTCGACCACGTCGTGGACGGCGACGACGTTGGGGTGCCTGAGCTTCGCCAGGGCCCGCGCCTCCTGCAGGAACCGACGGCGCGGGCGGGGAGCCAGCGAGGCGTCGAACGGAAGCACCTTGAGCGCGACCGGCCGGCCCCCGAGCCGTTCCTAATGCGCGAGCCAGACGACCCCCATGGCTCCCCGGCCGAACTCGCGCTCGAGATGGTAGCCGGGGACGATGGGGCGCGGGGCGACCGGCCGACCCACGACCGAGCGCGCGAGGGCCACGAGCTCGCGGATCTCCTCGACCAGGTGCTCGCGGCCCGCCGCCAGCTCCTCGGGAGATACCGACTCCCCCTCGATCGAGCGTTCGAGGGCGAGCTCGTAGACCTCGTCCAGGAACTCCTCGTCGCTCCGGGCGGGCTCAGCCATCGCTCTGTCTTCCCGAGGGGAGGGTGGCCTCAGCCGGTTCCCGGATTCCGCGGGCTTTCGTGTGAGACCGAGTCCAGGTGGGCCCGCAGCAGGCGGTGGTACTCGGCCGAGCCCTTGCGCGAGCGGTGCTTGACCGCGGACACGCCGAGATCCAGCCGCTCGGCGACCTCCTCCACGGAGAGCTCCTCGATCACCCGCAGGCGGATCACGTCGCGCAGGTCCTCGGGCAGGCGATCGAGGGCTGCGCGCATGGCGTCGGCCAGCTCGCGGTGGGCCGCGACCCGGCTGGGGGTGGTGGTGGCGATCGCCACCGGCACGGCAGAGGTCTCGTCCGCGCGCGAGCCCGCTCCGGCCAGGGCGGAGAGCGGCGCGATCTCGCGGCCCCCACCGCGCTTCACGGCGCCCTCGCGCTCGGCCGCGTCGGTGATCTGATGGACGGCCACCTGCAGGAGCCACGCTCGGAAGGAGCGCAACCCGCGCCACTCCAGTCGCTCGCGCTCGCGCCAGGCGCGCAGCAGGGCTTCCGAGAGGATGTCCTCCGGCTCCACCCGCCGGCGCAGACGGGCGCTCATCCGCCCCTCGATGGCGACCAGCAGGGCCGCCGGCCCGAGGGCATCGACCAACCGCGCCCAGGACTCGGGCGAATTCGAGCGCAGCGGATTGCCGTCGGGCCAGGTCTCGTGCGGTGACATGGCGTCCTTCCGGACCCGCGAGCATAGCAGGTGCAGCGCCGGGATCGGTATCCTGGACGGCCATGCCCGGTGCAAAGAGGTTTCCCCCCGGCAAGGTCCCCTGGGACGAGGTCGCGGCCAGCATCCGCACCCCGCTCCCGCCCGAGGTCCTGCTGGGGCCCGCCTGTGGCGAGGACGCCGCCCTGGTGGAGATCAAGGGCGAGGTCTGGGCCGTGGCCTCCGATCCCATCACCTTCACCTCGAAGGACGCGGGAAGACTCGCGGTGCTGGTCAACGCCAACGACGTGGCCGTGCGCGGCGCCGTGCCGACGTACTTCACGGCGGTGGTGCTGCTGTCGCCCGAGGACGCGGACCGGGCCGCGGTCGGAGAACTCCTCGGTCAGATCCGCGAGACCTGCGAGGAGCTCGGCGTGGCCCTGATCGGCGGCCACACCGAGGTCTCGCCCGGCCTGCCCCACGCGGTGATCGCCGGGACCATGCTGGGGCGGGTCGCGGGGAGGGCGATCACGACGGGGGGACTGCGCGCCGGAGATCGGGTGGGCATGACCCGATGGGCGGGGCTGGAGGGGACCTCGATCCTGCTGGGTGAGCTGGGGCCGCGGCTCGAGGGCCGGCTCCGCGAGGCGGAGGGGACCCTGGACGAGGGCTGGATCAGCGTCGTGCCCGAGGCCGCGGCGGCCGCGGCCTGCCCCGCGGTCAGCGCCCTGCACGACGTGACCGAGGGCGGGGTCGGCGAGGCGCTGCACGAGATGGCCTCGGCCTCGGGCCTCGCCATCGAGGCGGACGAGGCCGCGATCCCGGTCCTCGCTGAGACCCGCGAGCTGTGCGCGCTCCTCGGCATGGATCCCCTCGGCCTGATCGGATCGGGCAGCCTGCTCGTCGGCTGCGCGGCCGAGGGCGCGGGGGAGCTGGAGAGGTCGCTCGGAGACCTGGGCGTGCCCCTGGCGTGGATCGGCGAGGCCCGCGAGGCGCAGGGCCCGCCCGCCTCCTCCCTGCCCCGCTTCGAGCGGGACGAGATCCTCAAGGCCTGGCTCCTGGAGGGCATGGAGGCCTGCGTCTTCGACATGGACGGCACCCTGATCGACTCCGAGTACGACTGGAACGCCATCCGGACCGCTCTGGGGGTGAGCGGCCCGTCCATCATCGACGATCTGAACGGCTTCGAGGGGAGCGTGCGGGAGGAGAAATGGCGCGTGCTGAGCGAGATCGAGCACGCGGCCACGCGGGCCGCCAGCGCGAAGCCGGGGGCCATCGAGCTCCTGGCCTGGCTGGCCCGCGAGGGAGTCCGGACCGCCCTGGTCACCAACAACTCGCAGGAGAACACGGACTGGCTGCTCGGGCGTTTCGGCCTCTCCTTCGACGAGGTGATCACCCGCGACTCGGGGCTCCACAAGCCCTCGGGCGCTCCCGTGGCCGAGGCGGTGCGGCGGCTGCGAGCCTCGCCGGAGAGGACGCTGTGCATCGGGGATTCCCGCTACGACGTCCTGGCCGCCCGCGACGCCGGCTGCGCCTGGGTGTGCATCGTCCACGACGCCGAGGGCCGCTTCAGCCCCGAGGCGGACCTGGCCTTCGACGACCTGCACGCCCTGCGGCGGTACCTGGAGCTCACGCGATGAGGATCGCCGTCGCCCTGGCGCTCACGGCCCTGCCGGTCGCCTCTCAAGACGCGGATCCCGGCCGGGCCTCATTCGTGTTCGCGCGAGATGGATTCTGCGGCGGAGCGCCTGGCTCCCCCCACGCTTCGGTGGAGGGCGACGTCCTGGCCCTCGAGAACGGCGTGCTCCGGTGCACCTGGTCCGTGGAGGGCGGAGCGCTGCGCCCCTTGCGCATCGAGGATCGGATCACCGGCACGGTGCACGAGCTGGACGGTGGCGAGGCCTTCCGGTTGATCCTGGAAGAGGGAGAGGAGATCTCGGCCTCCTCCATGGATCTGATGGGCGCCCCCCAGCTGCGGGAGCCGAGATTGCACAGGAAGTCTGGGTGCTTCGCCCTGCGCATGCCGGGGGACGGGCTCCGACTCCTGCTGCGGGACGAAGCAGCCGGTCTCCAGCTCGAATGGCGGGCCCACCTGCGCCATGGCTCCAGCTACGTGCAGCAGGAACTCCGCATCGAGGCGGGCGAGGAAGGCCTCCCGCTCCGCGATGTGGTCCTGATCGATCTCCCCCTGATGGGTGCCCGGCTCGCGGGTAGCGTCGATGGCTCGCCGGCTTTCGCGGGGCCGATCTTCCTGGCGATCGAGCATCCCATGTCCAGGAGCAGCGTGGACGGAGATCGCGTCCGCTGCTCCCTGCGGCGTTCGGGCGCGCTGGGGGCGGGCGAGGAGCTCACGGTACGCTCCGTCATCGGCCTCACCGCTCCGGGCCAGGAGCGGCGCGGCTTCCTCTACTACCTCGAGCGCGAGCGCGCCCACCCCTACCGCCAGTTCCTGCACTACAACTCCTGGTACGACATCGCCTGGCCCGGGCACCGGATGAACGAGAATCTGTGCCGCGAGGCGATCGCGCTCTTCGCCCGCGAGCTGATCGTCGAGCGCGGCGTGCCCCTGGCCTCCTTCGTCTTCGACGACGGCTGGGACGACTTCGACAGCCTGTGGGGCTTCCACGAGGGCTTTCCCGATGGCTTCGCGCCGCTGGCCGAGCTCGCCCGCGAGCACGGGGCGGGGATCGGCACCTGGATCTCGCCCTGGGGCGGGTACGGCGAGGCCCAGCAGGCCCGGCTGCGCTACGGGCGCTCCCAGGGCTTCGAGACCCACGCCGGTGGCTTCTCCCTCGCGGGAGAGCGCTACGGGCGGCGCTTCGAAGGGGTCTGCCGGAAGTTCCTGCTCCTCCACGGCTGCAACTACTTCAAGTTCGACGGCATCGGCGGCGGCGCCTACGCCACGGGCGCGCCGGTCGAGGTCACCGCCGACCTGGAAGCCCTCCTGGCGCTCTCCAGGGAGCTGCGCGAGTGGAAGGCGGACCTCTTCGTCAACGCCACCGTCGGCACCTGGCCCTCCCCCTTCTGGCTGTGGAGCGTCGACTCCATCTGGCGGCAGGGTGAGGACATCTCCTTCCACGGCGAGGCCGGCACCCTGCGGGACCGCTGGATCACCTACCGCGACGGGATGGCGTACCAGCGGATCGTCGGGGGTGGACCCATGTTCCCGTTGAATGCGGTGATGTTCCACGGCCTCGCCTTCGCGCAGCTCGGCACCCCCACCCGGATGAACCAGGACCTCCCGGCCTTCGAGCGCGAGGCGCGCAGCTTCTTCGCCACCGGCACGGGGCTGCAGGAGCTGTACGTCACCGGCAAGCTGCTCTCCGGGGAGCACTGGGACGCCCTGGCCGAGGCCGCTCTCTGGGCGAAGGCCAACGAGGACGTGCTGGTCGACTCCCACTGGGTGGGCGGGAATCCGAACCGCGGTGAGGTCTACGGCTTCGCCGCCTGGAGCCCGGACAGGGCCACGCTCATGCTGCGCAATCCCCTGGACGAGGCGCAGAGCTTCGCGCTCGACCCCGGCCCGATCTTCGAGCTGCCCGAGGGCGCGCAAGAGGCCTGGAGGCTCCGCCGGCCCTGGAGGACGGACGCCGACCGGCCCGCCATCGAGATCGAGGCCGGGAAGCCGACGAGCCTCCGCCTCGAGCCCCTCGAGGTCGCGGTCTTCGACGCCCGGCCCGCGACCGAGGAGGACTGATATGGAGGCCCATATGTCAAGTGGGCAGGAGAGGCCCTACCCAC
>CAZTTG010000124.1:0-14281 GCA_964615935.1 uncultured Planctomycetaceae bacterium | reverse complement strand
AAGCGGTACGTGAGCTGGGTTTAGACCGTCGTGAGACAGGTCGGTCCCTATCTGGCGTGGGTGTAGGATGATTGCGGAGGTTTTCCCCTAGTACGAGAGGATTGGGGAGGACGACCCTCTGGTGTACCAGTTGTCACGCTAGTGGCACAGCTGGGTAGCTACGGTCGGAACGGATAAGCGCTGAATGCATCTAAGCGCGAAGCCTTCTCCAAGACGAGTCATCCCCATCAGTCCCCTGGGAGACTACCAGGTTGATAGGCCGGCGGTGTAAGCACAGCAATGTGTTTAGCCAACCGGTACTAATCGGACGATCGGCTTAACCACCTTCCTCCAATGGATCGAGCTTCGATCTAGTGGAAGAGGGTCGCCTGGCCCGAGCGTGGGGCGTCAGCACTCGATTCACCTTTCTTTCAACCCGGTCTGCCCTCGGCGGACCGGGTCCCGTATTCCCGGTGAATACAGGTGCCTGGCCATACCCGTTCCCATCCCGAACACGGTCGTCAAGCAGGCGCCGCCGATGATATTGCGTCAGCGAGAAAGTAGGTCATCGCCGGGTTTCACTCGACCCCGCGGCCCTCACCGGCCGCGGGGTTTTTTCGTGCCCAGCCCGCCGTGCCCCCGGAGAAGTCACCGGCCCCCGCCGCGGCGATGCGCGACGGAGGCCGGTGAGGGGAGTGGGTTTCTCTCTTGGCGTTGCTCGAAGAAGCGAGTCCGTTGGCGGTGTCAGAAGCGACGGACCATCCCGATCACCACGCCACGGACCTCCACCTCCGGTACCACGATGGGCTCCATCTCGGCGTTGGCCGGCTGCAGGCGGACGCAGTCGCCCTCGGGGTAGTAGCGCTTCAGCGTGGCCTCCTCGTCGGGAAGGACCGCGACCACCATCTCTCCCGAGCGGGCGTTCTTGCGGTTCTCCACCAGCACCAGGTCGCCGTCGCGGATGCCGTCGTCGATCATGGACTCTCCGTTGACCCGCAGGGCATAGACCTCCCGGTCGTCGGGCACCAGGTCGTTCCACTGCAGGTGCTCGCTCTGCTCGATCGCCTCGATGGGGAGGCCGGCGGCGATGTTGCCCAGCACCCGGACCTCGCCGGGGGGGGAGGGGGCGGCGCCGGAGGGGTCCACGAGCTGCAGGCCGCGGCTGACGCCCTTGGCGGCCCGGCTCAGCACGCCCTTGCGCTCGAGCTCGGCCACGTGGCCGAAGATGGTCACCTTGTTCACCCCGAAGTGCCGCGCCACCTCCTCGAGGGTCGGGCTGATGTCGTTCTCCGCCACGTAGGCGCGGAAGAAGTCGAGGATCTGCCTCTGGCGTCGGGTCAGGGGGAGGTTCATGGGGATGGTCCGGGATCCGGGCTTCGGGGACGGGCTAGAAGAGGACGGTGAGGGCGATCAACAGCAGGAAGAAGAGGATCGATCCACCTTCTCTGCGAACCGCGCGGATGACCGTGGTCATGGGTTCTGCTCCGGGTAGGGCGGGTCGGTCCGGTGGCCGGACCCTAACGTGTTTGGCTAACAGGGGCCTAATGATATCGGCGAAATCCGGCTCTCCGCACCCGCAAAAGCTGAAAAAGTTAGGGAGTCGTTAGGGTAGCGGCCGGCCCCCGCCGTGGGCTCCCGGGCGGGGAGGTCGGGCTCCGACGATCGGGGGTCGGCGGCCAGCCTCCCCGGCGGAGGGCTGTCGGGGCCTCGGCGATCGCCGAGCGCTCAGCCTTCCGTCCTCGCGCAGGGGTTCCGGGGGGGCGCGCGATAGAATGGTGGCTGGAGGACTCACCACTGAACGACGGACAGGACCCGGGAACCCGCTTCGATCTCGATCTGCGGCGCCACCTCGCGGCATTCGATGGCAGGCGGCTCCCCCTCTACCGCTTCGACGTGGTGGTGGTGGGTAGCGGCTGTGCGGGCATCTCCGCCGCGGCAGCCGCCGCCGGGGCGGGGCGGTCGGTGGCCGTAGTGGCCAAGGACGAGCTCGGGGAGACCAACACCCACTACGCCCAGGGAGGGGTTGCGGCGGTCCTGCACCCGGAGGACTCCTTCGACTCCCACATCGCGGACACCATCCGCGTGGCGCGGGGGATCGCCGAGCCGGCGGCGGTGGAGCAGGTGATCCGCGGGGGGCCGGCGGCCATCCGGAGGCTGATCGACTGGGGCGCGCAGTTCGACTGCGACGAAGCCGGAGAGCTCGAGCTCCTGCGCGAGGGGGGCCACTCCAACCTGCGCATCGTGCACGCCGGCGGAGCTGCCACGGGCCTCGAGATCCAGCGCACGCTGCTGCGGGCCGCGGAGCAGCACCCCGACATCGCTTGCTTCGAGAACACCTTCGCCATCGACCTCCTGACCGGTCCCCAGGGTCGGGTCATCGGGGTCCTGTGCCTCACCGCCCGCTGGGAGCTGGTGGTCTTCAGCGCCGGCCAGGTCATCCTGGCGAACGGCGGGGCGGGACAGCTCTACCGCGAGACCACCAACCCCTCCATCGCCACCGGCGACGGCCTGGCCATCGCCTTCCGCGCCGGAGCGATCCTGCGCGACCTCGAGTTCGTGCAGTTCCATCCCACCTGCCTGTACATCGCCGGGGCGGCCCGGGTGCTGATCAGCGAGGTGGTGCGGGGCGCCGGCGGCCTGCTGCGCGACCGCGAGGGCGTGCGCTTCATGCCCGAGTACCACGAGCGGGGGGAGCTGGCGCCCCGCGACGTGGTCAGCCGCGCCTGCTTCGACCGCATGGTCCAGACCCAGGACACCAGCGTCTACCTCGACCTCTCCGAGGTCGACCGCGATCCGCACGAGCTCTTCCCGGGCATCAGCCGCACCTGCCGGCTGTTCGGAATCGACATCGCCACCGATCCGATCCCGGTGCGCCCGGGAGCCCACTACATGATCGGCGGCGTGCAGGTCGACGCCGGCGGCCGCACCAACGTCGCCGGCCTGTGGGCGGTGGGCGAGTGCGCCAGCACGGGCCTGCACGGGGCCAACCGGATGGGCTCCAACTCCCTCCTGGAGGGGCTGGTGCTCGGCACCCGAGCCGGCGAGCTGGCCGCGCGGGAGGCCGGCGACAGCTCCATGATCCCCCTGGACGCGGGCCTGCGCCCCCACCGGCCCGAGAACTCGGGGGAGCTCCGGCTGGGCATCGAGGACATGCTGTACTCGCTGAAGTCGCTCATGTGGCGGCAGATGGGCATCGCCCGGGACGCGCGCCGCATGGGGGAGGCGCTGGACCGGATCGGGTTCTGGACCGGCATCGTCCAGGAGCTCTCGCCGCAGGCGCCCCGGAGCTGGGAGCTGATCAACCTCTTGACCATCGCGAGACTCGCCGCCCACAGCGCGCTGGCGCGCGAGGAGTCGCGCGGCGCGCACTACCGCACCGACTTCCCCGAGCCCAGCGACGCCTGGCGCGTCCACACCGCGGTGGAGGGGGTGCGGGAGGGCGAGAAGCTCACCGGCCTCGAGCTCCGCCGCGAGCCCGTCAGCGAGGCCATCCCGCATCGATGAGTCGCGAGCCGCACCCCACCGAGCGGCCCCGTGAGCGCGCCTTCCTGTGCGGCCTGATCCTGCCGGGTCAGCCCCGGGAGGCCGAGGGGGAGCTGACCGAGATCCGCAGCCTGCTCGAGGCGGCGGGGGTCGACGTTGTGGGGGAGGGCCTCACCCAGCGGCGCCGCCAGCCGTCGCCGGCCACCCTCCTCGGTCGGGGCAAGGTGGAGGAGGTGCGGGCCGAGGCGCGGGCCCTGGGGGCGGATCTGGTGGCGGTGGACAACGACCTCTCGCCGGCCCAGGTGCGCAACCTGGAGCGCGCCTGGTCGGTGCGCGTGGTGGACCGCTCCGAGGTGATCCTGGACATCTTCGCCGCGCGCGCCCGGACCCGGCAGGCGAGCCTGCAGGTGGAGCTGGCCCAGGTGGAGTACCTGATGCCGCGGTTGCGCCGCATGTGGACGCACCTGGAGCGCACCGAGGGGGCCATCGGCACGCGCGGTCCCGGCGAGACCCAGCTCGAGACCGACCGCCGCCTGCTGCAGAAGCGGGTCCGCGACCTGCGCGCTCAGCTCAAGGTCATCGAGGCCCGCCGGCAGCGCGTGGTCCGCTCCCGCGCCGACCAGTTCACCGTGGGCCTGGTGGGCTACACCAACGCCGGCAAGTCGACCCTGCTCAACCGCCTGACCGGCTCCCACGAGCTGGTGGCGGACATGCCCTTCGCCACCCTGGACACCCGCACCCGCAAGTGGAGGCTCGCCGACGGCCGCACGATCCTCCTGTCGGACACGGTGGGCTTCCTGCAGCGCCTGCCCCACCACCTGGTGGCCTCCTTCCACGCCACCCTCGAGGAGACCCTCCACGCCGACCTCCTGCTGCACGTGGTGGACGCCGCCCACCCGGACGCCGCCCAGCAGATCGACGCGGTGGACGAGGTGCTGGCGGGGCTCTCCTGGACCTCGCGGGCCGAGGTGCTGGTGCTCAACAAGATCGACCGGGTGGCTGACCCCCTCGACCTGATGCTCCTGGCGCGCGGCCGGAGCGCCGAGCCGGTGCACGTCTCGGCCCGCACCGGCCGCGGGCTCGACCGCCTGAGGAGGCTGGTGGCCGAGCGCCTGGACGCCTGCTCTCCCCTGGTCGACGTGAGCGTGCCCGCCGCCGACGGCCGCACCGCCGCCGCGGTGCGCCGCCTGGGGGCGCTGGAGGAGGAGACCGTGGACGAGGACGGCGGCCGCTGCCTGCGGGTGCGCATCTCCGAGGGCGGCCTGGGCACGCTGAAGCGCATCGCCAGCGAGGACGTGCGTTTCGAGGTGGTCGAGGCCGGGCCGGGGCTGCTGGAGGACCCCGAGGGAGAGGACCCTCATGTGGACCCCGCCGAGCTCGCCGGGGAGGCCCCCGAGGGGGATCGGGACGGCCCCTGAGCGCTCCCGGGCCCGTCGGGCGGGACCCTCCCGATCGCGTCCCTACTGCCGGTGACTCTCCAGGTCCACCCGGCTCGTGAAGGCGACCTCGCCCGACACGCTGATCTCGGCCTTCACCAGCGTGCCGGGGATGTCCTTGCTGGTCCAGTCGGTTCGCTGGGTCAGGGCGCTGGAGTCCTTGATGACGACGTCGAGAACCTCGCACTCGATCTTCTGGCCGGCGACCTTCAGCACCTGGTTCTCCCGCGGCTTCGTGGAGACGTCCGCGTGCGCGTTGCTGCCCTCCCCGGGGGAGATCTTGTGGGTCGATCGACCGACCAGCTCGCCGTCCAGCTTCGTCTCGAACTCGACCAGCAGCGTGGGGGCCTCCTCCCCCGCCTCCGCCAGCGTCACGGTGATCTTGTCCTCGTACCGGTCCCCTGCGAGGGTCTCGGTCTCGCATCGGTAGATGGCCTGGGCCCCGACCTCGTAGCCCGCCCATCGCCCGTGGTCGGCCACGCAGGGCATCAGCCGATCCCGGTAGGTCGCTGTCTCCTCTCCCCCCGGCTGCGCCAGCTTCTTGGCCGAGGTGCTGGTCGAGTTCGTGCTGCCGACCGCCGCCTCGACGGCGCCCTCGAAGGCGCCCATGTCGGGTCCGCTGCCCTGAGGCCGGGAGCTGCCGGCGATGTCCCGCTTGGGTGCGCCCTGATCGGTGCCGGCGTCGACGCACGGCGATCCCTCCTCGAGCCGGTAGTCACCGGACGCGGCATCGACGAAGTGCGGCTTCGCATCGATATTGCCCGAACCCGCGTGGCCGCCCTGGACGTCGCTGTGGGTCACCGTCAGGGTCGCCGGGGTCACGAGCTCGACGGCCCCGGGCGTGTTGCCCCAGACGATGCAGTTCCGGGTGTCGACGCTGGACAGGAGGGCTGCACAGATTCCACCGCCCTGCAGACCCGCGCCGTTGCCGACGATGGTGCAACAGACCAGGTTCGCCGCCGTGGCGATGGAGAAGAGCCCGCCGCCCTCTCCGGTGCCGTCGGTCACCGAGTTGTCCCGGAGAACACAGTTCATCATCGTCAGCGTGTTGTGGTTCACCATGTCGCCGCAGGAGAAGACGCCTCCTCCCGCCTCGACGCTGCTGTTCCCCGAGACCACGCAGTTCTCGATGGTCGCGTGGCAGTGCGCATTGAGCTGCAGCCCGCCACCGAAATCGTCGGCCTCGTTGTCGGTGATCCGGCACTCGCGGAAGACGGGTGAGGAGAACCACGCGCTGGCGCCGCCACCGGAGAAGACCGCGGTGTTGCCCTCGATCGTGCACGACTGGAAGGTCGGCGAGCCGTGGATGTCGATTCCGCCGCCGGACGTGCCCGAGTAGTTGCCCGCGATCACGCAGTTCTCGAATGTCGGCGAGGCGTCGCCCACGCAGGCGATCCCGCCACCCGATCCGCAGGCCGAGACGGCGGCGCAGTTCAGGATCTTGACGTCGGTGATGGTCGGGGAGGTGCCATGGCAGTAGATGCCGCCCCCCTTGGCCCCGACGTGGCCGTTGACGATCGTCAGGCCGGACACGACGGCGTCGGTCCCCTCGCCGTTGTCGAATCTCAGGCCGCGCCCCCAACCCTCGCAGTCGATGATGCAGCCGTCCGGACCACCCTCGGACTGCAGGGTGATGTGCTTCCCGTGGAAGTTGAGGTTCTTGTTGCCCGACCCGGTGTAGGTCCGGTCCGGCAGGGTGATGACCTGGCCCTCCTCCGCCGCGTCGATGGCCTGCTGGATGGTGTTGTAGCCACCCGGCAAGACGAAGGCCCAGATCTTCACGGGGAGCGGGAGACTCGTGACCGTGACGCCGCCATCGTCCGTCACGGTGCACCGTACCTGGTAGTCGCCGGCCTCCTTGTAGGTGTAGTCGCACCGGCCTGAGGCCGCGACGGCGGGAGGATTCCCGTCGCCGAAGTCGATCGAGTAGGCGGCGATGCCCGTGTCATCCTGCGCATCGATCTGGAAGCTGATCTTCCCGGGCAGGACGACGCTGGAGGGTGTGGCGTCGAAGCGCAGGATCTCGGGCGCCTGATTGCCTCGCTCCTTGCCCTCATAGGCCCCGCGGTCGACGCCGATGCCCTGCGGCCGGGACGTGCCGGCGATGTCCACCGCCGGCGACGAGGGCAGGTCACCGGAATCGAGGCAGGGCGAGCCCTCGAGGAGCCGGTAGTCGCCCTGCGCGGGTTGGGCGAAGAGCGGACTGGCGGTGACATTGCTCACGCCGGCGCAGCCGCCCTGGATGTTCGAGTGCGACGCGACCGCCGACCCGTCGATCCCGTCCGGCTCATTGGCCCAGACGATGCCGTTCCGGATCGTCAGGCCCGCATTGCCGATGCACTGGATCCCTCCACCGATCTGGCTCGCCGTGTTGCCGGCGATGGTGCAGCTCGTGATCGTCGCGCTGGAGGTAGGCCAGAGCGCCTGACCCGCGCCCTTCTTGGCCTGGTTGTCGCGCACCACGCAGTTGGTCAGGGTCAGCGAGCTGGACTGGACCATCTCGAAGCCGCCACCGGCAAAGGACACTTGGTTGCCGGAGATCAAGCATCGTTCGAGGATCGGCTCGCAGTGACCCCAGGCGTCGAGTCCCGCTCCCTGAACCGCCGTGTTGTCGCGGATCGTGCACTCGGTGAAGGTCGGTGAGCAGTGGCCATCCAGGGAGATCCCGCCACCCTGTCCGAATCCGTTGCCCATCAGGGCCTGATTGTCGGAGATCAGGCAGTTCTCGATCGTGGGCGAGGCGCCGCTGCAGTAGATCGCTCCTCCCCCCCCTTCCACCTGGCCGCCCCTGATGGTGAGTCCATGGAGCACCGTCTCGCGCGTCTCGTGGTGCGTGAACGAGAACCCTCGGCCCTGGTGGTGGCAGTCGATGATGCACTTCTCGGGACCGTCGATTCCCTCGATCCGGATGGCCTTGCCCGCGAGGTCGATGTTGCAGTTGTCGGGACCCTGGTAGATGCCCGCCGAGACCTGGACGGTATCGCCGTCGTTCGCCGCCGCCACGGCTGCACCGATCGACGGGTACTTCCCGGGTACCTTCAGGATGTTGCCGCCCAGCGCGACGGAAGAGACCGTGAGAAGCGCGAGAACGCGAATCGCTGCGGTGGCCATCGTCATCGTGACGCCCTTTCCTCGTTCGAGTCACCCGGCATGCGCTCGTGAGGCCGACTGGCCTGATGGGTACACGCTACGCCCCCCCCCCGACGGCCAGGCAAGGGGCATCGAGGCGGAGAGGGGAGGGGTGAGCTGCGGTGGTCACGGGGTGGTCTCCATCCGCCCCGGAGCCCCGCCGCGCCTACTCGAAGAGCCGCTCCTCGCTCGGCAGGAGCAGGATCGCTCCCACCTCCAGGTGATCGGGATCGGCCAGGCCGTTGTGGCGCGCGAGCCGTTCGATCAGCTCGGCGTCGAGGCGGCCGTAGTGCTCCCGCGCGATCCTCGACAGGCTCTGACCGGGCTGGACCTCGACCTGGTAGTCGACCAGGGCGCGCTCCTCGAGCTCACGCCAGCGGGACTCGTCCACCACCGGCTCCGGCGGCTGCGGGGGCGCGGCGGTCTCGAGCGGGGTCGCCCCCGACGGCCGCCCCACGATCACCGCCCCCCAGCCCTCGGGGAGGTCCTCCAGGGCGGCCCGGCCGACCTCCTCCGCGTCCGCCTCGGGGGACTGCGGCGCGCGCTGATCCCGCAGGGAAGCCATCGTCCGGGTCTGCCAGGCCCACGCCAGGGCGAAGAGGGCGACCAGGATCGAGAGGCCCAGCAGGATTCTCACCGCGTCAGCTCGCGCCGGCTCAGCCCGGATGTCTCGCCAGGCTTTGCCCAGATCGTCGCAGGTGCCGCCAGATTGCGGCTTTGCGACTGAGGAGCCCGGAGTCGACCTTCGACAGGTCGTCGAGGACTCCGAGAGAGCCAAGTCGCGAGATGGCGAGCAGATGCGGCGATCTGGGTGAAGGCTGGTGAGACATCCGGGCTAAGCGGCCCTTCCCTACGCGCGGGCGGCGCGCTTGCGCTGCGCCCGCTCCTCCAGCCAGATGAAGACCGGCGAGGCGATGAAGAGCGAGGAGTAGGTCCCCACGATCACCCCCGCGGCCATGGCGAAGGTGAAGCCCTCCAGGATGCTCCCCTGGCCGTAGTTGAGGGCGAAGAGCACCAGGATGGTCACCAGGGTGGTGCCCGAGGTGATCACCGTGCGGGACAGGGTCTGGTTGATGGAGGCGTTGACGATCTCCCTCAGGCTGCCCTTCATGCGCGGCAGGTTCTCGCGCACCCGGTCGAAGACCACGATGGTGTCGTTCAGCGAGTAGCCGATGATGGTCAGGAAGGCGGCGATCAGCGGCAGGTTGATCTCGACCTGGATCACCCCCAGCCACATGCCCAGGGCGATCAGGCCTAGCACGATCAGCACGTCGTGCAGCACCGCGGCCAGGGCCGCCAGACCGTAGCTGTACTCGGCGAAGCGGACGCGGATGTACATCACCACCGCGAACAGGCTGAGGATCAGGGCGCGGATGGCGGCGTCGCGCAGGTCGCCCACCACCTGGCCGCCCACCACGGTGACCTCGGGGATCGGGTCGGCCAGGCTCATGGACGCCCCCAGCGAGTCCTGGGCCCCGTCGAAGGCCTGCATCACCTGGTTGCGCAGGTCGACCTCCGACAGGCCGAAGGTGGTGCCGGCGGCGACGTCGAGGACCTCGGGGCGCTCGGCGCGCGGGCTGAGCTGGGGGTCCTTGAGGCCGGCCAGCACCAGGACCTCGGACACGTCGTCCACCGGGTGGTCGCTCACGAAGTAGAGCGTCATGTCGGTGGTCTGCTGGTCGCCCGCGGTGGAGATCGCGATCTCCACCGGCCCCTTCTGCAGGATGTCCTGCAGGCCGGCTCGCACCTCGCCCTCGAAGGCGGTCTCCCCGCCCGAGTCGCCGGTCGACTTGGCGGTGAGTCGGAACTCGGTGTAGCGTCCGCCGCCCACGCCGCTGGCGGGCAGCGACTGCACGTCCACGCCGCCGGCAGCGCCCGACCGGATCCCGGCCCCCCGATCGCGCATGAGGCTCTCGGTTTGCGCCTCCTCGGTGCGCACCTTGACCGTGGCGCCGCCCAGGAAGTCGATGCCCAGCTTCTGCGTGTCGGGGAGCCACAGGAACAGGCCCACCCCCAGGACGATGGCCCCCAGCGAGCCGGCCATGCAAACGCCGGCCTTCTGGACGATGGCGAACTTGGCGTCCGCCAGCCAGCGCTTCATGGGGAAGGCCTTGGCGCCCCGCTCGAGCTGGAAGTGGACCAGCAAGCGGGTGATCACCAGGGCCGAGAAGACCGAGGTCAGGATGCCGATGGCCAGGGTCACCGCGAAGCCCCGGACCGGGCCGGTGCCCACGTTCATCAGGATCAGGGCCGTGAGGAGCGTGGTCACGTTGGCGTCGATGATGGCCGACAGGGCGTGCTTGAAGCCGTTCTGGGCCGACTGCAGGGCCTTGTGTCCCTTCTCGGCCTCCTCCCGTATTCGGTCGAAGATCAGGATGTTGGCGTCCACCGCCATGCCCACCGTGAGGATGATCCCGGCGATGCCCGGCAGGGTCAGGGTCGCCTGCAGGAAGGTCATGGCGCCCATCAGCATGACCAGGCTGGAGACCAGGCTGGCGGCGGCGTAGATCCCCAGGCCCTTGTAGTAGACGATCATGAAGCCCAGGACCGCGGCCAGGCCGATGATCCCGGACAGGAAGCCCTTGCGCACGTGGGTGTGACCCAGGGTGGCGCCCACCCTCTCGCGGTGCTGGAGCTCGGGCTTGATCCTGAGCGAGCCCGAGCGCAGGACCCGGACCATGCGGTCCACCTCCTGGGAGGTGAAGCGGCCCTTGATGATCGAGGTGCCCCGCAGCGCGCCGTTGAGCACCGGCGCCGAGATCACCCAGTCGTTGAGGACGATGGCGAGCTGCCGCTCGACGTAGTCGCCGGTGAAGTTGCCGAAGCGCGCCCGGGCGTTGGCGGTGCGCGACATCAGGAACTGGACCGCCGGGTAGCCCACCTCGTCCTGGCCGCGCTTGACCACCTGCAGGTCCTCGCCCGAGAAGTGCCAGCCCTCGTTCTCCTGGACGATCAGGGGGTGGATCTGGCCGTCCTTGGGGTGGATCGCCTCGGCCCCCTCGGGCAGCCGGTGGGGGAACCACACGATGCCCGGGGGCGGCCCTCCCTGATCGGTGGGCAGGGCGTTGTAGGCGGCGATGGGGGCGGCGGGGTTCTCCTCCCACCAGTCCAGGAGGTTCTGCCGGGCCGTGGTCTCGTCGGTAACCGCCGGGAAGTCGTTGGGCTCGGCCACGATCATCCAGCGCATGTCGCCCAGGTTCTCGATGGCGGCCTTGATCTGGTCGTCGCTGACCAGCACCACGTCCGCGCCGGCGGCGTGGGCCTCGATGGGCTGGTCCTCGTAACCGCGGGTGATGCCCTCCAGCCGGTTGCCCGCGCGGCGGGTGTACTTGATCTTCTCGGGGCCGATGCGGACCCCTCCCCCTCCCCCGGGGAAGTCCTCGAGGTCCTCGTACTGCCGCGGCAGGCTCCGATCGTTCGGGTCCTCCGGGGGATCGGGGAAGTCCGTGTGCAGCACGATGGCCGCGTTGCCCGTGGCGGGGACCGCCTCGCCCAGCGTGCCCCGGGCCGAGGCGCTGCGGAAGGTGGCCTCGCCGGGGATGGCGATCTCGAAGAGGTCCTCGCCCCCCAGCGGGCGGATGATCGGCTCGGTGACGCCCTGGGGGTCGATCCGCTCGCGGATGATCTGGATGGTGTCGCTGCGGATCTGGACCCGGCTCTCGCCCTGGGTGTACAGACCCTCCTCCAGCGCCTTCTCGAAGGGGATGCGGTAGACCATCCGCAACCCCCCGGCCAGGTCCAGCCCCATGCGCAGCTTGGGGTTGGGCAGGATCAGCAGGAGCAGGGAGGCGCCCAGGAGCAGCGCGATCAGAACGATCTTGCGACCGACGTTGTCAACCATGACGGGGATCTGGGGCTACCGTTGCCCGGGAGGGAATCCGGCCCGGGGCCGCTGCCCGGCGCGGACGCTTGGGCGGCCGCGCGCGAGCTCGCGGGGGAGTCGGGAAAGACGCGAACCGTCCGGCGGCGTGTCGGCCCTCCGGACGTTGAACCGCTCAGGGATGTCGTTGGGAATGCCGGCCGCCGGTTTGCCCCGCGGGGCCCGGCGCGCCTCGGGGGCCTCAGGCCTCGGTCTTCTGGGGGGTCTCCTCGGCGACCGCCTCGGGGGTCTCCCCGGTGGTCTCGGGGGAGGGCGCTTCGGCGGGCGCCTCGGCGCTCTCGGCGGGGGTCTCCCCGGTGGCCTCGGGGGCCGGGGGCGCCTCCTCCTCGCCGGGCAGCTCGATGGCTCGCCGGCGCCGGGCCCGCTCGCCCAGGAGCTCCTTGATACGGGTCTTCTTGCCGACGCGGTCGCGCAGGTAGTAGAGCTTCGCGCGCCTCACGTCGCCCCGGCGCGGGACCACCACCTCCTTGACGCGAGGACCGTGCAGGGGGAACTGCCGCTCGACGCCCTCGCCCTGGACGATCCGGCGCACGGTGATGCTCCGGCGGATGCCGCGGCCCCCCACGGCGATGACGGTCCCGATGAAGAGCTGGACGCGCTCCTTCTCGCCCTCGCGAATCAGGTAGTGGACCTCGACCGTGTCTCCGGGGTGCACGGCGGGCAGCCGCTTCTTACCGAGCTCGCGCTCCAGTTGATCGATCAGGTGCATTGGGTCGAATCCGAGCCAGGGGACTCGGTCTCCGTATTCGTCTGCGGTCGGTCCAGCAGGTCCGGTCGGTGCTGCAGGGTTCTCTTCGCGGCCGCGCTGCGCCGCCATGCCTCGATTGCCCCGTGGTCTCCAGAGAGGAGGACGGGCGGCACCTCCCGGCCTCGGAAGACGCGCGGGCGGGTGTAGTGGGGGTAGTCGAGCAGCCTCCCGCCGGCGGTCGGCCCCTCGGCGGGGACGGCGCGGAAGGAGTCCTGCTCGGCCGATCGCTCGTCCCCCAGCACGCCCGGAATCAGCCGGACCACCGCCTCGGTGATCGCCAGCGCCGGGAGCTCGCCCCCCGAGAGCACGTAGTCGCCGATGGAGACGTCCTCCAGGGAGAGCTCGGCGCGGAGCCTCTCGTCGAAGCCCTCGTACCGCCCGCACAGGAGCAGGACGCGCTCCTCGCGGGAGAACTCCTCCGCCGTCTCCTGCCGGAACAGGCGGCCGGTGGGGCACAGGGCCAGCTTGCGGAAGGGGCCGTGGCGCTCCTCCAGCCACTCGACGCACTCGCAGATGGGCTCGGGCTTCAGCACCATGCCGGGTCCGCCGCCGAAGGGGCGGTCGTCCACGGTCCGGTGCCGGTCTCGAGCGAAATCGCGGAAGTCGACCAGCAGGAGGTCGGCCAGGCCCTTGTCCCGGGCGATGCCCAGGACGCCCGCTCGGGCGTAGGCTTGGAGAGCCTCAGGGAACAGGGTGAGGATGGCAAAGAGCGGCATCAGCCTCGAAGAAAAGGCTCAGCAAGGTAGACGGGGCCCTGGGGCGCGTCAAGCTGCTCGAACCGAATCGGGGGCCCCGCTGGGGGGCTCCAGGGCCCCTTCGGGGCCCCTCGAGAGGACCCGGGCCGAACCCGGATCGCGGAGGGCCGAGCGGAAGTGTTCACTGGAATCGTCGAGGCAGCGGTGCCCATGGGGCGTTTCGAGACCCGTGGGGAGGGGGCCAGGATGATCCTGCCGGCCCCGAACCCCCTCTGGGCGGTCGACAGGGGGGAGAGCGTGTCGGTGGCCGGCTGTTGCCTGACGGTGGCCGAGCTCCTGGACGCGGCCGAGGACCGGCCGGTCCCGGGGGGCACCCCGGGGGCCCGGATGGCCTTCGACCTCTCCTCCGAGACCCTGGACAAGACCTGGTTCGGGGGGCAGGAGCCGGGGCGGCTCTACAACCTGGAGCGGGCCCTGCGCCTGGGGGACCGCCTGGGGGGCCACCTGGTGGCCGGCCACGTGGACGGGGGTGGGACGGTCGTCTCGATCGAGGACGTCGGGGACGACGGCCAGCTCATCGGCTTCGAGGTCGACCCCGGGCTCGAGCGCTACCTCCTGGAGAAGGGGAGTGTGACCCTGGACGGCATCAGCCTCACCATCTGCGACCTGCGGGAGCGAAGATTCGGCGTGGCGGTGATCCCGGTGACCCTGGAGCTGACCAACCTGGGCGCGGCCGAGGTGGGGCAGCGGGTGAACGTGGAGGGGGACATGGTCGGGAAGTGGATCGAGCGGCTGTTCCCGGGGGCGGAGTGGGATCCGTCGCAGGTGGGGCCGGGGGTGGGGTGAGGGGATGACTCCTCGGTGCGCCCGCGGAGCGGGCGCACCACGTTGCAGCCTGTCCGGAGGCAGACGGGGTTCCAGCGCCGCCGGC
>CAZTTG010000123.1:0-14487 GCA_964615935.1 uncultured Planctomycetaceae bacterium | reverse complement strand
CCGCGCCCGGCGTCAGCACCGGCCGGCCCCTCGGCCGGGTATGACGCCGTGAGCCGCGCGCGCAGCGCACGTGGCGTCAGCCGCGCGCAGCGCGGCGGTCCATCGGCTCTTCCGCCCGCCGGGAGGCACTCCACGCGGGAACCGCGTGCAATCGGCCAACGTTCCAGCCCCCCGTCGCTCGGTCCTGTCCCCTGACGGCCCCACGGATCCCCCGGGGGGGCAGCACGCGAGCGGTGAGCGCCCGGCCGAGGTGCCGGCGCGCGCAGCTCCGCGGCGCGCGACGCACCGAGTACTCAATCCCCCCCGCCGCGCGGCGCCGGCTCGAGCACGTCCCGCGGCCCCTGCTCCTCACCCGCGCCCTCCGCCTCGACCGCCTCGCCGCCGGGCTGGTCCCGCCCGTCTCCCCCCCCGGTGGGCTCGGCCGGCTCCAGCGTCTTCTCCGCCTCCTCGCGCTCCACCCGCGAGCCCCGGCCGTAGTCGATCAGCCGGGACAGCATGTCCCGCAGGTCCTTGCGCTTCACGATGCGGTCGAGCTGGCCCTTCTTCATCAGGAACTCCGCCCGCTGGAAGCCCGGCGGCAGCTCCTGCTTGATCGTCGTCGCGATGACCCGCGGCCCCGCGAAGCCGATCAGGGCCCCGGGCTCGGCCAGGGTGATGTCGCACACCGTGGCGAAGGAGGCCGTCACCCCGCCGGTGGTCGGGTGGGTCATGACGCAGATGGAGTAGCCGCCCTTCTGGTTCAGGGTCGACAGCGCCGAGCAGGTCTTGGCCATCTGCATCAGCGAGAGCACACCCTCGTGCATGCGCGCGCCCCCGGAGCTGGTGAAGATCACCAGGGGAACGCCCTCGCTCACGGCCATCTCGGCGGCCAGGGCGATCTTCTCGCCCACCACCTCGCCCATGGAGCCGCCCATGAAGGAGAAGTCCAGCACCGCCAGCACCACCTGGCGCCCGCAGATCCGGCCCCGGCCGGTGATGAGGGCCTCCTTCTGGCCGGTGCGCTTCACCGTCTTGGCGACCTTCTCGCAATAGGGGACCTTGTCGTTGAACTCCAGGCGGTCCAGGGCCTCCAGCTCGGCGAAGCGCTCCTCGAAGGAGTCCTCGTCGACCGTCATCTCGACCCGCTGGCGACCCGGCACGGTGAAGTGGAAGTCGCAGGAGGGGCACACCCGCCCCTTCTCCTCCAGGTCCTTGCGGTAGATGGTCTGGCTGCAGTTCTCGCACTTCAGCCACAGCCCGCCGGGCATGTCCTTCTTCTTGCGCAGGCGCCAGGGGCGCGAGCTCTCCACGGGAGTCGCCGCCTCGGCGGCCTCCGCGCCGATGGTCTCGGCGGGCTCGTTTTCGCTGGCCGCAGCGGCCGGCTTCTCGGCCGGCTTCTTCTCTTCGCCCTGCTCGCTCAAGTCGCTTCTCCCGAGGCTCCGGGCCTGTTGGCGGACTCGCTCCGGGCCTCCTCCGCGAGGACCCGGAAGCTCGCGATCGCCTCCCTCATGTCGGGCGCCCCGAAGAGGGCCGTGCCCGATACCAGCGCGTTGACGCCGGCCGCCGCGGCCAGCGGGAGGGTGTCGGCGTCCAGGCCGCCGTCCATCTCCACGTCGCGGTCGAAGCCGCGCTCCCGCAGCCAGCTCACCTTGGAGAGGACCTCGGGGATGAAGGCCTGGCCCCCGAAGCCCGGGAACACGCTCATCACCAGCACCAGGTCCACCCGATCCAAGAGGTCGGCGGCGCGCTCGATGGGGGTGTCCGGATTCAGCGCCAGGCCCACCCGGGACACCCCCTGGTCGCGGAAGGCGGCGATCACGTCCTCGGCCGGCTGATGGGCGCCGC
The DNA here is from genome assembly GCA_964615935.1 of uncultured Planctomycetaceae bacterium. Lineage (GTDB taxonomy): Bacteria > Planctomycetota > UBA1135 > UBA1135 > CAZTTG01. Next base: position 12,663 of record CAZTTG010000123.1, on the reverse strand, counting down.
ACACCTCGACGTGGAAGGTGAGCACGTGGGCGCCGGCGCGGGCGAAGTCCCGCACGTAGCGCAGCGGCTCGGTGATCATCAGGTGCACGTCCAGCGGCACCCGCGCCACCCGGGCCAGGCTGGCCACCACCGGGGCTCCGATCGTGATGTTGGGGACGAAGTGGCCGTCCATCACGTCGACGTGATGCCAGTCCGCCCCGCACTCCTCGGCGCGGCGCGCCTCCTCGCCCAGGCGCGCGAAGTCGCTGGACAGCAGGGAAGGCGCGATCAGGATGGGTCGCTCGGCCATGGGATCGGGTCGGTTCCGGGAGGCGCGGGCCCGCCCCCCCTGCCGATCCGGCGCGGGAGGGCGCGGCCCGGATCTATTGTAGCCCCTGGAGGCCCTCCGCCCCCAGGGGCTAACTCACGAGCGCTAGCGGACCGCCGCGATCCCGGGCAGGTCGGCCCCCCCCAGGAGCTCCAGCGAGGCTCCGCCGCCGGTGGAGACGTGGTCGATGCGCTCGGCCAGGCCCAGGAGCTCCAGCGCCGCCACCGAGTCGCCCCCCCCCACCGCGGTGAAGCCCGGGCAGGCGGCCGCGGCGCGGGCCACGGCCTCGGTGCCGGCCCGGAAGGCCTCCATCTCGAAGACCCCCATGGGCCCGTTCCACACCAGGGTGCGCGCCCCCCCGATGCGCTCGGCGAAGCGCTCGCGGGTCATCGGACCGATGTCCAGGCCCATCCAGCCCTCGTGGATCTCGGGCCCCTCGGTGACCATCGACTCGACGTCGGCCGCCAGCTCGCGGGCCACCACGTGGTCGCCGGGCAGGAGGACGTCCACCCCGCGCTCGGCCGCGTCGGCCATGAGCCGGCGGGTCTCCTCGAGCTGCTGGTCCTCGACGCGCGAGCTCCCCACCGCGATGCCCTGGCCCTTGCAGAAGGTGTAGGCCATGGCCCCGCCGATCAGGATGGCGTCCACCTTGTCCAGGAGGTTGGCCACCACCGGGATCTTGTCCGCGACCTTGGCGCCGCCCAGCACGGCCACGAAGGGGCCCTCGGGGTCCTGCAGCACGCGGGCGAAGGCGCGGATCTCACGCTCCAGGAGCAGGCCGGGCGCCGAGGGCAGGTGGGTGGCCACGCCCGACACCGAGCAGTGCGCCCGGTGCGAGGAGCCGAAGGCGTCGTTCACGAACACGTCGCCCAGGCGCGCGAAGGCGGCCGAGAGCTCGGGATCGCCCTTGGTCTCGCCGGGGTGGAAGCGCACGTTCTCGAGCAGCACGACGCTGCCGGCGGGGGCCTCGGCCACCGCTCGCTCGACGCTGGCGCCGACGCTCTGGTCGAGCTTCTGCACCGGCGCGCCGAGCAGCTCGCCCAGGCGGACGGCGACCGGGTCCAGCCGCAACCGGTCCACGACCTCGCCCTTGGGACGGCCCAGGTGACTCATCAGCACCGGGCGGCCTCCGCGCGAGAGGACCTCGCGCAGGGTGGGCAGGGCGGCGCGGATGCGCGTGTCGTCGCCCACGCCGCCGGCGTCATCGATGGGGACGTTGAAGTCGACCCGGATGAGCACCCTCCGGCCCTCGAGATCGAGGCCGGAGAGCGCGCTGGATTCGCTCGCCATGTCGGGCTCCCGCGCTCAGACGCGCGCGGTCTTGCGAGCGGCCTTGCGGCGGGGCTTGAGGCGGTGGGCCATCTTCATCAGGTCGACCATCCGGTTGGAGTAGCCCCACTCGTTGTCGTACCAGGACATCACCTTCACGGTGCGGCCGTCCATCACCATGGTCGAGCGGGCGTCGAAGATCGAGCTGTGCGGGTTGCCGATGATGTCGCTGGAGACGATCGGGTCCTCGGTGTACTCGAGGATCCCCTTGAGCGGGGACCGCGCGGCGGCCTTGAAGGCCGCGTTGACCTGCTCGACGGTGACCTTCTTCTTCAGCTCACAGACGAGGTCCACCAGGGAGCCGTCCTTGACCGGAACGCGAATGGCGCAGCCGTCCAGCTTGCCGGCCAGCTTGGGCAGGACCTGGCCCACCGCCCGGGCCGCGCCGGTGGTGGTGGGGATGATGTTCTCGGCCGCCGCCCGCGCGCGCCGCAGGTCCTTGTGGGGCAGGTCCAGGATGCGCTGGTCGTTGGTGTAGGCGTGGATGGTGGTCATCAGGCCGCGCACCAGACCGAAGTGCTGGTCGAGCACGTGCGCCACCGGCGCCAGGCAGTTGGTCGTGCAGGAGGCGTTGGACAGGATCCGGTCGGTGGCCTTGAGGGACTTGTCGTTGACCCCCAGCACGATCATGGCGTCGATCTCGTCCTTGGGCGGCACGGAGAGGAGCACCTTCTTGGCGCCCGCCTCGAGGTGCTTGGTGATCATCTCCCGGGTGCGAAAGACGCCGGTGCACTCGAGCACGAAGTCGACCTTGTTGGCGGCGTGCGGGAGGGCCGCCGGGTCGCGCTCGGCGGTGATCTTGATCTTGTCGCCGTCCACCGCGATCCAGTCCTTGCCGGCCCGGACCTTGCCGGGGAAGCGGCCGCTGACCGAGTCGTACTTGAGCAGGTGGGCCAGGGTCTCGGGGCTGGTGATGTCGTTGATGGAGACCACCTCGACGCCGCGGGGGTTCTCCTTCAGGATTCGGAAGACGGAGCGTCCGATGCGGCCGAAGCCGTTGATGGCGATGCGCATGGCCATGGGGGGAGTTCTTTCCGGTTGCTCGGGGGTTGGGGGCCGCGGGGGCGCCAGGAGGAGCGCAGCGCCGGGGCTGCGGACCCGCTCGCCGGGGGGTGTCGGCCTCAGGGATCGGGAAGGGGGGTGCTGCCAGCCGGATTCCCCGCCGATCGGGAGCTCCACGGGAAGTCGCATTTGGCCCCCCCCAGGGGGGGCGGGGGACTCCCCGGCGGATCCAGGCGGCGAGCGCGAGTTTCCGGCGAAAACGGGCGCAGAGATTACAGGGGTCGGCCGATCGGATCAACGTGCGGGCGTGCCCGATCGAGGGTGCTCGCGGGCTCCCGGGCCGGCCCCGGAGCCCCCCTCCCGGCGGCGTCCGGCGGGCTCGCTCGCAGACCTTCGCGGAGGCCCTGGCGGCCAGCCGGCCCTCCGACGACCATGGGTATCCTCTCGACGAGCGCCATGTCCCCTCCGCGCACCCCGGGGCGCAGCCTGCCGCCCCCTCAGTGGTCGGCCCGCTGGAGCCAGCTGGCCCGGGCGGTCGAGCTGCAGCCCGTCGAGCCCGTGGTCCTGGCCCTGTCCGGCGGCGCCGACTCCGCCTACCTGCTCCACCTGCTGGCCTGCGCGGAGCCCCGGCCCCCGATCCTGGCCGTCCACGTGGACCACGGCCTGCGGGGGGCCGAGAGCGCGGCCGATGCCGCCTTCTGCCAGCGCCTGTGCCGCACCCTCGGGGTCCCCATCGAGGTCCATCGCCTGGCGCTGCCGGAGGGTCCCAACCTGGAGGCCCGCGCCCGCCAGGCACGCTACCGGGCGCTGGCCGAGTCGGCCCTGGGCGCGGGCTACCCCACCGTCCTGACCGGACACCACGCCGACGACGCGCTGGAGACCCTGCTCCTGCGCTGGCTGCGAGGCAGCGAGCTGGGCGGCCTCCCCGGCCTGCGGGCCTCCCGCAGTCTGGCCAGCCGGGCCCGGCCGGCGCTGCGGGTCGTCCGCCCCCTGATCTCCATGCGCCGCGAGGAGGTGCGCTGCCTCCTGCGCGACCACGGCCTGGAGTGGCGCGAGGACGCGTCCAACCAGGACGTTCGCTTCACCCGCAACCGCGTGCGGCACCGGCTCATCCCCCGGCTGGTCCAGCTCGCCGGCCCCGAGGCGATCGAGAACCTGCGCTCCTTCGGCCGCGCCGTGGAGGGGCTCGAAGAGGCCTTCGCCCGGGCCACCGCCCACCTCGCCTGGAGCCCCCACCCCCTGGTCCAGGCCGCCCGCGGCGGCCCGGAGGCCCGGCTGGGCGGGAGCCTCGTGAGGGCGGCCCTGATGCGGCTGCCCTCCCCCCTGCGCCGGAGGGCCCTCTGGCGCCTCCTGCTGGAGGGCACCGGTCGGCCCCCGGGGCGCGCCCTGCTCGACCTCCTGCTGCGGGACCTCCAGTCCGGGCGCTGCACCCGTCACAGCCTGCCGGGTCGCTGGTCCCTGCAGCTCCGCTCGGGCGAGCTGCTCCTCCTCCCCCCCCTCCCGCTCGCCGGATGCCCCGGCTTCGATCCGAACGCGACGTCCTCGCGGGGGGCGCAGCTCGAGCTGCCCTTCCCCGAGCCCGCGAGCTCGCGGAGGGAGGCCGGGTCCTCCTCCCCGCCGCGACGGCTGCCCGGGACCGGCTGGCGGGGCCGAATCCCGATCCACGACCACGGCTTCCCCCTCGGGCTGCCCGGCCGGTGCGTCCTCCCCGACGGCCGCGCCCTCAGCGCCGAGATCACCTACCGCCCCGCCGGGGCCCCGGTCCCCCGCGGCAGCCTGGAGGTCGAGCTCGAGGCCGAGGGTCTGCCGCCCAGCCTGTGGGTCCGATGGTGCCGGAGGGGCGACCGCTTCCACGGCCTGGGCGCGCCCGGCTCCAAGCCCCTGCGCCGCTTCCTCGCCGACGCCGGCGTGCCCCGGGAGGACCGCGGCCGCATCCCCCTCGTCTTCGCCGGCCAGGAGCTCGTCTGGGTGGCCGGGGTCCGCCCCTGCGAGGCGCGCCGCGTCACGCGCCGCACCCGTCGGCGTCTTCGGCTGCGGCTCGAGGAGGTGTCTCGGGCCGAGACGCGCATCGGCCCCCCCACCCGATCGGCCCTGCCCGCCGCCCGCCACAGCCGTCGACCCGAGTCGCCCTGATCCCCGCCCAAGGCCGGCGGACGGGGCCCCGCGGGGCGCCTCGGCGGCCCCTGCGGTGACTTCCGCCGCCCGGCGGGGTACCCTGGATGGCTCACCCGAGATTCGAGGACCCGAAGAGACCGTGCAGGGCCTGCTGAAACGCCGTCTGGCCGCCGTCCGCGGCCGCGTGGAACGGGCCTGTGCCCGGTTCGACCGGGATCCCTCCGGGGTCTCCATCCTGGCCGTGACCAAGTCCGTTGCGCCCGAGGTGGCGGGCGCCCTGCGCGAGATCGGTCAGGAGGACCTGGGAGAGAACCGGATCGAGGGATTGGACGCGAAGACCCGACACTTCCAGCACAGGGGCCTGGCGGCCCGGTGGCACTTCATCGGCCACCTCCAGCGCAACAAGGCCCGACGCGTGGTCCGGCAGGTGGACGTCATTCACTCAGTGGATCGGATGCGATTGCTCGACACCCTCGACCGGGTGGCCTCCGAGGAGGGAAGGCGCCCCGCGGTCTACCTCCAGGTCGCGCTGGTTCAGGGCCCCCAGCGCTCGGGCTTCGACCCGTCCGAGGTCCCCGCGGCCCTCGAGCTCGCGGCGGGCCTCGAGAACCTCGAAGTCCTGGGCCTGATGACCATGGCCGCTGCCCCGGGAGCCACCGCGCCCGGACCGGACGGCCCCGCCCACCCGGCTCGGCGCACCTTCCGCGCGCTGGCCGCCCTGCGCGACGAGCTCCCGGCCCGGGCCTTCCGCGGCGGACGCGCCCGGCTGTCGATGGGCATGAGCGACGACCTCGAGGCGGCCGTGGCGGAGGGCTCCGACGTGGTCCGCATCGGGACGGCGCTGTACCGGGGCCTCGACCCCGCCTCGGGTCGCCGCGACGCTCCGGAGGTCGCGTCCTGATGGCGGACGACGGCGAGCGCCTGCGCCTCCAGCTCGTCGGGGGCGAGTCCCGCGAGCTCCCCATGGAGGGCGTGCTGACGATCGGTTCGGCCACCCAGGGGGTGGACTGGACCATCGACGCCCAGGGAGTGGCCGACGTGCACTGCGTGGTGGGCCGCGCCAAGGGCGGCGGCTGGGCCGTCAAGGACATGGGCTCCCGGTACGGGACCCTGATCAACGGCAAGAGGATCAAGTACGCCCGGCTGGCCGCCGGCGACCAGGTGCTCCTGGGCTCCAGGCGCATGCAGGTGATCTCGCTGGCGAGCCCGGCGACCATCACCCCCATCGCGCCCGCCGAGCCCGTCCCCTCCCCGCTCCAGATCGCGGGCTACCGCCTCGAGCGACCCCTGGGACACGGCGGCATGGGGCTGGTCTACCTGGCCGAGCAGGAGAGCCTCTCCCGCAAGGTGGCGCTCAAGATCCTCTCCGCCCGGCTCTCCCACGACACGGACTTCGTGAACCGCTTCCTGGCGGAGGCCCGCGCGGCGGCGGCGCTCAACCACCCCAACGTGGTGACCGTCCACGACGTGGGCGAGTCCGGCGGACAGCACTACCTGTCCATGGAGTACATGGACCGGGGCAACCTCGAGGCCCGGGTGGCGCGCGAGGGCCCGCTGAGCTGGGTCGAGACGCTGAGGGTCATGAAGGACGCCGCCAGCGCCCTGGTCTTCGCCGAGGGCAAGGGGATCGTCCACCGCGACATCAAGCCCGCCAACCTGATGCAGAACAGCGCGGGCGTGACCAAGCTGGCCGATCTGGGCCTGGCCACCCACCTCGAGGCCCAGGCCAGCGACAGCGGCGACCGCAAGATCTTCGGCACGCCCCACTTCATCTCGCCCGAGCAGGCGCGGGGCGAGCGCGTGGACTCGCGCTCGGACCTCTACTCCCTCGGGGCGACCATGTATCGCCTGCTGACGGGCCACACGCCCTTCGAGGGGGAGAGCACCCGCGACATCCTGCGGGGCCACTTCTCCGAGCGCCCCCGCCCGCCGACCGAGTGGGTAGTGGGCCTGCCCGAGGGCCTCGAGCGCATGGTGATGCGGCTCCTGGAGAAGAAGCCCGACCTGCGCTACCCCTCGGCCGGCGTCCTCCTGCGGGAGGTCCAGGCCCTGCGCAACGGGGGCGAGCCCGCCGCGGTGCGCGCGCCGGTCGAGGAGGCCTCGGGCCACCGGGGCCTGAAGGTCGCGGTGGTGGGCGGCATCGCCGCCGTCGCCCTCCTGTGGATCGGGCTGAAGATCGTCGGCTCGGGCCCCGAGCCCCAGCCGCCCCCGGACGGCCCGGGAACCGCCCAGTCGAACGGGGAAGGCGTCGAGCCCGGGACGGGCGACGGGATCGGCGGCGCCCCCCCGCCCGTGGAGCCCGTCGACCCCCCCGGCGACGACGATCGGGACATGCGCCTCCTCGAGGTCGAGGCCGAGAACGCCTACCTGAAGATCGACGCGAGCCTCAGCGACGAGCAGCGCCTGGGTCCGCTGGCGGCCATCGTCGAGGACTTCCGCGGGACGACCACCGCGTCCCGGGCCAGCGAGGAGATGCGCGAGATCCAGAACCGCCTGCTCGAGCGCGAGGCGGCCGAGCGGGCCCGCAAGAGCGAGCACGAGCAGCACCTCGCCGCCCTCCGCGGCCTGGCCGAGCTCGAGGCCGATCCCCCGCGGCCCGGCCCGGCCCTGCGCCAGATGCTGGCGCACGACCTGCCCGCCCCCCTGGCGGCCGATTCCGAGTTCCAGGCCCGCCGCCGCGAGCTCTTCCGCGAGCTGATCGAGACCGCGCGGCGGGGTCTCGGCACCACCCTGGAATCGGTGGAGGCCATGGTGAAGCGCGGGGAGTTCGACCTCGCCGGGGAGACCCTGCGCGGCCTCCAGCCGGGCCTGGACCTGCCGGAGCTCCCCCCCGATCTGGCCCTCTCGGAGCTGGGCGAGCTGCACCTGATCGCCGGCGACGTGCGGGCCCTGCTGCGGGACCTGGACGACCGCGAGGAGACCTTCCTGGCGCGCCGTTCGCGCGAGGACGCGCGCGCGCTGGCCGCCAACCTCGTCGGCGAGGCGGGGCTCGAGGGGGAGCTCCTCCTGCTCGACCTGGAGGCCGCCGCCGCGCGGCTCCAGGCCCTGGCCGGCGAGCTGCAGACCGACGAGGGCCGGGCCCTGGTGGCCGCCCTGCTCCAGGACGTGCTCGCAGCCCGGGTGGCCCTGAATCACCTGGCGGACGAGTTCGCGGCGCAGAACTGGCAGCGCAAGGTCGTGGCCGTCCCGCAGGCGGGCGGCCAGCAGCGCAACCGGGAGGTGATCGGGGCCGATCACGCCGGGCTCCTGATCCTCCAGGGATCCGAGTCCGAGCACGTGCCCTGGTCCGACTTCGGCGGGCAGACCGAGGCCCTGCACAAGCTCTTCAAGGACCGCCTGTCGCGCCCCTACACCGACGAGGAGGTGGCGGGCATCGAGTCGCTCCTGCGGCTGACCGCGGTGGCCGAGGCGGTGTCCGGCGGCGACGAGATGTTCCGGCCGGGCAAGACCGCCAACTTCTCCGCGGCCGAGGCGCGGGAGATGACCGCGCCCTTCGACCTGGTGGCCGAGTGGTCGAGGGATGCCGGGCGCTCCGATCGCCTGCGCCCCGAGGCCGAGGCCGCGGCGACCCTGGCGGACGGCCTGCGGGCCGGCAGCGACGAGCGCTGGTCGACGGCGGTGGTGGCCATCGAGCGCCTGCTCGAGATGTACGGGGACACCCTCCTGGTGCGCCTGCTCTCGGACGGCCGGGGGGAGGCGGATGACGGGCAGGCGGGGGGAGGAGAGCCGCCCGAGGATGCGTCCGGGGGGGACGCGGGCACGGCCGAGATCGAGAAGCCCGAGCCCGGGGTCGATCCCGTCCCCGAGGAGCCCGGCGGCGTCGAGCGGGAGGGCTGAGCTCGGGGCCGGGTCGCGCCCCGGGACCATGCCTTCGCTTGCTCGCACCCACTTCTTCGGGTATCCAGGCGCTCCATGAGCCTGCCTGCCATCGATCGAAGCGTGGAGGAAGCCCGTGGGAGGCTCTCCCGGGCGAAGGCCGTGGAGCCCGCGGCGCTCTTCCTGATGGGGACCGGAGCGGGGCTGCTCCCCGGGAGGCTGGAGGGCGGGGGGCGCCTGCCCCTGGACCAGCTCCCGGGGGTTCCAGCGCCCTGGCGCGAGGGGCTCCTGCACTGGGGGACCTTCAACGGCCTGCCCTCCTGGATCCTGGAGGACGCCACCGACTCACCCGATTTCGCGAGCGAGCCCTGGGAGCGGGCCTTCCCCTGCTGGCTGGCGGCCGCCGCCGGAGCCGCGACCCTGGTGCACACCTGCGCCGGCAGCGCCCTGCCGGCGGCGGACGGCGAAGCGGGGGAGACCCTGCCGGTCGGCACCCTCGCCCTGGTGTCCGATCACATCAACCTCAGCGGCGGCTCTCCCCTTCAGGGTCTGGGCGCCAGCAACCTGGGCCCCATGTTCCCCGACCTCTCCGGCCTGCACGAGGCGGCGCTGCGCCACATCGCCCTCGCGGTCGGGGAGCGCCTGGGCCTGCACTGCGCGGAGGCCGTGGCCGCCTGCACCCTGGGTCCGACCCTGGACACCCCGGCCGAGCGCCGCTGGTTCGCGCGCGCCGGCGCGCGCGTCGCGGTGCAGGGGCTGGCCGACCCGCTGATCGCCTCGGCCCACGCCGGCCTCTCGGCCCTGGGCATCGTGGTCGTGGTGGACGCGGGGGACGGGCCGGTGGACCTGCCCCGCATCCTGGCCGCGTCCCGCGCCACGGCTCCGGCGCTGGACGATCTCCTGTGGGAGCTGGCCGGGGAGCTGCAGCGGGCGGCGCGCGCCGCCCTGGGAGGTGAATCGTGAGCGAGCGGCCCCGCATCGGCGTTCTGGTCTCGGGTGGCGGGCGATCCCTGGAGAACCTGGCCGAGCGCATCGCCGCCGGATGGCTGGAGGCCGAGCTGGCCCTGGTGGTCTCCAGCAAGCGCAGCGCCTTCGCGCTGGAGCGGGCCCGACGGCTGGACATCCCCACGGCCCACGTGCGCCGCCGTTCGCACCCCACGGTGGAGGACTTCAGCGCGGAGGTCTTCGAGCGGCTCGACGAGCACCGCTGCGACGTGGTGGTGCTGGCCGGATGGCTCAAGCTGCTGCGGCTGCCGGAGCGCTGGGTGGGTCGGGTGATCAACATCCACCCCGCGCTGCTGCCGGCCTTCGGGGGCGAGGGCTTCTACGGCGACCGCGTTCACGCCGCGGTGCTCGAGCATGGCGTTCAGTTCACGGGGTGCACGGTGCATTATGTGAACAATGAGTACGACGCCGGCCCGATCATCCTGCAGCGCAGCATCGAGGTGCTGCGGGAGGACACGGTGGAGAGCCTGGGGCACCGGGTGTTCGAGCAGGAGAAGATCGCGCTGCCCGAGGCGATCAAGGCACACCTGCTGGGGGAGGTGCGGTACGAGGAGGGGCGCGCGGTCTGGGAGTAGCGGGGGGCACTCCTCGCGCGGGCGCGGAGCGGGGGCGGAGTCGTCGCTGCCTTGCGGGACGCCCACGGGGTTCCTGCGCCCACGAGCGGTTCCTGCGGCGGTGCGGCGGGGGCCGGAACAACGGCAACGCCCCTGGGAGGCAGTCGGAGCCATCCCCCCTCCCCGCCCCCCACGCCCGGGCTGGCGGGCCCATCCTCAGAGACGGAGATCGATCTCTGACACTGCACCGGGGGAGATTGTCACGGGCAGTCTCGGAGTCACATCTCGATAGACCGCCTGTCCCTGGCCCACAGCCGCCTCCTCCACCTGCAGGCACGCCTCGTACGCTCCTGGGAGGACTGGGTCGATCCTGACAGGCCCGAGCCCAACCTTCTTCGGGTTGACCCATTTTCGACGCACCGGCAGGCCCTGCTCCAGGGGACACAGGACAACGCACCGGTGAGTCGCGGGATCCATACCTTGAGCCACGGTGGCATGGAGGGAGCCATGAATCGGCACTCGGACAATCAGCTCAGACTCTCTTGAATCGACTCTGTGAGTGTAGTCCCGCCCCGCCACAGATACGCAAACCTCTACTTCCGCCTGTGGGAGATCTTCCAGCAAGTATGCCCCTACCTCGATCCGTGCAGCGTCCCACGCTGGGGAGCCGGCTTGATCGGCTGATACTTCGGCGGACACCGCGCTTCCGCCCTCGTCTACGACTTGCACAGTCAGGTCGCGACCAGGATTCAATCTGTACTCCGCGGGTCGGCCATCCCTTGGGAACACGAAGTCCTTGACGTGGAGGGGACAATAGCCGTCCTTCGAGATCCGCACCGACCCACGCTCGACCCATATGCCGTCGAATCGGAACGCGCCTGCCCCGTCGACTGGGTATGTACGCGAGGAGGATTCTGTGAGGGACAATCGGATACGAGCCCCAGCGAGGGGTTGCCCCAGCGAATCTGTTACGAGGCCAGCGAAGGGAGGCGGTTGGCTGGGCAGCACGATGTCGATAGCCCTGCGTTCGCTGGGCCCAAGTGGTGCGAGTACCTGCTCGTGGATCGGCCACTCCAGGAAGTCCTTGACTCGAAGCCTCAAGCTCGCATCCGTGGAGAGACCGGTGACACGCACCCAGCCCGCTTCGTCCGGAAGGAAGTTGACCTCCGTTCCCTTGGGGCCACTCCCCCAGGACGAATACTGAGATGCGCCGACAGAGGCATAGAGGCGGTCGGGGCCGTACGAGCCGCGATCGACGAAGAACTGCCCTGGCGCACTAAGCGTGACCTCGATCCCGCGGGGTACGTCTCCATCTGCCGTTCGAATCCGGACCTCCAGGGTGGGCACCGAGACAAGGACCACGTTCGCGGTTGCCTCGAATGCCGGAGGCACGGGAACCTCCGCCACTCGGTAGCCAAGGGCGACGACGCGGATGCGTTTGCATTCGATTGGAACCCCGTCAAGGTGCCCCAGTCCGTCTGCAGTGGTGGGGGCGCTCTTTACTCTGGCCTGGGCTGCATCGACTGCAATCGCCCCTTCAATTGGTGTCCCCCCCGAATCGGTTACTCGGAACCGGATCGACTTCGTGTCCACCTTCTCTATCGCAATATCACCCAGGTGCCAGAAGGCCGGTGGGCCGAGGCCGGTGAGGTCAACGGAATGCTGACCAGGACCTGCTGAGCGACTGACGGTCAGGAATCCCTCCGCGATCATCTCCCCGTGAACGGGTACTCGGAAGTAACCGTGCTCATTGACAGTCCCGCCAAGCGAGGCCCAGTTCCCATTGCCGAATCCAATGCTGCCCCAGACCCTGGCATCAGGGATCGGCTCGCGAGTAGCGGCCTCTACGACCCGGCCGGTCAACGAGGGTACGCCCACCAATCGGACTACTAGATCCTCCTGTGGCGCCTGAAACCGCAAGGAGGAGCGATCGTAAGAGCGGCCCGGCGAAAGTGCCGAAGATGATTCGTCGAGCCTGAAACCGCGGGGAATCCACAGTGTTCCGCTGGCATCCGCTCGAAGACCGGCAAAGGTGAAATGCCCGTCTTGTTCGCTGGAGCCCTCAAGCCTCGTGTGGCCTCCCGGCGGCAGACCGAGCGTCGTCCAGACCCTATCAGGGACACCTCCGGCGGGGACGGTAGGATGATCCAGCCGCAAGACCAACTCGAACCGTTCTCCAGGCTCGCGACCGTCGAGTAGGATTCGACCTGCAAGACGTGCGGAGGGATGGATGCGCACCTCGCGTCGGCCCGGGGCGAGATGCACAACCTCGCGTTGCGGGACGCACTCCGGTGCAGCCACCAGAGCCTCGGCCTCTCCCTCGCCTGGCTCGAAGCGGGCGATACCAGCCGAATCGGTCTCCTCGCTGGCCAGCATGGCTCCGGAGCGGAACAGGACAATCTTGGAGTCAGGGAGTGGCCCGTTTTTGGAGTCGAGGATGACCAATTCGAGACAGGTAGCGTGGATAGTCTCAGGGATACCTAGTTGCTGTTTCCTGGAGGGGTTGAGGACCCCGGCCCTGGCTCTTGATTGGGC
>CAZTTG010000122.1:0-15174 GCA_964615935.1 uncultured Planctomycetaceae bacterium | reverse complement strand
CTCGCGTGGCGTCACGGCGCCACTCGGCGCCGGCGCGGCAAGTGTGCCGCGCGTGGAGGTCCCCGGCCCAGGGCGAGGGCTCGTCCTTGGTCGGGGCCGCCAGGCCCAGCGCCGGCCCACTGGCCGCGCCCGCTCCGCGGGCGCGCCGAGGAGTCATCCCTCAACCCAACACCCACACGCAAACCGCGCCCAGCGCGACCACCCCCACGACCACCCCGACGCAGAACCACCCACACCTCCGCCCCCTCCCCACCCGCGTAGCGGCATCGCCTTCGGGCTCCCCGAACGCCCCGAAGAAGGGCTCGACCAGAGGGTCGTCCGGGCGCGGGCGGTATTCGTCCCTCATATGGCCGTTCCCCGTCTCCAGGCGCACTATACTCTGCCCTGCGGTCGAGACCCGGGGCAAGGCGCCTGCCGCCACCCGGCCCGGGCGGCGGCTCGACCGCCGATCATGCTGGAGACCTCGCACTCCTTCGGCGATCCGGGCCTCCTGGAGCTCGCCCTCACCCACGCGTCGGTCGACGGCCAGCGCAACAACGAGCGTCTCGAGTTCCTCGGCGACGCGGTGCTCGACCTGGTCGTGGCCGACGAGCTCTACCACCGGCTCCGCGACCTGGACGAGGGCGACCTCACCGAGCTGAAGGCCGCGGTGGTCTCGCGCAAGGCCCTGGCCGAGGGAGCCCGCGCCCTCGGCCTCCACCGCGAGGCCCGAGTGGGCGGCGGCATGCGGGAGCGCACCCTGCCGGCCTCGGTCCTGGCCAACCTCTACGAGGCGGTCGTCGGCGCCGTCTACCTCGACGGCGGCTTCGAGGCGGCGCGGGGCTTCTGCCTCGACACTCTGCACCAGCACCTCGCCCGCGTCCGCGAGAAGCGCCGGGCGGCCAACCCCAAGCAGGCCTTTCAGGAGCTGTGCCAGGCGCGCTGGGGACAGACGCCGACCTACGAGCTCCTGGACCAGCGCGGCCGGGCGCACGCGCGGGCCTTCCTCACCGCGGCGCGCGTGGGGTCCGAGCGCTTCCCCACCGCCTGGGGCCGAACCCGCAAGGAGGCCGAGAGCTGGGCCGCCTTCGAGGCCCTCCTGGTCCTCGGAGAGCGGGGGGGCCCGTGACCGAGGTCGATCTCCACCAGGGGCCGATGGCGTCCGAGGAGCCCCCCCCCTTTCCCCAGTTCGGCCGGCTCTTCGAGCTCCTGCACCGCCAGCGGAAGGTCTCGGTGGGCAGCCTGTGGGGGGGATCGCAGGCGATGGTGCTGGCCGAGCTGTGCCGCCGCGCCCAGGGGCCCTGGCTGGTGCTCCTCTCGAGCGATGCCGAGGCCGAGAGCTTCAGCGAAGACCTCGCCGCCTTCGGCGCCGAGCCGGTCCTGCTCCCCGCCCGCCTGGCCGGCGGCCGCGGCGAGGAGATCGACGCCGAGAGCCTGCGCAGCCGGCTGCAGCTCGCCCAGCGCCTGGCGGGGCCGGCCGAAAGGCGGCCGCGGCTGATCGCCACCTCGGTCCTGTCCCTGCTGCAGCCCATCCCCGACGCCCGCCAGCTCGAGCGGGACATCCTCACCCTGCAGGTGCGCCAGGTGCTCGACGTCGACGCCCTGCTGGATCGGCTGGTGGGAGCCGGCTACACGCGCCAGCCCCTGGTGGAGCGTCCCGGAGAGCTCAGCCTGCGCGGAGACATCCTCGACGTCTTCCCCTTCACCGCCGAGCTGCCGGTGCGCATCGAGCTCTTCGACACGGAGATCGAGTCCCTGCGCACCTTCGACCCCGAGGACCAGCGCAGCGTCGAGGCCGCGCCCCGGCTCAGCCTGTGCCTGGCCTCGGACGCCGGGGGGGTGGAGGACGGCACCGGCGCTCCGGTCCTCTCGCTGTTGGCGCCCACGACCGCGATCGTCGAGATCGAGCCGCTGCGCATCGAGGACCGCGCCGAGGGCCTGCGCATCCAGTCCGCCTCCCACGGGCAGGCCTTCGTCGGTCTGCGCGAGGCCATGGGCGCCCACCGGCGCCTGGCCCTCCAGAGCCTGCCCGGCGCCGACCTGAACCTGGACACCCGCTCGGTCCAGTTCCTCTCGGGCGGGCTCCGCGACGCGCCCGAGCGGCTGCGCGAGGCGCTCGAGGGGGACGAGCGCGTCCTGGTCCTATGCCGCACCGGCTCGGAGGAGAGCCGCCTGCAGCGGGTCTTCGAGGAGGCCGGCGAGGCCGGGCGGATCGAGACCCGCCGGGGGAATCTCTCGCGCGGCTTCCGCTTCCCCGGGGCGGGGCTCATCGCCATCAACTACCGGGAGCTGGCGGGGATCGAGGGCCTGCGCCGCGCGCCGTCCCGCCGCCGCCGGCACCGCGCGCGGGCGCTGCAGTCCTTCTTCGAGCTCAAGCCCGGCGACCTGGTGGTGCACGCCGTGCACGGCCTGGGCCGCTTCCTGGGGCTGGAGCGCATGGCGCGCGGCAGCGGCGAGGAGGAGCACCTGCACCTGGAGTTCGCCGACCAGGTCAGCCTGTTCGTGCCCGCCTGCCGCATCGACCTGGTGCAGCGCTACATCGGCGCCGGCCGGACCTCGGGCGCGCCCCCCCTGGATCGCATCGGGGTCGGCAGCTTCCGCCGGCGCAAGGAGCGGGTCGAGCGGGCCCTCTACGACCTGGCCACCGAGCTCCTGGAGGTGCAGGCCCGGCGCGAGATGCGGCGCCGCGACCCCTGGCCCTGCGACGACCCGATGGTGCGGGAGGCCATCGACGGCTTCCCCTACACCGATACCGAGGACCAGGCCCTGTGCGACGGGGAGATCGCCCTGGATCTCGCCGGCCCCCGGCCCATGGACCGGCTCCTGTGCGGCGACGTGGGCTTCGGCAAGACCGAGCTGGCCCTGCGCGCGGCCTTCCGCGTGGTGGTCGGCGGCGGCCAGGTGGCGGTCCTGGTGCCCACCACCCTGCTCGCGCAGCAGCACTACGACACCTTCCGCGACCGCCTGGCGGACTTCCCGGTGGAGGTCGGCTGCATCAGCCGCGGCCTCACCGGCAAGGCCGCCCGCTCGCTCCTCGAGCGGGTGGAGCGCGGCGAGGTGGACATCCTGATCGGCACCCACCGGCTGCTGTCCCGGGACGTCGGCTTCCGCAACCTGGGCCTCATCGTGGTGGACGAGGAGCAGCGCTTCGGCGTGGTCCACAAGGAGCACTTCAAGAAGTACCGCGCCGAGGTCGACATCCTCACCCTCAGCGCCACGCCCATCCCCCGCACCCTGCACATGTCGCTGGCCGGCGTGCGCGACATCTCGGCCCTGTCCATCCCGCCGCCCGGCCGGCAGGACGTGGACACCGAGATCCTCTACCGCCAGGACGACGGCCGCATCCGCGAGATTCTGCTGGCCGAGCACAACCGGGGCGGGCAGGTGTTCTTCCTGCACAACCGGGTGGAGGACATCGAGGCCCAGGCGCGGCGCCTGGCGGCCCTGGCCCCCGAGTGCTCCTTCGCGGTGGGCCACGGGCAGATGCCCACGGGCGAGCTGGCGCGCATCATGCGGGGCTTCACCCGCGGCGACGTCGAGGTGCTGGTGGCCACCACCATCATCGAGAACGGCCTCGACATCCCCGCCGCCGGCACGATCCTGGTCGACGAGGCCGATCGCTTCGGCCTGGCCGAGCTGCACCAGCTCCGCGGGCGGGTGGGCCGCCGGGGGCAGAAGGCCTGGTGCTACCTCTTGATCGACCGCTTCAAGCCCATGCGCCAGGCGGCGCGCGACCGGCTCAAGGCGCTGGAGGAGATGAGCCAGCTCGGCGCCGGCTTCGGGATCTCCATGAAGGACCTGGAGATCCGCGGCGCCGGCAACCTCCTGGGGGCCGAGCAGTCGGGCCACATCGGGGCCGTGGGCTACGACATGTACTGCCGCCTGCTCAAGATCGCGGTGGAGAGCCACCAGGCGGGCGGGGCGCTCGAGGCCGAGGCCGGGCGGGCCGAGGAGACCCGGGGGGTGGAGCTGGAGCTGGGCCTGCGCGCCTTCCTGCCCGAGGACTGGATCGAGGGCCAGGAGGCCCGCATCGAGATCCTCCGGGTCCTGGACCGCATCGGGGGCGAGGAGGACGCCCGGGAGGCCGAGGCCATGCTGAAGGACCGCTTCGGGCGGGTTCCTCCGGAGGCGCGGGCCTTGGTCCGCCAGTTCCGGCTGGGGGCCGCCCTGGAGGGCTTCGGGGTGCGGCGGCTGGCCTGGCGGGGCGAGTTCTTCCTCCTGGAGTACCGCGATCGGGTCCAGCTCGAGGGAATGCTCGAGGGGCGGGGAGTCGACTTCCGACCGTTGCGCCAGGGCCAGGCCTGGCTCATGATCCCGTCCGATCGGAGGGGGGCGGCGGAGGCCCTCGACTGGCTGGAGGGGCTCCTGCTCCCCGACGGACCGCGAGCGCGGACCGGATGCGAAGGACGGATGACGCGATGATCTGGATGCTCACATTGCTCTCGGCGCTCTGGATCGGACCTCAGGAGGGCGCCCCCGCGACGCCGGCCGCCGAGGAGGGCTGGCAGCTCCTGAACCGGATCGGGCTGGTCGTCGACGAGCGGATCTACACCTCGGCCGAGCTGCACACCTTCGTGCGGATGCAGGACCGTCCCCGCACCACGCCCGAGGAGCTGGCCCAGGCCCTGAAGGAGGTTCGCACCCTGCTCGTCGCCCGGCTGCTGGCGGCCCAGGCGGGCGACGATCTGGGCGTGGACCCCGAGGTCCTCGACCGGATCGTCAAGGAGAACCTCGAGGTCGAGAAGGAGCGCCGGGGCGGCATCGCCGGGATGAGCGAGTACCTGCAGCAGACCGGCGTCACCTCGAGCCAGCTCAAGGAGCAGCGGCGCGACCGCATGATGTCCGAGCTCTGGGAGAGGTCGGTCACCGGGAAGGTGGCCGGCCCGCTGGGGCGCCCCAGCCGGGACCGCTTCGTCCGGCCGGGCCTCCTGAAGATGGTCTACCGCGAGATGCTGCCCTCCCTCACCGAGCCGGCGGGGGTGCGGGTCCTCGACCTGACCCTCCCCCTCCAGCGCTGGGGCGGCCTGGAGGCCACCCTGGCCCAGGCCGAGGCCCTGCGCGTGCGCGTCGAGGAGGGCGAGGATTTCCGATCCCTGATCTCGGACTACGGCCCGCCGGGGGCCGCGCAGGCCCTCGAGAGCGACCCTCCGTGGGCGGACCCCGCGAGCATCTGCCAGATCGTCCCCGGCCTGGCGGACTTCCTCGAACAGGCCTCCCCGGGGGACGTCTCGACGCCGGTCCCCTTCGAGCGGGACGGGGAGGTGGTCGGGCTGAGCCTGATCCAGCTCGTGGACCGGAGAGAGGAGCGAGCCCCCTCCTTCGCGAGCCACGAGACCCAGGCGATGGTGCGCGAGAGGTACCAGGAGACCTACTGGAACCTGCGCGTGGATCAGGGCCTGGAGGAGCTGGCTCGGGCAGCCTACGTCTGGCCGGCGATGGAGAGGCAGCCCGCACGGCCGAATAACGGCCAGTTGTCCTCCAATTGACCGCCATCAGTCGCCCATTCGGGTTCCGCCCGGCCCGCTGCCGCCCCGCATCGCTCCTTCCCGGGCGAAGTTGGGAAGCCCGGCCGAACTGCATCGATATACTCTGAACCCCCCGCAGGGCCCGGCGTTGTGGGGTCGCATCGCCCTTCCCGGCCACCGCGACCCGCCGGAGCCCGCGCCCCGGCCCCCGGCCGCGCCGACCCGCCCCGAAGGCCCCGGGCCGGAACGACCGCCGAGCCCCCCCGAGCCAGGGGGGCCATCCCTGGAGACAGGCCATGATCGACTACAGTCAGGTCCAGATCGAGTCCACCCTCCCCAAGCCGTGGGAGGAAGAGGTCACCTTCAACGACATCCTCTACGACTGGATGAGCCGGGCGCCCTGGCTGGCCCTGTCGGCGGCGGCCCACGTGATCGTCTTCTTCATCCTGATGGCCATCCCCTGGGACATCATCTTCGATGACGACGGGACGGAGCTCAAGGCCAACATCGAGCAGACCCCCGAGGACGTCTTCGAGGACCCCGAGGAGGAGGAGCCCGAGCCCGAGGAGGAGGAGGAGCTCGAGGAGCCGGTCCTGCAGGACGCCGAGATCTCCGACCACAACGAGACCGAGGACGAGCAGGACTACGAGTCGACCCAGGGCGACCCCGACTTCCTCTCCGACTCCCCCTTCGACAGCGACGCCTTCAACGACATCATCGGCATCGGCGGCGGGGCCGGCGGCAAGTACGGCGGCCGCTTCGGGGGACGCAAGCGGCTGCGCTCGCGCGGAGGCGCGCCCATCGCCCAGGCGCTCAAGGACGGCCTGGAGTGGCTGGCCAACCACCAGGACGAGGACGGCAAGTGGGACACCGACGAGTTCATGAAGCACGACCCGCCGGACGCGCAGTGCGACGGCGCGGGCGATCAGCTCCACGACGTGGGCATGACCGGCCTGGCGCTGCTGGCCTTCCTGGGCGACGGCAACACCTCCAAGACGGGTGAGTACCGCAAGAACGTCGCCCGCGCCATCGGCTGGCTGAAGCAGCAGCAGGACCCCGACACGGGCCTCCTGGGCGAGTCCATCGGGCACGGCTACATCTACGACCACGCCATCGCCACCCTGGCGGTGTGCGAGGCCTACTACTTCACCCGCAGCCCGCTGATCAAGCGCACCGCCCAGAACGCGATCAACTTCATCACCCGCGCCCGCAACCCCTACGGCGCCTGGCGCTACGAGTTCCCGCCCAACGGCGAGAACGACACCTCGGTCACCGGCTGGATGGTCTTCGCCCTCAAGTCGGCCGAGGAGGCCGGGCTCAAGGTCGACAAGGAGGCCTTCACCGGCTCCATGTCCTGGTTCGACGAGGTCACCGACCCCGCCACCGGCCGGGTGGGCTACACCGAGATCGGCACCCCCAGCTCGCGCATCGAGCGGGTCAACGACAACTACCCGCCCGAGAAGGGCGAGGCGCTGACCGCCGTGGGCCTGCTGTGCCGCTTCTTCATGGGGCAGGACCCGGATGATGATGAGATCATGCACAAGCACGCCGATCTCATGCGCAACTGCCTGCCCGAGTGGGATCCGGACGGCTTCGGCTGCGACATGTACTACTGGTACTACGGCTCCTACGCCATGTACCAGATGGGCGGCAGCCGCCACTGGGAGCCGTGGAACAAGGCCATGAAGAAGGCCGTGCTCGAGTCCCAGCGCAAGGACGGCAGCTACCTGGGCTCGTGGGACAACGTGGGACCCTGGGGCTTCTCGGGAGGGCGCGTGTACTCCACCGCGCTGATGGTCCTGAACCTCGAGGTCTACTTCCGCTACGCCAAGGTGCTGGGCGCGCGGTAGGTGCCATGAAGCAACACGGAGAGCGGCTGGTCGCCTCCCCCGACCGGATGACGGTCCTCAAGGGGTGGGCGACGGGCTCGGTCGTGCTCGCGGGGCTGGTGGCGGGGGTCTCCTCCTGCACCACGACCAAAGAGTGCCCGCGGTGCGCGAAGGCGCAGGAGCAGCCGGCGACCCCCTCGCACGATGCTCGAGCGGTGGCGACTCCCCAGGCGCTCGCGGACGGCCTGAAGTGGCTGGCCGAGCACCAGGACGAGGACGGCCGGTGGAGCTGCGCCGAGTTCATGAAGCACGACCCGCCGGACGCGCAGTGCGACGGCGCGGGCGACCAGCTCCACGACGTGGGCATGACCGGCCTGGCCCTGCTGGCCTTCCTGGGCGACGGCAACACCTTCGAGGTGGGGCCCTACCGGAAGAATGTGACCCACGGCATCAAGTGGCTGACGGAGCAGCAGGACGAGGATTCCGGCCTGCTGGGCAAGAAGATCGGGCACGGGTTCATCTACGACCACGCCATCGCCTCGCTGGCCTTGTGCGAGGCCTACTACCTGGGCGGCAAGAACCCGCTGATCGGGAAGACGGCCCAGAACGCGATCAACTTCATCACCCGCGCCCGCAACCCCTACGGCGCGTGGCGCTACGAGTTCCCGCCCAACGGGGAGAACGACACCTCGGTCACCGGCTGGATGGTCCTGGCCCTCAGGTCTGCCAAGGAGGCCGGACTCAAGATCGACAAGGCGGCCTTCACCGGCGCCATGTCCTGGTTCGACGAGGTCACCGACCCCGCCACCGGCCGGGTGGGCTACACCGAGATCGGCAGCCACAGCTCACGAATCCAGCGGGTCAACGACAACTACCCGCCCGAGAAGGGCGAGGCCCTGACCGCCATCGGTCTCCTGGGTCGCTTCCTCATGGGGCAGGACCCCGAGACCGACGTGATCATGGTCAAGCACGCCAATCTCATGCGGAGCTGCCTGCCCGAGTGGGATCCGGAGGGCTTCGGCTGCGACATGTACTACTGGTACCACGGCTCCTACGCCATGTACCAGATGGGCGGCAACCGCTACTGGGAGCCGTGGAGCGCGGCCATGCAGGAGGCCATCCTGAAGTCCCAGCGCAGGGACGGCAGCTTCAAGGGCTCGTGGGACCCGGTGGGTCCCTGGGGCTTCTCGGGGGGACGCGTCTACTCCACCGCCCTCATGGTGCTTAGCCTCGAGGTGTACTTCCGCTACGCGCAGATCCTGGGCGCTCGCTAGAGCAGTCGAGAGCGGGAGCCCGCGCCGCCCGATGCGAAGGGCAGCGCGGGCTCCTTCTCGTTGAACCTCCCTGCGGCGCGAGCGTTCCTGTGCGCGGCGTCGCCACCCCCGACGCCCGACCGTACCCAGAAGACGCGATGGCCCGACGCGCTCGCCGAGCGCGCGCATTCCTGGACGTCGCTCACTCGCGGAGGTGGGTATGGTTGAGAGATCCGATACGCCGGTCGCCGCCGGGTGGACCCCTCCCCGGCCGTGGGAGCAGGAGGCGAGCTTCCACGACGTGCTCTACGACTGGATGAGCCGCACGCCCTGGCTGGCCCTGTCGGCCGCCGCCCACGCGATCGCGTTCTTCGTCCTCCTGGCGATCCCCTGGGACCTGCTGGCGGGAGAGGAGGGAGGCGTTATCGTCGTACAGATCGCGCCGGATCTCGAGGAGGTCATCGAGGATCCGGTCGAGCCGGAGCCCGAGATCGAGGAGCCCGAGCTGCCGATCGAGGAGCCCCAGCTGCGGGACGCGCTGATCCCCGAGGATGAGACGAGGGATAGCGTCGAGGAGCCCGTCTCCGGCCCGGTGGACCACGATTTCCTGAACGAGGCCCCCTTCGACGAGCTCGCCTTCAACGACATCATCGGGATCGGCGGGGGCGCTGGCAGGGCGGGGGGGGGGCCGCTCGGCCGACGACGCCGGGGCGGAGGCGACCTGAAGGTGGACGCCACCATCCGGGCGGGCCTCGACTGGCTCGCCCGCCACCAGGACGCCGACGGCCGCTGGGACTGCGATGGCTTCATGAAGCACGATCCCCCGGACGCCCGCTGCGAGGGCGCCGGGGAGGCCACCCACGACGTGGGCATGACCGCCCTGGCACTGCTGGCGTTCCTGGGCCAGGGCAGCACCTCCAAGGAGGGCGAGTACCGCCACAACGTGGCCCGCGGCATCGCCTGGCTCAAGCAGCAGCAGGACCCCGACACCGGCCTCCTGGGCGAGGCCATCGGGCAGGGCTACGTCTACGACCACGCCCTGGCCACGCTGGCGCTCTGCGAGGCCTACTACTTCACCCGCAGCCCGCTGATCCGGCGCACCGCCCAGGACGCGGTGAACTGGATCTCACGCGCCCGCAACCCCTACGGCGCCTGGCGCTACGAGGTCCCCCCCGACGGGGAGAGCGACACCTCGGTCACGGGCTGGATGGTCTTCGCCCTCAAGTCCGCCGAGGAGGCCGGGCTGGTGGTCGATCCGATGGCCCTCACCGGCGCCCTGTCCTGGTTGGAGGAGGTGACCGATCCGGCCACCGGCCGCGCGGGCTACGTCGAGGTGGGGGGCCCCAGCTCGCGCATCGCGCGGGTCAACGACCACTTCCCCGTGGAG
Organism: uncultured Planctomycetaceae bacterium; assembly: GCA_964615935.1. Classification (GTDB taxonomy): domain Bacteria; phylum Planctomycetota; class UBA1135; order UBA1135; genus CAZTTG01. Next base: position 5,261 of record CAZTTG010000122.1, on the reverse strand, counting down.
AAGGGCGAGGCCCTGACCGCCGTGGCTCTCCTGTGCCGCATCTTCCTGGGGCAGGACCCCGAGGAGCACGAGATCATGCGCAAGAGCGCCGACCTCCTGCGGCGGAAGCTGCCCGAGTGGGATCCCGAGGGGCTCGGCTGCGACATGTACTACTGGTACTACGGCTCCTACGCCATGTACCAGATGGGCGGCAGTCGCTGGTGGGCGCCCTGGAACAAGGCCATGAAGGGCGCCGTCCTGGACTCGCAGCGCGAGGACGGCAGCTTCCGGGGCTCGTGGGATCCCGCGGGTCCCTGGGGGGTCTCCGGGGGCCGGGTCTACTCCACCGCCCTGATGGTGCTCTGCCTGGAGGTCTACTTCCGGTACGCGCGGGTGCTGGGCGGTCGGTAGCCGTTCGCGGAAAAGCGTCCGAGGGTACGGACGTGTCGGGGAGCGGGGAGGCTTCGGCTTCCCCGCTCTCCGCTCCCCTCCCCCGGGCGCCCGCCGGGCCGGGGGCGGGGCGGGGCGCGTCAGTCGGTCTTGTTCGCGGCCCGCGAGAGCCGGCTCTTCTGGCGCGCCGCGGCGTTGGGGTGGATCACGTGCTTGCGGGCGGCGCGGTCCAGCTTGCTCATCGCGTCCGGAAGGGCGGCCTGCGCGTCCTCGGGCGCGTCGGCCTCCACCACCTTCTTCATCGCCGAGCGCATCGAGGAGCGGACGGTCCGGTTTTGCGCTCGCCGGCGCTCGTTCTGCCGCGTGCGTTTGGCGGCCTGCTTGCTGTTCGTCATGGCTACTTGAACTGCTCCATCTTGCTGGCCACATCCCTGTAGCCGATGTCCACCTGGTACACCCGGGCGTAGTAGGAACGGGCCTCCTCGGCGTTACCCTCGGACTCCGCGATGCTGCCCAGATTGTACATGATCTCCTTGGCGCGCTCGTCCACCTCGCCGATTCCCTCGAGCGCACGCAGGTACTCCTGGCGGGCCAGGTCGTTGAAGTCCTTCTTCTGAAAGCACTGCGCCATGTAGAACAGGGATTCGCGGCGCACGCGCTGGTCGGTATTGGCCTTCTGGAACTGGGCCAGGGCCTCGTCGTATTGCTCGGTCCACATCAGGCGCTTGCCCAGCTGAAGCAGCAAGGCGGCGTCGCTGGGGTGGATGTCCACCCGGCGCCGGTAGTCCTCCACCTCGTACTGCCGCAGCTCCTGCTCCAGGCGGCTGGCCTTCTCCTGGTCGGCCTCCTTGTCCGCCCGGGCGATGCGCTTCTTCAGCGCCTTGCTGTGCAGATCGCCCACGCGGCACGCCAGCTCGTAGGAGTCCTTGCGGTAGGACAGGGCCCGCTCGACCAGGTCCAGGGCCGCCTCGGGATCGCGCAGCTTCTCGTGGAGGTCGGCCATCCCCACCATCAGGTCCACGTCGGAGGGAGCCTCGGCGAAGGCGTTCTCCAGCTTGGCCAGCTCCTCCCGGAGGTCCTCCTCGCTCATGTGCAGGCGCTGTGAGCGCTCCAGCAGGTGGGCCTCCTCCTTGTCCTTGATCTGGTCGCGGCTGTGCCGGATCTCGGTGAGGTGGCGCGCCTCCAGGGCGGTCTCGGCCGCCAGGTTCTTGCGCGCCTTGAGGGCGTCCTGGTCCCGCGGGTCGGCCTCCAGAGCCCGCTCGTAGTACTCCAGCGCCCGGGCGTGGTCGCCGGTCTTGTACATCATGGCCCCGGCGCGCTTGAGCCCCTCCGGGTTCCTGGGGGCGATCTCCGCCAGGTACTCGTAGACCGCCCGCGCCGACTGGTAGTGCCCGGCCTCCTCGAGGGCATTGCCGAGGAGGAGGTTGGCCGATTCGTCGAGGGGGTTGAGGGCCAGGTAGGTCTCGAGCTGCCGGGAGGCGGCGTCCAGCTTGCCCGCCTTGTAGAGGGTCTTGGCGGTGGCCAGCGGCACGGCCCCCCCGATGGCCCGCAGGATCCGGCCGCCGCCCTTCTTCTCGTGGCGCTTGCGGATGGCCACGCGCAGGCCCGCGCGCGCCTCGCCCACGTCCGGATCGATCTCCAGCAGCTGCTGGTAGACCTCGATCGCGAAGTCGTAGTTGCGACGACGCAGGGCCTCTTCGGCCTTCTTGATGTGCTTGGAGAAATCCACGCGGGGCTGCCCTGGCTCGCTCCCCCTCCCCGGGGGCGCGCCTCGCCGGTAGTCCGGAGGTGGGCCCACGCGGGGATGGCCACCCGGGGCCGACCGGACTCGCGCCCGACGCGAATCGGTCGCGCCGGGTAGAAAATCGGGGGGACGATCCTATCGGCGTGGCCGGGAACCGTCAACGCGGGCTATGCTGCCCCTGCCGGGGCCCCCGAGCGACCGCCCCCGCCGAGGCCCGCCCCCGCGGCCCGTCCCCCTCCCCGACCCCATGACCGACGATCTCGAGCTCCGCCTGTCCCTCTATCCCGACCCCGTCCTGCGGAAGGTGGCCCAGCCGGTCCCCGCCTTCGACGAGCGGCTGGAGGCCCTGGTGGAGGCCATGTTCGAGCGCATGTACGCCAGCGAGGGGGTCGGCCTGGCCGCCCCCCAGGTGGGGCTGGGGCTGAGGATCCTGGTGGCCAACCCCACCGGGGAGCCGGGGGACGCGGTGGTCCTGGTCAACCCCACCATCGTCGAGCGCACGGGGCCGCTCCTCGTCATGGAGGAGGGCTGCCTCTCCTTTCCGGGCCTCTACGCCGAGGTCAAGCGCCCGGAGCGCTGTCGGGTGGAGGCCTTCGACCCCCGGGGAGAGCCCGTCGACCGGGAATTCGAGGGCTTCCTCTCCCGGGTCATCCAGCACGAGTACGACCACCTGGAGGGGGTCCTCCTGGTCGACCGCATGTCGGTGGCCGACAAGCACCGCCACAAGCAGGCGCTGCAGGAGCTGATCGACCAGTACAAGGCGAGCCGGGGCGAAGCCCCGTCCAGGCGCAGGTGAGGACGACCTTCGATCTGAGGCTCATGGAGGGGCCGCCGCCTCGGGGCTCGGTGATCAGCATCGGGGTCTTCGACGGCCTCCACCTGGGGCACCAGGCCATCCTGCGGGCCAACCTGCAGCGGGCCGCCGAGCTGGACGCCGTCCCCACGGTGGTCACCTTCCGCCGGCACCCCAAGCGCGTGATCCTGGGGCGGGCGCCCCGCAAGCTCACCCCCCTGGAGCACCGCCTGGAGCTCCTCCGCCGCGCCGGCGTCCAGCACGCCGTGGCCCTGGCCTTCGACGAACGCCTGCGCCAGACCCCGGCCGAGGACTTCGTGCGGGAGATCCTGGTGGAGAAGCTGGGGGCGCGCTCCTTCGTCCTGGGCTTCGACAGCAAGTTCGGGCGCGACCGCCGGGGCTCGGCCAGCCTCCTGCGGGAGATGGGCCTGGACGTACACGTCGTGCCCAAGGTGATCGTGCAGCAGCGGGCGGTCTCCAGCACGGCCATCCGCGAGGCCGTGGAGCTGGGGGACCTCGCGGGGGCGGCGCGGATGCTGGGTCGCCCGGTGAGCATCCTGGGCACCGTGGTGCGGGGCGCCAAGCTGGGCCAGCGCCTGGGCTTCCCCACCGCCAACCTGGATCTGCACGACCAGCTCCACCCCCCGGTGGGGGTCTGGGCCGGGGTGGCGCGCCGGGTCGAGCGCGGGGCCCCGCCCTCCAGCGAGTTCGGATGGCCGGCGGTCGCGAACATCGGCTACCGGCCCACGGTGGGGGGCGGGAGGCCGGAGCAGCCCCTGGTCGAGGTGCACCTCATCGACGCCAGCGCGGACCTCTACGGAGCGCGCCTGGAGCTGGAGTTCGTGGGCCGGATCCGCGCCGAGCAGCGCTTCCCCGACCTGGAGGCCCTCCGGGCCCAGATCGAGAGAGACGTCCAGGCGGCCCGCGACCTGCTCCGGGAGCGCGGCCAGGCCCCCGGGGTCACTCCGGCGGGTTGACGCCTGCCCGGGCCTGCGGGACAATCCCGCCCAGGTCACCAGGGCAGATAGCTCAGTTGGTAGAGCACTTGACTGAAAATCAAGGGGTCACCGGTTCAAGTCCGGTTCTGCCCACCACTCCCCCCGCCCGCGCCGGCCGCGCGGCGCCTCCTATCCGATGACGAGCCCTCAGCCGCAGGTCATTCACCGGAGTGACCCCTCGAGGATCGAGATCGAGTGGGACGACGGGGCGCGATCGGACTTCACCGCGGCCCATCTTCGCTCGGTCTGCCCCTGCGCCGAGTGCGTGGACGAGATCACCGGCATCCGGCGTCACGATCCGGAGACGGTCGACCCCGCCATCGAGCAGTCCGATGCCGAGCTGGTGGGCCACTACGCGATCTCCATGAGGTTCAGCGACGGGCACGGGACGGGCATCTTCTCCTTCCGCTTCCTGCGGGAGCAGGACCCCGGAGGCTGAGTTGGAGTCCGGGCTCGAGGTGCGACCGGGCCTGGAGATCCCCGGCGGCGAGCTGGTCGTCGACTACGCCCGCTCGGGTGGCCCCGGGGGACAGAACGTCAACAAGGTCTCCACCAAGGTGGTCCTGCGCTGGTCCGTACGGGAGAGCAGCGCGCTCTCCGAGCACGACCGAGCCTGGCTCCTGCAACGGCTCGCATCGCGCCTCACGCGAGAGGGTGAGCTGGTGCTGCACTCTTCCGCTCATCGCGAGCGGGGCCGCAACCTCGAGGAGGCGCGCGAGCGCCTGGCGGGGATCGTGCGCGAGGCGCTGAAGCGGCCGAGGCGTCGTCGCGCGACCCGCCCCACCCGGGCCTCGCGGAAGCGAAGGCTGGAGGCCAAGCGACGCCGCGGCGAGGTCAAGCGCGGCCGCGGTCGCGTCGAGCGCAACGGGGAGTAGTCGCAACCCTCGCCGCTCCTGCGACCTGCGAATGCGATCACCCAATTCGTTCCGTGCGCGCTGCGCGCACAGGCCTCGAGCGCGCATGTCAAGGCTCTCTCCCTTCCATAATGCATGGGAGTGAAGCGGGTGCGAGGGCTCGCTCGGCAGTGCATCGAACGCGCTCCAAGGGGGCCCGTTTGCGGCCTCCCGGAGCGCACAAAACGCCCTCTGAGGCGGCCTCGACGACCTCATTCGAGCGCCTGAGACGTGCATAAACCCTTGCTTTCAAGCGGCTTATGGCGCCAACCCCGGTACCGGCCGTTTTTCGGGCCACGTCCCGACAACCTGCGCCGATCCAAAGTTAAGTAGCTTTCTGCAAAAAAAGCCCCGCTGGGGCTTTGACACGCACTCACCGGGCGGCATCCTCTGCGCGCTCTGGACCCCATCCCTTCTCTCTGTGTCCTCTCTTGGAGTGCATTCCGTAATGAAAAAGACCATTT
>CAZTTG010000121.1:0-15181 GCA_964615935.1 uncultured Planctomycetaceae bacterium | reverse complement strand
AGGGGATCCGGCAGGGCAATTCCCTGCCGGCCCCTATCCCGATCGAGTGGCGCCGTGAGCCATGCGCGCAGCGCATGTGGCGTCAGCCGCGCGCAGCGCGGCGCGTCATCGGCGCGGCGTTGCGCGCTCTCATTGCTCGTCGTGTCCCCTGACGGCTGGAAGGAACGCTCGTTGGGGCAGGAATCGAGCTGTAGGCGCCTGGCCGAGGTGTCGTCCGGCGCGGCTCCGCCGCGCCGGACGCACCGAGGAGTCTGCTAGCCGTGTGGTCCGCTGGTCTCTGCTCGGGCCGTGAGTGTTGGCACGCCCTTGCCTGGACAGGGGGGGAGTCCCTCTCGGGCGAGGGGTGGCTGGTCCGGGCGGACTCCTCGGTGCGCCGGCGCAGCGAAGCTGCGCCAGGCGACACCTCGGCCGGGCGCTCACAGCTCGATGCCTGCCCCCGCTTCCGATCGCTGGGACATTGAGGCCGCGACCGACGCCAAGGCAGTTGGACACGGTCTACTCGGCCGGCCCGCTTCGCGGGCGCGGCCTCGTTGGTTCCTGACGGGAAGCCCACGGGATGCCTGCCCCCACGAGCGATTCCTCCAGCCGTCAGGCGCGGTCCACGGGATTGCAGCCTCGAGCGGCTCAACCGATGGTCACGCCACATGGTCGGCGCGCCAGAGGCGCGCCTCCCGTGGCGTCACGGCGCCACTCGGCGCCGGCGCGGCAAGCTTGCCGCGCGTGCATCGGCGAACCTCACGACGATGTCGTTGCGTTGGTCTCGCCTGTGCGACCAAAAGGAGGGGCAGTGGGGGCCGGCCTCCCGTGGGGCAGCACGAGGCCCCTCCCGCCGAGGACTCAACCCTCCCCCCCCTCCTCCGCCAGCTCCTCAGGCTCCCCGAATCTCCGCGTGAACACCCACGTGGCCACCAGCCCGACGGCGACCGCGAACCACAGGGTGCACAACCTCACCAGGATGACCGCCCCCGCCGCCTTGGCCCGCGCCACCTTCCGCAGGGTCTCCCCACCCAGCTCGAGACTCACCGCCAGCACCGGCTCGTAGCGCCGCCTCAGCAGGGTTCCCAGCAGGCCCTCCGTGATCACCAGGCCCCCCGGCGCCACGATGGCCACCGCGCCCGCCACCGCGCTGAAGGCGTAGGCGAACACGCAGAACAGCGGCTCGACCGCCCCCTCGACCAGGGCGCTGGCGATGAGCCAGAACCCCAGGCACTCCAGCCCCCAACCGATCACCGACAGCAGGGTCGGGAGCACGATATGACGCGGTGCCAGGAGCACCCGAACGCTCGCGAAGGAGCCCTCGATGCGCGAGGCCAGCCGCCAGAAGTACGGGGTCCGGCTGAACACCTTGCAGGTGATCCGCGCCGTGCGCCGCGATCCCACCAGGACCAGCACCAGGCCGCACAGCCCCAGGGTGGACCAGAAGATCCAGGTGTACTCCGGCAGGGTGGCGATGCCGCCGATGGCCACCAGGATCAGGTACCCCAGGAGGTCGGTGAAGCGCTCGGCCACCACGATGGGAGCGCTCTGGTGGATGGGGGTGTCCGAGACCCGGCGCAGGAGCCAGGACTTGAACACCTCGCCCATCTTCCCGGGCGTGACCGACATGGACATGCCCGACAGGAAGATCAGGAAGGAGGTGCCCCGGTCGACCTCGATCTCCAGGAGCGCCAGGTACCGCTGCCACTTGAGGAACCGGATGCAGTAGTTGAGGAAGGCCAGCCCCAGGGCGGCCGGAACGGGCCACAGGGGGAAGCGCGTGAGCGAGGCCTGGAGCTCGTCGAGGTCGGCCCACACGGCGATCCCGGCGTACAGGAGCACGCCCAGGAGGACGCCGCCCGTCAGGCGGCGTCCCATTCGGCTGGGGAGGGCCACGGTGGGGATCGGTCGGGTCTGTCAGCGGTCGACGCGCGAGGGGGGCGCGTCGATCTCGGGGGAGGCCTCGGCCCGGCGGCCGAAGAGCAGCACGGCGGCGAGCAGCACCGCCAGGCCGGTCCCGAAGCCGCACCAGGGCTTCCAGACCGGGAAGAAGGCGCAGGGCAGGTACCCCACGACCATCGCCACCAGCATCGTCAGCAGGGCGTAGGGCGCTTGAGTGCGGACGTGGTCGATGTGGTCCGAGGCCGAGGCGGTGGACGAGAGCACGGTGGTGTCCGAGATGGGGGAGCAGTGGTCTCCGAAGATGGCCCCCTCCAGCACCGCTCCGATGGAGATCAGGAGCAGGAAGTGGCCGGTGATCCCCTCGATCCCCGCGGTCTCGCCCAGGTTGAAGGCCAGGCCCACCACCAGCGGCAGGAGGATGGTCATGGTGCTCCAGGAGGAGCCGGTCGAGAAGGCCACCAGGGCGGCCAGCAGGAAGAGCAGGGTGGGCAGGAGGGGGGCGGTCAGCCGGCCGCCCAGGACGACCGAGAGGTAGGGGGCGGTGCCCAGCTCCTCGCAGGCGGCCCCGATCATCCACGCCAGGTACAGGATGGCGATGGCGATCCCCATGGCGCGCAGGGTCCGCCAGGCGGCGCCCAGGATCTGGCGGAGGAACGAGAGCCCGGTGGCCTGGGCGATGGCCACCGCCATGAGGAGCCCCGAGCCCGAGCCGATCAGCAGCGGCCGGTTGCCGCTGCCGTCGTAGAGCACGCCGGTGACCAGCTTCAGGAAGCCCTGCTCCTGCAGGTCGGACGCCGAGAGCGCGAAGGCCCCGCCGGCGCGCGCGATCTCGAGCAGGGTGATCGCCAGGAAGGTCCCGATGGGCCACAGGGCGCTGGCGGCGCGGGGCACGACCCCCTCGGCGGGCTCCAGGGAGGTGCCCTTCTCGCTCACCATGGGCTTGCCGCCCTCGCGCACCAGGAGCCCCCGGCCGCGGGCGCGCCGCTCGGCCTTCAGCATGGGCCCGAAGTCGCGGCCGGTGATGGCCACCAGCCCCACCAGCGCCAGGGTGAAGACGCAGTAGAAGCGGTAGGGCAGGGACTGGATGAAGACCTGGTAGCCCTGGTCGGCGGACAGGCCCGCGGCCGGGAGCTGCGCGCTGAAGGTGGAGACCTCGAAGGCGATCCAGGTGCTGAGCACCGCCAGGCCGGCGACCGGGGCGGCGGTGCTGTCGACGATGTAGGCCAGCTTCTCGCGCGAGATCCGGAAGCGGTCCGTCAGGGGCCGCATGGTCGAGCCCACCAGGATGGTGTTGGCGTAGTCGTCGAAGAAGACCACCAGCCCCATCAGGTAGGTGCACACCTGGGTCCGCCGCACCCCGCGGGCCATGCCGGCGATCCGGTCCATCAGCCCGCGGATGCCCCCGGCGCGGGTGATCACGCCCACCATGGCCAGCATGAAGACCACGAAGCCGATCAGCATGGCGCGTTTGGGATCGACGAGCTGGGGCCACAGGAAATCGGCCAGCCAGTCGGGCAGGTGCTCCCCGAGCCGCTCCTGCCACCCGACGGATCGCGAGAGCTCCGATCCCTCGCCGGCGAGGCCCCCGGGCACCCAGGCCAAGGCGGCCAGGAGCGCCTTCAGGGGCCCGACCCCGGCCGCGTAGCGGATCAACCAGCAGGCGCTGACCACGCCCAGGAAGAGGCTGATCACCGGCCGCCGGAGCAGGATGGCCAGCGCGATCGCCACCAGCGGCGGGACCAGCGAGCTGCGATCCGGCGGCGTCCAGGCCCGCGAGGCCCGCAAGGGCGCGGGAGCGGGCTCGCCCTCCACGGCGGGCTCCTGGAGCTCCAGGCTGAGCCGCTCTCCATCCCAGTCGGCCTCGAATCCGGCCCCTCCCTCGACGGGCTCGCGCTCGCCCTCGACCTCGAGGCTGGTCCCCTCCGGCAGGGACGCGCGCAGGCCGCGGAGGATGGAGGCCCGCACCTCCCCGTGGACGTCGAGCTCGACCGGCTCGCCGGCGACCGAGGCCAGCCGTACGCCGGCCAGGGTCAAGGTTCGCTGCTCCTCCCCGGTCTCCCGGACCGAGCCCCCCTGCAGGACGGCCTCCCCCAGGCTCCGGCCCCCGGGATCGCCCTCGACCGGCTCCTCCAGCGTCCGCCATACCTCGAGCGCGACCAGACGGGCGGGATCGGGCTCCGGGCTGAGCAGCAGGGCGCCCCCCAGGGCGAGGACGACGAGCAGGCTCAGGAGGCGGGTCATGGGGCGGGGACCTCGGGCGGGGCGAGACTACAGAATCCCGGCTCGCGCGCCAGGGCGTGCCCGGTGGGAGGCGTCCCGGACCGATGCTATGCTGCCGCGATGGTCCCCCTCCAGGATCCCGCCGCCGCGTCGGAGGCCGCAGCCGCGGTGCCCGAGTGGTTCCTCTACGCGGTGCCCCTGCTGGGCTTGACCCTGCTCCTGCTCCTGGGCGTGGGCGTGATCGGCGTCTGGGCGCTGCTGTCCCAGCTGCGGCGGACCGAGCAGCACCTGGCGCGACTCGATCGCCTCGACTCCATCGGGAGCTCGCTCGAGAGCCTGGTGGACGAGCGGGACGAGCTCGGCCTGCGCCGGCTGGAGCACGCCCTGCTCGAGATCCGCGACGGCCAGAAGAAGGTGGAGGAGCGCCTGCTGCTCCTGGTCGAGTCCCAGCACTCCCCCAATCTCGAGCTCCACCCGGCCGGCCCGCGCTCCGGGAGCCTGGGCGATCGGGTGATCAACCGCCTCCTGGCCATGGGCTACGAGCGAGTCCGCCTGCTCACCCCGGCCGAGGAGCTGGGCGAGGTGGCCGAGACGGGGGGCGAGGTGCTGGTCGAGGCGCGCCGCCACGGGGCCCTGTGCAAGGGCCGGGTGCTGGTGCGAGAGGGAACGCTGGTCGACGTGCAGATCAAGTCCGGCTACGCGATCTTCCCCTGAGGGAGGGCGGGCACGGAGGGGACCGGACGAGGGCCGACGCATGAGCACCATCACCACCATCGAGCACCTGGGCGATCACGTGGGGCAGGCCGTCACCCTGCGCGGCTGGATCCACCACCGGACCTCCAAGGGCCGGCTGCACTTCGTGCAGCTGCGCGACGGCAGTGGCTTCTGCCAGTGCGTGCTGTTCGAGAAGAACGTGCCCGCCGAGCTCTTCCGCGCGGTGGCCACCGCCGGCCAGGAGTCCAGCCTGATCCTGACCGGCGACGTGAAGGCCGACGAGCGGGCCCCCGGGGGCTTCGAGCTGGGCGTGACCGACGGCCAGGTGCTGCAGGCGGTGGAGGGCTACCCCATCACGCCCAAGGAGCACGGGATCGACTTCCTGCTCGAGCGCCGCCACCTGTGGCTGCGCTCCAAGCGCCAGTGGGCGCTGATGCGGGTGCGTGACGCGGTCATCGTGGCCCTGCGGGGCTTCTTCGCCGAGCGCGAGTTCACCTGCATGGACTCGCCCATGTTCACGCCCAACGCCTGCGAGGGGACCAGCACCCTCTTCCAGGTGCCCTACTTCGACCAGACCGCCTACCTGACCCAGTCGGGCCAGCTCTACGCCGAGGCCTCGGCCATGGCCCTGGGCAAGGTGTACACCTTCGGGCCCACCTTCCGGGCCGAGAAGTCCAAGACCCGCCGGCACCTGACCGAGTTCTGGATGCTGGAGCCGGAGGTGGCCTTCGCCGACCTGGACGACGCCATCGAGCTGGCCGAGGACATGCTCGTGCACGCGGTGCGCGAGGTGCTGCGGCGCCGCGGCACCGAGCTGGAGGTCCTGGGACGCGACCTCTCGAAGCTCGAGGCCATCCAGAAGCCCTTCCCGCGCCTCACCTACGACGAGGCGGCGAAGATCCTGGAGGATCACCCCGACTCCGACTTCCACTTCGGCGACGACTTCGGAGCGCCGGACGAGACCATCCTCTCGAACCTCAACGAGCGCCCCACGGTGGTCACCCACTACCCCGCCGAGGTGAAGGCCTTCTACATGAAGCGCGACCCCGAGCGGCCCGACCGGGCCCTGTGCGCCGACGTCCTGGGCCCCGAGGGGGTGGGGGAGATCATCGGCGCCAGCCAGCGCGAGGACGACCTCGATGCGCTCCTGGAGCGCATCCACGAGCACGAGCTGCCCGAGGAGGAGTTCGGCTGGTTCCTCGACCTGCGCCGCTACGGCACGGTGCCCCACTCGGGCTATGGCCTGGGCCTGGAGCGCACCGTGGCCTGGATCGCCGGGGTCGAGCACGTCCGCGAGGCGATCCCCTTCCCGCGCATGATGTACCGGCTGCGGCCGTAGCGGGAGGCACTCGCGGTCGGGCCCGCCCGCGGTCCTGGTGAGCGTCGCTGCAGGTCTCCTCGGGCAGACCGCATCTCAGCGCGCGCCCGCCTCAGCGATCCAGCGCCGCCTCGATCTGCTCGGCCTGCCCCGCCTGGTCGCTCACCGAGGCGTCGGGCCGGAAGGGATTGGGGATCCCGGCGCGCACGGCCAGGGCGTGGGAGGCGCGGCTCTTGGCCCACGCCATGGTCGGCTTGGGGGTCCAGTCCGGCGGTCCCTCGGCCGCGGAGGTGGCCTCGCGCAGGACCCGCAGGAGGAAGGGGATGGGCGCGTCGCTCTCGCGGATGAGGGCGGTGGCGGCGCACTCCACCCGGACCTCGAGGTCGGGGTGGGGGTCAGGGCCGACCACCAGGTCCACCAGGCGGGGGACCACGTTCCGCCTCCTCCCGATGGACACCAGGGAGGCCGCGATCACCACGTCCGCGGCGTCGGACTCCCTCTCGGGACCTTGCAGCCGCCGCTCGAGGCGCGCCAGGAAGATCTCGGTCACCCGCGGATCGCGGCAGCGAGCGAGGATGATCGCGGCGCGCAAGGCGCGCTCGTCCCAACCATCGAGCGAGCGCGTGAGCTCCTCCAGGTCCGCCTCGCCGAGCGCCACCAGGTCGTCGCCGGGGAGCGTCTCGAGGGCCCAGACCTCGAAGCCGTAGGGGCTGCGGCGATCCCAGTCGGCGGGCAGGTCGAGCGTCCGGCAGCAGCAGCCCGCCGACAGGAGCAACGCCGCGAGGAGCGCAGCCTCGACCGCGGCCCTCGGCGATCGCGGCGGCGCGCTCCCTGGAAGATGACGGCGTCCCATGCTCCCCCGAGCCCACCTCGGGTGCCGGGATTCTACCGCGGCCGCGGGCTGAGCGCCCCTGTGCCCCGCTCCGGCGCGGACCTCAGGGCCGGAAGGCGCGCAGCCCCGCGCCGTCGGAGATCCACAGGCGGCCGGACTCGACCCCCACGCGGGGAGCTTCCCAGGCCGCGAAGATCCAGTCTCCCTCGCGGCGCACCGCGAAGGCCTCACCGTCCATCCCGGCCGGGACCACGCGGAAGTGCTCCTCCTCGATCTCGACCGCCCAGGCTCCTCCGTAGGAGGCCAGGCGGCGATCCGCGCCCGCGCGGTTGCGCAGGATGAGCAGGCCGGCCTCCGAGCCCTCTCGCCCGTCGGGAGCGCCCGAGCCCTCGGAATCGGGCCCGGCGAGCGGCTTCAGGCGCGACTCCCAGAGGACGACCTCGCCCGAGCGGAAGCGCGCGACCACGCCCTGGGCCGTGGCGAGCGGTCCCCAGATCGGCTGGGAGCCCATCTCCCACGGTCCCTGCAGCCGGCCCGTGGCGCCCTCGATCAGCCAGGCGGCACCGTCCTCGGTCAGGGCCAGGAGGTGCCCGGGCTTGTGGGGCAGGAACACCGGCGCGCGAGCGATGCCGCCCAGCGAGTCCAGGGCGTGCTCCCAGCGCAGGGATCCGCCGGGCTCCAGGCAGGCGACGCGGCCCGAGCGGTCGGCGACCACGTGGGCGCCCTGCACCGCCACCGGCGGGGCCTCGACGGCGTGTCTCGGGGTCCAGGCCAGCTCCGGGCTGCGGGAGAGCACCACGTCGAGGTCCCCGGGGGTGGTCACCTCGACCTCGGTGGGGTCGTGCCCCTCCAGCTCGATCCTCATCCCGATCCGCTCGCCCACGGTCGAGTACATGCGGAAGGGGGCCACGCGGGTGGAGCCGTCGGCGAAGTGGGCGCGGCCACCGGTGGGGGCGGTCCGGACCAACCAGGGCAGGAGGCAGGCCCGGGGATCGGGCAGCCCGGTCCGCAGGGTTTCGATGGCCTCCTCGTGCCGGCCGTCGTCGGCCAGCTCCTCGGCGCGGACCACCGACTGGTGCTCCGACTGCACGCGCTCGAACTCCTTGTCCAGCACCCGGCGCAGGGTGTCGGAGCTCTCGGTCGCGAACAGCTTCTCGTACGTCTGGACCGCGCGCTCGAGGTCGCCCGCGGTGTGGTGGGCGCGGGCGCTGCCCAGCAGGCGGTCCTGGGTCTCGAGCAGGTTCATGCGGACGCGCTCGTGGATCAGCCCGTCGCGGACGCGGGCGCGCTGGTCGAGCCCCTCGCCGATGGAGCTCAGGCGCGCGCAGAACTCCTCGATGGGCCCGGTGGCCTCGCGCTCGGCCACCATGGCGCGCATGTCCTCCAGGAGCCGGCGCAGGCGCTGCTCCTGGTGGGGGATCTCCTCGGCCGGCTCGCCCCACTCGGCCACGGTCTGCTCGAGCTGCGCCACCAGGCCGGTGAACAGATCCCCCAGGGGCGGCCAGATCTGGCTGACGTACTTCAGCTCGGGCGGATCGGGCATGTCCAGCGCGCGGCGCAGGCCCAGCAGCGGATCGCCCAGGGTGCACTCGAGCTGGCACTCGCGGTAGCGGTCGAGCCAGGCGCCCTTGGTCTCGTCCTCCTCGGCCCGGAGCCGCTGCAGGATGGTCTCGCGCAGGGAGCCGACCCGCTCGGAGTCGTCCCCGGGGAAGCGCGCGTCGAGCAGCTTCAGGGCCTCCTCGGGGCTGGTCAGCCGCGACTGGATCTCGCCCAGGCGGCTGGAGTACTCCTGCTCCACGCGCACCTGGACCAGGGCCACCAGCGAGAACATCAGGAGCATCGCCAGGGCCACGATCGAGTTGCGCCGCCGCCGCCGCCCGCGGGCGGAGCGCGAGCGGGACTCGCCCAGGAGCCGCCGCGCCTCGTGGCTCCCCGGCTGCACCGCGATCAGGTTGCGCAGCGGGGCGATGGCCTTCTCGGCCAGGTTGGATTCGATGAGGGTGCGCGAGGCCTCGAGGATCCAGGGCGCGCCCTCGCTGACCAGGCCCACCGCCAGCATGCGGCTGCCCAGCTCCAGGCGCAGGCTGGTGGTCTCGGGCAGGCGCTGGGCGGCCACCCGCAGCACGACCGCCGAGCGTCCCGGGTGCTTGCTCTCCTGCAGCGTGCGGGCCAGCCGCAGGAGGCTGTTCACGGTGGGGGCGTCGGCCTCGTCGCCGGCGCGCACGCGGGCCGCGACCAGCCGCACCTCGGCGATCAGGTCGTGGCGGTGGTGCGCGCGCAGCTCCTGCCAGCGCTGGATCGAGTGCCTCCAGTTCTGCTCGACCAGGTCCAGCCGGCGCAGGAGCCGGCGGGCGGAGCCGGAGCTCATCGAGGCCAGGCAGGCGGGCAGGCGGCCCTTCTCCCACTCGGCCAGCAGCAGCTGGACGTCCCCGGTGGGGGGCGGGCCGGGCTCGGCCGAGTCGACCCAGCCGGAGAGGCGCGAGGCCGCGCGGGAGAAGCGGTTCTGCGAGAGCTCCTTCTGGGCCAGCACCAGCATCTCGCGGGCGACGCCCAGGCGCAGCGCGCCGACCGCGGCCAGCGCGGCGATGGAGGCCTTGCACTGGCGCACCGGCCAGCCCAGGCGGTCGGCGATCTCGACCGTGTTCGACATGCCGTCGCACTCGCGCCAGAAGCGCTCGCTCTCGGCCGGCGGGCTGCCGGCGTCGAGCACGCGGGGCACGTCGTGGTCGGAGATCCGGGACGAGTCGCCGTGGGCCTGCCCCTCGTCCGCCAGGCGCGCGTACTCGAGCAGCAGGTACTCGACCGAGACCCCGGGACAGTGCACGGCTCCGGTGGCCAGGGGCCCCAGGCGCGGGGCGCCCCCGCTCTCCTCGGAGCCCTCCGACTCGCCGGACCTCGCCGGGGAGGCCGCGCGGGGATCCGGCAGGGGGCCGGGCTCGAAGCGGAAGTGGACGTTCTCCGCGTCCAGGAGCTTGAAGAGGACCTCCAGGCGGTGGGCGTAGGCGATCTCCGACATCCGCAGGCTGTCCACGCGGTGGTCGGGGTCCTTGACCCAGGCGCGCTCGGAGCGCCGCCGCCAGAGCTCGGGGTCCTCGTCGGGCTCGGGCAGGAGAAAGATCTGCCCCCCCTGCAGGCCGATGGTGGCCGTCAGGCTGGACCCGTGCAGGGTCAGGACGCCCTCGCGGCCGCCGCGGGCCAATCCCTGCAGCAGCTCACCGAGGCCGATCCCGGCGACGTCGCCCTGGAATCCCATCTCTCCCGGGCCCTATCGGCGCGCGGCGTGGCGATCGTTAGGGAGGCCCGGGTTTCCTCGGCCGTCGGCCCGGTCTCGAGGCGGCCCTCAGGAGCGGATCAGGGCCCTCAGGCGCTCCAGATCCTCGGGGGTGTCCAGGTCGTCGAGGATCTCCGGGCGATCGACCCCGACCGCGAGGAGGGGGTCCGCCAGGGCCCGCAGGTCCCGCAGTGAGGCCTCGGGCGCGAGCTCCCCGAACTCGCCCAGGAGCTCCCGGCCCGCCAGGACCGGGTGGCCGAAGGCGCCGCTGCGGGCCCGCCGGGGCACCCCTTCGGGGGGGGCGTAGCGCGGCGCCAGCCAGCCGCGGGCCGGGGAGCCGGCCTCGTTCCAGGCGCGCAGCAGGGCCTCGAACACCTCGCGCGGCACCAGCGGAACGTCCACCGGCGCCAGGATCAGGTCCTGACGGGGGCGCTCCCGCGCGGCGAGGACCACGCTGGTGAGCTTCCCCCGCCGCCAGTCGGGGTTGTAGCAGACGTCCACGCCCTGGGGCGCGCGCTCGCGGATGAGCCCGTCGTGGGCTCCGGTGACGACCAGGGGGCGGTTCGGCTCCAGGCAGGCCCCGGCCCGCGCGAGCAGGCTGAGGGGCGTGCCGAAGGCGAGGGGGACCAGGGCCTTGCACTGACCCAGCCTTCGGCTGGCCCCGGCGGCGAGGATGACGAGGGCGGGATTCACTTCCCTACCGTATCGGCCGCGGGGCGGGGCGGCTCGACTCCCTGGCCGGTTCCGGCATCGGGAGGGCTCCCGACTCGTCCGAGGAGGCCCTCAGCCCCTCGTCTTCGCCTTGCGGCAGCGGCAGTCGGGCTGGGGGGCCACCGCCATCCGGCGCGCGCTGCCCTGCCAGACGTCCACCTCGATCAGGGCCGGCTCCCAGCCCTCGACGGTCTCGCAGGCGAGGATGCGCAGGGCGGCGCCCACCTGCAGGGAGGCGATGGCGCCCACGGCCGGCATGAGGACCCCGTGGGTGCTGCTGGTCGGCAGGGACCCGCGTGGAGGGGGATCGGGGAAGAGGCACCGCAGGCAGGGGCCGCGGCCGGGCAGGATGGGCAGGACCAGCCCGCTGCTGCCGACCACGCCGCCGTAGACCCAGGGCAGGCCGCGCTCGACGCAGTAGTCGTCGATGGCGTACCGGGTCTTCATGTTGTCGTTGCCGTCGAGGATCAGGTCGCAGCCCTCGGCGAGCCTCGGCAGGCTCCCGGCGTCGACGACGGCCACCTGGGCCTCGATCCGGGTGGGTCCGCCGATGCGCTCGAGGGCCTCGATGGCGGCCACGGCCTTGGGTGTGCCGCCCTCGGCGTGCCGGTCCTCGAGCAGGACCTGGCGGGGCAGGTTCGAGAGCTCGGCCACGTCGCGGTCCACCAGCACGAGCTCTCCCACTCCGGCGCGGGTCAGCTGCTGAGCGATGGAGCTGCCCAGTCCCCCGCAGCCCGAGACCAGGACCCGGGCGGCCTGGATCCGTCCCTGGCCGGCCATGCCCAGGGGGGCGAAGCGGGTCTGCCGCTGGAAGCGCTCGGCGTCGTCGGAGGGCATGGGGGGCTCCCCGCCCGGAATCCGGCGGGGTCCCGCCATGATGCCATCGAGTTGCCATGGAGAGGAGCCCATCAGCAGCCGGCCCGTCCGGCGCGTTCCCGGCCCGGGCCGCCTCGCGGCCCCTCCCTGCCCCTGGCCCCCTCCTGGCGCCCTCCCGTTAGGAGGGCCCATTTCCGGGGCCAGAAGGCCCGAATTCGGGCCGATGGAACCCCCATGGCCTTGCGCGATCCCGCCGGACGGCCCGCGGGCCGGCTCCCCCTCGGCGAGCCGGTGGTGGAGCTCTTTCCCTCGGGGGTGCGCCTGGTGGGTCCCGATCGCCGGGAGACGCCCGCGCGTCGGCGCGCGCGGGAGGTCGAGGCGCGGCTCGATCGCCTGGCCATGGTGCAGGTCACGTTGGAGGGGACCCTGGGCCTGCGCGAGCGCGAGCTGGAGTTCTCCAGCTGCATCGAGCGCGGCTGTCAGTGCCGGCTCGATCGGATGGAGCGCCGCCTGGCCGAGCTCGAGCGCCGCAATGCCCGTCTCCTCCGGGAGCTGGCGGCCCTGCCCCGTCCCGCCGGTCCCCGCCCGGCCCGCCGCGCGCGGGCCTGAGCTCGACTCTCCCTCCCCCCTGGCGCTTGACAGCCGCCCCACCCTCCCCGATCCTGGCCCGCTCGATTCGGCGAACGGCGCCCCCGCGGCGCCAGCCTGGTGGGTGTAGCTCAGTTGGTTAGAGCGCCAGATTGTGGTTCTGGAGGTCGGGGGTTCGAGACCCCTCACCCACCCCAGCCGTATCCCGTTGGGGCGTAGGCGTTTGGGTGGCAGGAACCTCCCGCGCCTCACGGAGGTGCTCGGCGTCGTGGAGCAGCCGGCGGATGTGGTGCTCCTCCTCGAGCTTCCTGACGGGATTGGGTGTGAGACTCCTGGAGCACCTCCTGCCTCCGCAGCCCCGGCCGAAGCCGCAGCCTCCCACTGATCTGGAGGGTGGGCACTCGCGCTCGAGGCCCCCGGAAGGGGCCCAGGCGCGTTCAGGTCGATCGATGGCAGTTCCTCACTCGATTCGCTACCGAGCAGGATCCCTCATGCACCCGAGCTGATGGCCCCGCCGTCGATGCGGGCTGGCACTTGCTGCTTTCCAGGGCCCTCGGAAAGAGTCCGGTCTGGCTACACCTTGTCATCTAGTCTCGCTGGTTGTGGCTGGTGCGTATGTCCTGCTCGGCAAGCGCGCCATGCCACGAGCAGCGAGCGATCAGCAGCCGTCATGTGAGCGATGCGGGCCAGGCCACGAACTCGAACGCGTCGAGAAGCTCGGAGTAGTCCGCCTCCAGGACAGCATCGGGTTCGATGGTTGCCGTGTCGCGAGGCGCGTCGCGGTCACGCGCGACCTCATCAGCGCTCCAGTGGGTGACGCGCGCGACTTCTTCCCAGCGGTGCATGTCGGCCACTTGCCCGAAGGTGGCCCAGGCGGTTCGCGCGCCGACCTCCTGCGCCATGCCCACGTCGCGTACGAGGCTGTCCCCGACGTACACGGACCTCTCGGGGGGCGTGCCCAGGTCCGCGCAGATGCGCCGGAGGCCGCTCGATGACGGTTTGCGCTCCGTGGTGCGCAGCTTGACCAGTCGAACCGGGCTTTCCGGGTAGCCACCCGCCTGCATCGGATCGGCCCAGTGCTCGGCGTCCGGGCTGGCTGCATACAGGTGCGTGAAGTGCTCCTCGATCTCGAGCATCCGCAGGCGATGGACCGCGTTGGGCCACATGGCGTCCGTGAGCCCGACGACGGGAAGTCCGCGCCGTCGCACTTCGCGCAGGGTCTCCGCCACCCCCGGATAGAGCACGAGGTGCTCGCGCCGCGCAGCATTGAAGGCCGCGAACGCCGGCTCCAGCGCTCGGGCCCGCTCCTCCAGGGTCCACCCGGGATACCGCTTCCGCACGCTCCGGGTGTGCGCCAGCGCGAACGGCTGCTCCGTGTTCCCCGATTCCCGATGCACCTCGCGCAGCTCGTCCAGCAGCCGCTCCCGGGGTACATCGAGCCTCCCCGCCGCCACGCCGACCATCCGCGAGAGTGCCGCCGAGAAGTACGAGATCCAGTCGTACAGGGTGTTGTCGAGGTCGGTGATGAGAAGGTGAACGCTGGGGCGAGGGGTCATGGGACGGGGATGATACCCGAATCTCGGGCCGTCGCCCTTCGCGCGCTTCACTCAGCTCGCTTTCGCGAGCCCCCGAGTGGGTCCAGCAGTGACCGGTTGCACTGGTCAGTGAGCCGCGACGGATGCTAGACTCGCACACAGGTCGCGGCAATCCCCTGGATTGCGATCGCCGGCAACTCCCCCCGACCCGGTCATGCTGCTCGACGTCAGCACATTTCGAGATCGTGTCCACTTCGACCTCGACGGTCTTGTGTCCGACCTTCAGGCGGAAACGCGGCGCTCCACCCCCTCGGAGGCCACAGCCTGGCGGAACTCGCTCCCGACCTTCGCGGAGGTCTTGCAGCACGAGGACCTTCAGGCATTTCACCTCCAGGTAGGCGGGCTCAGCTCCGTCGCAGTGGAGTATCGCCTGCCGGCCTCGGCCTCTTGGGCTGATGTCGTTCTCCTCGGGCGGGACGAACAGCGCCCGAGCGTGGTCATCGTCGAGCTCAAGGATTGGAACACGAAGGGAGACGCCCCAGGGCCACGAGAGGGGCTCATCCTGCACGCCAATCGCGAAGCACTCCATCCATCCGACCAGGTTCGTGGCTATGTCGAGTGTTGCCGGCGATTCCACAGCGCTGTGCAGTCAGACGAGGCCGGCGTCTCCGGATGCGTTTTCTTCACCTTCGCCTCCTCTGCCGATGCCTACCGGGCCGAGCCGCACCAGGACCTCGTCGCCGAGTTCCCCGTGTTCACCCGCTGCAAGGATGACATCACGTGCGAGCTCCCGGCACACCTGTCCACCAAGCTCGTGCACCCGGACGGTGAATTCGCGAAACGCTTCGCGAGTGGCGCCTACCAACAGGACCGTGGCTTCGTTCGGCAGATCTCCGCTGCCATTCGCGAGGTGGAGACGACGCCTTTCGTGCTACTCGACGAGCAACGCACCGGCTTCCAGAAGTGCATGAAGCACGTCGAGCGCGTCCTCAAGCCGGCCAAGGTCAGCGCCAAGCCGAGGCCCCCTCGCAAGAGCGTGGTCATCGTCGAGGGCCCCCCGGCTCCGGCAAGT
Source organism: uncultured Planctomycetaceae bacterium (assembly GCA_964615935.1). GTDB lineage: Bacteria > Planctomycetota > UBA1135 > UBA1135 > CAZTTG01. Next base: position 226 of record CAZTTG010000121.1, on the reverse strand, counting down.
CGGTGATCGCCGCCCACCTCTGGGCCCATCTCGCTTCCGACGAGCGAATCGACGGCAACGTCGTGTTGACGACCACCTCGGGCTCCCAGAGATCGAACTGGGAGTCGATGTTCCATCAGGCGTCGGATCAACGCGCTGCTCGAGGCGTTGTCGTGGGCGCGAACCAATACAACGGGTGTAGGTCCGTCCTGACGTAGTTTTGGCAAGGCGTATAAACAAGAGTGAG
>CAZTTG010000120.1:0-15613 GCA_964615935.1 uncultured Planctomycetaceae bacterium | reverse complement strand
GCGCGGCGGCGGAGAAATCCTCAGAAAGCCACCCTCCCACCTGCGGAAAGTGAGCATGATAGGGGGAGCCCCTCCGATTTGGGGACCACTCGCCTGGAGCCTGACTCGGCGAGCAGGGGAGAGCACGGCGTTCGGCGCTACAGCTTCGATCGCGCGATCTCGAGCGCCGCCTCCAGGTCCGGATCGCGCCCTTCCAGGTAGTCCTCGCGCGTCCAGCCCACGGGGACGTCGGGCTTCACCCCCACGCCCTCGATCATCTCGCCGTCGGGCGAGTACACGCGCATGGTGCAGAAGATCACCCACGCCCCCGTGCCGGGCAGCTCGACGCCACGCGGGGCGCCGGTACCGGCTCCGGTGGGTCGGCCGATGAAGACCGCGTCCGGGCGATTGTCGCGCAGGCAGGCGGCGAAGTTGTCGGCCGTGCTGAAAACGCCCTCGTCGATGAGGCAGACGAGCCCTCCCCGCCAGGGATCGCGTCCCGGTTGGGAACGAACCGGATAGGGGTGCGCGGCTCTCCACCAACCGAACACACCCCGCGACTGGAGCTGGAAGTACACCGCCTCGGGCTCCAGCAGGAGCCCGGCCAGCTCCTCGCCCAGGAGGTCGGTGCCCCCGGGATTTCCGCGCAGATCGAGGATCAGTACCTCGGCTCGAGCGAGGCTCTCGACGCTCTCGGCGAGCCGGCGATAGCTATCCTCGAGAATCCGCTCCCGCTCTTTGGGTGTTGCGGCGGCCCAGGGCGAGTCGGCAGGCGGCCGGAAACTGCCCGGCCTGAAGTAGCCGATTCCGGGCTCGATCACGCGCGTCTCGGTTTCCTGCAGCCGCGGTCTGGGCGATGGGATCCAGGTCCCTGCGGGGACGCAGGCCACCTCGAGCTCCTCTGCCTCCCCGTCCCCGTCGCGGCGCCGCAGCTTCACGCGCAGCCTCTCCCGCCCGGTGGATGCCGGGAGACTGCGCAGTGCCGCGGCCCGCCGAGCCCCGTCGGTGGAGGCGAGGCAGAGTTTCTCGCTCGCCAGGAGGAGCGACTCGATGGGCTCGCCGTCCACGGCGAGCACCGAATCGCCCGGCCTCGGCCCCGGGTTCCCGGCCACGGCGAGGACGAAGACTCCCTCGGCGTCCTCGGCCAGGAGGAAGGGCCAACGCCAGACCTCCTGCAGGGAGAGACCCTCGTAAAACACGTCGGCGTGCCCGTCGCGCAGGCCGGCGACGTATCGAGTGAGCGCAAGAAGGAAGGCGCGCTCGTCGGGCTCCTCGCCCAGGAGCTCGAGCGCCTCGGCCTCGAGCGCGTCGAGGTCCAGCCCGTCGAGCTCGCGGCGGTGCTCGAGGTAGGACCAGCGGCTCTCGAGGATCCCGCGCAGGGCGCGGATGTCGTCGGCGAAGGGCGGGGGCTCGGGCTCGCCGTGCTCCGCCAGGAAGTCCATCACCAGCGCGGTGTAGGGATCGCCCGGCTCGCCGATGCCGCGGTTCAGGCCCGAGTGGTTGCGATCGGCGGCGTGGACGGCCCGGGCCGGTGTGCCGGCCGCGACCAGCGCTTCGGCCAGCTCTCTCGACAGGGTCGCCCCGGTCCGGCGGAGGCCGGTATGGAGGATCAGGAAGGGGGGAATCCCCTTGCCCGCTTCGACGTGGTGCCGCGGGGAGGCGTCCCGCCAGGCCGGACCCGGAGGTCCGAAGGCGGTCCGGTACATCCGGGTCGCGGCCGCCGGGGCGCCCAGCTCGTCCGCGTAGCGCGGAAGGTCGTAGGCGGCGCTGTCGAGCAGCACCGCTCCCTTCAGGATCGAGAGGTCCTTGCCCACCTCCTGGAGGCGCCGCTCGTCCGTGGCCACCAGCGCGGCGAGATGCGCGCCGGCCGAGTGTCCCATGACGAAGATCCTGTCGGGATCCCCGCCGACCTCCCGCGCGTGATCGTGGATCCAGCCCAGCGCGCGGGCGACGTCCTGCACGTGCACCGGGTGCCGCACCGCCGGGGAGAGGCGGTAGTTGATGCTGACGTACACGTAGCCCGCCCCGGTGAAGTGCGGGACCTTGTAGCGCGTCATCCCGCCCCGAGCCTTGTCGCCCAGGCGCCAGCCGCCGCCGTGGATCATCACCAGGATCGGGAGGCCCTCGCCCGATTCCGGGGCGTAGACGTCCAGGCAGGTGAGCCGCGCCTCCGCGCCCTCGACCCGGTGGTAGGGGACGTCCAGGTGTTTCGCGACCCGCGGCGGGGCCGGGTCCTGGAGGAGGGGGGTGATGGCGCAGAGGAGCGCAGCGAGGAGATGGCCGTGCATGGGGGGTCCTGTCCCGTGCCCTCAATCGTACTCGGCCCCCTCGGGGGCGTACTCGATGTCGAGGAAGTCCATTCCGCCGTCCCCGTCCACCCGCAGCAGCAGGGACTGGCCCGGCCCGAAGCGCAGCTCGATCTCGCGGGTCTCGCCGGCGAGGGTGAGCTCGATGGTCCGCCTGGTCGCGCCCGCGCCCCGCGCCTGCCCGTGGCTCAGGGGGAGGTGCAGGTCTCCCGACGCGGGGTGGGCGAAGAAGAGGTAGTGCGCGTCGCCCTCCTGGCGACACCAGTAGTCGGGGAGGTCGTCGCCCGCGAGCAGAGGGGCGTCGGGGAGGATCTCCGAGGGGTGAGGCGAGACGTTCGCCAGGGACACGAGCTCGTCCAGGCGCTCCTCGTAGGTGTCCGACCGGATCCGACCCGGCTCGCGCGGCCTTCGCTTCAGGCAGGTCGGCAGCCCCTCGCGCGCCAGGGCCAGGATCGCGTCCAGCGAGGCGCCGTCGAGGTGATCGACGTCCACGTAGAGCGCCGAGAAGCGCGCGTCGCCGCACCGGAGGACGCCGTCCTCGAGCGCTCCCCGCTCGAGGAAGCCCCGGTTGATCCACAGGGGGTGGTAGCCCGAGAGCTCGGCCGCCGGCCGCACGTAGCGCAGCTCGTAGGCGCCCCACGACCAGGGCATCTGCAGCTCCGGCGGGTACTCGCCCGCGATCCAGGCGTCCTCCAGCGGGAGGTACACGGCCACGTCGGAGAAGGTGCGCCCCCGCCGCAGGATCCCCGACACGATCTCCAGGTAGCGGTTGAAGGCCGCGAGCTCCTTCGCCAGCGCCCCCCCCGGCCCCACGTGGACCGTGGCGTAGAAGCGGTTGGCGTCCTGCCCCTTGGGGTTGTAGGGCATGCCGTGCCAGAAGATCTGGTTGACCCCGCTGGCGAAGAGGGCGTCGGCCACCAGCTTGAGGTCGGCGGCTCGCTCCTCGCCCAGGTGCTCGCCGGGGAAGCCGTACAGGCAGGTGAAGGTCTCCGAGCTCACCAGCGGCTTCGACGCCAGGGCGGCGGCCGAGGCGGGGATGCGGGCGAAGCCGGGCTCGTAGAGCATGGCCTCGGTCTCGGGCACGTCGACCGAGGCGTAGGCCTCGATCAGGTCGGTGGGCGAGCCGGCGCACTGGACCCGGGAGAAGGCGCCCAGGCGGTGGCAGGTCTCGGTGAAGGGCGCGTAGAAGCCCTCGATCACCCGCTCGGAGACGAGCTTCATGTAGTCGTAGCGCTCGCCGGCCCGCCGGGGCTCGTAGATCTCCTCCATGAAGGGTCGCAGGTCGTAGCCGAAGCGCCTGGCGAAGTCCTCGCCGAAGCCGGGGGTCCAGATCCGGCGGGTCTCGACCTCCCAGGAGTCGCAGAAGAGGCCCGAGCGGGACCCCTCCAGGGCCCCGGCCAGGGCCGCCCCCATCCTCTCCGCGTAGCGCTCGAAGGCGCCCCGGTCGAGGTGGTCGATCACGTTGCCGATCACCGGATGCTCCCAGGAGAGCCTCAGCTCCTGGACGAAGTCGGGGTCGCCGAAGACCCGGGTGCGGTCGGCGTCGGGCACGAAGCTGCCGCCGAAGGGCCACAGGGTCCCGAGGGTGAAGTCGCAGCCCAGGCCGATGCGATCGGCGTGGCGCTTGGCGTGCGCCACCGCGGCGGACCACTCCGGGCCGAGCCACTCGAAGCGCTCCGCCTCGGGGTCCCGCCCGGGCGGATAGATCCAGGCGATCTCCACCCCGCCGAAGCCGTTGGCCGCCAGCCAGTCGAGCTGGTGCTCGACGTCCTCCTCGCGGATCTCGCCGGCGAACCACCACCAGCGCGCCAGGGGCTTGCTGGTCCGATAGGCGGGCTCCGGGCCCTCCGCCCCGGGCGGGAGCGCGTGGCTCCTGGCCAGGCAGCCGGCCGCCAGGAGGCCGAGGGCGCAGGTGAGGGCGTGCTCGAGGCCGGCCATGGCTCCTCCCGAGGTCGAGCGGTCTACCCGAGCCAGCCGCCGTACAGCTCGGGGCGGCGGTCCCGGAGGAACAGGCGGCGGGCGGGCGCGTCCCGGACCTGCTCGAGGTCCAGGTCGGCGAGGAGGACCTCCTCGGTGCCCTCCCCGGCCCGGGCGATCACGCGCCCCATGGGGTCGCAGACGAAGGACTCGCCCGCGAAGGTCAGGTGCGGCTCGGGGCCGACGCGGTTGCACAGGGCGGTGAAGTAGCCGTTCTGGAAGGCGGCCACCCGCATCTCGGCCTCGTACAGGCCCTCGGGCCACTCGCCCACCGCGCCGGCCTGGGGCGTGACCACCAGCTCCGCGCCCGCCAGCGCCATGGCGCGCATGTACTCGGGGAAGTGGCGGTCGTAGCAGATGGCCACCCCGATCCGCCCCGCGGCGGTCTCGTACACCGCCGCGCCGCGATCGCCGGGGTGGTAGTAGCCCCTCTCGTAGAAGCCCTCGAGGTCGGCGATGTGGACCATGCGGGTGGTCCCCAGGAGGCTGCCGTCGGCGTCGATGACCGGGGAGGAGTCGAAGGTCCGATCGCCGTCGCGCTCGAAGAGGTTGAGCACCACGACCACCCCCAGCTCGGCGGCCTTCGCGGCGAAGGCCTCGGTGGTCGGCCCGGGGATGGGCTCGGCCAGCTCCAGCAGCTCGGGCGTGGCCAGCTCCTGGGGGTAGAAGGGCTCGAAGCCCAGCTCGGAAAAGCAGACGAGCCTGGCGCCCTGCGCGACGGCCGCCTCGACGGCCTCCAGGCCCCGCCGGCGGTTGGCCTGCCGGTCCTTCGAGGCGCGCTGCTGGACGAGTGCGATCTTCATGGTGATGTCCTCCCCCGCCGTCCCCCTCAGTCCACCCCGTAGAACTGCCTCAGCTTCTGCGAGAGCTTGGGCTGGATCAGGTAGCCGTAGCTCTTGTGGGGATTGGCCTTGTCCTTGCGGTTGCGGTAGGGATTGTAGAGCTTGACGTAGTCGCGCAGGTCCTTGCGCCCGTAGCCGCCCACGTGCTCGCGCATGCCCTCGAAGAAGTCATCCTCCAGGGTGGCGTCGTGGCAGACCACGTCGCCGTAGGCGGAGTAGTTGTGCCAGCGCAGGACGTTGGTGGGGAAGAAGCGCCGGCGCTCGGCCTTGAGCTTGGCCTTGGGCGCGCTCTTCCAGCGCTCGATCAGCATGAAGCCGCGCAGGGTGGCGTCCCCCAGGGGGCTGCCCATGGTGATCAGGAGGTCCGCCTTGCGGCGGCGCCACTTGCGGTAGTGGTCCTCGCTGCGGTGGGAGAAGCGCCACAGGACGTCGTAGGCGATGAAGGTACCCATCGAGTGGGAGATGATCACCACCCGCTTGCCGGCCCGCCAGGCGTCGCGCAGCTCGTCCTCGAGCCGCGCGCGGATGCGGTCGGCGATGTACTGGTCGCCCTGGTAGAAGCGGACCTCGCGCAGATTCTCCTCGATGACGTCGTCCTTGATCGTGATCGCCGAGGAGAGGGCGTCCACCACGTTCAGGCCGAACTTCTTCAGCTTGGCGCTGGCCCAGCCGGAGCGGCTGATGTGCAGGTCGTCGCCGGCCTTCTTGCGGGCGGCGATCACCCCGTCCACGGCCTCATCGAGCTTCCTCACCAGCGCGGGGGTGTCCTCGATGTGATCCGGGACCGCGTTGGCCCAGTAGCCGCTGCGGAAGAGGTCGGGGTTGCCCTCCATGTCGCGGGCGAGCGCGGGCGAGTCGATCCGGACGTTCGCCAGGAGCGCCTTCCGCCAGAGCCGGTCCAGGTCCGACTGGGGGGGCTTGGAGGCCAGGCCGTGGACGAAGATGATGCGTGAGTCCTGCGTGAGGGCCATGAATCGAGTCCTTTCGGGGGCGCTTAAATAGAGGAAAGCAGCTCGACATGCCACAGGCCGGGGCGAGCCTCGCCGCTTCCGCCGGATTCCGCGCTCGTCCCCGCGGGCCCGGGCCGGCTACATTGGCTGCCCGGCGGGGCCGCGGTCGTCCTCGCAACGAGCGGATGGGAACGGGAGATCAGAGAGCGTACCCGAGCTTCCAGGAGCGGCGCATCTGCGTCCTGGGCATCTCCACCGTGGACGCGATCGCCCGGAACGTCGACGACTACCCCCCCCGCGGAGGTCTGCGGACCTTCGACTCCCTGGACCTGACCACCGGCGGCTGCGCGGTCAACTGCGGGATCGCCCTGGGGAGGATGGGGCTGGCCTGCGAGGTGATCACCAAGGTGGGCCGCGACGGGCTGGGCGAGCTGGTACAGAGCGAGCTCGCCGCCCACGGGGTGGGGACCAGGGGCCTGGTCGTCTCGGACGACTCCCACACCCCCTTCACCTTCGTGTGCGTCCACGAGGACGGGCAGCGGAGCTTCCTGCACACGACCGGCACCAACGGCACCCTGTGCGCGGAGGAGGTCGAGCTGGATCTCGTCCTGGGCGCCGATCTGCTGATGGTGGGAGGGGCCATGCTGATGGCCGCGCTGGACGGCCCCCCCACCGCCGAGCTCCTGAGCCGCGCCCGGGAGTCGGGTGCGATCACCGTCCTGGACACCACCTACGTGGACACCGCCGGGCCGGACCAGTGGAGGCGCGTCCTCGAGCCGGTCCTGCCCCACCTGAGCTGGTTCGTGCCCTCGCGGCCCGAGGCGAGGGCCTTCACCGGGCTCGACCAGCCGGCGGCCGCCGCCGAGGCCATCTGCGCCGCCGGCTGCGAGGGCGCGGTCATCAAGCTCGACCGCGAGGGCGTGTACTACCGCTGCGCCGACGGGACCGCCGGGACGGTCCCGGCCCTGGAGGTGGAGTCGGTCGTGGACACCACCGGCGCGGGCGACTGCTGGTGCGCGGGATTCCTGGCGGGTCTGGCCCAGGGGCGCGCGCTGGTCGACGCGCTGGAGCTGGGCAACGCGGTCGCCGCCCTGGGCATCCAGCGCGCCGGCGCCACCGACGGCATCCCCACCCTCGAGGAGGTCGACCGCTTCCGTGTTCGGAATCGCTGCGGGTGAGAGGGCGCATGGGCGCATCATGAACGGCAAGCAGAGGGTCGAGGCCGCGCTGGCCGGACGGGAGCCCGACCGGGTGCCCATCGGCGAGTTCGCCATCGACTTCGACACGGTCGAGAAGATCCTGGGGCGCGAGACCTTCCTGCGGGCCAAGGCCCGCTCGCGCATCGCCTTCTGGGAGGGTCGGCACGAGGAGGTGGCCGAGAGCTGGCTCGCCGACCACATCGAGCTGCACGAGAAGCTCGACCTCGACATCGTCACCTTCACCGAGGCGACCTGGGAGATCCCCCCCGAGTCCGACGATCCGCCTCCGCGGCGGATCGACGACAAGACCTGGGAGGATCGCTGGGGCCGCGTGTTCCGCTACTCCTCGATCACCGAGGACATCACCTGCATCCGGGACCCGGTGGCCGAGGCCCGCACGTACCGCGTAGAGGACTTCGAGGGCCCGCCCCGCGCGCCGGTCCGCGACGAGCGCTCCTGGGCCATCCTCGACGCGGTGGTACAGCGCTTCCGGGGCGAGAAGTACGTCTGCTCGCCCTCGGGTGGAGCTCCCGGCATGGTGCTGCTGGGCGGGACCGAGCGCGGCTGCGCGCTGCTCGTGGAGCAGCCCGAGGTCGTGCGCGCGGCCACCGATTTCATGCTGCGCGAGCAGGATCTCGCCGACGTGCTCCTGATCCACCCCGACGCCGACGCGGTGTTGCTGGCTCAGGACTTCGCCCACAACGGCGGCCCCTTCATCAGCCCGACCATGTTCGACGACTTCTTCCTGGAGGCCAACCGCCGCCGGGTCGAGCGGATTCACCGGGTCTTCGGCAAGCGCGTGCTCAAGCACTGCTGCGGCAACGTCAAGCTCCTGCTGGACGCCTTCCTGGAGATCGGCTACGACGCCTACCAGTCGATCCAGGGGACCGCCGGCATGGACATCTGCGCACTGAAGCGCGAGATCGGCGACCGCCTGACTCTGTGGGGCGGGGTGGCGGTGGAGCACATGGTCAGCGGCTCCCCCGAGGACGTGCGGCGCGACGTGCGCCGGGCCATCGAGTGCGCGCGCGCGGGCGGGCGCTTCATCCTGGGGACCAGCCACTCCGTGGCCGTGGGCAGCCGCTACGACAACTACATGGCCATGCTGGACGAGCACCAGAGGCTGTGCTGGTACTGAGACGCGCTTCCGCTACCGCCGATTGCTGGCCGTTGTGATCCTCTGAGCTGCAACGACCTGCGCGTGATGTCCGGACCCCGGCAGGGCAGGCGCTGCTGGCGCCCCGGAAGCTCCGTTTTCGGGGCATCTGTGGGGCCCGGCCCGCTCCTTCCCTCTTTGCTGTTGCCCGATCTCGATCCGCCTCGTATCACGAGGGTGAGGGCACGATGAAATGGGCCGCGTAGCGACAACCGATGACGGAGGCGCCCATTCGCCGAAGTCGCTTCGAGGAGAGCACCATGACCGATGATGATCATGTTCCCAGCTCCTCGCCGGGAATGGAACCCGCTGGAGGCCTCGCGGAAGGGCCACCCCCGCCCGCCGTTCGTCCCCACGACGTGGGTGAGCTCCGGGCCGTCTTCTCCCTGCCCTTTCGCGTCATTAGCGTCGTCCTGTCGGAGCAGGAGCGACTGGCGAGGACCATAGCGTCTGGCGGCAACGGAGTCCTGCTGGTGGGCGTGCTGCTCTACACCAGCGTTCTCTTCACCTTGCCCTTCGGTGCCGTCCTCGAGGTCGAGCGGCTCTGGCGGGTGGCTCTGCTCTTCGTCGGCTCGCTCGGCATCTGCCTGCCCTCCCTCCTGGTGTTCAGCGCCTACGTCGGGTACCGGATCGACCTGCGACAGAACCTCGCTCTGGGCCTGGTCATCACCTGCGTTGCGGCGCTCTTCACCTTCGGGTTCTTCCCGATCCTGTGGTTCCTCGACGCGACCATGGAGGAGAACTCCTCGTTCACGGCGCAGCACATCTCGCTCATACTCCTGGGTTTCTCCCTCCTGGCGGGGATCGCACACCTCCACCGCTGCCTGCGCCGGTTCGATGGTCTGGTCGCCTCCTACCCGATTCTCATCGTGTGCTGGCAGGCTCTGTTCGTGTACATCTGCTACCGGATGGCCTGGCTGCTGGAACTCCTGTGATGCTCCGATCCCTCGGAGTCCTCGTGGCTTCGTCCGCCATCTACGGCTACACCGTAGGCGCCGCGCACTGCCAGCTATACGCTACCCGCAACCTGATCAAGGTCCCCCTGCTGATCCTGGGAACGGCCTGGATCTGCTGTCTCGCGTACTTCGTGGTGGGACGCTTCCTGGGCCTCGACTTCTCACTGCGGAAGGTCCACGAGCTGTCCATTCACCTCTTTCGCGATCTGTCCGCGCTCCTCGCCAGCCTCGCTCCCGTCAATCTCTTCATCGCCCTGGTCCTGGTGTACACCGATGACGGCCACATCGGTGAGTACTCGCTCTTCCTCGGCATGAACGTCCTGTTCGTGGCGGTGTGCGGAATCCTCGCCCTCATTCGGCAGGGAACGGCGATTCTCTCGGCGCGCACGGTATCGACGGGGCGGACGGTCGCGGTGATCCTCTCCTGGCTCGCCCTCTCCCTGGCCGTGGGAGGGCAGGGCGCCTTCTACCTGCGACCGATGTTCGGGTATCCCGCTTCACGCGGCTGCAATCCCCCCTTCGCTCTCGGCTCGGCTCCCGACGTCCGCGGTGCCACGAACTTCTTCGAAGCGGTGGGGCAGGTGTTCTCCAAGCCCCCTCTTCCCCGGAGCTGGGGCGAGCCCGACGACTGAGGTCAGCGGGCCGAGGGCGCAGCTCGACGGCGCTTGCCTCATCCTCGGCGGCCGTGGGCAGCCGCCGCGACGACTACGTGGCCAGGCTGAACGAGCACGCGAGGCCGTGCTGGTACCAGGCCGGCGCAGCGCTATCTTGGGGGCCCGATGAAGCCCTTCCGCGTCGGCATCGACAGCTACGGCCTGGGTCCCCTGAAGCTCTCCCCCTTCGAGGTGCTCGACTGGGCCGACGCGCACGGCGCCCAGGGGGTGCAGTTCACCCTGCTGCACATCCCTGAGGGCCAGCCGGTGGACGACGCCTACCTGGACGGGCTGGCCGGCGCCGCGGCCAAGCGCGGCCTGTACCTGGAGTGGGCCGGCGGCCAGCACATCCCCTACGACACGAGGAGCTGGGAGCCGCGGGACCTCGTGCCGATCAACCGGCTCGCCGCCCGACAGGCCCGTCGCCTGGGCGCGAAGGTCGTGCGCTCCTGCTCGGGCGGCCTCATGCGCTGGACCGACGTGGCCCCGCCCACCGAGGTCCTGATGGACGAGACCGTGCGGGCGCTGGCCGAGCTCGAGCCGATCTACGCCGAGCTCGGGCTCACCCTGGCGATCGAGATCCACTTCGAGTTCACCACCTTCGAGCTCCTGAGGATCTTCGAGCGCTGCGGGGCCGAGCCCGGCGGGTGGCTGGGGATCTGCCTGGACACCATGAACCTGCTCACCATGCTCGAGGACCCGGTGGCCGGCACCGAGCGCGTCCTGCCCTGGGTGGTGGCCACGCACGTCAAGGACGGTGGGCTCCTGCTGGACGAGCAGGGGCTGGCCTCCTTCACCGCCGAGATCGGCGGCGGGGTGGTGGACCTCGAACGGATCCTGGAGCTTCTGGCCGGCCTGCCCCACCCGGTCCACCTCTCGATCGAGGATCACGGGGGGTGCTTTCCCATCCCCATCTACGACGCGGACTTCCTGGCCCGCTTCCCCGACCTGACCGCCGGTGAGCTGGCGTCCCTGCTCCGGCTCGTGCGCGACAACGAGCGGCGCCCGCCGGCCGAGCGCGTCCGGCCGCTGGAGCGCGACGACTGGCCGCAGCACTGCGAGCGGCGGCTGCAGGCGGGGATCGAGCGCCTCCGGCGCATGGTGGCCGGCTGAGGCTCGGTGATCTCGCCGTGAGCATCTACGGACTGCACCTGCTCGACGCTCTGATCCTGGTCGCCTACGTGGCGGTCATCATCTGGATCGGCACGCGCACGGCCCGGGGCACCCGCGACACCCGGGACTTCTTCATCGCCGGCCGCCGCCTGGGCAAGTTCTACCAGTTCTTCCTGAACTTCGGGAACGCCACCGACGCCAACCAGGCCGCCGGGGTCTCGCGCGAGATCTACCGCCAGGGCATCGGCGGTATGTGGATCCAGTACCTGGTGCTGTTCCTGACGCCCTTCTACTGGTTCACCACCCTCTTCTACCGACGGGTGCGGCTCATCACCCTGGGGGACTTCTTCACCGAGCGCTTCCAGAGCCCCTTCCTGGGCGGGGCCTTCGCGGTCTTCACCCTGGTCATGGCGGTGGTGGGCGGCGGCGCGAGCTACATGGTCGCGGGCAAGACCATGATGGCGCTGACCCCCAAGCCGGAGAGCGCGTACACGGCGGTCGAGCGCGAGTCGGTCGAGCAGTTCCGGGAGTACAGCGAGCTGCGCGGCCGGCTGGAGCTGGGCCTCGACGAGGACCAGCGCGCCCGCTACGAGGAGCTGAACGAGCGCCAGAAGCGGGGCGAGCTGCGCTCCTTCATCTCCCACACCGACCCGGTGGTCTTCTACATCGCCTACGCCCTGGTGGTGGCCGGCTACACCGTGCTGGGGGGCTTCACCGCGGCCGCCCTGACGGACGCCATCCAGGGGGTGCTGATCATCACCTTCTCGATGATGCTGATCCCCATCGGGCTCTCGCGCATCGGCGGCTTCGAGGGCCTGCACGCCTCGGTGCCGGACTACATGTTCGAGCTCTTCGGCTCGGCCGCCACCAGCGAGTACGCCTGGTACACCATCCTGGGGATGATCGTGGCCAACCTGGTCTCGATCATCGCCAACGCGCCGCTGATGGCCACCGCCAGCTCGGCGCGGGACGAGATGACCGCCCGGGTGGGCATGCTGGGCGGCATGTTCAGCAAGCGCCTGATCATGCTCTTCTGGGCCCTGGCGGGGCTCCTGGCCATCGGGCTCTACGGCGGGGAGCTGCACGACCCCGACCTGATCTGGGGCTACATGACCCGCGACCTGCTGATGCCCGGGGCCATCGGGCTCATGCTGGCCGGCGTGCTGGCGGCCAACATGTCCTCGCTGGACGCCAGCTCGGTGACCAACTCGGCCCTCTTCATCCGCAACCTCTACCAGCCCATCCGCCCCGGCCGCTCCGAGCGCCACTACCTCCTGGTGAGCCGCGTCGTCATCGTCGCGGTGCTGCTGGGCGGCATCGTCACGGCGCTCTTCGTCGACAACCTGCTGCACCTCTTCAAGTACTTCATCGCCCTGCCGGCGGTCTTCGGGGCGGCCGTCTGGCTGGGCTTCATCTGGCGCCGGCTGACCCGCTGGGCGGTGATCGTGCAGGTGATCCTGTGCTTCACCCTCTACGCGGTCATCCCCAACCTCTTCCAGACCATGGAGAGCGTGCGCGACAACCCCGCCTTCCTGGTCGAGACTCGGCCGCGCGAGCTGGTCATCACCACCGCCGCCCTGGCCGAGGACGTGGAGGCGGGCCGGGCCGAGGAGATCGGCCAGACCATCCGCAAGACCCACCTCACCGAGCCGACCGGCATCTTCTTCGAGAGCGTGGTGCGGACCGATCCCTCCGACCCCGACTCGGCCAGGACCGGCCGCGGTCGCTTCTGCGCCGAGGTGTGGTTGCTGAGCGGGCTGGGGCTCGACTTCAGCGGCTGCACCAAGGCGCAGCTGGTGGCCACGCGCTTCTTCTTCGACGCGCTCTTCCCCTTCGCGCTGCTCTTCCTGCTCAGCGCCTTCACCCGCCCCACCTCCCGCAAGGTCCTGGATCGCTTCTACGGCAAGCTGCACACCCCGGTGCAGCGCGACCCCGAGCTGGATCGCGAGGCCGTGGAATACGCCGCCCGCCACCCCGAGCTCTTCGAGGAGCACCGGCTGCTCCCCGGCTCGAGCTGGGAGATCGCCCGGCCGGGTCGCATCGACCTCCTGGGCTTCGGAGGGAGCTGGGTCGCGGTGGGGATGATCCTGGGCCTCCTGTGGCTCCTGGCCACCATCGGATCCTGAGGCGCCGACCTTCGATCGAGGGAAACATGAAGCTCCATCTGCAAGCAGCGACCCTGCTCCTCATGACCTGCACCCTGGCCTCGGCCCGGACATCCAGCGACCGCCAGGAGTACCTGGAGCTGGCCCAGGCGGCCTTTCAGCGCGGCCTGGAGACGGTGCCCGCCCAGGTGGAGGAGTGGTGCCGGGACTACCAGCCATCCGAGGTTTGGGGATACGGCCCGCCCGGGGGGCCGGTGTGGCTGGCCCGGCTGGGGGGAACCCTTTACGAGCTGACCGGCGAGGAGGAATACGCGCGCGAGGCCGCCCGCCTGCTGGCCGACCAGCACCGCTTCAAGCAGTACCTGCCGGAGGAGTTCCGCCAGGCCCGGCCCGAGTACGACGAGGGCCTCCCCACGGTGCCCGACTTTTTCGTGCTCCCCTTCTACTGCCAGGCATGGCTCTTCATCCAGGAGAGCGAGGAGGTCACCCCCGAGCAGCGCGAGCGGATCCGGGAGTCCATCGCCGAGAGCGCCAACTTCGTGCTCCACTTCCCCGAGTGGGGCCCCATGAACCGGGCCATGCTGCGAGCCGAGGGCCTGGAGCTGGCGGCGCAGGGAGTGCCCGACCACCCCAACGCCGCCACCTGGCGCCGGCTCTCGCGGGCGCTCGCCGCGGACAGCTGGAACCGGTGGGAGGAGGAGGACGCCCAGGTCTACCACCCGGTGTGGGTCTCCTCCCTGATCCGCTACTCCGACGCCATCGGCGATGACTCCCTCTTCGAGGGCCCGGTCTTCCGCTACTACTTCGACTACTTCCTCCAGCTCCTCTCCCCCGCCGGGATGGTGCCGGAGTTCGGGGACGCCCGCTGGAACTCCAACTGGGCCGGCTTCGTCGCCTGCCTGGAGCGCGGCGCCGCGCGCTACGGCCGGGGCGACCTGAAGTGGGGCGCCCGGCGGATCGCCGAGGCCATGCTCGAGGTCTACGTCGACGGGGTCGGCATCCGCGCCGGCCAGCAGCTGGCCGACGCCTGCCGCTGGGCCGACGACTCGATCGCCGCCGAGGCTCCGCCGGCGCGCAGCCGGGAGGTCCTCGAGGACCTGGTGGGCAAGAAGATCGTCTTCCGCGACGGGTGGGACCCCGAGGCCACCTACCTGATGCTCAACTACCGGGACGAGGGCGACTTTGCCCGGGTCCCGCGCGACTTCCTCCGCCACACCATCCCGGTGGAGGAGGAGAAGATGCACCACGGGCACTCGGACGAGAACGCCATCTGCCTCCTGATGGACGGGGGCTCGGTCCTCCTGGGCGAGGCGGGCTACCGCGACGCCATCCCCTCGGGGGAATACGGCCGCTTCCGCGCGGACTACTTCCACAATCGCCTGGTCTGGAGGAAGAACAAGCGCGGGCGCGTCCAGCCCCTCTTCGAGTTCCTGCGCAACACCGGGGCCTATCGCCCGGTACGCTCGGAGAAGATCGACTTCTTCGCCACCGAGGACGTGGACTGGAGCCGGACCCGCGTCACCGACGAGAGCGGGGGGCTGGCCACCGACCGGATCGTGGTCTACCTGAAGCGGGACGGGCTCTTCATCGTCGTCGACGTCGTGAAGTTCCTCGAGACCGACTACTACACCCTCGCCACCCTGTGGCACGCCACCGACGTCTTGGAGCAGGGGCCCCGGCACTTCGTCACGGCGGTCGACTCCATCCGCAGCTACGAGCCCCCGAGAAACCGCGCCCTCCTGATCGACTTCCTCCAGGGGGGCATGCGCCAGGTGGGGAGCTTCCCCATCGTGCGCCAGCACCAGGACGAGGTCGCCGTCTACCAGACCCTCGCCAGCCACCACCTCGCCGGGGAGGTCGAGACCTTCGTCACGGTGCTGGTGCCGCACGACCGCGGCCAGGAGGTGCAGCCGATCCTCTCCTCCATCCGCCTGCTGGAGGTGGACCAGCCGCGGCGCGGCGTGGCCATCGCGGTCGGTGAGGGCGAGCGCCAGCACACCGTCTGCATCAAGACCGACCTCGACAGCGACCTCCTGGCCGAGAACGCGCGCCCCCGCTACACCTGGGAATCGGGCCGGGTGGGCTACGGCCCCTTCCAGACCGACGCCAGCTTCCTGTTCGCGCGGCGATCCGCCGACCGGCTCGCCTGGGTGGCCACCGGCATGGTGCGGGTCGACTACCGGGACCGCACCCTCTTCTCGGCCCTCCCCTACACCTTCTCCCTGCAGCCCGACGACCTCTCCACCGCCCCCGGGCTGCCCAAGTGGCGCTACTGGGAGGACGAGGCCGAGATCGAGTGAGGAGCGGCGCTAGCCCTAGTGGGGCTTCGCCTCAGACCGACCAGGCGTGCCGGAGAATCCTCGTCGGCGCGCCTGCT
>CAZTTG010000119.1:0-15921 GCA_964615935.1 uncultured Planctomycetaceae bacterium | reverse complement strand
CAGAATAGCGGCCAGCCGCGGGTCTACGGACGGCCGGGGAAACAGCAACTACCTACGCGAGCCGGCAGGCGGGAGGGCGTCGTACTCCCATCGGGCAGAGGGTCGTTCTCCTGCGCGCCCTGCAATGGTGTCAGCGGGTATGCCTCGCCGGAGGGTGCGTCCCATCCTTGATGAGGGGCCGCCGAATCAACGCCCCCCGCCAGGGACCGCAGCCACAGCACCAGCGCGCACCCGACTGCCAGCGCGAGAACGACAACGGCGATCTTCCGCATGGTTCGCTGCCTCCCGGGATGGGGGGGTGGTGACTCGGGCCATCCTACCACTACGGCAGATTGTGGACCTTGAATCCGCAGGCTGCAACGAGGCCGCGCCCGCTCCGCGGGCGCGCGAGGAGTCTTCCCTCCCCCCTACCGCGCCTCGAGCAGCGGCGTGAAGTACCGGTAGTACACCTCGAGGATCAGCACGCACATGGCCGTCGAGTAGATCCGATCCGAATTCGTGTCGCCCGCGTAGTCCCTCGAATACACCGACCGCGGCCGCCAGGAGCCGTTGTCCTCCTGGGAATCCAGCAACACCTCCTTCATGGCCTCGTTCCACAATCGCCAGGGGGAGCCGCCGCAGCGCATCAGGGCCAGGCTGCCGTAGTACCAGAAGTAGAGGTTGCCCGAGCCCTGCGAGACGAAGGCGTCCTCCGACTGCATGCGATAGGTGCGCGGCACCCGGCTGATGGTGAACTCCACCATGCCCTCGAAGCGCGGGTCGCTGGCCTCCTCGCCCAGCAGCGTCAGGGCGAAGAGCCCCGCCGGGGTCGAGGCCGGCAGCGTCGGATAGCCCGAGCGCAGGCGCGAGGGATCGTGGCTGTAGCGGGTGAAGCCCCGGCGCGCGTCCCAGGAGCCCAGGAGGAAGCTGCGCGCGTCCTCGAAGGCCCGCTCGGGCACGGCGATCCCGCCCAGCCGCGCCGACTCCAGCGCCATGACCTGCCAGGCGGTGATCGACACCCGCGGCCACTCGTCGAAGGTGCGGTCGTCGGGGTAGTAGTAGCTCCAGCCGCCCGAGCGCGGGTCGTTGCGGCGGCGCGGGACCTGGTGATCGAGGATCTGGCGGAGCCCGCGCTCCACCGGAGCGCGCAGGCGATCCTCGCCGGTCAGGGCGAAGCACTCGGCCAGGGCGTAGGTCGCGATGCCGTGGCTGTAGGAGGTCGTGTAGCCGAAGTGACCGCTCGCCTCGTCCTGCACGGCGAGCAGGAAGCCCACCGCCCGATCGGCGACCTCCGAGTGCTCGGTCCCCGAGACCGGCGTGTGCCCCGCGCCCAGGAAGGCCAAGAGCGAGAGGGCGGTCTTGCCCACCAGCGTGTAGCCGTACTTCGAGTGGTAGAACTCCGGGTCCCCCCAGTAGCCCTCCGGGTCCTGACGGCGCGCGAGGTAGGCCAGGCCCTCGGCCACCGCGAGCTCGGTCTCCTGGCTGCCGCCGTGCATTTCCAGGGCCACGCGCTTGCGCTCGCCGAAGCGCGAGCGGTAGGGCGTGTGGTCGAGGCGCGAGGCCACCGGGGTGAGGAGCTCCTCGGGCGGCCGCTCGGCGCGCAGGGGACGGTGCTCCGGACGGGCATCGGGCCGCTCGAAGGGGATCGACCAGCGGGTCGGGCCGAGATCCTCGACCGCGCCGCCGCTCGAGCGCGGGCGCTCCCTGGCGAAGGCCACCGGGTCGTCCAGGATGTCGGCGGGCGGACCGGGATCCGGCGGGGCGCTCGCGGGGTCGGCCTCCCGCGCCTCGCGATGGGCGAGGCTCACCTCGGGCAGCTCGGTCGCGCGAGGCGCGAGGCCGGCGTCGGCGCGCGGCGCCACCGGGGCCTCGGGCGAGGGAGAGGCGGCGCGGGCCAGCTCCTCGAAGCGCGGACGGCGGGGGCCCTGGTCGGGCCTCGACGAGTCCGCCGCGCGCGAGGGTCGCGCCTCGATCCCGTGCGCGCGCTCGGGCGTGGCGACCGACGCGGCCGGGCCCAGCCAGCCCTCGGTGGACCCGCCGTTCTCCGGCGGGTGGGGTCGCGGTCGGTCCGCGCCTCCGACGTCCGCCATCGCCACCCGCGGGAGCTCGGACTCCGCGCGGGGAACGGGAACCTCCTCCGCGCCGCGCTCGGGCGCCTCGCGGCCCCGCTCGGGCGCCGCGCCCGCCAGGAGCTCGCTCGCGTCCAGGGAGCGGGGGCCGTCCCGCGGCGCGCTCGGCTCCGATGCCGCGCGGCGCGGCAGCGCGCCGCCCTCGCGGCGCGAGGCCGGATCGCCGGTCGCCGCGGCAGCCGCGACCGAGAGCTCCAGCTCGCTCGCGCGCCCCTCGAGGCGCTCGACCGACTCCCGCGGGCCGGAGAGCCGCGGGGAGGGGAGCGCTTCCTCGGACGCGCGCTCCGGACGCAGGCCGGCGACGGCTCCGCCGGGAGGCGCCTCGGGCCGATGGGCGGCCCGCTCGCCCGGCTGGACCGAGGTCCTCGCGGCCGGCGCCTGCGCGCCGCCGCCGGACCCGCGCTCGGGACTCGACTCGACCGGGGTCGCGCGCGCGATCTCCACGGCACCGACGTCCACGGCCAGGCCGGGAGCCGATCCCGCGAGGGGCTCGAAGCCGGGCTCGTCCACCGGCAGCTCGCGCCGCGCCTCGGCGCTCGAGCGCGGCTGGGCTCGCGCCGCCTCGCTCAGGAGCCGCTCGGGCGCGTCGCGCGCCGGTGCCCGGCCGCGCGCGAGGCCGCGGGTCGGGGCCGCGCCCGGCAGCTCGGCCGGGACCAGGTCGGCGGCGCGCTCGGGGTTCGCGCCGACCTCCTCGCTGGAGCGCTCCACCTCCACCTCTCCGCCGCGCTCCACCCGACCGGCGGCCGCGGCCTCGGAGCCCGAGGAGGCCAGGCGCACCTTGAAGAGCTGCGACTCGCCCCCTCCCGCGAAGGCGCGGCTCTCGGGATAGACCTCCCGGAACCACCACAGGAGCGCCAGGTGCGCGACGAGCGAGATCAGGAAGCACTTGTACAGGACCTCGAGCCGCTCCCAGCGCTTGGCCAGCCAGGCGAGCAGGGCCAGGGCCAGCAGGGCCGCGAGGATGAGCAGGTCCTGCCATCCGACCGGGGGCCCGGGGATGCGCAGGAGCTCCAGGGAGCGCGCGCGGAAGAGGTCCGAGCCGCCCTGCGCGTCCTCCACCGCGAAGAGCAGCGAGAAGCCGTCGCGAGAGGGGTGCGGCCCCCGCTCGGAGTCCACCGAGTTGACCCCGCGCAGGGCCTCGGCCGGGAGCCAGGCCCCGTCCCGGCGCACCGAGCGGAAGAGGTCGAAGCCGCCCAGGGTGCCGTCGCGGTTCGAGGCGAAGACCACGGCCAGGCCGTCGGCGGTGAACGCCGGGTCGCGCTCGTGGAAGCCGCTGTTCAGCTCGTCGAGGGCGGTGACCGCGAAGGCCGGAGCGGGCTCGGGAGCGCCGGGGGCCGCGCGCTCGTCCGGGGGCGCCGCCAGGTACAGGTTCCAGTCGCGCAGCCTCCCGCGCGCGCGGTCCGAGGCGAAGGCTAGCTCGCGCGTGCCCGGCACGGGCGCGGGATCGGACTCGTGGCTCGAGGTGTTGAGCGCCGCTCCCAGGCTCTCCACCTCGCCGAAGAGACCGTCGCGGTAGGGCGCGCGGTACAGGTCCAGGCCCCCCTCGCCCCCGCGGCGGCTGGAGGCCAGGTAGAGGTGGCCGGCGCCGAAGGCCGGGGCCCACTCGTCGGCCGGCGTGTTGACGCCCTCCAGCGGCCGCGCGTCCACCGGCTCGCCGTCGATCCAGTCGGCCACCCACAGGTCGGCGCCCAGCCCCAGCTCCCCCACCGCGAAGACCAGCAGGCGCCCGTCGGGGGAGAGGCCCGGCCGGCACTCGGGCGCGTCCGTGTTGACCACCTCGGAGAGGGCCTCGGGCAGGTCCCACACCGCGTAGCGGATCTCCTCGGCCGCGCTCGATCCATAGGTGCGCACCCCGTCGGTCCAGGCGGACTCGCGCGAGAGGTGCGGCGCGTAGCGGATCCACGCCGCGATGAAGCCCGCGGCGAGGAGCGCCAGGACGATGACCGCGTTCTTGCCGAGGTGGGCCTTCACGACTGCCTTCTCAACGCGCGTCGATGGTCCCCACCGACAGGTTGACGAGCCCGGCGAGGCCGCACACGTCCATCACCCCCACCACGTGCTGGTGCTGGGCGCGGCCGTCGCCTCGGATGGTGACCGGGGTGTCCGGGTTGCGGCTGGCGGCCCGCTCGAGCTTCGCCCGGAGCGCGTCGCGGTCGAGCTCCTCGCCCCCCATGACCACCCGGCCGTCGGCCGCGACGTTGATCACGATCTCCAGCGGGTCGGCCTCCAGCCCGGCGCCGGTCTCGGCCTGGGGGAGCTCGACGTCCATCTCCCGCTCGGGGTCCAGGAAGGTGGTGGCCACCATGAAGAAGATGAGCAGCATGAAGACCACGTCGATCAGCGGTGTCAGGTTGATCTGCAGCTCCTCGGCCGCGGCCTCGTCGCGGATCCTCACGAGGCCGACCTCTCCCGCGCGAGCAGCGACTCGGCCAGCAGCGCGTACTGCTCCTCGGCCAGCCGCACGAAGCGGTCCACCCGGGCCTTGAAGTAGAACCAGGCGGCCTGGGTGGGGATGGCGATGGCCAGGCCCGCGGCCGTGGTGATCAGCGCCTGGGAGATGCCCGAGGCCAGGAGCTCCGGCCGGCCCAGCCCGTCCTTGAGCGCGATGTTGGAGAAGGCCTCGATCATCCCCCACACGGTGCCCAAAAGCCCCAGGAGGGGCGCCAGCATGGCCACCACCGACAGGGGCCTGAGGTTGGCCGAGAGCAACCGGACCTCGCGGGTGCCGGCGTCCTCCACCGCCTTCTCGACCTCCAGCCACGAGCGGCCCCAGCGCCTGAGGCCGGTGCCCAGCACGCGCGAGAGGGAGGAGCGCCGGCCCTGGCAGACCTTCAGGCCGCGCTCGACCCCGCCCTCCTGCACCGCGCGGATGACCTCGCCGCCGAAGCGCCGCGAGCCCAGGCTCCGCGAGGTCAGCCGCACCCAGCGCTCGACCATGTAGGCCAGGGCGACCACCGAGCAGAGGGCGATGGGGACCATGACCGGTCCGCCGGAGACCACCATGTCGTAGAGCGAGTCCAGGCTGACGTTCGTCATCGTGGGCTCGGCGAGCTGTGCGGGCGCGTTCGGCATGGCCTCCTCCCGAGGGGGCTCCTCGGCCCGGGTGCGTCCCGGGCCGCTCCTCGAGTGTCCTTCCGTCCGCGGCGAAGGCCGCGGACGTGTGCTAGTGCGAGTCGAGCTCCTTCAGGCGGCGCGCGGCCGCCTTCGCCTCCGGCGACTCGGAGTACCGCTCGAGCAGCTCGGCGTAGCGGTCCCGCACGCCCTTCGGATCGCCCTGCCGCTCCAGGCACTGGCCGGCCATCCACAGGGCCTGCGCCACGGACGGGGGATGGGCGTAGAGCACCGCCACCTTGAGGTACTCCGAGAGGGCCGCGTCCACCTGGCCCTCGTCGAGGAGGACCCCGCCCAGCTCCAGCCGCGCCTGCGCGGCGAGCTCCCCGCGGTCGGCCGCGATGGTGCGCTCCAGGGCAGCCCGCGCGGCGCGCCGGTTGCCCAGCGCGCGCAGCGAGCGGCCGCGCCACAGCTCGGCCTCGGCCAGGTTCTCGAAGTCGGGGAAGCGCCGGGCCAGCTCGGCCAGGGCGTCCTGGGCCGGCCGCCAGCGCTCCAGCCGGCCCTCGGCCAGGCCCAGCCGGAAGAGGGCCTTGGGCATCGCCTCGTGCTCGGGCACCTCGCGGCGCAGGCGCCGCAGGGGCGCGGCCGCTCCCTCGAAGTCCGAGAGGCGGTAGCGCGCCTCGCCCAGGAGGAAGAGGCTCTCGCCGAAGAGCGGGCTCTCCTCGCAGCCTGCCACGAGCGCGGCGAAGGCCGCGGCGGCCTCCTCGGGGTCCTTCGAGCGCAGCAGCGCGAAGCCGCGCTTGTAGAGGGCCTGCGCCCGCACCGGGCTGGCCTCGCCCGCGGCCAGGGCGTAGAGCCCGGCCGCCGCGCGGTCCTGCCCGGCCTCGAAGCGCGCCTCGCCGACGAAGAAGGCCGCCTCCATCGCGTCGGGCAGGGCGCACCTGCTCGAAGAGGGAGTCGGCCACCCCGCCCTGACCGCCCTCGGCGAAGGCCAGGGCCGTCTGGCGGGCGGCGGCGTACAGCCGCTCCTCCTCGCGGCACAGGCCCACGAGGTCCTCGAAGGCCGTGAGGGCCGCGCGCGGACGACCCGCGGAGCGCTCGGACCAGATGGCGAGCTCGAGGGAGGACAGGCGCAGCTCGGGGGGGATCTCGGGTCGGGCCAGCACCTGGGCGAGCTCACCCGACGCCTCGGCGAAGCGATCGGTGTCGAAGAGACACCAGGCCAGGCCGTAGCGCGCGGCGGGAACCCGGTCGCTGTCGGGGTGGCGCTGGATCAGCTCGCGGTAACGCTTCTCGGCGCCCCCGATGTCGCCGACCGCGGCCAGGCGCTCGGCCAGCTCGTGGAGGCCCTGGGGACGGAGATCGCTCCTCGAGTCCTCCTCCAGGAGGTCCTCGAGGTGCTTCGTCCCTCCGGGAGTCGCGTCGGTGCGCGCCAGCCCGAGCCGCACCTGCGCGCGGTGATCGCCGTCGGGGAAGCGCTCGAGGTAGCGCTGCCAGGCGCGGCGCGCCTTCTTCGCCTCGCCGGCCGCCTCGAGGGAGCGCCCCTCCATGTACAGGGCCTCGTCGGCCTCCTCGGCCCGAGGGTGCTCGCGCGTCAGGACGCCGAAGTGCTCGGCCGCCCCGGCGTGGTCCCCCGCGAGGAAGCGGCACCAGCCGATGCGCGAGAGCACGCGGGAGCGGCGCGCGCTCTGCTCCGCCCTCGTGCCCGCGTCCTCCCCCTCGCGCGCCGCCTCGAGGAAGGCGCCCTCGGAGTCGGAGAAGCGGTTCTGGGCGAGCAGCGCCTCGCCCAGGGCCAGCCAGGCGGCGGGGCGCAGGGGGCTCCGCGCAGGGCGGCCGGTCGGTGGGGCCCCTCCTCCACGCGCCGGTACTCGGCCAGGGCCGGCTCGGGCCGGCCCGACTCCAGGTGCGCCTCGCCGAGCAGCAGGCGCAGCTCCCCGGCCAGGGGATCGGCGGGCCAGCGCTCCAGGAAGGCCTCGATGCGCTCGACGGCGGAGTCGAGCTGCCCCAGCCGGAAGGAGCACCAGCAGAGGCCGTAGCCCGCGTCGCGGGCGTACTCGGCCGCGGCCGGATCCTCGGCGCGCAGCACGGCCGCGTAGTGCTCGCCCGCCGGGCCGAAGCGCTCGCGTCGGAAGTCCGCCTCGCCCAGCAGGAACTCGGCCGGGACGCGCAGGTACTCGCGGTCGCTCGCGCGGGCGCGCTGCAGGGCCTGGGATGCGGCGTCGAAGGCCCCGCGCTCCAGCTCGCACTGTCCCAGGCGGAACCACACCTCGGGGGCGAACTCGAAGCCGGAGAGCCGGGACAGGCGGGCGAGGTGCTGCCGGGCCTCCTCCCGCCGATCCAGCTCGAAAAGGGAGGTGGCCAGGCGGTACCGGCACGAGTCGCGCCGGGCGTGGCGCGGAAAGCTCTCGAGGAAGGCGTCCGCCTCCCGGACCGCCCGCTCGTGCAGGCCCCGCTCGCACAGGCCGACGATGTAGTGGTACTGGTCGTCGCCCTCGTCCCGGAGCGGACCGGGCAGGGCGAGGACGAGGGCGAGGACGGAGAGGAGCGGTGCACCCATGGCTGGCCAATCGGGCTGCGTCCGGCCGCTTGTCGCGCGCGGAGAAGAGAACGAGGACCCGCGGCATACGCCCCGGATCGGAGATATGTTGCCCATGATCCCCGAAACTCTTCGGAGTGTCGACGCGGTCCGAGCCGCTCCCGCTCGATCGCGGGAGCGCGGGGCTCGGAACTCCAGGCCAGCCGCGGACTTGAACCGGCCGGACGGTCCGTCCGCGTGCCGCACCTGCACTCCAGGCCCCACGCCGGTTTCCGGGAATTCGCGCGGACGCCTTCCTCGCTTCGGCCCGCTCGAACTCTTCTCGAACAGAGGCCTGCATGAGGCAGCCTCCCTCAGGAGAGCAGTCACCATGACGGGGCCCTTGCCCGCGCGGAGGCGGCGGTGGACGGCATCCCCTCGGGGGCCGAGGACTGGAGCGCCAGGAAGCCGTGGCCCGGACACGGGCTCGCCGACGTGAACGCCGACTGCTCAGCGCTCGCAAAGCACCCGCTGGGCGCGGTCTCCCACGTCGTGTCGCACGACTACCTCCTGACGTGGCTGGCGCCGCTTGCCGCGCCGCCCGGGTCCTGGACAACGGCCTCGCCCCCGCGTCCGGCGCGAGCAGGGGTGCGACGGGCTGGAGACTGCCCTCGCGACCTCCCTCCCGAGCCCTTCGCCCCGCCGGCCTACGAGGAGGTGGGCCCGCGCTCGGGCCGCAGGGTACCCATGCGCCGGCGTCCCGGTCGGGGCGGGTAGGCGGGGATGCGTCCCGCGCGTGGGACGAGCTGCCGAGCCGCGCACGGACTGACCGCCCCAAGGCCGGATCGGCCTTGCAGGGGGGGGGGGGGGGGGCCCGGCCCGGGCGGCACCGGAACGACCACCGGGGGCGCACCGCCCCCCCCCCCCCCCCCCCCCCCCCCCCGCCGGGGCCGGGGCGGCGGGGGGGGGGGGGGGGGGGGAGCTACCTTGCGGCTCCCGATCGTCGTCCCGGGGGCGATCGGCGCTCGCCTGGCTCGCGGGCGCGCTCCGGATGCCGGGGAGGGTCTCGAGGGAACCGGGAGAACGCTGGGCTGCCGCTGCGCGCCCCTCGGCGCCGGCCGGGGCAGCCCGGTGAGGAGGAGGAGCGATGAAGCGACTCGAGACGGGGAGGGTCCGCCCGCCGCATCTGTGCGGGCGGATCTCCATCCTGGCGGCCGGCCTGCTCGCGGCCGCCTTCCTGGGGCACAGCGCGACCGCGCAGGCGGTGCCCCTGACGACCCTGGCCGAGGTCCAGGAGGGCATGGTCCAGGACATCGCTGGCCAGTCGGACGCGAGCGCGGACCCGTATGCCGCTCGGATCTGGCTGGCCCAGGGCCGCGTGCGCGCGGGCATCCGCGCCGCCGACCGGCAGCGAATGTTCTCCGAGGACCGGGTCTTCGACGATGTGAATCCTGGGAGCAACGAGCAGATCCTCGCCATCGAGGTCGACGAGGACCGGCAGCAGATCTGGACCCTCACCGAGAGCGCCCTCTACCGCGAGACCTACGCCACCCCGAACGGCCCCGGAAGTCCCCTGCAGGAGTGCTATCTGGAGCTGGCGTGCATGCATACCTGCCCGCCCCCACCCGACCCCTGCCTCATGGAGCACCACCTGCAGTCCTGGGAGGATCCAGTGGACCTGAAGGTCTGGCATGGCGGGCCCGGATCGATCGACTGGGTATTCCTGCTGACGACCAAGAGGATCATCGCAATACGCTCCGATACCAGCCTCAATCCGGCGGCACTTGAGTACCACTCCTCGGCCATTGAGCTGTTCCGGGAGCAAGAGGGCGGGTGGTTCACCTCGACCGTTCCCGGCGACCCGATCAACGCTCTGGAGGTGCACGAGTTGAACCGCCTCCGCATCCAGGAAGACCTGGACGGCAGGCTCATGGCCTACGTCCTGTCCAAGATGCAGGGGTTCGGCACGGAGGCCGAGGATCGATCGAGGGCCCTGGTGATGCTCTGCGACCTGAACAAGGGTGGGCAGTTCGACTCGCCCACCTTCGACGTCGTGCCTGGGCCCGGCTGCAGCTACGCCTACTTTAACCCCATCCCGGACCCTCCGGAGCAGGACCCGACGGACGAGAAGCTGGACAACCATACGGCTCTCGGCCTGGACGTCTTTGCGATCGCTGCGGGCAGCCGGTACATGTACGTGGCCTGCGGGAAGAAGATGCAGGTCCAGCAGGTGAACGTGACGAACGCGTTCACGGCTGGGGTCGGCGCGAGCCAGCAGATCGGCGTCGATCCGGACGAGGAGGAGCACATCCGCAACGTCCTGGTCGATCCGCTCGTGCCGACGGAGCCGGGGGACAGGTTCTTCGCCGTCACCAGGGAGGCCTTCTACGTCTGCGACGTGAACGATCCCCCCTTCTCGTGGACCGAGAACGAGTTCTACGGAGAGGCCTGTGAGCGAGACCTGATCCACGTCCTGCTGCCCGACGATCCGCCCACCGACCCGCCCTGGGTGCCCAGCGTGTGGACCGCGGTGGAGAACAGGACCGATCACGTCTGCAAGGTGATGGACGTCAGCACCAACGATCATCCGGTCCAGCTCATCGACGAGTATTTCGGCATCTCGTCCTGCGATGGGGCGGTGGCCATCCCGCCGTGCGACGTCTACCTGCCGACCTTCGGGGGAGTGGTGCGCTACAGCGGCACCGTCGATCCCCCGTACGTCTTCCAGGCGGTCCCCGATTCGTACATGCCGGCCGAGTACCCGCTGGGCAGCGGGAACGTGGAGCACACGGAGCATATCGAGATCGGGTATATGCCGCTGGAGCCTGAGCCGTACCGGCTGTACACCGCCTCGAACAAGGGCGACTTCATGGA
Source organism: uncultured Planctomycetaceae bacterium (assembly GCA_964615935.1). Taxonomy (GTDB): domain Bacteria; phylum Planctomycetota; class UBA1135; order UBA1135; genus CAZTTG01. Next base: position 5,373 of record CAZTTG010000119.1, on the reverse strand, counting down.
GTTCGAGATCGACCACATTACTGGGAACCCGCTGGAGCCACTCCCCTTCGTGCCCAATGAGGTGGACCTTCGGAACATGGGGTGGTCGGACTTCTACTTGCCCCATCCGGGTGGCTACTACGGAAACGACGTCGTGTTCCTCGATCTCGGTTCGGAGTACTTCGTTCTCACGAATCTCACCAACGCGAGCGTTACCGCACAGTATCAGAGGCAGCACGCGGTGCTGGCGTATCGGTGGGATGACCCGCTGGGTGTGTGGACTCACGAATCCACCGCCATGACCCCCATCATCGATGGATCGGAGGCCGACTCCAAGTTCGTCGACAGGCTGGTCCTGTCCGCCTCCAGGGAGTTCGCCTTCTGCGCCTTCCCGCAGGGCTTCTTCGTCGTCGATCTCAGGGGCCTGACGGCCACTCCGCCGCAGGACATTCTCGCACCACAGGTGGTGTTCGTGCAGACCATGGACGGCAAGAAGAGGGGCGTCGGCGGAATCGCCCAGAGCAAGGGTAAGCTGTTCGCCTACGTCAACGCCCCGACTGGACACAAGTCCTACCGCCACGTCCGCATCTACGAGTGGAACGAGGCCACCGGCTACGTAGACGAGAGACCCAAGCAGGCCTACCTCCACGGCGACCTCGGTTTCCCCTCGGTCTTCCCGATCGCTCTCCCCAAGGTGTTCAACGGTCGATTCCTGGTCACGGATCCGGCCTCCGGAGCCGGCTACGTGCACTTCGCCGCCGGCCCGGAGATGATCCAGCTCCAATGGCCGGGCGGAACGGCGAACACGCTGTCCTTCACCGGGTACTGGAGGAGCGACTATCCGAAGGACCTGCAGGATTGTCGCAGCTACGAGTTCGGCCAGAATCCGGGCGACGACACGCGGATCCTGGTAGTGAAGAACCACGAGGCATTCGCCCTGGTGAAGCCCTGGTGAAGCCCGACCCTGGGAATGACGAGCCAGGCGTGGATCTCGGCCGCCGTGGGATCCCCGCGGCGGCCCCAGTCCCTTTCACGGCTGAATCGCGAAGGCCAGGGCGTCGGTCAGGTTGCTGCCGTCAGGGGGCGGGAAACCCGGATCCCGGCTCCAGTACTGGGCCCACACATCCTGGCCGGCCACCAGGGCCGGGTCCGCGCCGGTCGCGATCCAGGCGTTGAAGTCGAAGGAGAAAGTCCCCGTGCAATCCCTCGATGGCGGCGGCAGGGCGCCGCCGGAGCTCTGGGCCGGAGTGCGCCGGAGCGGTGGCCGGACGCAGAGCCAGCCGCCCTGGAAGGGGACCAGGGCAGATCCCCGCAGGCCGTAGAAGAGCAGGCCGATCTTGTGGCTGAAGACGTTGGTCGCGCCGACGTCGAAACCGCTCCCAGCCGTCGCGCTGGGCGTGCCCGAGAACCCGATCGCGCTGGTGCAGCCCAGCGAGTTCGTCTTGGCGATGCAGTAGACCAGTGGCACGGACGGCGGGCCGCAGTCGCGCACGAAGACGTCGTTCTTCCAGTTGGTGTCCCCGGGGACGAGGTTGTCGGCGTAGCTGGCGAAGGAGACGCATCGCCCATCCGCCGAGATGGCCGAGCGGTTGGAGACGGAGTTCCCCTGGACGCCGGCCGAGCTGACGCTCGCCCGCCAGGTCTCCCCGGTCTGGCGGTCGTGGACGAAGATGTCCACTGCACCGTTCGTGTCCCCGACGACCAAGTTGCTGGCACCGCTCTCGAAGGCCACCCGTCGGCCGTCTGCCGAGATGGATGCATACCTCGAGTTGCTGTTTCCCTGGACGCCCGTGGAGCTGACGCTGACGCGTGTCGTCTCCCTTGTCAGTCGATCATGCACGAACGAATCTAGTTTGTTGTTCGTATCGCCTGGGACCAGGTTGCGTGCAGAACTCTCGAAGGCCACGTAGCGTCCGTCGGCGGAAATGGACGGATAACTCGAAACGCCGTTGCCCTGCAACCCGCCGGAATCCACGCTCACCCTGGTGGTTTCGCGGATCTGTCGGTCATGAACGAAGACGTCCCAGTGGCCATTTGTGTCCCCGGACACGAGATTCGAGGCTTGGCTGTGGAAGGCCACGCAACGCCCATCCGCGGAGATGACCGGATCGCCGCAATGCCCGTTCGCCTCATCCCCCCCCGAGCTCACGCTCACCCGCCTCGTCTCCCCACTCTCGCGGTCGTGCACGAAGATATCCCAGTACCCGTTCGCATCCCTGGGCACGAGGTTCGTCGCGTAGCTCTCGAAGGCCACGATGCGGCCGTGCGCACAGATGGACATCTTGCCGGATTTGCCGTTGGCCTCGACGCCCCCGCAGCCCACGCTCACCCGCTCGGTGATCCCGGTCTGGCGATCGTGGACGAAGTCGTCCGTCGCCCAGTTCGTGTCTCCCGGAACCAGGTTCGTGGCTCGACTGCCGAAGCCCACGAAACGTCCGTTCGGAGTGATCCAAGCCCCCGTGGAGTCGTAGTTGCCCTGCTCACCGGTGGAGCTGATGCTCACACGCTGGGTCTGCTTGCTCACCCGGTCGTGCACGAAGACGTCGGCCCTGTAATTCGTATCGCCCTGCACGAGGTTGGATGCCTCGCTGGTGAAGGCCGCATAGCGCCCGCTTGCAGAGATGGACCCGTTGAACGACGTACCATTCCCCTGCACCCCGCTCGAGCTGACGCTGACCCGCTCTGTGGTCCCCGAGCTGCACTGCGACGGCGCGGCGAAAAGGCCCGTGTTTCCCGCAAGCGTACAGACCGCGGCCCCTGCCACCGCGACGAGTGCTCTCCATGCCATGGTCCCCCTTCCGGCCTCGAATTCGACTGCCGGGCGCGAGCCGGAACGGAGTCTGGGTGCAGGCTCGGGGTCGGGCCGGTCGTCTCGGACGCGTATCTGGCGGTCGCCCAGTGCGGGGGTCGAGTTCCGATTCATGGGCCTGAGCCTCGGCAGCAGGGTTCCCCGGTGTGACTCCTGCGATGAGCTCCCATGATACCAGACACTCAGCGGAGCAAGGCCCGGTCCACTGGACCACCTCCCAGATCCAGACGTCCCGGCCACAGGACCGCGGCCGGAACCCCGCTCACGGCCCGACGGCGAAGGTCAGTGCGTCGGTCAGGTTGCTGCCGTCAGGAGGCGGGAAGCCCGGATCCCGGCTCCAGTACTGGGCCCACACCTCCTGGCCGGCCACCAGGGCCGGGTCCGCGCCGCTCGCGATCCAGGCGTTGAAGTCGAAGGAGAAGGCCCCTGTGCAGTCCCTCGATGGCGGCGGCACGGCGCCGACGGAGCTCTGCACCGGCGTGCGCCGCACCGTTCTCAAGACCTCCGAGGCTCGACGCGCGGAGAACCCAGGCTTCTATTGCCGGGGGCTCTTCAGATACCGGTCCAGGAAGCGCAGGTAGACCTCGGCCGCCCGGATGCGGTTCTCGCGCTTGCGGAAGCCGTGGCCCTCGTCGGGGAACACGAGGTACTCGACCTCCACCCCGGCGTCGCGCGCCGCCTCCACCAGCTCGTCGCTCTCCCGCTGCAGCACCCGCGGATCGGTCGCGCCCTGGATCACCAGGAGGGGCCTCTCGATGTTGCCCGCGTGGAAGAGCGGCGAGATCGCGTGCAGGCGCGCGGCCTCCACCGCGGGATCGCCGAGCTCGGCGTAGAGCGACTCCCGGTGGCTGGCCCACCACTCCGGGATCGCCCGCAGGGTGCGCAGCCAGTTGGTGGGCCCGAAGAGATCGACCCCGCAGTCGAAGGCCTGGGGCTGGAACGCCAGGGCCGCGGCCACCATGTATCCGCCGTAGCTGCCCCCCATGATCGCCACCCGGTCGGCGCGGATCCAGTCCAGGCCCTCCAGGTATCGGCGGCCGAAGACGCAGTCCGCCAGGTCCGCCTCGCCGTGCCGCCGGTCGTCGGCGTGATAGAAGGTGCTGCCGTAGCCGCTGCTGCCGCGGTTGTTGACCGCCAGGACCGCGAAGCCGTGGTTCACGAGGAGCTGGAGGTCGGGCCGGTAGCCCACCCGCGCCTGCCCCCCGGGACCCCCGTGGACCCACACCACGGCCGGGACCGGACGGGCGGCCGACGCCCGGCGGGGCCGGTACAGCAGGGCCGGGATCTCCATCCCGTCGAAGCTCGGATAGCGCACCACCTCCGAGGAGACCAGCTCGGCCGCGTCCACCGCCGGGTTCAGCGAGCGGGTGATCCGCGTGGGCTCGCCGCCCCCCGCGGGCATGACGTAGAGATCGGATGGAGAGGTGTCCCCGCCCGCGGTGAGGGCCAGGCGCCTCCCGTCGCGGGAGAAGCCCACCCGCCGGAGATCGGCCTCGCCGAAGTCCGGCAGCGCCACCTCCCAGCCGCTCCCCAGGTCCACCATCGACACCCGCGTGTGGGCGTCCTCGTTGACCGCGCTCACCCGGAAGCGCCCGTCCCAGGAGAAGCGCACCAGCAGGAAGTCCCAGGGCGCCTCCTCCACCAGCCGGTGCTCGCCGCTCTCCAGGTCCAGGGCCCACAGGCGGTTGAACTCCGAGCCCTCGGTGGACAGGTAGTACATCTCGGCCGTCCCCGGTCGGAAGCGCACTCCCCCGAAGCTCGCCGGCGGCTCGTGGGGCGTGACCCGCGCGGGCGCCTCCTCGGGCCGGGAGGCGTCCCACACGTAGAGGTCGTCGTCGGCGTTGGTGTGGGAGCGCTTCAGCGCCACGAAGCGGCCGTCGTCGCTGACGCCGCCGATCTGGTAGCCCTCGGTGTTCTCGAAGAGCATCCGCCGCAGACGGCCCTCGGGCGCGGCGCCGTGCTGGTACACGTCGAAGTGGCGCGGATCGCGCTCGTTGGTGGCCGCGAAGAAGCACCAGCCGCTCCGCGACCAGCCCAGGAAGCGGGCCTTGAGGCCCTCGCCGGGGGTCAGATCGGTGAGCTCGCCGTCGCGGCCGAACACGTACAGGTGGTGCCGCTCGTCGCCGCCCCCGTCGGCCGTGACCAGCACCCGCTCGTCGTGGGGATAGCAGCTCACCGCCATGTGGGGAATGGAGTCCGAGTGCGTGAGCTGCACCGCCTCTCCCCCCTCGGCCGGCTGGTTGAAGACGTTGGGCACGCCGCTCGCGTCGCTGGTGTAGACGATCCTCGAGCCGTCGTGCGAGAAGGAGCCGCCCGAGATGGACGTGGTCTCGAAGAAGGTGCGCGGGTCGTAGACCGGCGGTCCGGCGTGGAGCTCGGGCTGCGCCTCGGGCGGGGCCTCGGGCCGCGCCGAGCCCTCCCTCGAGGCGCAGGCGGCCAGCAGCAGGCAGGGGAGCAGGAGGAGGGCGGGGATCGCGAAGGGGCGGCTCATGGCACGAGCTCCGGGACGGGGTGGCGGGCGCCGGGGGGGGGTGCCGGGGGGGGGGGGGGGGGGGGGGGGGGGGGGGGGGGGGGGGGGGGGGGGG